>MFNE01000010.1:100379-115699 GCA_001783695.1 Candidatus Lambdaproteobacteria bacterium RIFOXYD2_FULL_50_16
TGGGTTTTATGCTTCCCACACCTATAACGACCAGTTTTATTTAGGCTTTGACTCTTTATCTCTGGCTACCGGCAGTCCCCAATTAACCTTGGCCCCCCAATATGCTTGGGTGGACTCGGTGGGAGTGGCGGGCAACAAGGTCTTGGGCTCCCTTTTAATCAAAGGGGAATATGCCCAAAAGAAAGGGCTGCGTGTGAACCGCTCTGACGTGGGCACCCAAGCAGTCGCACTTATCCAGTCGGGCCGCTACCCGGCCAATTTGACTTGGGGGCCCAGTTCAGAGGCGATCCAAGCTTGGGCTGAACGCGACCAAGAGCAATATATGTTTGGGGTTGAATACATGGGGGTGACCGACTTAGTGTTAACCCTTGAGGCGGACTACACCCATATAAAAAATTGGGATGAAACCATCAGCAGCAAAGAAAACCAATTTTTAGCCTTTTCCACCCTTAGCTACTCGGCCATCAATGACCGATTAAACAGCCGACTGGTTTGGATTCAATTTGTCAACGGAGACGGTGGGGTTTATCGCTACAGTTTGGATTACGATTGGCTTGAGGGTTTAAACATCGCTGGTGGTTTAGTGGTCTTTCGTTCCCCCGGTCCCGATGCTCTGATCGAGGCCTATAAAAACAACGACCGGTTCACACTGGCGGCAAAATATAGCTTCTAATGGGATCAAAAGAAAAAATATTGGTAGCAGCACTTTTGCTGTTTAACCGCGCCGGCACAAGGCCGGTGACCACCAACCATATTGCTAAAGAAGCCGGGGTGAGCCCGGGGAACCTTTATTATCACTTTGCTAACAAGCAAGAAATCATTCGTGAGATTTTTTCGCAAATGTCCAGCTTGTTTGACAAGATTACCCCATCAGGCAGCATTCTCCCAGGTAGCCTAGAAGCTCTGGATCAGGCCTTCCGCCAGATTACCGAAGCTGAGTGGGAATACCGGTTTTTGCAAAAGGAGATGGTCACCCTAATCGAGCAAGACCCACTTTTAAAGGATCTGTTTTTAGAGCGGCAAAACGCTAGGATTGTAGGTATTGAAAGCTGCATCCGGGCGATGATCGAGCTTGGGCTGGTCTGCTCGCTTGATGAAGCCATGATCGGACGCTTAACTCAGGTGATTTGGCTAGTGGCGATCTTTTGGAACCCTTATTTAATGCTAAAGGGTGAGCCCGTAACCAGGGCTCGGATTTCCGAAGGGATCGAACTGATACGCTTGGTGATTAGTCCTTATTTAGTGGCGGAAAAAACCGCGGCCATCATGTCGGTCTAAATCAGCACGCCCCTTAGCGTAGCGCCCCAATCGCCTCGGCTAATTCGAAATCAGCCAGACACAAACCGTCTAGTTTGTGGCTGTATAGGTCTAGCCGCACCTCGCGGAAGCTCAGAGAAATATCGGGGTGATGATTAAACTCTTCGGCCAGAGCTCCGACAAGGTTCACAAAGGCCAAGCCTTGGGCAAAATTAGCAAATGAGAAACAGGCGACTAAGTGCTGTTTTTCACTTAAGGTCCAAGGTTCTAGCAGCGTTTTTAAGCGGGATGCTAATTCTTCAGGGCTGATTTTAACTAAGGTTGACCCTCGCATAAGGCCTCCAGTGGACCTCTAGCGTAGCAGATACCAGCCCCTGTTTGCAAGCAAACTAGGGCAAGAGTAGGTTGACCATTTTGATGGCCGCGTTTATAGCAGCAAAAACTTGGTTGGCCTCCACCCCGCGGGTTTTGATCCGGCGGCCTTCCTGCTGCCAAGTAATGATACACTCGGTCAAGGCCGAGGTTTTGCCCCCCTTGGGAATACGAATCTCGTAGTCCTGGAGCTCAGGGAAGTTAAATTTTTCCGGCTCTAACACCTTTTTCAGGGCCGAAATAAAAGCGTCAAACCCACCGTTGCCAATTCCAGCGGCGTTTTTGGTTTTGCCCTTAATTTTAACCCGGATGGAAACGGTCGAATCCAGATCGAGCCCGCTGGTAACCGAGCAATTGAGCAGTTTGAGCTTTGCTTCTTCAGTGGTTTCTAAAACGTCCGCAATGATAAATTCCAAATCGTCAGGCGTAATCTCGGACTTAGCATCGCCTAGTTCAATGATACGTTTAAGCACCCGCTTCTGATTTTCGTCGCTTAAGTGTAAGCCCAGTTCTTCTAGGTTTTTAGTCAGACTGGCCTTACCCGACATCTTGCCTAAAGCGTATATATGCTTGCGCCCGAAGCGTTCGGGGGCCAGCCGGGTTTTGTAGAGGTTGGCTTTGTGGTCGCCGTCCGCATGAATCCCGGCGGTTTGGGTAAAGACGTTCGAGCCTACCACCGGGGCGTTGTCCGCGATCCGCTTGCCCGAAAAGTTTTCGACCATCCGGCTTAAGGTGATCAGTTCAGACTCATCAATCCCGGTTTCGATCCCAAAGCGGTCTTTTAGGTTAACCACAACCTCAGCCAAGCTGGCGTTGCCCGCTCGTTCCCCCATGCAGTTGATCGTACAATGCACCGCCCCTACTCCGGCTTTAACCGCAGCCAAGACGTTGGCCGTGGCTAGCCCGTAGTCATTGTGTGGGTGAAAGTCAAATAGCGCCTTAGGAAAGCGCCGGATCATCTCCCCGAAAGCCTGGGTCACTTCACTTGGCCCCATTACCCCCAATGTATCGGGGAGCATGTAATGCTCAATGGGTTGGCCTGCTAAGGACGCCATCATAGCAAAAACATAGTCAGGACTATCCGCAAAACCGTTGGACCAATCTTCCAGATAAACATTCACCCGAAGGCCTTTAGAGACCGCGTAGGTTATAGTTTCCTTGATATGGGCCCAATGTTGCTCTGGAGTCTTGCCTAGTTGCTCTTGGCAGTGTTTAAGGCTACCTTTGGTCAAGAGGTTAATTACCTTTCCGCCTGTCTCAAAGATCCAATCTGCCGATTTATGAGTATCTACAAACCCCAAAACCTCCACCTGTCCTAAAAACCCTTTTTCTTTAGCCCAGGCATTGATGTTAGTCACGGCTAATTTCTCGCCGTCTGACACTCTAGCCGAAGCCACCTCCACTCGGTCCACCCTAAGCACCTCTAAAAGGGCTTTGGCGATGTTAGCCTTCTCTGCGGGAGTATAACTCACCCCAGAGGTCTGCTCGCCATCGCGTAAGGTCGTATCGAGTATTTGTAGCTTCGGATTCATAATTACCGATATAACCAGGGCTGTGCAGCTTTTTGTTTGGCTTCAAAGGCCGTGATCAGCTCGTTTTTAGTCAGGGTCCAATCGATGTCGTCTAGTCCATGAACCAGCTTTTCTTTGCGCATTGGGTCCACCTCAAAAGCCAGCTCAATCCCGCCAGGAGTGGTCAGTTTTTGGGTGAGCAAATCCACCGTGAAGCTTACCCCAGGACTAGCTAAAACCTCAGCGGCCAGACGGTCTCGGTCCTCAAAACTGGCAATGATGGGCAAGATACCATTTTTGAAGCAGTTATTAAAAAAAATGTCTGCATAGCTTGTGGCCACAATGGTTTTGAAGCCATAATCCACCAGAGCCCAAGGGGCATGTTCACGCGAACTGCCACAACCGAAGTTGTCGCCCGTGATCAAAACCCGGGCCCCTTTATATTCAGGACGGTTCAGTTCGAAGTCCGGGTTTTCCGAACCATCGGCCAAAAACCGCCAATCGTGGAACAGATGTTTACCAAAGCCAGTTTTCTCGGTTTTTTTCAAGAACTGCTTGGCGATGATCTGGTCGGTGTCGATGTTGTCCTTGTTCAAGACGGCGGCGACCCCGGTTGTTTTGGTGAAAGCTTGCATAGTTAACTCCAGGTTCGAATATCGACAAAATGCCCAGCAATGGCTGCCGCAGCGGCCATTTCAGGACTAACCAAATGGGTGCGGCCCCCCTTTCCTTGGCGGCCTTCGAAATTGCGGTTGCTAGTCGAGGCGCAGCGCTGTCCAGGGGCTAGTTCGTCCCCATTCATCGCTAAACACATACTGCATCCAGGCTCGCGCCATTCAAAACCAGCCTCTTTAAAGATTCGGTCAAGCCCTTCAGCTTCGGCTTGGCGTTTGACCGGATAACTACCGGGCACCACAATCGCCCTAACCTTGGGATTCACCTTTTTTCCTTTAATAACCTGGGCGGCAGCACGCATGTCTTCGATGCGGCTGTTAGTACAGCTTCCAATAAAGACCCAGTCCAAGGATACTTCGGTCATGCGTTGCCCGGACTTTAGGCCCATATAGTGAAGCGCATTTTTTAAAGCTTCCTGTTTGCCCGCATCATTAAAATCCGAGGTTTTAGGAATGGTTTGATCAATGGCCATCACCTGTTCGGGACTAGTGCCCCAGGTAACTTGGGGACCAATCGAGGCGGTGTCCAACTCAATAACCTGATCAAAATGGGCCCCTTCGTCGCTAACCAAACTCTTCCAATAGCTAACCGCTTTTTCCCAATGTTCTGGGCCGGGGGCGAACTTTTTGCCTTGTAAATAATCAAAGGTTTTTTGGTCAGGAGCCACCATCCCAGCGCGGGCACCGGCTTCAATCGCCATGTTGCAAAGGGTCATCCGCCCTTCCATACTCATTGCCCTAACCGCTGAACCGGCATATTCGATCACATGACCGTTACCCCCAGCCGTGCCGATTTTTCCAATAACCGCCATGGTAACGTCTTTGGGGGTAACCCCCGGTCCCAGCTTGCCTTCGATCTTGATCAACAGGGTCTTCGAGGCTTTTTGGGGAAGGGTTTGGGTGGCCAACACATGTTCCACCTCACTGGTGCCCACCCCAAAGGCCAAGGCGCCAAAAGCCCCGTGGGTCGCGGTGTGCGAGTCCCCACAAACCACGGTCATCCCTGGATGGGTGAAGCCATTCTCGGGGGCAACCACATGTATAATCCCGTTGTCAGGCCCCTGCATATCAAACAGCAAAAGCCCGTTGATCCGGCAGTTGTTTTGCAAAGTAGCCACTTGGTTAGCCGCGATTGAATCTTTGATTGGTTGGTCGCGGTTGATCGTCGGGATACAATGATCCAAGGTCGCCAAAACCGCCTCTGGTCGGCGGATAGGGCGGCTCATTTCTAAAAGCCCTTGAAAGGCTTGAGGGCTGGTCACCTCGTGCATTAAGTGCCGGTCAATGTAGATAAGCGGGGTTACACCCTCTTCGCTGTAAACCAAATGGGCATCCCAAATCTTTTCGTACATCGTCTTTTTCATGGACCGTCTCCCTATCGTTTGTTTTGGTGCAATCTGTACTTATATTACTGCATTTGGATTAGGACAAGGGGCCAAGCCTAAATTTTATAATGCCCCGCTTAGTTTTTGCACGCCCAAACCCAAAGGTCGCTTCAAATCTTGCTCAAGCAGCACAAATCGGTTAGGCTTGGCTTAAACTCTTAATCCACCTACAGCCATGCCTGATCTAGTCGCCCAAGTTATTCGCCGGACCAAGGGTTTTTACTATTTGCGAGATGAGACGGGACTTGAGGTCGAGTGCAAGGCCAAAGGGGCACTGTTTAAAGACTCAAAATATGATAACCAGATCGCAGTAGGGGACCGGGTTTTTTACCAGATCGAACCTGAAGCGAAGTTGGGGCTGATCACCAGGATCGAGCCCCGTAAGTCCTTCTTAAGCCGAAACCGAGTGGGGATTGAGGCCGAGCAAATAATTGCGGCCAACTTAGATATTCTTTTTATTTGTGTCGCCGCTAAAGACCCAGAGCCCAGGCCGGGACTAATCTGGCGGATGTTGACCGCCGCCAATCGGGGCAACCTGCGCGCCGTCTTGATCTTGACCAAAACCGACCTAATCCACGGCCACACCCATATACCCACGCTTAAACCCTTTGAAAATTTAGACCTAGAGATTTTGCATTCGAGCAAGGGTGGTGGGCGAGACGATAACCGGCTGGTCGAGCTCTTAGAAACCCATACCAGTGTACTCTCTGGGCCTTCGGGTGTGGGAAAGTCGAGCCTGATCAACCGCCTGTTTCCCGGTAAAAATATCAAAGTCGGCGAGGTGGGCAAACATACGGGGAAAGGCACCCACACCACCACCTACGCCCAAATGTACCAAATCGGTAAATCAGGGCAATTAATCGACACCCCCGGCATCCGCGAATTCGCCCTTTGGGATACGGACCGGACCGCCCTCAAAGACCATTTCCCGCTGATCCGCCGCTATGGCGGCCAGTGCAAACATTCGGACTGCACCCACAGCCACGAACCCCATTGCAAGGTCAAAGAAGAGGTCGCCTTAGAACTCCTAGACCCCCAACTCTACCAAGCCTACCTAGACCTTTTAGCAGGGCTGGAGCGGGATTGAGGGTGGCGATCTAAGCCGGTGCCACTATTTTGGAAGGCAAGCGCGAGGGCATTGACCAATAAGCCCCTTGTCCCTAGAATGCGGGATTGCACGGGGTGGACCCGGCAGACCAGCAGCAGAGACCATGCCCTACCGACCAGAACAGATCGAGCCCAAGTGGCAAGCCTTTTGGGAGCAAAACAAGACCTTTAAGGTCGAGATTGAGCCTAATAAACCGAAATATTACGCCCTCGACATGTTCCCCTACCCCAGCGGGCAGGGGCTCCATGTTGGCCATCCTGAAGGTTATACGGCGACTGATATTGTCAGTCGATACAAACGGATGCAGGGTTTTAACGTTTTGCACGCCATGGGTTGGGACGCTTTTGGGTTGCCTGCTGAACAATATGCTATCCAGACCGGCACCTCCCCCGCGTTGACCACCGCCGCCAACATCGAAAATTTCACCCGCCAGATCAAATCCTTAGGCTTTAGTTACGATTGGGACCGGGAGATTAATACGACGGACCCTAAATACTTCAAATGGACCCAATGGATCTTTTTAGAGATCTACAAGCTAGGCCTCGCCTACGAACACGATGCCCCGGTCAACTGGTGCCCGGAACTGCGCACGGTGCTTTCTAACGAAGAGGTGATCGACGGTAAGTCCGAGCGGGGGGGGCATCCAGTGGTGCGCAAGCCCATGAAACAATGGATGCTCAAAATCACTGAGTACGCCGAAAAACTCTTAGAAGATTTAGACGGGCTCGATTGGCCAACCTCGGTCAAAGAGATGCAAAAAAATTGGATCGGCAAATCCGTTGGCGCCGAAGTCCACTTTAAAATCAAAGATAAAATTGATCTAGAATTTGTGGTTTTCACCACTCGCCCAGACACCCTTTTTGGGGCCACTTACGCGGTACTGGCCCCAGAGCACCCTCTGGTGGACCAGATCACTGCCCCTGAGCGTTGGCAGGAACTTAACGATTACAAAGAATTCTGCGCCGCCAAAAGCGACCTCGACCGAACCGATCTCTCCAAGAAAAAGACCGGCGTCTTCACTGGGGCCTACGCGGTTAATCCCGCCAACGGCCAGCCCGTACCCGTTTGGGTCGCCGATTATGTTTTGATGAGCTACGGCACCGGGGCCATCATGGCGGTGCCTGGACACGACCAGCGGGACTGGGAGTTTGCTAAACAATTTGGCATTGAGATTAAATCGATCCTAGATGGGGTCGAGGTGAGCGAAGGGGCCCAAACGGACGATGGGATATTGGCCCATTCAGGCTTTTTAGACGGGCTCAAGGTCAAGGAGGCCAAAACCAAGATGATCGAGTGGCTAGAGGCCCAAGGCCGGGGCCGCGCCTCGATCAACTATAAATTGCGCGATTGGCTCTTTAGCCGCCAACGCTATTGGGGCGAACCCTTTCCCTTGATGCAAACCGAAGATGGGGAGGTGCTCCCCATGGACCCCAAGGACCTACCCTTGGAACTCCCAACTGTGGCTACCTACCAACCCTCCGAGTCAGGCGAAAGCCCCTTGGCCCACTGCGACGATTGGATCAACCTCACCCTGCCCGACGGGCGAACCGCTAAACGTAGCTCTAACACCATGCCCCAATGGGCCGGTTCTTGCTGGTATTACTTGCGTTACCTGGACCCCCACAATGATCAGGCCGGGTGGAGCAGCGAAGCAGAAAAGTATTGGATGCCCGTCGATTTATATATTGGTGGGGCCGAACATGCGGTTCTGCATCTCTTATACAGCCGCTTTTGGCATAAGGTGCTCTACGATCTTGGGCACGTCACCACCAAAGAACCCTTTCAGAAGTTGGTTAACCAAGGGATGATTCTTGGAGAAAACAACGAGAAAATGAGTAAAAGTCGGGGCAACGTGATCAATCCTGACGACGTGGTCAAGGCCTATGGGGCGGACGCTCTAAGGCTTTACGAAATGTTTATGGGCCCCTTGGAAAAGGCCAAACCCTGGTCCACCACTGGCCTCGAAGGGGCGCACCGGTTTTTAAGCCGTTTCTGGCGGCTCTACGTCGAAGAAGACGACAAAACCACCAGTCGGTTTACGGACAACGCCTTAGACGAAGCGACCGAGCGGCTTTATCATGAAACTGTTAAAAAGGTCACCGACGATCTAGAGGGTTTGCGTTTTAATACGGCTATTAGCCAGTTGATGGTTATGGTTAATCACCTAACCGGCCAGCCGCAATTTAATAAAAATCTGGCTAAAAATTTGGCCCTATTGATCAGCCCCTTTGCTCCCCATTTGGGCGAGGAATTGTGGCACCGTTTAAAAGGCGGGGATACCTTAGCCTATGAGACTTGGCCGAGTTATGACCCGGCTAAATTGGTTGCTAAAACCCTGACTATTCCGGTGCAGATTTTGGGAAAACATCGCGATAATTTGGTCGTGCCCCCTGGACTTTCACAGACCGAGGCCTTGCAGCTTGCGCTTAAGCAAGATAAGGTTGTGAGGCACTTAGAAGGACGCGAGATCGTTAAAGCGATTTGGGTTCCCGATAAAATTTTAAATTTAGTGGTGAGGTAGTTTTGTCGGACGTGCCTCACCGAAACGGGCCTTGTTGGTGTGGCAGTGGTAAAAAGTATAAACACTGCCAACTTACCCATGATCAGGAGGATCAGACCTTGAACCGAAGTTTTCGCCCTCAACCGATTCTACGGAGTGAGCAGTTTATCGAGGGAATGCGCCGTTCTTGTCGGCTCGCCAAAAGCACTTTGGGGATGATCGAAAAAGAAATCAAAGCCGGGATCACCACGGATCATATCAACGAGCTAGTCCACCAGTTCACCTTGGACAACGGGGCCCTTCCGGCAACCCTAAATTACCACGGATACCCCAAATCTTGCTGCACTAGCCTTAACGAAGTGGTCTGCCACGGCATTCCCTCGGAACGGGTTTTGGAAGAAGGGGATATCATAAATGTGGATGTCACCTGTATTTTAGACGGGTTTTATGGCGACACCAACAAAACCTTTTTTGTTGGCGAGGTTTCGAAGGAGGCGAGGCGGGTGACCGAGATTGCCTATCATTGTTTAGAGTTGGGTATTGCTGCGGTCAAGCCTTACGGGCATATCGGCGACATTGGCCACGCCATCCAGGTTTACGCCCACGACCAGGGGTGTAGTGTGGTTGAGCAGTTTGTGGGCCATGGCATTAGCCGAAAGTTCCACGAAGAACCCCAAGTCCCCCACTTTGGCCGCCCTGGCCAGGGACAAGTGATCCTTCCAGGGATGTTTTTCACTATCGAGCCCATGATCAACCTGGGCCGCAAAGGGGTACGCATCCTGCGCGACAACTGGACCGCCGTCACCATCGACGGCCAGTTATCCGCCCAATTCGAACACACCCTCTACGTCTCCCCAGAAGGCGTCGAAGTCCTCACGGCTTAAGCTAGTGACCCAACCCCGATTTCGGGATGGGGTCACTTTGGCTATCGAAGGCTAAGCCTGCCCAGGTCGAACTGGACCAAACGCACCATCCAAGTTTTGCCGGTCTCCCCCAGTTTTATTAGGGGGCAGTGTTTGGGGCTAGCGATATTTTAGCGGCGAGGGGAGGTTTTGCCGACTTTTTCCTGCATGGCATGGCCCGTGCTTGTGATTTAATCACAAATTAGCCGTTTTATATTTGACCACCGCCTGTCTGCTAGAGTAGGATTCGCCAATCGCCTAACCCTTCACCCAAGCGCCCCATGTTAGTTGACTTCACCGTCGCCAATTACCGCAGCTTTAATCAGCCCCAAACCTTTTCGATGATCGCCGACAGCACAGACGAACTTCCAGACAACCTGATCAAGATCCATGACGACCTATTTCTGCTCAGGTCCGCCGCGATTTATGGGGCTAATGCAAGTGGGAAGAGTAATTTGCTCAAGGCGATGGATGATTTTGCATCACTAATAGTACGGTCTGCCGATTCTAGTCGGATTGATCGACCCATTCGAGAGTATCAACCCTTTTTATTTAACGCAGCACAAGCAACGAAACCGACCCATTTTGAAATCCGGGTCGTTAGTGAGGAAACCATCTATCGCTACGGGGTCGAATTTACGGGCAAAAAGGTAGTTGGGGAATGGTTGTACCAAAAAGCTGGAAAAAAGAAGGAGCAAATATTATTCGAACGAGAAAATCAAACCTTTCAACTGGGCCAGCTTTTTAAGGCAGAGGGCTCACCTTTGCAAGATAAGGTCCGGGAAAACGCCTTATTTTTGTCGGTTTGTGCCCAATTTAAGGGTGAAATCAGCACGAAAACCTACTTTTCAATTTTGTGCCATTTTATTTCAGAGATCAGTGTCGGAAAAGGTTTTTTCAGGAACGCCAACGCCGAAAAAATTCATTCAAGACCAGAGTTCAAACAGTCGATCGTCGCGCTTTTAAAATCTTGTGATATTCACATTGCCGACCTTTTAGCCGAACCCAAAAGTGAGGCGCAAAAAAAATCCGAGTTTTTGGACCCCGATAAACCAGCGAATAACTATTTGTTGGTTCACACCCTACATGATAACTCCGGCCAGCAAGTGGGGCAACGTTCTCTTCCGTTAGAAGAAGAATCGGAAGGCACCCAGCGACTATTTGATTTGGGATTATTGTTTGAGAGCCATAAATTTTTTTTTAAATCCTTCCTAGTCGATGAATTAGACGACAGCCTACACCCCTTGCTTCAAGAAAATTTGGTCCGCTTGTTTCACGAGCGCCAAAGGGAACCTAAACAACTCATCTTCACCACCCATTCTACTGAAATATTAACCAACAAACTCTTTCGGCGGGATCAGATTTGGTTTACCGAGAAAGACGAGTTAGGGGCGACCGAGCTTTATAGTTTATTAGAGATCAAAGGGGTCAGGAAGGACCTGTCTTATGGCAAAAACTATCTCTTAGGCCGCTTTGGGGCCATCCCCAAGGTCACCCCTTTTGAGCCCAGCGATGGGTAAAAAGCGCCCAGAGCTGTCTAATAAACCCGCAGAGCGGTCTAATAAACGAAAAAAGGACACACGCGAACAAAAAGTGATTTTAATCGTTTGTTTGGGGCAGTGTACCGAAAAAACCTATTTCGAATCCTTTGAGACCGACGAGGCCCAGGTGGTGGTGACAGCGACCCACAAAAGCCCCTCTCACCTGATTGGATATGCACAGAGGTACATCAAAACCAACCCTCGCAAATATATTGACGTCTGGTTGGTATTTGACCAAGACAATTTTAAAAAGGACGGCGATATCTCCAAGGCCTTTCAAAAAGCAAAGGCAGCCAGGTTTAAAATCGCTTATTCGGTTAAACAGTTCGAACATTGGCTCCTGCTCCACTTTGGCCCTTATTCTGATCTGATGTTAAAGGAGGATTATCAAACCAAACTAGATGTCCACTGGAACGAGTTGTTTAAGCGACCTTACCAAAAAGAAAAACTCACCCAAGAAGAGTGCAAACAACTAGACCGCGCACAACTAACGGCCATAAAAAACGCGCAATGCCTGAAGGCGGGGGGCGATCCTTCTAGCACGGTTTGGCAATTAGTCGAAATATTACGAGAATTACGCCCCCCGAATAGCCCGCCTTGTTAGGGCGGGCCTCCAGGGCCAGACTGCCGCCTTTATGGGGCGGGGTTAATGGCGGTCGAGTTTAAGTAAGACCAGGGTTAAAACAGTGACCAGGACTAAGGCGGGGGTTAAGGCCCAGTTGAGGCCTTCCCAGCCGAGCGTTCGGTAAGCCCATCCGGCACCTAAGCTGGCGGTGGAGACCATGGCCAGGGCCACCAGCTCGTTAACCCCTTGGACCTTGGCCATCTCTTCGGGTCGGTAGCAGCGGGTGAGGAGCTGGCTCGCGCCTAGGTACAGAAAATTCCATCCCAAACCCAAGAGGATCAAGGCCCCATAAAAATGGGAGGCCGATTGGCCGTTGAGGTTGATCCCAATGGCCCCGGCATTTAAAATAGCGCCCAAGAGCAGCACCGGGTAAACCCCAAGCCTTGCCAGCAAGGGCCCAGAAAAAAAGCTAGGGGCATACATCGCCAGCACATGCCACTGGATCACTTGCGAAACATCCCAGAACGAGTAGCCGCAATCGGTCATGGCCGGGGCGGTGGCGACCATCAGCCCCGACATCACCGCGTAGCTGATCATCCCCCCCAACAAAGCCAAAATAAACCTGGGCTGTTTGGCGATCACATATAAGGATCGCCCCTTTTCGGCCAGCGCCGGGACCGGTTCCAAGCGGACCCTGGCGATCACCCAAATCCCTAAACCTTGCAAAAGGGCGATCAATAAATAGTTGCCCGCATAAGGCACCGACAAGGCGGCTCTGGCAAAATAGCCCAGATTGGGGCCCGCCACGGCGGCCAGCACCCCGCCCGCCAAAACCAAAGCCATCGCTCGAGGGCCATGGCCCGCTCCGGCGGCTTCTAAAGCGGCGAAGCGGTAATAGGGCCTGATCCCGTTGGCCAGCCCGATTCCGGCAGAGCCTAGGCAGAACAGGGCAAAATTGCCGGATAACACCCCCTGCGTGGCGATCAAGGCAAAGGTCGCCGTAGCCGCCAGATCGAGCATAAACACCCGCTTGCGGCCCAATTTTTTCATCAACATCGAACTAGGCAGGCTGACAAGAGTGGCCACGCCGTATTGCAAAAACAGGGGCAAACTCACCCACGGGCTGCCGGGGATCATTGCCTCGGCGGCCAACAGGGCGACCGAAAAACTCAAGATATTGCTGGTTACCGCCAAGGCTAAGGCCAAAGCCAGCCTAAGGGTGTTTTGATTGACTCCTTTCATGTTATATCCTTGTTTCTAGGCTGGAAAAATCCGTTAATCCAAAAGACGAGACCAGCAGACACGAGGCGAAAATGGGCTTGTTTAAATGCTTTCATGATTTTCCTATGGTTTTTTGGTAAAAAAAAAGCCGCGAGAAAGGCTCCTCGCGGCTTCGGACCCGCTAAAGCGGGGCTAGAAGGGGCCGAGCTAGTCGGCCCAAGCGAGGCGGTGTTTCCCCTTGGGATGTAGCACTAATTGGCTCATACGAAGTTTTTGGGTTTTCATGCTCGCTCCTGTGAAGGCTTAATTAGCCGCTCCTTTAACTTTTTGGTCAAGCAGAGATTTCGGCTTGCAGCCAACTAATTGTGTTTTTAACTAGACAAAGCCCTGCCCATCCCCCTAGTCTGAGCAGAACCAAAAAGAAAAGTTGGATTAAGAGCAGACAAAAAAGACCTGTCTGGACAAGAGTTGAGAGGATTCGGCCAAGCCGCCCCCCTGGGTCATTTTGATATGGCCCCATTTTTTGCAAGGTAATTGCATTTAATGACCGATAGCCCTTTAACGCAAACGCGAGATCGATCGGTTTGGAGACGAAAATGAAAAAAGCAACCCAAGCGGCCTTAATAATGGCCGGAATCCTAGTGTTTCAATCTGCCCACGCAGTCGCTTTTCTTTACAAGGATGACAAGGGATTCAGCCATTACCGCTGTGAAGCCACAGGTGGCGGTAAACTAAGGCTGAGGCAAGTGACTAAGGAAAAATTCCTGGTTTACGGCGGACTTATTTCGGGGGCTTTGGTCTTAGCGAAAACTCCAGAAGAAGCCGGTCGCAAAGCCTGCAAAGAGCAGGATTAGCACCCACCCTTTTTGATTCCTCAAGGGGATGAAAGTCCCCCCTTCTAGCTCTTATCCCAAAGTTTTTGGTTTCGGCGCGCTTGCGCCCAATTCCATATCCTTTACTTAGGGTAAGATGTCCAAAAAAATGATGCTCATCATGGCTAGTGATGATGAGAGCCGGATTGCACTGGTCGATGACCAGATCCTGCAAGAAATGCTGATTGAGCACCAATCACGCGAACAAATCAAAGGCAATATTTATAAAGCCAAGGTGGTTCAGATCCAGACCGCCGTCCAAGCTGCGTTTGTCGATTACGGCGCAAAGCGGCACGGATTTTTGCCCTTGGCTGAGGTAAATGCAGAGCTAGCCGATCCCGCCCATCAGGGTCGGGGTGGGGGCCGCTTGAAGGTGGGCCAACAAATCTTGGTCCAGGTGACCCGCGAAGAGGTGGACAATAAAGGCGCCGCCTTGACCATGAATATCACCCTTCCAGGTCGGTTTTTGGTGATGATGCCCCATTGTAGCAAGGGTGGGGTTAGTAAAAAAATCGATGACAAAGAAGAACGCGAACGACTCAAGGGCTTTTTGACTGGGCTCGAAAACGAGGAACACGCCGTTATCATTCGCACGGCTGGGGTGGGCCGCGAGTTGACCGAACTTAAAAAAGACTACACCCAAGTAAAAAAACATTGGGAAGACATTTTCCAAACCTTTTTAGACGCGCCTAAAGTCGGACTGATTGAAGAGGAAGAAGATGTGGTCGTCAGGACTCTTCGCGATTATTTCACCGACGACATTGACGAGATCTGGGCAGACAACCCCATGGTCTTTCAAAAGGTGCTCGACTTCTTAAAGGTCTGCTCCCCTCGCAAACAAAAGATCCTCAAACTTTACGTAGGTGACCGCAGCCTCTTTTCGACTTACAACATCGAAAAGCAGGTCGAGCAACTCACCGCTAGAGAAGTCCGGCTCAAATCGGGTGGCTCGATCGTGATTGACCAAACCGAAGCGCTTGTTTCGATTGACGTCAACTCGGGGCGCTCAAATCAAGAGTCAAACGTGGACGACACCGCGCTAAGGACCAACCTCGAAGCAGCCGAAGAGATTGCACGCCAATTAAGGTTACGTAACCTAGGTGGGTTGATTGTGGTGGACTTTATCGACATGGAAAAGGACAAGTCCAGAAAGCAGGTAGAGCAACTGATGTCCGATTCGATGGAACGTGAAAAGGCGCAGCACAAGATTCTGCCGATCTCCCAGTTTGGTTTGATGGAAATCAGTCGCCAGCGGATGGCGGTTCGGATTAGTAACGTGGTTGAGTCTCCCTGCCCTATTTGTAAGGGTAAGGGTAAGGTGCCTAGCCTTTTGGCCGCGACGAACCTAATCTTGCGAGCGATTCGAGAAATGGCCGCCAAAGGTAACCTAGTAAGGATTAGCGGCGAACTGC
>MFNE01000010.1:115715-126209 GCA_001783695.1 Candidatus Lambdaproteobacteria bacterium RIFOXYD2_FULL_50_16
CCACCTGCTCAACGAGCGCCGCCAAGAGATTACCGATTTAGAGCTCGAATTTGGGATTCAAATCAGCCTGATCGGCAACCCCCATCTGATCGCGTTTGATGAGTCTTACCTCAAAACGGTCACCGATGGCCGCCCGAAAAAGGAGGAACGCAAACGAGAAAGTGGGCGTGTTGAGTCTGGTCGGTATGATCGAGGGGAACGCGAAGAAAAATCAAACCGCCCTGAGCGTGATAGCAAACCTTCTCGTTATGAAGCGCAAGAGGAGGAAGAACACGAACCAGAACAGCCAGAAGAGGCTAGTCCAAGCGCCGAAAGGGAGCTTCACGAGGCTTCTTCTGATCGCAAAGACGGACGTCGAGGCCGGGGTCGAGGGCGCGGTCGTGGCCGCGGACGCTCCGAAGGATACGATTCCGAACCTCAAAGTGGCGACGAACCCAAAGAAAGTCGCCATTCTAATCACCGGTATGAGCAACAAGAAGAGTCAGATGCAGAGCCGACTTTTGAGGCCTCGCCCTTTGAAGCCAACTTCGATTCGTCCAATTACGAGCCTATGGACGCGGACCTGGAGATTTACCCAGGGGCCTTGTTTACTGACCTTAAGTCCTTTTCGGAAGACCAGCTAGACGGAATCTTCCGGGATTTTCAAAACCGCCTCAAAGGCAAACCCAACGGTGTGGCTCCCAGGATCATTCCCCCGCAGTTCCTTTGGCGCAATGTGCCTAAAGCAGTCGCGGACTTACCCAAAGGGATCAAACCATTAGGAAACACTCGTTCAAAACTTCCACTTGAAGAAGTTGAAGAAGAAATAGAAATGGCCCCGGCTAAACCCAAGCGGGCTCCTAGGGGAAGAGGTAGCAAAAAGGAGTTCCAAGAGGTCGCTAAAGCGCCATCTGAATCTACCGAAGCCGGATTGGCCAAGCCCAACTCGAAAAAGGCTCCCTTGAAAAAGAAGGAACCTGCCAAAGGCCGAGGCCCTAGAGCCGCAAAGCCCAGGGTTGACTCTGACCACTTTATCTCTGACGACCAACCAGCAATGCTTAACCTGGACGCCAAGCGCGCACCTAGGAAACGCCCGGCTGGTCGTAAACCCAAAAAGCCGGTAACTACCGACTTCTAATCCTGTGCAGCCCAAGGTTTCCACCTTGGGCTGTCTCCTTTTAAAGCCTTCAAGATTATTTAATCAGCCTCCATACCGAGGACCAGAACTTTTTTCTCGCTTTAGACGAGGTTAGGGCATCTACCCTAAGACAATTTCTTAGTTTCTTTGGCAAAATAAAGCCTTTATTCCTGGCGAATAAAAGGATATGCTACCCCTGCCTCAAACCTAAAGCGCAGGCTCCGATGAGCGATTCTTTCCCGATTCCGACCTCCGAAATCCTTTCGGTACCAGTGACACTTCGCCAGGCCTACCCTGGACTGGGGATTGATGCCGAGAGACGTTTGCGAGCAGAATTGGCTGGGCGATTCGAAGACCGGGCCAAATTAGAAACCAAACTTTCTGAAGCCGCTCGACTAATGGCCGATTTGGATCAGGCTCCTTGGGCCAGTGGACTGGCTTCAGAGGCTAGGCAGGCGGCTTCGCAATTTCACTGGGAAAAAGCGCTCAACCTCTACCTAGCCCACCTAGCCTTACTCCCACCCCCCGCCGAAGCCCAGACCAGCTTTGAGGCCGCGATGGTGCAGCAGTTTTTAGGGCACTACAAAGAGGCCGAGTCTCTTTTCCGTCGAGCCATTCGTTTGGTTCCTCGCGAGGGCCGATTCCTGGCGGGCCTAGCTCTATTAGAGGTCGAGCAAGGCCGTTTTACCCAAGCGACCCATAGCTGTCTGGCGGTTTTAGATTTGCTGGTCAAAGGTCAAACCGATTATCTAGCCGCACAAATATACAATGCCTTAGGCCTTTGCCGCCATAGTTTATATAAGCCTCAAGAAGCGCTCAATTGTTATCAATTAGCCCTAAAATTAGAGCGTGCTGGGTTCGAAGAAAACCCGGTCCTTTTGGCTCAATTGTACGGTAACATCGGAGCCGCTTGGCGCGAGTTGGGCGAGTTAGAAAAGGCGATTGAGCACAACCTTAAAACATTGGCGCTTTTTGAAGAGGCTTTAGGCGAGGAGCATATCTGGGTCGCTTTTACTTATAACAACTTAGGCTCTGCCTTTGCAGCAAAAGGGGAGCATCTCAAAGCACTCGATTTTTTTAAGAAATCCCTACCTATTAAAGAAAAAGGGTTAGGCCCCGCCCATATTTCAACCGCCCAAACCCATACCAATTTGGCCACCCTTTTTAATCAAATAGGGCATTTTCCCAAGGCGTTGGAACAGTTTGAAAAGGCGTTGGCCATATACCTTCAACGGAAGGGACCGGCTCATACGACCGTGGGCATGACTAGGTTCAATTTGGCCAATACTTACAGAAGGATGGGCGACAAAGGAGCGGGGGTACAAGAAGCCAAAAAAGCGCTGCAAATCTTCGAAACAAACCTTCCCGCCAAACACGAATATTGCCTCAAATCAGCCCAATTGTTGCGGGTCCTGTCAAAATAGGATGTCCCAGACGTTTGATTTTAAAAATGCTTCAAAGCAACCGCCTGACCTGATCTGCCAGCTGGCGCTCTTCAGAACTTGATAATTCTTGGGAAAATAATGCGGCTAACAACAAGTTTTGGTGACTGCGACCAGAGAGTGGCAAAATAGTTGAGGTTTTGTGTCCCTTGACCGGCTGCTTGGTGAAGTACGAATGTTTAAACCCCCTGGCCCAATCCTCCAAGGCGCTTAACTCATTAACCGAAGAGCTATGGCTTTCTTGGGGGCTGGGCAAACGGGAACAACCTTCGCCGTCCTCCCCTAACCCCCGCCCCTGGTAAAGACGCTCGAAACAATAACCTCTTTGGGGTTTTTCGTGGTTGCAAAAATCAAAATAGGAGCATTCTTTTTCACAAGGGTCCCCTAAACGCAGCCCCCAAAGTTCAAATTTTTGAAGCCCTAGCTGGAGGTGTAATCGCCCCATTTGACCGTCAAGCTGTTGTTTTACAGACTCACTCAGCTTTATTGACAGGGTTGAAGGGACCTTTTTTTTTGTTTTTTTAGCATATATCAACATAAACCCTCTAGTTTGCGTAGTCTCGATTAATAAATTTTTCTAAACTATACAGTATAACTCTTTTTGTAACAATAAATTAATGTTTTAAAGCAATTTCTGCCCGCTTTCCTTAAAAAAAACTACATAAATGACAAGCGTTGTTCTAAATAACGCAACTCCGCCTCTAATTCTAATCTTATGGCGGCGGCTTGTTCAGGGCAGTTTTGTAGGCAATAATAGGCCGTTTGCAAAACGTCTCGCCACCGAGGCTTATCAGGAAAACCGGAATATTTTAAGTACCGGTCTAAGGTCCGGGTTCGGAAGGTTCCGTTTTTATCTACTGTAGCGTTCCAGATCCCTGATTGTTCGGCTAAGTCAACCTTGGTCAAACCTGTGGTCTGGCTCCAATATCTAAGGGAAAGGTTCATCAGCTCGACCATTTTTTGCCGCAGTTCGTCGGCCACTACTTGGTTATAGCGGTTAAATTCGCTCTGGTCCAACCTAGCAGGCAAACTACGGACCTGCGACAACAATTGACCACCGCTGGCCGAGGCAAACTCGCCAAAATTTTTCAGCGCATTTAATTGGCCAGGGGTGCTAGCACCTTGGGTAAGGCTTAATAAAAAGCCTTCTGCACTTATAGAATGTAACAGTAAATAAAAGGTGCCCCCTTCCCCTGACTTTAAACGAACACTAAGCCCCTCCTCAGGAAGAGGCCATACCAAATCGGCGATTAAATCGGTTAAAAAATGGGTTTCATGGGTAAGGTTATTAATCCCTAAAAGGCTTTCGGCTTTTTGGTTTAGCAGTACTAGCTTCAGTTTTGCGTCAAGGCCCAGAACAGGTAGGGCAAGGTCGTCGAAGAGGCGGAGTAATTGCCGTTGTTTAGTTTTAAGTTCAGCTTCCGCATTTTGTCGTTTTTCGATTTCCTTGGCAAGTAACCGGTTTTGCTCAAGCCGCTCTAGACTTACACGAACCTCGATTTGAGCTTTAACCCGAGCCAAGAGTTCGTTGGGTTGCACCGGTTTAACTAGATAATCGTTAGCTCCTTGCTTAAAGCCTTTTAATAAATCATCGGTCCCCGCTCTGGCGGTTAAGATAATCACCGGTAAACGAGCGGCGTCAAAATTTTCCCTAATTCGCCGGCAAACCTCAAATCCGTCCATACCTGGCAACATTAAGTCTAAAAGCACCAGATCAAAGGGTTCATCTGTGGCTAATACATCCAAGGCCTCTTGCCCACCCAAGGCAAGCTGACACCAAAAATTTTGGCCGGCTAGATACTGGCTAATGGTTTTAGCTAAAATCGGATCATCTTCGACAACCAAGATACGTGCCTCCGGTTTTTCCGGTCTAGGCGATTCGTCAAGCAATAGCCATTCTGGATCAATCCAGTCGTTTTCCGGCTCTTTAATAGGTTCGAGTACAAAGGCTTTTTCTTGGTGAAGAGGTAAGGTAAAAAAGAAAGAACTTCCTTTGCCAAGGACCGACTCCGCCCAAATCGTTCCCCCATGTAGCCGCACCAACTGCCACGCCAAGGCCAGCCCCATGCCTGCGCCCTCTATAGGGTTTTTAGAGTGGTTATGGCCAGCAAAGGCATCAAAAATTCGCTCTAACCGTTCTGCTTCAATTCCGATACCCGTATCTGTCACCGATACCTTCATCTGCCCCTGTATTTCTTCGGCGCGAATCTCTATTCGACCTTTGGCGCAAAACTTAATGGCATTACCGAGTAAGTTATACAAAATTTGTTGCAACCGGTTTTCATCTGCGGCCACGGTGCTGATTTCAGGGCTGATTAGGTTGACCAGTTCTAACGGTTTTTCGCCAATCAAAGGACGGCAAAGGACCATAAGATTGGCAGTTAATCGGTGCAAATCAATGGGTATTAAGCGCAGCCGCAACCGTTGTTCTTTGATTAGAGAAAAGTCTAATATATCATTGATCAGCCCAGATAGCCGTTTGCCTGACTGGATAATTAAACGCAGTTGGTTGCGCTTAGTTTGATCTTCTAAGTTGGTTGATTCTAACATCATTTCTGAAAGGCCAATAATACCCGCCAATGGGGTGCGCAACTCATGGCTGGTTCCGGCTAAAAATTCGTCTTTTAAGCGGTCCATATCTTTAAGCCGATCCACTAAAACCAACTGCCGATGGTAAAGCCCCGCCTTTTCCCAGGCAATTGCCGCTTGGGCCAATATGATTTTTAAAGCTTTGAGCCGCCCCTTTCCAAAGGCATCGGGAATTTGGTTATTTTCCAGATACAAAAGCCCTAAGGGTTCCCCATTTGAAGCAAAGGGAGTGCAATACACCGATAGCACCTGCTGGTTTTGCACGTAAGGATCAATAATAAAAGGACCTTGCTCACATGCATGGGTCAGGATCAATTCCTCGCCTGTGCGAAAAACAAAGCGCGTGATGGCTTCGGAGTACAATTCCCCGTTCTTTTCTTTATCTATACTCCAGGCATCCTTGATCCGGCCCCCTACCGAACACATGGCCGATACCAAACGAGAGCGGCCTTGATCTCCAAAAAATAACAGCCCTTTTTCTGCCCCCGCGTAAGCCAAAATTCGCTCTAAAATACGCCTCGGCAGACGTTCTTGGTCGATTTCTTGAGAGATGGCTAAAAGAGATTCAAAAAGTTGCTCTTGATCGATCCCTTCAGTAGGAGCCAAGGGACCTCTAACCCGGGGTAGGCTAGAAAGGTCAGGGAAAAATTTGGCCCTTAGATGTTCGAGGTTTTTAATCTTAAACTCAGGCCCCCAGTTTTGAGCCAACGCCAACGCTATGTCGATCAAGCCTCTGGCTTTGCGAGGTTGGTTAAGCCGCCAAGCCATCCGCCCGTAGGTTTCAGAAGTCGTCATTTCGTACATCACTTGGCCGATTCGGTCCGCTCGTTCTAAAGTGGTTTCAAAGAGGTCACGAGCTTCGCTGGCATCTTTTTTCGCCCAAGCGGTTTCGGCCTGAATCAACAGATAAGGAACGGCAGCGCCAGGAACAAATTGGGACAATTTTTCTAAATAGGTGTAACCAGAGGCATTTTCTTTAGGTTGCGCCAATTCCATTTTGGCTTGTAAAAAAGCGAAAAGCACGCTCAAGGGGGCCCCCAATAACGCAGGACGACACTCATGCGCCCGCTTTAGACTAGCGGTTGCATCTTCCATTTCTTCACTAATATAGGCCCGCAAGGCCCCTAGTAGTTCACGGCGAAAAGGGTCTAACAGAGTTTTGGGTTCTTCAACAAACCAGTCATACAAACCACCCAAATAAGGCGCGCCCTCTTTGTATAATTCAAGTATTTGGCGAGAGTCGTCCTTAGCGCCTACCGGGTCTTTATCAAGTAGCAAATCGTTGCGCCATTTGAGGGCAAGGTTGCCAAAAAACCAATCTTTATTGATTAATAAGGGTTCTAAAACAGACCACAACTCAAGAGCCAAAGGCGCCCAAGGCTCGGTCCAGGGGCGTAAGTTGGCTTGATATAAGAGATTGAGTTGGTGCCTTTGTGGGCCAGAAGGCAGGGTAGAGATTAGTTGGGACAGTTGGTCAACACGCGTTTCCGCGTCGTTTGGCTGGTTTGCCTCGAAGGCCAAACTTGCTTGTCCCCAACGCACTAAGCCCAAAAAAGCAGGTTGATTTTTTTTAAACGACAACCGCTCTAAAAGTATTAGCGCCAATTCGAACCAAACCAAATGCCCGCCACTTAAACAAGGGAGTGATTCAGCCAAAAGTTGACTGGCTAAAAGCGCCTCGGAACTATCAAGAGCCTCCTCTTTTAACCCTCTCACCTGCTTAAGGGCGAGTTGCGCTGCTTGTGTGTCAAAAGGAAAGGTAATCCCCAGTTCCTTTAAACCTTGACTCAAAGCCATGCAAACCCCTTCTGGCTGCTGCAATAAAGCCATATGGCGAATCCGCAAAAGACCTAAGCGGGCCAAAGCTTTTCCCTGGTGGCGGCCCATTAAAAGGGTTAAATCACGGTCAAATTCTTCAATTTGCCCCAGGCTAAACAAACACGTAGCGCGCTGCCACGAGATATCCAATGCTAATTCGTCAGCCAAGGGGTCTGTGACTTCTTTTAGGGCCAAAAGACCGGCATCACACCAGCTAACAGACTGGGCAGGCTGTCCCGAATCCAGCGACAAGGTTGCTGCCAACAGATTGAGTCGGGCTAGTTCCAGCCTTTCTAGGGGGAGGCGCAAAAGTGCTTGGGCTTGATTAAAATGAGACAATATATCAAATAACTTGGGCCCGCTCTGAAAGTCTGGAAAGCGATATTGCAGGTCCGCAGCCAACGCCAAATGGGTCTGCCCAGCTTGGACCGGGTCTAGGCTTTGGTACAGATGATGTTGAATTTGTTCATGATGGAAACGATATCCAGTTGGCTCCAAAACCAAAATCCCTCGTTCCACTGCTGGCGCCAACTTCCCCTTTAACTGGGCCTCGGACGATAAAGCCAAAACACAAAGTTGGTTTAAATCAAAAGATTCCCCTAAAGTCGAGGCGATTTGTAATAGTTGGTTTAATTCGGGGCCCAAGTCGTGGAGGCGGATTTCTAAGATCCCGATTCTATTTTTTGAATCAATATAGCGGTTCGCCCCCGCCAAATCCCACTTCCAGCCGGACTCTGGGTTTTGATAAATCAGTTTTTGGTTATAGAGTTGAGCTAAAAAATCCATAATCAACAAAGGATTGCCTTGTGTTCGCTCTAAGGTCAAGGTCGCCAAAGGGAGTACTTCAGAGGTCGGTTTGGTTAATAAATCACTTAACAATTCTTCAATCGTCGCCAGGTTCAAGTTACCCAAGTGAATCGTTTCCACCCGGAATCCTGCCCTTGGCTTGGGTAACTCAATCGGCGTTTGACTTCGAATCAAACACAACAGACCTTTTGGGGCTTTTCGCAAAAAAGCATTGATTATTTTTAACTGATCGGGCCTCGCCCATTGTAGGTTGCCTAAGGACACCACTAAAAATCCATACTCACTGATCAAGCCTTCTGCTAATCGAGCCAGGGCTTGGCCCAAGCGCTCTGGGCTGCTGGTCTCAACATTATGTTCAGACGGCCCCAGGAGTAACTCCAAGCGGGGCAAAAGCTTCCTTAGCAGTTCTTGATCCCCATCGAGAACCGATCTGACCTTTTGCTTAAGCCGCAATACCACTGCCTTGGGTTCAATTAAGGCCTCATTGATCCAACCACTAAAGGCTTCTAAAAGCGCCTCTTCCCCTGCTTGCCCTGTGGGAGGATGAAAGCCCCCTTTAAGAAACCTACCGCCTTGCTTTCTAATCAAAGGCTCTAGGCGGGCAACAAGTGAATTTTTGCCACCACCTGATGGGCCGACAATTTGAACCAACCTAGCTTCAGACCCAGGTATTTCCCGAATCCAGGCTTCCAATTGCCTCGATTCGGTTTCTCTGCCGTAGAGATAATTAGAAAAAATAAGTTGCGCTGGGTAATCGGAAATTCTGATGTTTGGAGGGGCTTCGCGACCCAGGTTTTTTAAATCGGTAAGTAAACCGGCTGTGGTTTGGTAACGATTGTCAGGGTTGACCTCTAAGAGTTTGCTAACCAAACTATAAAGCAGCGGATCCAGCTCAGGCTGATGTTTGTCTAGAGAAGCGGGGCTAGAGGTGAGCTTCGCGTGCAAGATAAGATCAGGGTCGGTACCGGCAAAGGGTAGTTTGCCCGTGAGCATCTGATAAAAAACCACCCCAAGTGAATATAGGTCTGCACGCAAGTCAACCACCCGCTCCAGTCGCCCGGTCTGTTCAGGGGCTTGATACGCAATATTAACAGAGTTTTTGGGGGAAAAGATCGCGCCTTCTTTGTTTAGACCTCCCAGATCTAAGGACCGACTAAAGTCGGTTAGCACCAGCCCAGAAGGGCCAAGAAGTAAATGTTTGGGCTCTAAATTTTGGAAAAGAATATTTTGCTGGTGAGTCTTAAAAAGCGCTTCTGCCAGTTGGGTAGCGAGTTTTAAAAAGTGATCTTGTGCCACAGGTCCCTTGGCTATCAATTTACCAAGGTGGGCTTCTCCACAATCAGCTAGGATAAGGGTAAGCCTTCCGTTTAACGATTCAAGACCATAAACTGGGCAAATCCGTTCGGTGGAAAATCGCCGGTTCAGGGCGAATTCGTGTTTGATTAACCTGGAAGATTCTAAATCGGGGTTGGACTCTTTAAGTTGTTTTAGAACAACCGACTGACCCGTTGCAGTCAGGGTCGCTCGAAACCAGCGGTACCGAGAATTTTGATGGAATTCTTTTTTAATTTGAAAGGAGTACAGCCCTTCGTTTCCACTCATAAAATTCTCTTTCAGGTCTAGGTGTTTACAATTGGGATCATTATAGGTGGTGAAAGGCTCCTTGCCTAGCCAAAGACCGGAATATACCCAAGATAGCCTCTTAAACTATACCAATTACATTTGTATTTCAGTTTACTAAGCCCCCAAAAAAATTGGCCGATTTTGACCGATTGAGATTTTGCCAAGTTTTTTTCCAAAGAGTACTCTAAAGCCGTTAAGTTCCTCCGCACTTACAATCATAAGCCAAGTTCCAAGGACGGGCCTTGGCTTTTTTGTTATTTGTGTAATCTTCGAACTCTTTCAAACCCCAACTGTTCCTAGCATCTTCATCTATTACTTCGCATAGACCTTTTAGAGCATTACCGCTGCAAAGCGGTTAGACCAATACAATTTCAGATAACGTCCCCTAAAATATCTAGCCCGTTTTATTTAAGAAGTCCCCTTAAAAAGGCTACTGCTGAACTAGTTATCCCAGACTTGGCAAGGCTGTTTTAATCTTGTAGCCTCGGGCTTTAACCCCAAGCATAATGTCCAGATGACCCACATTGGAACCCCTCTAAGTTCAACCGCCAAAAAAGTTATGTTGCTCGGTTCTGGAGAACTGGGCAAAGAGGTCGTTATCGAACTGCAACGCTTAGGGGTAGAATGTTTTGCGGTGGATCGTTACGAAGGGGCTCCGGCGATGCAGGTAGCCCACCACAGCCAAGTTATCGACATGCAGGACCCCAAGGCCTTACGGGCTTTGATATTAGCGGAGAAGCCCGACCTAATTGTCCCCGAAATCGAGGCGATTGCCACCGCCGAATTGGTCCGCCTCGAAGCCGAAGGGTTTGTGGTGATCCCCACCGCCAGAGCCGCTCGCTTGACCATGGACCGCGAGGGGATTCGTCGTTTAGCCGCTGAAAAGTTAGGGCTACGGACCTCCCCTTACTGCTTCGCCGAAACCCTAGAAGAGTTTCAAAAGGCCTTTGAACAGATTGGGTACCCGGCAGTGGTGAAACCAGTGATGAGTTCTAGTGGCAAAGGGCAAAGTTTGGTTTCTGACCCTAGTTTGGTCGAATTTGCTTGGAACCATGCCCTGGAGGCAGGGAGGGGGCGGGAGGCCAAGGTTATAGTCGA
>MFNE01000010.1:126222-164576 GCA_001783695.1 Candidatus Lambdaproteobacteria bacterium RIFOXYD2_FULL_50_16
TTTGATTTTGAAATTACGCTTTTAACGGTGCGCCACAAAGGAGGGGTCAGTTTTTGCGAACCCATCGGGCACCGGCAAGAGCGCGGCGACTACCGAGAATCATGGCAACCTCAACCGATGAATCATTTGGCTCTAGTCGAGGCCCACCGGGTAGCCAATCTAGTCACCCAAGAATTAGGCGGTTGGGGCCTATTTGGGGTGGAGTTGTTTATCAAAGGCGAGGAGGTTTACTTTTCTGAAGTATCCCCAAGGCCCCATGACACGGGCATGGTCACCTTAATCAGCCAAGACCTTTCTGAATTTGCCCTACACGCTAGAGCGATATTGGGTCTGCCCATCCCTTCTATCCGACAATTCGGCCCCAGCGCGTCAGCCGCAATCTTGGTCGAAGGGCATTCGAATAAGGTTAGTTTTAGCGGACTAGAGGAAGCCCTTTCAGAACCAGACACCCAGCTTAGACTTTTTGGCAAACCTGAGGTTATGGGCGAGCGACGTATGGGGGTTACCCTTGCTCGCGCGAATAGCATTGTTGAGGCTCGCGCCAAGGCAGAGCGAGCCGCCGGAGCGATTAAAGCGCAACTATAATTTAGTGCAATTGGGCAGAGGGGGCCAAGGCCTTGATCGCTGACTGTGCCTCTAAGTTATCCGGTTGCAACACCAACAAATCCGTAAAGACTCGCAGCGCTGCATCAGCCTCACCTAACGAATTTTGAGCCTCTCCCAATTCTTGCAGAAATTGGGTATTTGTCGGATAAAGGGCCAGCATCTTTAAAGATACTTTTTTGGCCAACTCAAACTTTCCTTGCACCTGCAAACTGGTCACCAGATACAGATTTGCCCCATATTGATAATAATCGGTTTTGACCATTTCCAAGGCCAATTGTTCTAATTCAGCCCAGCGTTTTTGGGTGTTTAACATACTCGCGTACAAAAGCCTATTTTCTATGGCCGTTGGACTGATTACCAAAGTCTTTTTAAAATGAAAATCTGCGTTGGCCAAGGCTCCTTGATTGTAAAAGAGCCAAGCCAAGCGGTAATTGAGGGTGTAGCCGTTTGGGTATTTCTGATAAAGCGGCATCACCGCCTTGATCGCCGACTCCAAGTTACCTAAGGCTTCGGCCTGATAAGAGGCTTTATAAGCCTCTTCGATAGGCCCCGCCAGCAGAAGGGAGGGGCAACTCAAAAAAAACAGCAATACCCAACGGCCTTTCATGTGCTTTAGAAGGCGTATTTAAACTTAAAGGTCGTAGCACTAGCCACCGCATCTGCCGCCGTTTCTTCGTAGGTCCGACTGGCTACGCTTAAGAAGAAGTGGGCTTGATAGCTATAATAAAAGGTTCCCTCTACTTTATATCCGCTTTTGTACACCGTAGGACTATTATAAAGCGTAAAGCCACTGTCGCGCACAGCGAAGGCTTCTTTGCCAGAATAGAGGTCTAAGGTTGTGGCCCAACGCATTCGATAGATTCCCGCATTTAACGTGGTCGAAGTGAAAGAGGTGTCACCTTTGTATGCCGGGGCGCTAAGGTTGATGAGGTTCATACTGGCACCTGCCGAGTATTTCCCATAGTCAAAGGGAAAAGAAATCTGCGGGGTCCACTGGTTAACCACGAGGCCGCTACCCAAGGAAGACCAGGTGGAGGAGTATAAAGGGTAGTTACCATAAGAGGATCGATACCAGTCAATATCAGCCGAAAAAACCCCATATTTACTGAAAGTGGTTCCTAGGCCAATCATTCGGCCCCCGTCAGAGTCGGAATCATCACCAGATACCCCATGGGTACCAATCCGATATTTATTGGAGTAACTTTTGTAATAGGTGTAATAAACGGCGGTGTTTTGCTGCCCTGTTTGAGTACCGGTCAGGCTGGTGAAGGAGGCTTTTTCAGCGCCGATCTCAAGTGAGTTAGAAAGTCCCATCCCCCAAAACAAATAAGCTCCAGTGATGCTACCTTTGTCTTTAGTAGCTGAATCCTTATATGCCAACGACGAAACATAAGGCATCAGAGTAAAAGCTTGGTCCGCTTTAACCATTGGAGCAAATAAACAGAGGGACAAGCTCAAAAAAGACAGGATTTTTTTCATAGCAACCGAAGGAGGGAGTTAAAACGATTTTTTCATTAATAACCAATAACTCACGATTTTGGCAATGGTGAAATAAATATGGTTTTTAGGGGACTCAATCAGGAGCCTTTTGTTTGAAACTTTTGACTAATTAACTTGCTTTCGATCAATTCTAAGCGAATGGCCCCAGCCTCAATAACTAAAAACCCCAGTTGCTGATCCAATTTAACGTAAGTGTCCATAGCCCATCCTCCCCACCCTGACTTCACTTGGCCCTTGACCAAACCGGGCCCATCAAACCGGTACCGCCCCTTGACCTCAGCGAGGGGGCCAAAAAAAGAACTGGCAAGGAGCAAAAGCCCCTTCGCCAGGGGGGCGAAAAAAGCCTCTAGGTCCAAGTGATCCTCAAACACAAGTTGATCCCCTTCTACGAGTGGCAATCGTGGCAGAGCTTGGTATAGGGCTTTCAAATAAGGATCTGTTCCCTCGACTGAATACACAAAAAAAACGTTTTGTTGCTTGCCAAAATACAACTTACCCCGCTTGGAAACCAAGGCAGAACTCCCATCTTCGTTCATCTCCACCACCCAGGTGACCTCCTCGGATTTCCCACGACTTTTTGCTAAATAGGTAAAACTCCGGTCTAATGAAAATGCGGTTTTCCTGGTTAAGGTGCGGCTTTTAATCAGGGATTCGAGTTGGTCTCCTGTAGCCGGGCGGCCTTGGTGAAAGTAGGTTCCTTGGGTGCGGTAATTACCTAAACAAAAGGGTCTTGTGGGCGAACCAATATTTGCATCAATTTGCACCTGTAAATGGATATGAGGTTCGGGCGAATATCCCGAATTGCCACATTGAGCAATCAGGTAGCCCGCCATAACCCAATCCCCCGCTTTTACTTTAATTGAATTCTGCGCTAAGTGACTAAGTTCAACAAAAAACCCTTCCTCCGTTTTAATCACAAGGTAATTCCCCCAACTCCCTGGAGGCTCTGGCGAACCAATGGGAGTGTCTGGGCGGCTCTGGTCTAAGGCAACCACTCGCCCGGTAACCGGGGCTAAAACCGGCTTTTTATAGGCATAATAATCAGTTAATCGGTCGCCAGCTCCTTGGAAGGTTTCACCTCTGCTATCGGTAACCACAAAATCGTAGGCTTGCGCCCAGATTCCCTGGTGAGTCCAGGGGCCATCAAATCCCTGCCACACCTTCCACTGCCCCGAAAAAGGAAGTTCTACCATAGGTCCTAGGTTAGGAAAACGGCGCCTTTGGGTGAGGTGGAGGTCAAGGGTGCGTTCGGGGGACTCCTTGATTACACTAGGGATCAAGGGGAATTCAAGCAGGGTTAAAATATATAAAAACAGTAGCGTGACCAGCACAAAAGGCAAGGGAAAGGCGGGGATGCCAAAACTCGCCCAAATCAACTCCACCGCGTCCACAAACAAGGTCGATACCGCCACCGCTACCAAGGCTAACAGATAACTCTTTGGCGAAGGGATCAAAAACACCCCTCCTAATGACATGGCAATTAAAATAAAATTAAAATGGTTGTAGTCAGCAAAAGAGAGCTGCATCGAGCCCGTCATCAGGCCGGTCACCAAACTACCGGAAAAATACCCGGCTAAACTAAGTAAAAACCAAATTCTCGATACTAAAAAAATAGTCAGCGCCAAAATCATCCCCACCATCACTTGGGGCATAAAAAAAATGGCCCCAAGGCTTTTAAAATAACCTTCTAACCAAAAGGGCAGACCTAATTCCCAGACTGGTGTGCGGGTTGGGTATAGATATCCAACAAACAACCCCGAATATTTACGCGCCGCCAAAAACACCAAGGACCCTGAAATAACGAAGGGAAGGCTTAATATGGGCAGTTTAAACAAATGAGTAAAAAAGTGGTTTAAAGCGATGGTCAAGGCGAAGGTGACTACTGAGGCAATCAACGTAAAAAAGAGACTAAGTAAACCAAGCTCAAACACCCGCCCGATGGCGAAACCCACTAGTAAAGGGTTGTACGTATAAAACCCAGAGTCTAAAAATCCTTTTTTAAGGCCAATTGCCCGGGCGAAGAGGTAACTGGCCAAGACCGCCACCAACCCCATCAAGGCCATGTTTGGATAAAGAAAACTAAGCCCCAGAAACACCACTCCCACCCAAGGGCGAGATATAAAAAGCACCTCGCCATAGCTATTGGCTATGGCGTTTAGGTACGCTTTCATCGGAGTTTTAATCGGTCAGGTAAGACCTCCCGCCGCTGGATATCGCTTAGGTCTTCTCGTTCCCTGATCAACTCACCTTGCCCTTGAGGTGTTACCAATACCGAGGCGGGGCGATATTCGATAAACTGCATAGATTGAGTGTGATTGTAAGCCCCAACCGGCGAAAGCACTAGTTTGGCCCCCCGCTCCAAACGGGGCAACAGACAAGCCTCATCCAGCACATCTAGGTTCATACAAAGAGGTCCATAAACCACACTAGGCTCGTTGAGCCCTTCGGTTTCTTGCGCTAATTCTAAATTGTGGCGAAACCAATAAGTGGTGTATAAAATATTGACCCCGGCGTCCACAATATAGGCGCGACGCCCATCGGGAAGACGTTTGGAAGAGGTGACACTGGTGATCAAATAACCGGCATCGTCAATCATAGCCCGCCCGGTTTCTAGGATCAACTTGGGGAAATGACCGGGCTGTAGGGCCCCCAACAGGGCCTCGCAGATTGCTTCAGCGTAGCTGTCCAAGGTTGGCACCCCCACTTCAGGGGGCAAATAGACCCCTTTTAATCGCCCAGAGGAGGGAAAACCGCCGCCAATGTCATAATATTCAATTTCAAAACCCCATTCCTGCTCCAGGCGATATCCGAAGGCCACCATCTTGGTGATTTGGGTAGCATAGGCTTGGGGCTCCATGACGTAAGTACCAATATGGGCGTGAAGCCCCCTAATGGTTAACTTGCCCCCAGCTTGTATTCGTTTCACCGCCTCTTCGGCCATGCCCTTTTCCAGATCAAAACCAAACTTGGACCATTGGGGATAAATTCCACAGTCCATACTGATCCTTATGGCGACCGAGATTTGCTGGCCTCGTTCCTCGGCCAGGGCTTCTAGGTCGTAAACCTCATCTAGGTGATCTATTTGGATCATGGCCCCTTCATTAACCGCCAAACGAAGGTCTTCGATCCTTTTAAAAGGCCCATTAAAAATAATTTTATGTGCCGGTACACCCAAAGCTCGGGCTTTTTGGTATTCAAAACCTGAAACCACTTCGGCTAGGGCCCCTTGAGCATGCATCACCGCGCAAATGGCGGATAAATAGTTAGTTTTATAAGACCAACCAAACTGCACGTTTGGATAACGGGTGGAAAAACTAGACTTTAATTTGTTGGCGCGCTCAATGATTTCAGCTTCAGAATACACAAATAGAGGCGAACCAAATTGCTCAATCAAATCATCTATTTTTGCTCCCCCAATCTCTTTTCTGACCCGCTTTAAATAAAAAGGTTTCCCACCAAACTTATTCATTCCGCCCGTTTTTAAGCGGACTAAATTGGGAGCTTCATAAGGTTTTTTCATCGTTCCCCTTTTGTGGAAATGGCAGAGAGGGTTTCCATACCCATAATACGCTCCTCAACGTAGCGGATGTACAACTGGCCGGCCTCAAATTGGCGCTGTTCTAAAAGGGGCAAACCCATTTGAGCGCGAATTAGATTCGCTGCCAAATTAACCCCTAACGCAGCCCCAAAATAGGACCAAGCAGGAAAACGGGGATTGATTTCAATTAGGTATAACTTATCACCGTCCACTAAACATTCTAACTCATAGGGCCCCAGCCACTTAGTGTAGTTAACAAATTTTTCCCCCGCCTCCAGCAGTTGGGGATGCCGAATGCTAACTCCCGTCCAGATTTTTCCTTGGGTGGTGGTGCCCATTTTTTTAATAGCCACCATCCCCAGCGAGTTCCCCTTGCCGTCGCCCACCCCGACCAGGTTAATCTCTTGGCCCGTTTTGTATTCTTGCACCAAAACCGGATAGCCCCACTCGGCCACCAAGACGTAGTACGCGCTCAAGGCTTCAGCCATATTGCTGGCGTAGATCGCCCGGTAATAAACCCCTTTAATCATCAATGGGAACTTGAGTTCTTTGGCTGCTTCAGCCAATTCTTCTTCGCTTGTGACTTTTTTGGTTTTGGGGAGCTTTAGGCCTAAGGACTCGGCCAAGGGTGCCAAATGTTCCTTGCCCCTTTGTTCAAACTGTTTTTTAGAAGGCAACAGCACCCCAACCCCGCCTTTGGCCAGTTCGTCGGCACAGGCGATATAAAGAGGTAATTCAACGTCTAAAGTAGGTAGCAAATAATCTAACCCACAGGTCTCTTTAATGTAAAAAATCCGTTCTAAAAAGGCTTGCTTCCCGGCGGAGGGGTAGGGCATTAAAAAGGCATGGTCAAACCACTGGTCAAGGTAAACCCCTGATTCCATAGCATCATAAGCCAGACCCACAATACTTAAATCAAGCCCGTGATCCTCTTTTAACGCCTTCGCTACCCCTATTCCAGGAGCAGGATTATCAATCGAATTTAGCCCTGATAGGCCAATGTAGGTCTTGGCCATTATAGCTACAAGAGTTGGTTTAATCGAAGTTGGGCCAAAAAGTCAGCCAGATCGCGCTCAATACGGGAGGTTGAGACCTCATAATTTTCGGCCAAATCCGCCTTGATCGCTTCGATACTTTTCCCCCCTTGCAACCCCCTGATCACCATCGCCGCAGAGCCATTGGCGGTATAGCTTTCTCCGCTGGTCGGGTCAAATAAAAACCCTTCACCGTTGATAGCCAGTTGTTTGATTCTATGACTCATTGCATCTGAAATTAAAAGGTGAGGGTAATGATTTGGTCAAAAGGGAAGAGCCAGAATTAGCGCAGCCCTATTGGCTTTGTCCAGCCAATAGTAATTATGCCCCTTTCCCCAAGTAGAGGGGTTTAACCTTGGAATTTAGGAATGCAGGCAAATCATAGGGCCCGTCCCAGTCCGTTGATTTGCCTGTATTATAAAAGACTTGTAAAAAAGATCTACTCTAAGCCTTTTACCTCGCATAAGAGGCTGGGGCCCTCGACCAAAACTAACTCCATCGCCCGCACGGCTGAGGCAATCTCAGATTGGAAGTCTTGGCAAGCGCCTAGCACCTCTGCCGGAGCGTTCAAGGTAACTTGCGCCACCTTGGTAGCAATACCGATTTTTTGCTCGATTTTTTGTTTGCGAATTAAGCTTAAGATTTCGGATACCCTTTCGCCATCTTTAAGCTGGGCTTGGTTCCAGCCCTCGTGGCTCGGCTTTGGCCAACTCGCGATATGGATACTAACCGGTTCACCTTCGATTTGGTCTTTGAAAAATCCCTGGTACAAATGTTCTGTCACAAAGGGAATTACTGGGGCCAAAAGTTTGACAATCGAATATAACACCTCGACCGCAACCGCCTTGCCTGCCTGGATTTGAGCGTCGCTATAAGACTTCTCTTGTTCAGGATTTTCCCAAAGACGGAATTTGATCATTTCCAAATAATTGTCACAGTAGCTGTCCCAAAAAAAACGCTCTACCGTTCGCAACGCATTGGAATAATCATATTTTTCAAAAAAATCGGTAACCTGCTCGACACACTTGGCATTAGCCGCCAACAACCATCGGTCCACTGGCATCAATGCCTCATTGTCCCAGTGGTGTTTATACCCATCCCCCACGGTTTGGGCTAAAAAACGGGTCGAATTATAAAGTTTATTAAGCAACTTCTGCCCTGATTTTACCTCTTGTTCATTATACCTTAAATCATTGCCCAAGGTGCCCAAAGCCGACCAGTATCTAAGGGCGTCTGCACTGAAATTTTTAACAATGTCGCTTGGGTCTTCGTAATTTCCTTTGGACTTGCTGATCTTTTGTCCCTGTTTATCAAGCCCCCAACCAGAGACCACAATGTCTTTCCAAGGCAACCCTTGGTGATGGAAATGGGACTTAACCAAGGTATAAAAAGTCCAGGTACGGATGATCTCAAACCCTTGAACCCTTACGGACATAGGAAAAAGCCCTGGTCGTTCGGCGGCCCAAGTATAGTCGTCATTAAGGGTCATCCCGGCGTTAATCTGCGGGGTCAAGCTGCTGGTCATCCAGGTGTCGAAAACGTCCCCTTCTGGTCGAAAAGCCTGGGAGCCACAAACCGGACAACGCTCCAACCCTGGGCCAGTGGTGGTGGGGTCCAAAGGCAATTGGTGGGGCTCCGCAAAATGCGTATAGGCGCAGTCTTCACAATACCAGACCGGAATGGGCACGCCGTAAAACCGCTGCCTAGAGATACACCAGTCCCACTTAAGCCCCTCGACCCAATGGTCGTGGCGCTTTTGAAAATAATCAGGATACCAGTCTAGTTGATCGGCACGATTTAAGAAATCGTTTTGGTGGTCCATCAGGCTGATAAACCACTGCAAATGGGGGATGTATTCGACCGGAGTCCCACTGCGTTCGGCTACGCTAACTCTTTGTAAGGTTTGGGTTTGCCCCTTTAGCTCACCCGTTTCTTTGAGCCGCGCTAAGACCGCCTCTCTAAGTTTATTAATATGCAACCCTTCAAACTCGCCAGCAAAATGGTTGGCCATTCCGCGCTCGTCGATAATCACCCTGGTGTCGAGTTTATATTTTTTCCATTTGGCTATATCTTCGGGGTCTCCAAAGGTACAAACCATCATCAAACCACTGCCAAATTCCGGGTCAACCGTGTCATCTGCTAAGATTGGGACCGAGTGCTTAAAGATGGGGGTCAGCGCATTTTTGCCTAAAAGAGACTGATATCTTTTATCATCAGGATGACAAAACAGCGCCACACAGGCGGGAATCAATTCGGGGCGAGTGGTGGCGATAATCAATTCTTTTTCGTCTTCAGCAGATTTAAAGGCCACTGAATTAAGCAGACCATTGCGCTCTATGGTTTCGATATCGGCTTGCGCCAAAGCGGTTTGCATCGAAATGTCCCACATAATAGGGTCTTTTTTTCGCCTTGCCAGCCCCTTTTTAACCAAATCTAAAAAGCTGGATTGAGCAACCTTGACCGCTTTTGGGCCAATGGTGTTGTATTCCAAACTCCAGTCCACGCTAATCCCCAACATCCGCCAAAATTGGCGGTAGTTTTCGGTGACCAGCTTGGTTTCTTTCATACAAAGCGCCACAAATTCGGGGCGGGTAATTTTTTGTTTATTTATTTTATATTTGTTTTCGACATATCGCTCGGTCGGAAGTCCGTTGTCGTCAAAACCCATGGGGTAAAAAATATTAAACCCGGCCATCCGTTTTTGGCGCACTAGTATTTCTGCTTGTGAATAACTCATCGCATGCCCCACATGTAAATGGGCGGCAGAGGCATAAGGCGGGGGGGTGTCCACCGAAAAGAGGGGTTTGGTCGAATCGGGATCATATTGATAAATCCCTTGTTCCTCCCAAAACTGGGACCAACGAGATTCGGCTTCTTGGTGTTCGTAACGTTTGGCTTCCAAAAGACTCATAACTTCCTGGCAGGCTGTTAGGTTGAGTGCCAGCTTGGCAAAATCAACCGGCCTTGTAAAGCCAAGTCCAGCCTATGCCTCCTCCGGCCAAAATCAACCTTCTGCCCAAATTAATCGGGTTTAGATTCATTAAGGTTTTGGCTTTTATAGATAACAGATGGGAATATGGGTAATGCGGGCGCGCCCTTTACTTTCGGGCAGGACCGAAATTAGGCACCCGCCATTTTGATAGAGAAATTCCCAGGTTTGAAGGTAGCCAGCGGACAAAAAAAGGGCGACAAACCAAGGTACCCCAAGTTGACAAAGTCTGGTTACCAGGGGAATTAAGCACTTCGTTTGGCGTCTCAACAGAGCCGGTAGGTGGACCGGGGGATGGCCCCTTGAATGCCATTGGCAAATAAAAACAACCCAAAGAGGCAAATGAGGGATTTTAAAGAGATGTTTTTATTGAAGCACTGGCAAAATCTCTATAATAATCAGCAAAGAAAACTACAACCCAACCTGCCTTAAGTAAAACAGATTGGGGTTGCACAAAGAACCTATTTAGATTCTTCCCCGGTATTATGCTCCTCAGGAGCAGGTTCGGGGGTTTGGGCTAGGTTGGGGTCTGGATATTCGCGGGGGTGCAACCGCTCCTTTTTGTTTGCTCTGATTGTTAAGTAGGGTACCAGCACAAAAAAGACCACGAGCCCTAAACCCCACCAATACATCAATTGTTCTTTGGCGGCTAGTTCGTTCGCAAATTGTTCCATTAGGGTCCAGGGGCAAAGGGTTAATAAACCAGTCCATAAAGACTAGCTGATTTGGCCAAAAGCGGCAAGGCCCTTAGTCATTCTGCTCCAAAACGTCCCCCACCCGCAAGATCGAGACCATGTTGGTTTGGGTGGCCAGTCGCATAAAGTCGCCAACCACAATCACCCGGTCGGAGGCCTTAACATAACCTCTTTCACAGCAAGCCTGGATAGCCGTCTGCACTCGGGTCATGGTTTTAGCCGCTTCTTCTAATTCAGGTAAATATACAGACTCAACCCCCCACAAAAGCCGCATCTCTTGGCTGGCCCGCTGGTCTGGAGTAACGGCAAAAATCTGAAAAGGCGGACGGTATTTGGAAATCATGCGCGCGGTGTAACCAGAACGGGTCAAACAGATGATTTTACCGGGCTGTTTAAACCGATCTTTTAGCTGCTGGCAGGCGTGATGAGTGAGGTGACCAATGATCTCTGAAACCGTTTCCTCTTTAGAATCATACCAGTGGGGATCACGTTCAGGTAAATGTTCTTCTGAGTTGCGGATAATCCGCTCCATCACCCAAACCGCTTCGGTAGGAAATTCGCCCGAGGCGGTTTCAGCCGAAAGCATCACACAGTCAGCCCCATCTTCAATAGCGTTGTAAACATCTGAAACCTCAGCCCGAGTCGGAATAGGGGCCTTAACCATAGATTCGAGCATCTGGGTGGCCACAATCACCGGCTTGCCTTGAGTATTACATTTGCGGATCATCGACTTTTGCAGAGGTGGCACCTCTTCGGGCAACAATTCGACCCCTAGATCCCCACGCGCAACCATAATACCATCCGAAGCGGCAAGGATCTCGTCAAAATTATCCACCGCAATGGGTCGCTCAATTTTCGAGATAATTTTTATTCGATCATTGCCATAACTGGCCAGGATATGGCGGATGGTTTCCACATCTTCGGCGCTGCCCACAAAACTAGCGGCTACGTAGGCCGGATCTAGTTTGGCGATTAGTTTGAGGTCTTCAATGTCCTTTTCGGTTGGGACTCTAAGTCCAATCTTGGTGGTGGGTAGGTTGACCCCTTTGCGTGAATAAATAAACCCCCCGGTCAAGACCCGACAGTGAACCTCTTCGCCTTTAATATTAAGCACTTCCAAACAAATAATGCCGTCGTTAATAAAGACCCGTTCACCAACCTTCACCTCTTTAGGAAAGGGTTTGTAACTAAAAGTAACCTTTTCGTCGTTACCCATCACCTTTTTGGTGGTCAAAATAAAGCGTTGCCCCCGCTTAAGGAGCGCCCCACCTTCCTGAACGTCGCCAATACGGATCTTAGGGCCTTGGATATCGCAGAGGATACCGATGTCTGGGCTAACTGCCCTAACCATCTGGAATAGCTTTGTTTTTTCCTTTTCAGTGCCGTGCGAGAAGTTAATCCGCACCATATTCATCCCCAAATCACGCAGTTCCGCGATACTCTCTGGAGTATTGGTCGAGGGGCCCAAGGTGCATAATATCTTTGATTTGGTTAACTTATCCTTCATGTCGAGGAACCTTTCAGGTGTTTGCTTTGATACAGCTTAAAAGCTCTTCTGTATCGATCGGTTTATAAAAGCATTGAATCGCGCCCATTGCTTCGGCGTATTCGAGGTAATCGTATTCGTTAACCAACGCCCCACCGCCGCTAATGGCGATAACTTTAAGGCTAGGCTGGGATTTTTTAAGCTCCATGATGGTCGCAATTCCATCCTGAATGGGCATAAAAATATCGATGATCGCTAAGTCGAATTGCCCGCTTGCGGCGAGTCTAGAACCATCGGAACCGTCTAAGGCCAAGGTAACCTGATGCCCGGCGCTTTCTAGAGAATCCTTTAAAGCACGGCAAACCAGTACCTCATCCTCCATGATCAACAAATTAGCCATCTTAATCCAAAGTCGCTCGTATTTTCATAACCAATTCTCCCATATTAAGGGGTTTCGAGTAAAGCGCCATAGCACCAGCAGCCAAGGCCTTAGCTTCATTGAGACCTTGGCTAAATCCCGAGTAAAGAATCACCGGTTGGTTGGGTTCTATCTCAGTGATTGATCGGGTCAGCTCAAGCCCGGTAAGCCCCGGCATGTTTTGATCGGTTAAAACCAAGTCGTAATCAAGGGGCGCTTTTCGAAAGCGCCCCAGGGCTTCTGTAGGGTTTTTGCAGGCGTCCACCTCAAAACCCTCGGCCACTAGTAATTCTTTTTGCGCTTGCAACACCAAATCTTCATCATCTACCAAAAGGATACGATGCCCCTTTCTCTCGGAAACTTTTGGTTTTTCAAACCCTATCTGGTTAACCGTCCCCTTGCCAAGGGCCTTTTCCACCCTAGGTAAATAGATGGTAAATTCGGTACCCTTGCCTACGGTGGAGGAGCATAATATTAACCCCCGATGTCGATGCAAAACGCCGTGAACCACTGACAACCCGAGCCCGGAGCCCTCTTCAGCAGGTTTGGTCGTAAAAAAGGGATCAAAAATCCGGGGCAATATCTCTTCAGGAATCCCTTCTCCATTATCGGCGATAACCAGCCTAACATAAGCACCCGGCCTAATTTGCAAGGCCAAATGTTCACCAGGGGCCACTAGGTGGGTTTCTAGGGTCATGGTTAAAAGCCCACCCGATTTGGACATGGCGTAAGCCGCATTATTGGCAAGGTTCATCACCACCTGGTGCAACTGGGTAGGGTCTGCCTTAACCAAGGCTTCTTCACATAAGTAAAATCGCTCAATCGCTATCTGCGCTGGGATCGAGGCCCGGATCAAGCCAAAGGCGTCGTCCAGAATATCCCTTAGGTCTAGGACCTCGAAATGTTGTTCAGATTGGGCAGAAAAGGTAAGGATCTGGCGAATCAAACCTTTGGCTCGGTGCCCCGCTTCTTCGGCGCGTTCGGTCAATCGCAAAACCTTGGGGTCTTGGGGAGCGGCCTTTTTGATCAATTCTAGGTTGAGCAGAATGGCATAAAGTAGGTTATTAAAATCATGCGCGATTCCCCCAGCCATGGTTCCCAACGCCTCTAGCTTTTGGGATTGACTAAGCCGCTCTTCTAACTTTTTCCGGTTCGAAATATCCAAAGCAAAACCAATCAAATAGCCCGATTCTAACCCCGTCATTTGCAGGGGAATCTTGCCTAAATACAGATCATAGCGAGTTCCGTTTAGGGTCAAAGATTCTTCAAGCTGAACCTGTTCCCCATGGCGGCGAGCCCTTTGATCCGTGTCTTCATCACGTTCAGCGTCTTCTGCGTCAAAAATAGCCAAGCTCCGGCGGCCCAAGATCTGATCTCGGTCCCGACCTAAGAGGTGCCCATAAGCTTGGTTAGAGAGGACATAACGCCCGGCAGGGTCCTTTAGATAAACCGCGATGGGCAAGGCGTCCAGAAGCTTTTCTAAAAACCGCTCGTCCACAAAATGTTGGGTTCCCTGCCCTACCTTTACGTTACTTTCTTCGATCTTGCGGAACAATTCTCGGGTGCGCTCGGCCACCTGTATTTCAATTCGTTGGCTTATGGACTCAAGGTTTTTCTTCGCCCAATCCCCTTGGGATTTAACCTCAGCAAGATCGTGACGTAGTTGTTCTAATTGGGTTTCTTGAGAGCAAATGGTAAGCAGTAATTGAGCCTGCCCCAAAAAGTGTGTGGAAGAAACAGGTTCTTGAGCCCAGCCGGTTTGGGGCCATTCGGCAATAAAGGGAGGTTCGTTTTCGCCGATTAACAGTAACGCAGGTCGATGTCGCCAGCGTTTTTCGTGTAATTGTTGGGCGAGCACGACTGCACCTGGAAGGTCTAAATCGAGGATAACCAAACGGGGGGACTGATTTTTAAGGGCCTCTTTGAAAACCCTTTCCTGGTCTGTGGCCCAAAAATCCACTTCTAAGACGCTTAAAGTCCCGCGCCATTGGTCTTGGTGTTTTTGACCGGCTAACCCCCAAACCAATTGGCGGCTCATGGTAGGTCCCGTATCTTTTCAGACCCGCGATGATTTTGATAAGAAACCATACTCATCTCCAGAGGGGTGGCCCTATTGTGGCAGGTATGTTAGGTCGATTCAACCCCAGAGTTAAATTCCAACTATAAAAGACATACCCAGGTAAGTTAGAGCCTATATTAATCTTCTGCTTGAAGATAAGGGCAAATTTTAGGCAAAAAAAAAGCCGCCCGAAGGCGGCCTCTTTTTAACGACTAGAAACCAGACTACTGCAAGCTACCTAAGTAGTTAGCAATTGCTTTAGCTTCTTCAGTGGAAATACTGTTAGCCATGCCGCCCATTAGGTTGGCGTTATCAGTCCCTTTGCGGTTGCCTTTTTGGAAAGCTAGGATCTGTAGCTCGATGTAAGCGGGGCTCAAACCAGCCAACTTAGGATAGTTTGGCATAATCGGGCTTTTAGCATCTGCTCCGTGGCAGCTGTTACAAGTTTTTTCTTCATACAAAGTCTTACCTTGAGCGGCTAAGGCCGAATCAAAGTCAAACTTTGCTTTTGAGGTGCTGCCAGCTAAATAAGAAGCAACCCCATCCACATCGGCTTCCGAGTGGTTAGAGGGGTTCAAAAGGCTGTTAGCAAAGGGGGTCATCTGACGAGTCGAGATGGTTCCATCGCGATGTTTGTCTTTAAACGCGTGGAGCTGGGCAACAATGTAATCCTTGTTTTGGCCAGCCAACACGGGGTATGCCGGAGAAATCGGCGAGGCACCAGCCGACCCATGGCAGGTCGGACAGCCTCGGCGTTTGAAAATTCGTTCTCCGTCTTCAGCATAAGCCGAAACGATACCCATGGTCAAAAGGGCCAAGATAAGGATGGCTGATTTCTTCATGTCTTTCCCTGAAAGAATGTTGCTAAGGCGAAGTTTCTACCTTTGTGTAATAGACTTTACCTTCGTGGAAAAAAGGATACTTGTTGAATAATGAATTTGAGGGGGTTTGTCTAATTTTTTTTCACCCCCACCTAGCGTTTTTTTTGCGAATTTCTTTAACCTGTTAAAATAACAAGATTATTCACAACTTCGCAAGTACTGAGCGCAGCCCGCTAATCAGCTATCGCTCCCTCGTCTCTCACAAATGAAACGAGTAAACTTATTTCGCACCTTTAGAAACCAAATGGCTCGAATACGCCATATCCTCTTTTAGGATGTGGTTTGCCAGCCATCCTCGCAGAATTTCTAGTAACTGGTCCAGAGTTTTTCTTCCTGCCTTAAACTCCCCTAGGAACTGCTCTACCTGCGAGATAAACTCAATATGTTGTGGCTGGTGCCTTTCAAAACCAGGATAGCCGAATCTTTCCATCTGGTATTCTTCATACACAAAATGAGAAATCGCATAGTTAGCCAACGAATCGACCAAGTCCATATATGACTTGGGAGGTTCGTTTTTAAGTTTGGCTTTGTATAACATGTTGATTAGCTGCACCAACACCTTGTGCTGGTCATCTAGCGAGTCCACCTTGACACTATATTCTTGCCTCCAGGGCATATAATCTTCAACCCGTTCTCCTGAATCATATTTGTCGAGTTTCTCAATGATTAGGTTGAGATTGTCTGAGGCCTTTTTTAGGGTTGCTGTACCCGCAGCCGAGGAATCGACCACTTTGCTCATCTCTGAAAGTAAGACCAAGGTCCGGCTACTGGAGGCCTTTAACTCGTCTGAACGTTGACTAATTCGGTTTAAACCCTGTGCCTGCGAGGAAACCGATTGGCTTAGTCCGAGCATCTTAGTGGAAACCTCGTCAACCTGGGCAACAATCACTTTTAGGTCCTCACCTACCTTTGTAACCATTTGACCGCCCTGCTTCACCTCTTGCTGGCTCTTCTCGATCAATTGATTAATCTCAACGGCGCTCGCATTAACCCTTGTCGCCAGATTGCGAACCTCTTCGGCAACCACTCCAAAACCCTTACCTTGCTCCCCGGCTTTGGCGGATTCGATGGCAGCGTTTAAGGACAACAAATTGGTTTGATTGGCAATTTGGGATATAGTCACCACAATCCGACTGATTTTTTTACTCGACTCCTCAATCCCGGTCATGGTGCTTATCGCTTCCGCAACCGAGCGGCTTCCGGCATTGGTTTTTTGTTTAGCCGCTGAAGTTTGTTGTTCCAAGACCAACAACAAATCGGTGATTGATTGACTAGTTTTGGTGAGGCCCTCCAGCGCTTCGGCAGATTCGCCAATAGTCCGAAAGTCTTCTTGAGCAGTCTGACTGATCTTTTGGGTGGAGTTAAGCACACATTTGGCGTTGATCTGAAAAATCTCGGCAGAAAGACCTAAACGTACGGACTGCTCCTTAAGCAGGCGAATCATACTTGAGATCTGCTCCACAAAGGTATTAAAGGTGTGAATGGCTCGGGCGAACTCTCCCTTTTCGGCTTGAACCAGCTTGTCCTTATTAAGTTTGAGGTCCCCGTTGGTGAGATCACTAATCAGGGTCTGGTAATGGTTCATAGGTTGAAAAAAAACCTTAATCACCAAAAATCCAATCACCCCCAAACCAAAGGCCGAGGCCAACAAGGAACCCATTATATACTGACGGACCGATTTAATTAATTCCAACCCTCCAGGTGCGCCTCCGGCTAGCAGTTCTAAAGCCTCAGACAACATCCCCAGCACCAACATTGCAGGTAAAGCTAGTAGGATAAGGACTACGCAACTTATAAGGGCCAATCTAGTTTTTGGAGTCACCAATCCTCCGTTGGTATTTTATTTTACGCTCCTCAGAACCCTAGCCGAACATCCAAGGATCTGCAAGACAAAATAAGTTTCATAAAACTTGTCCTGCTTTACCCCTAGGTATTTTACCCGGTTTTTATGAGAAGGGAGGAATGGCCATTGGGAGGATAACCGATCTAACCTGATACCCCTACTAGGGGAAACCTTAGCTATAAAAATGATGGGGAAGCCAGAGGATTAATTGCGGGAAAAACCAAAGGATAACCAAGAGCACCAATTGAATCCCAATAAAGGGCACCACCCCTCGATATATCTCCAAAGTGGTAACCTCTTTAGGGGCAACGCCACGCAGATAAAACAGGGCAAAACCAAAGGGGGGGGTCAAGAAACTGGTTTGCAGGTTAATGGCAATCATCACCCCCAACCAAATCGGGTCAAGCCCTAGGGTTAACAAAATCGGCCCAACAATAGGGACCACCACAAAGGTAATCTCGAAGAAGTCTAAAAAGAAGCCCAGCACAAACATAACCGCCATGACCATCAAAAAGGCTCCCGTCACCCCGCCGGGCAAGCCCACCAAAAATCGACCAACAATCTCATCGCCCGCAAATCCCCTAAAAACCAAAGAAAACAAGCTGGAGCCAAGTAGAATCACAAAAACCATGCCGTTTATTTCGGCGACTGCTTTGAGCACGGCCCTTAGGTTTTCTCCGGTTAGTTGGCCCTTTTTATAGGCCATTAAAATCGCCCCGACCGAACCCACTGAGGCCGCTTCAGTAGGAGTGGCGATTCCCGCCAAGATACTGCCCAAGACCCCAATAATCAGCAAAATTGGGGGTATCAAAACTTGGATCACCTTAAGGCGTAACTCTCCTTTGACCAGAACATCTAACTCTACTTGAGGCACTGCCGGGGCCAAATCAGGAACCAGTTGGGCTGCGACAAAGGCCCAGATCATATACATCAAGACTAAAACCAAACCTGGGACCAGAGCCCCTAAAAACAAATCGCCAACACTCACTGCAGAGGGGGCAAAGTTGCCTATGGCCAATTGAGCTTGCTGGTGCGCCGAGCCGATCACGTCGCCTAATAACACTAATATAATGGAAGGGGGAATGATCTGCCCTAAGGTGCCAGAGGCGGCGATAATCCCGCAGGCGAAGCTGGGTCTATATTTATAGCGCAACATCACAGGCAAACTAATCAGTCCCATGGTGACTACTGTCGCCCCCACAATTCCGGTCGAGGCGGCCAGCAGCGCTCCAACTACACAAATCGAAATCCCAATCCCGCCCCTGGTCCGGCCAAAAAGCAGGCCTAAGGTTTCTAATAAATCTTCAGATATTTTTGAGCGTTCGAGCATCACCCCCATAAAAATAAACAGGGGTACCGCGACCAAGGTTTGGTTGGACATGATACCAAAGATACGCTCTGGCAAGGCCCCTAAAAAGGCGGCGTCAAACTGGCCTAAAAAATACCCGCCTAAGCCAAACAGCAAAGCACTGCCACCAAGACTAAAGGCGACGGGGTACCCCATAATCAAAATCAAAAGGGTAAAACCAAACATTGCCGGAGGAAGCCAAGCCATCAGGGATTCTCCACCATACGAATCAGGCTACGAATCATTTGCGATAGGCCTTGGATTAATAGCAGCGTTGGTAAAGCCAAGACTAGGGACTTAAACAGGTAAGTCGCCGGAATACCGCCACTTTCGGCACTGCCTTCAAAAACCGACCAACTTTGCCCGACAAACTCCCAACCTTGCCAGAGGATCAAACCACAAAAGGGGGTGAGCAAAAAAAGCGCCCCTAGGAAATCGACCAGACCTTGTTGTCTTGGGGAAAATTTTTGGTAAAGCAGGTCCACCCGGACGTGAGAACCATGTAACAAACCATATCCGGCGGTTAGCATAAACAGGGCTCCGTGCAGATAGATTACCGACTCCTGCATCCAAACCCAACCTAAATTAAACAAATAGCGTAACACCACCACCAAAAAAGTGATTCCCACCATCAACAAGATCGACCAAGAAACAATCCGCCCTAAGAAATCGGTAAAACGATCGATTTGGTCAGCCAGCGTCCTTAACATGGTTAGGTGAAGGTCAAGGCGCGAGCGAGGCTATAGCCTTCTTCGCCGATTTTGTCCCAGCTAATCGCCCCTTTGCGGAATTGGTCAAAGGACTGATAAACCTTGGCCGATAGCGGGTCTCTGGCGGCGGTTTCGGCCACCACTATTTGCGAGACCCGACCCAGCTCTCTAAGGACTGGGTCAGAGAATCGTTTAAATTGTACCTTGTGTTCGTTGATTAGGGTCATAAGGGCTAGGTTGTTACGCGCCGAATATTCAGCCAGCATGTTGTCGTAAGCCGCGCGGCAACTGACCTCGACAATCGCTTGCAGATCTTTGGGTAATTCGTCTAAGGCTTTTTGATTTACAAAACACTCAAGCACCGTTCCTGGCTCATGCCAACCGGGCCAGTAATAGTACTTCGCTACCTTATAAAACCCAAAGGCTAGGTCGTTGTAAGGCCCTACCCACTCGGTTGCGTCAATGGCGCCAGATTGCAACGACTGAAATATCTCTCCACCGGGCAGACTCACCGAAGTGGCGCCCAGTTTATTTAAAACCTCGCCACCCAAGCCAGGCATCCGCATCTTAAGGCCTTTAAAGTCCTCAACCTTATTAATCTCTTTATTAAACCATCCCCCCATCTGCACCCCGGTGTTGCCCGCAGGAAAGGGTTTGAGGCCAAACGGGCGGTAAACCTCATCCCAAAGCTCTTGGCCACCGCCATGGCGAATCCAGCCTATCATCTCTTGGGCATTTAGCCCAAAGGGAACTGCCGAAAAAAATTGGGCCGCTTCGGCCTTGCCTTTCCAATAATAAGCCCCGGCGTGTCCCATCTGGGCGGTGCCTTTAGAAACCGCGTCAAAGACCTCTAAGGGTGGCACCAACTCGCCTCCCCCATAGACCTTAACCTTAAGCCGTCCGCCGGAAAGTTCGCCTATGAGTTGCGCTAGGTAATTGGCTCCAGTACCCAGGCCAGGGAAGTTTTTGGGCCAAGCGGTGACCATCTTCCATTCAAAATTTTTCCCCAGACTAATCGCCGGAGCCCCTTCTATGGCTTTAGGAGCAGCGTCCTTTTTTTCGCAACCCGCCAGAATCCCGGCAGCGGTCAAGAGTGCGCCGGCCCCGGCGGCTTTTACTAAATCTCTTCGTTTCATCTGGGCTCCATGACTTAGGGTTATCGGGCACCAGCTTAACGAGTTGGCCCCGACTTTGAAAAGGGGCAACTTGCGTTAGGTTTTTAAGGGTGAAGGATTTAGCTTTCAGCATCGCAACTTTCTTTTTTGAATATTTACTCTAGTTGATTAAACCTTTACTAGCGAACTATTCAGGGTATTTTTCGCAGCAAAACTCAAAAACTTTTTAGTTATTTTACCGATTTTGCCCCATTTTGCCGGAAAAGATGTTAGTCAAAAGCCCTTGGCTTTGAATAGTCTCGGCAAAGGTACTTTGAATTAACTGGTTTTTTGGCTTTTTGCAAAAATCTCCTGGTCAAAGGGTCCGCTATTGATGGGGTTTAACCTTAACCTAATTCTCATAAAAACTATTCTTTTATTTCAATGAAGAGTAAAAAGCACCTTTTCGAATTGACCCTTTGTCTCACCCTGGGATTAGTCGTTTTTCTCCTTGCCAGCAGTTTAGAGTTTTTTGAGTCTAAAAATAGGGCGGCTGAAACTGGGTTTTGGGAGGCAGAAGAGTTCGTTTTGCTTTTGTTGAGTTTACTTGGCGGTTTTGGGCTGTTTAATTGGCACCGGTTACGCGCGCTTTTAGCCCAAAGCCAGCTCACCCAACAAAATGAAGTCCAAATTCTCTTAGACAGACAGAAGACAGATCACGCAAAAAACCTTTTTTTTAACACTTTAGGCCATAGCCTTCGCTCTCCTTTAGGTGCGGTCAACAGTATCACCCAATTGCTTCAACAACCGCAATCCTTAGATGCCGATGGTCCGGCGATGGTCGAGGCGCTTGCCCGCAATACAGGGGAATTAAATGAGGTTGTTGCTAACCTGCTGGAATATGTAGAACTCGAATCGACCCCGATCGTTTTGGTTCAAGAGCCCTTTGGGTTAATCGAGTTGTTAAACAATCAGGTCAATCCCTTTGCCAACCTAGCCGCAGCCAAGGGACTGTTATTTTATTTTGACGTTCCCACCCTCCCTAAATCTCTGTTATTAGGGGATCCACAACGGCTGGCGCTGGTACTACGAAACCTCTTGAGTAACGCCCTTAATTTTACCGAAGACGGCCAGATTTGCCTAGCTGTAGCACCACCCCCCCACTCACTCGAAGGCCAGATTAGCTATGAATTTAAGATTATTGATTCAGGGATGGGAGTTAACCAAAGGGGCCCCCTCTTTGACTCGGCCCATTTGTCTCCCCCCTCGACTAGTGGAACCGGATTGGGGATATTGATTGCCCGCCAGATTATTCAGGCCATGGGGGGTAAACTTAAGGTTGAACCGGCCCCCCAAGGTGGATCAATCTTTAGTTTTACCCTTTCCTTTGCCAAAGGTCCAAACTACCCAACTCCCCCCTTGAATGTCTTGAGAACCCTGGTTTACGAGCCTAACCCTGGCCTGGCGTCAGTAGCTCACAAGGCCTTAACCTTTGGGGTTTGCTGCCAGCAGGAGCAAACGTTTTTAAACTTAGCCACTCAAGGCAACTTTGACCAATTGGTAATAGAAGGTTTTTTTGACCCAGAAAAGGGCCTAGACCTAGCTCGCCAACTGGCAGAGCGTATCCCACATAAACCGCGTCTGTTCCTCAAATCCCCGCGATTTGTCTTAGCGCCAGAGGAAGCCCACTGGATCACCAGTGCTCAAAATCACCCTCTACCCGTCGGATTTTTTAACGACTTAAACTTAGATGCTAAAGAGCAAAAATCAGCAACCCCGCAAGGCCCCCGTGTGCTTCTCGTGGACAGCAACCCAACAGACCGAACTATTTTGGGGAGGCACTTACAAGCCTTAGGCGCCCAAGTGACCTTGGCTAACTCTGGTAGTAGAGCCATCATCGAGCTAGAAGACCGGCCTTACGATCTGATGTTAATTGATTTAGACCTGCCTGAAATGAATGGGCGCGAGACCTTGGCTATGATCAAAAAAAGAATATCCGCACCAATGCCTAAAACCGTGGGGATTAGCAAACTATCTGAAGCAGAAGGGAAATTTTTAGCTAAAAGTATGGCGATTGACGGTTTTTTGGCTAAGCCGGTCACTTTGTCTGGGATCACGGAACTTTTAATTCGTTTAAATCTGCAATCACCTCCAAAAAACTCAACTAGTCCACTCGGCGCTGGTAACCTAGTTGGTTAAGTAGTTCGTATATCGACTTTTCTTTAACAGGTTTGGCCAAATAAAGACTGGCTCCCGCCGCCCGACTGGCCTCGATATCTTCACCTTCATGAAGCGCTGAAATCATCACGACTTCAACCGGGTGCAACCCCGAATCGCGCTCGGTCTGGCGAATCTTGGCCACCGCCATGTTGCCGTCCATCACCGGCATCACCACATCCATAAAGATCAAATCGTAAAGCCGATTTTCCCCTTTTGCCTGCTCGTAACAATCCACCGCCTCTTGTCCGTTAACCGCTTCTTGGCACTGACCAAAGGGTGACAACAGGTGACCCAGCATGGAGCGGTTCATCCGGTTGTCATCTACGATCAAAAACTGCGGTTTAGCCTTCATTTCCCCTCGGGTGAATATAGAATTTAGGTCCAAGTGGGCGGATCCTAGCTGAATTTAACCCGTTTGTTAAGGAAAATATTCCCTTAGGTATATTTCCTTACTTTGAGTTTTTAACAAAGGGCTTACCCCCGCTCCAGGGCGTAAAAAAGCTCTGCTTCGTCCTTGGCCGCGGCTAGGGCAAAGCGGTTTTTTTCTTTAGAGATAAATTTGGCGACCTTAGAGATTTGCTCTAGGTGAACCTCAGGTTGGTCTTTGGGGCTAATAATCATAAAAATGGTCGAAATCGGCTCTCCACCCACGGGCGAAGCCAGATGGCCCATGGCTTTGGCTACAATCATCAAGGGTTCTCGGGTCTCCTTGCAATAAACGTGAGGGAGCGAGATTTGGTAGCCAATTAAACTCGAAAACTCGGCCTCTCGCTGATCCAACGCGGCCAATAGTTTAAGCTTGTTTAAGGCTGGATGTTCAGCGCAGACCAGATCAAGCATATCTGAAAATAAATCATGTAGGTTTTCTTGTTCACTTAAAATCACCCACTCGGGCTTTGTGGGTCCTAAAAGTTCGTTTTTAGGGGGTTGCAAATAAAACACTCTGGCGGGCCCACTTTTTTCAGAGGGCGGATCTAAAAATATTTCGCCATCGATCTCTAAAAGCAGATGGTGACTAGGGACCAGATCGCCCCCTAAAACAATTTGGTCTTCACAGAAGTAGATCAAGGCCGCCGTCGCAAGCCAAGTCACCAGCATCCCCCCAGGTAAGCAGTCGGGTAATCTCTTTGGCCGCTTAGCGGTAACCTTTGATATCTAAGGTCAGCCCCCCTCACCCACCGCGATAGAAATAATCGTGGTCAACCCCTCACCCAACGCCTCTGGATGCACCAAACCCAACTGTTCTGGGCCTAACAAATTGCCACCAATCAGCAAGGGCACAATCGCCGTGATCCGTAAACGCTGCGCCAAGACCACCAAAAACACCCCAAAGAAAGAGGCGAAAACAAAGGTGGAAAGCAGGGTATGGCTATTTATCGGGTCTCGGATTTTTTTTAAAATTGGGCTATAATAATTAGCTTTATAGCGGCAAAGTGACTTATGGGGCAATGTAAATCGAAAGTTTTGCTCTACTCTTGCTTGTCGCTTTGCAACCTTGTAGGTTACTCAAAAGCTATTACCCTATAGAGAACCTTATGTCCAAAACCGACGATTTTTTCAACGCCACCGGCGGCAAGCTTTTGACCTTTTTGTTAGGCGAGCAGGAATATGGCATTCGTATCGACCATGCGCGCGAGGTGGTGGGCCAGATGGCGATTGATAAGGTCCCCCAAACCCCGAACTATTTGATGGGGGTGACCAACCTGCGTGGCAAGATTGTGCCGGTCCTTAATTTGCGGCTTAAGCTAGGCATGGAAGCGGTGCCCCCCACCGGGGAGACCTGTATTATTGTCGTGAGTTTAGGCGGCGCGGAGACGGGCATCTTGGTTGATTTCTTAGTCGGGGTGGTCACCATCGGCCAAGCAGAGTTCACCGAAGGCCTCGACCTGGGCGAACAGATCGACACCCAATTTATCTACGGCATGGGCAAGATCGACAAACGAGTCATCGCTATTTTGGAGGTTGGGTCGCTGGTGGAGAGTCTGGATTTGTAGGGTTGGGCGGGTTTTAAAAAAATAGCGGCTTAGCCCCCTGTTTTGTTGGTGAATGTTGGGAGGCGGAGTAAGTTTCTTTAAATTGGGAGGAAAATGTCTATCTGGGGAATCAACTTTTTTGAATCTGAAAACGCCATCTATGCCTTTATAACTGCGCTGCTGGCTTTACTCACGATCCTAGGCCTCCTCTTCAAAGGGTTTCAGTGGGTTTACCGATTGGTGAAGCCGACCCCTCCTACGATAAACGAATTAGAACGCAAAGCGGTGGTAGAGTCTCATTCTACCCTTAATGAAACCGTAAAAAAGCAAAATCAGGAGATTGAGGCGCTGAGTCAACGAATCAAGGAGTTAACTAGCCAACAAGAACGGGCGGAACTTAGCACCGAGAATAAGGCGGAGTTGCACCGGTTGCTTGGGGAGAAAGAGGTCTTAATCGCCCAGCGGGATCGGGAGTTGGCTGAACAGGCCGACAGGTTAGCCGAAAAAGAGCAGGAAGCCGAAGCTTATAAAGTAGCGGCGGAGGAAAAAGGGGCTCTGGTGGAGCGGCAGGGGGCGGAGCTTTGGGGGCAGAGGGAGCGTATCGCGCTTTTAGAAGCGCAGATCGCCCAGTTTATCAAAGAGACGGCGGCCCGGCCTACGGAAAACCCCTATACAGAGGATGCGCGGGCGTTGGTTAAGGAGCAGAAATTAGACCAAGCGATCCAAACCTACGACCAAGCGATTGCGCAGGAGCAAGTGGCCTACGATCAAGCCGAAGCCAACACCCAAGCCCGCAAACAAGCCCTAGCCGAGGCCTACTTCGAAAAGGCGAAGGTCCATTTCATGAAATTCGAGTGGACCCAAGCGGAAGCCGCTTACCAGGCCGCCCTCGAACTGGAACCCAATAATAGCCTGTTTCTTAACCAGTTAGGCGAGTTGTACTGGCAGCTACAACGCAATCAAGACGCGATTGGTTTGTTTAACCAAGCCTTGGAGATCGACCGCCAAACCCTGGGAGAGGAAAGCGAAATGGTCGCTAGGGGCCTAAACAATCTGGGAAACTCTTGGAACGATTTAGGAGTTCATCAAAAAGCCATTGATTATTATAAACAAGCCCTCAAAATTTGCCGGAAGGTTTTGGGGGAGGAGCATCCCGATGTCGCCACCGCTCTAAACAATCTGGGAGAGGCTCTGAGACAGTTGGGCGAACCCCAAAAGGCCTTGGACTATTACCAACAAGCCCTCAAAATTGACCGGCAGGTTTTGGGCGAGGAGCACCCCTCGGTCGCCAGGTACCTAAACAATCTGGGCTTGGCTTGGAACGCTTTAGGAGATCCCCAGCAAGCGATTGATTATTTTAAACAAGCCCTCAAAATTTTCCGGCAGGTTTATGGAGAGGAGCATCCCTCGGTCGCCACCACCCTAAACAATCTCGGCTTGGCTTGGAGAGATTTAGGAGATCCCCAGCAAGCCGTTGATTATTATGAACAAGCCCTCAAAATTAACCGGCAGGTTTATGGGGAGGAGCACCCCTCGGTCGCCAGGAACCTAAACAATCTGGGAGAGGCTTGGAATGACCTAGGCGATCACTCCAAAGCCCGCGAATACCTGGAAAAGGCCTATCAAATCAGGCTCAAGGCCTACGGCCCTGACCACCCACACACCCAAGCCGCGCTTAATAACCTAAACCAAACCCCCACCGAAAGCGGCTAGACCGAGTAGGTCCGGTTTGCTAGCATCTGAAACCCATATCCGATCCTGGCCGGTCCCCGTGGCTGGGAGGTTGTTTTTTGGGGCCCTGCTGGTTGGGGGGCCTTTTAACCGTCCTTTTTGGACCTGTAGGGATTAAAGAAGATGAAAAAGATCGAAGCCATCATCAAGCCTTTTGTGCTGGACCCGGTCAAAGACGCGCTCAAGGAGATCGAAATCTACGGGATGACCGTTACCGAGGTGAAGGGGTTTGGCCAGCAAAAGGGCCATACCGAGCTTTACCGAGGGGCGGAATACCAGATTGATTTTGTGCCTAAGACCCGCATCGAGATTGTGGTGCCTGACGCCAAGGTGGAGGCGGCCATTGAGGCGATTTGCCAGGCCGCCGGCTCTGGCAAGATTGGCGATGGCAAAATCTTTGTTTCGCCCGTAGAAACGGCGATCCGCATCCGCACCGGCGAACGGGGGGAATCGGCGCTCTAGTCCCAATAACACTAAATCGGAGTTAGCATGAAAAGGGGGCTCACCTTTTTATCACTCTTAGTCGCCCTTCCCTGGGCGGCTTACGCGGGACCGGCGGATTCGGGCGATACCGCCTGGATTTTGACCTCCACCGCCTTGGTATTATTTATGACCCTGCCGGGCTTGGCGCTGTTTTACGGCGGGCTGGTGGGCAGTAAAAACGTGCTTTCGGTCTTGATGCAGTGTTTTGCCATTACCTCCTTGGTCTCGCTTTTGTGGCTGGCCGGGCTTTATTCGGTTGCTTTTGCCGAAGGCAACGGGTTTATGGGCGGATTTTCTAAAGCGATGTTTGCCGGAATGGGGACCCAATCCCTAACCGGGACTATTCCCGAAGCGGCCTTTGCCCTCTTCCAACTGACCTTCGCCGTGATCACCCCCGCCTTGATTGTCGGGGCCTTCGCCGAACGGATGAAGTTTTCGGCAATGTTGATCTTCTCGGGTCTATGGGTGGCGGTGGTTTACGCCCCGGTGACCCACTGGGTTTGGGGCGGTGGCTGGTTGGGGGAGATGGGGCTCTTAGACTTTGCCGGTGGCACCGTGGTCCATATCACCGCTGGGGTCGCCGCCTTGGTCGCCGCCCTCGTGGTCGGCCCTCGGCGCACCTTTCCTCGCACCTCCACCCCGCCGCACAACATGACCATGACCGTCACCGGCGCGGGGATGCTCTGGGTCGGTTGGTTTGGCTTTAACGGGGGCAGTGCCCTTGGCGCCAACGGTTCGTCGGCCATGGCCATGTTGGTCACCCATATCTCGGCCGCCGCCGGAAGCCTCGCATGGATGGCCTTAGAGTGGCGCAAGTTTGGCAAACCCTCGGTGTTGGGGATTGTCACGGGCATGGTCGCGGGCCTGGGGACCATCACCCCGGCTTGCGGGTTTGTAGGCCCTGGCGGGGCGCTCTTAATTGGCCTTATCGCCGGGGTGGTCTGCTTTAACGCGACCAACCTAATCAAGGTCCGCCTCAAGATCGACGACAGCCTAGACGTATTCCCGGTCCACGGGGTCGGCGGGATCATTGGCACTTTAATGGCCGGTTTTTTTGCCTCCACCGAACTAGGGGTCTTCTCGGGCTTTGGCTTTGGTAAAGGGATTGAGAGCCTAGGCCAGCAGCTAATGGTCCAGGCGACCGGGGTCTTGGCGACTGGAGTTTACGCCGGGGTGGTTAGCTTTGGGTTGTTTAAACTGACCGACGCCTTGGTGGGCCTGCGAGTTGATGAAGAGCAAGAAGTGATGGGCCTCGATTTGACCCAACACGAAGAGCGGGGTTACATCCTCTAGCCAATTGGGTTTGGAAGGCCTAACTTGGGGTCCCTGTTTCCCTTGCTGGGCCTTCTCTAAACCACCCACTTAAGCCCTTTGGTTTGGCCCAAGCCGTCAAGCAACCAAAAGGTAAAATAAGCCTTGTGGGTCTTGCTGACCACGGGTTTCTAGCCAGTTTCCTTATTCGGGCGGGCTTGGTATTTTTTTAAAAAAGAGGGCCAACCCTAACAGTCTATTTTTATTCCCTTCCGCAATTTACAAAACCGGATCAAAAGAGATTTCTGGCGGGCTATTAAGAAATTGGATGAGTGGGGAGACCTATTCTAAGGAAAGGCGTCCTACCAAAGTTTAAGCACTTGATCCAACTGCGCCCGCTCTTGGGGACCGGGGATTTTACCAACCTTCCAATTTGCGTTATAAATTCACCCTTTTTAAAGATTGCCCCAACCCCCGAATAGGTTGTTTTTTAGAATAAAGGTAGGTACGATAGGAAGCATGTTATTATTTTGTTGGCCATTGGTTGCCCTCTTTTTGAAAATGGCCCCCTCCAGGATCTGGTATGAAAAAGATTGGATTTTTGGTTATAGTGGCCATTTGGGCGGGGGTTCTTGTGGCACATCAAGGACGTGAACATACCAAGCCTGATACGCCAATCAGTCTGCTCCCTGCCCCAGAAATGGACGCCCAGATAAATCTGGATTATGTAAACCAAATCAGGCCCATTTGGGAAAAAAAGTGTTTTGCCTGTCACGCCAAGAACCAAGAACTGCCTTGGTATGCGGTCATTCCAGGGATCAGGCAGATTATTTTGTGGGATATTTGGAAAGCACAAGAACATTTGGACTTAAGCGACAACTTTCCCTTTGGCGGGCACGGCACCCCGGCTGAAGACCTAGAAGCTATTTTAGAGATGTTAGCCCAATCTAACATGCCCCCCCTGCGCTACCAGATTTTCCATTGGGATTCGGGGCTAACACCCAACGAAAAGGCCCAGGTTCATCGCTGGGCCCTAGACAGCCTTTTAAGCATAAAACCAAAATTTCAAGAAACCCATTAAGACAGACTGATCCCGTTTTCTTTTCTGCAAAATCAATAATCGCATTTCGTATATGGGCGGGCAGCAATGGTTTGGGGATGTAGGCGTTGAAATGGGAGTTTAAGTATTTTTCTTTGTCCCCCCTAACACTTTGGCAGTCACACCCCAATATGGGGTTTAGGGTTAACCTCAAGCTGTCCCAAAATTTTCACAACCCTAACCCCACTTAACTTGGACATCTGAATATCCTTAGAAACTAAGTCTTAGGACTGATTTTGTGTTAAGCGTAACGCCTGATTCCCGTCTTCGGGCAAATCGGACCAAAAACCAAAACTAGGCACCACCTTTTAAATATAAATATACGCCACACTTTTTACAGATTTTCTGGTTTTAAAAACACCACATTCAAGCAGGGTAACATTTCTATTGATCTAATGTAATCATTTGTTTCCATAAAATATTGCGCCCTCGCGCGCCTTGGCCTAGGTTCTACCTGGGATTGGAGTCAAATTACCATTTAGGAGACTAAAAAGGTCCCCTCCATCAACTGGTCGCCACGGTCTAAAATGGCCCAGTAGTCCGAAAGCCAATCCTCCCATTTGATCACTTCTTCAGGGCCTAGGCCTAGGTCTCGGGCGATTTCTAAAATACGCTCCCGCTCGGAGGCTGCGTAATCTTTGTCCATATGGGCCATAGAGATGCAGTCGCGAATGATAATCATCTTGGTTTTGGGGGAGAGCCGGTGAGCTTGTGCTTTAAGGCTTTGGCCGGGCTCTTGGAGGAGGTGGTCTAGGTCTTGAGCCAAGAGTTTGGCTTGGACCTCAATAAAATTAAGCTCCTCTGGGGCCATCCCTCCGTCGGCTAAGGCAACCGCGATTAGGGCCTTCAGATAAGCTGTGGCGTCGAAACTTTTTTGTAATTCTTTAGTTTCCATTAAACCTGTTCCTTTTTTGGGGGTCTGGGGGTGCCGATCCCTAAGATCACGGCGCTTCTAGCCAAGTCGCGTTGGTCGATGTTCCCGATTTTGGCCATTAAAAGCCCCATATGGGCGGCGTTGTCGGGGGTCAGGCGCGGCTCTGAAGAAGGCTCCACCAGAAATAATCCACCCGTGATTTCTTGAAAATAGCGTTTGATCTTGTGAAAGGTGGTGCGGGTCAATTGTTGTTGTTCCCGCTCGTGCTGTGCTTGGCTTTTGTCCTTTTTTTTAAGCATCTGCGCTTGCCGAACCGCGATTTCATGGAACAATCGCCTCGACAAGCTGGGATTTTTCTCAAGCAGATAACTCAAGGTCTCTTGGGTAATTTCGTATAATATGACAGAGGAAACCGCTTCCACATCTGCCGAGCGGGGGGCCCCGGTAAAAAGCGACATTTCGCCTACATAACTTCCTGGGGTCAATTCCGCAATCTCCACCCGGCGGCCCTGCCCCTCAATCTCTACCTTCACCCGAATTAACCCTTCCATCACTACAAACATACTTTTGGCCGGATCCCCTTGTGCGAAGATCAGTTCTCCTTTGGCGTATTGTCGCTCTTTGAGGTTTACGGCCATCACGGCCCGGTCGTTCTCGCTTAATCCCCCAAAGAGGTCCACTTGGCCTAAAAGTTCAATCCGTTGGCCCAACAGGTCCTTCTTTTCTCTGGCAAGCCTAGTTAGCCAAAGCTCTTGGGCAGGCTTTGCGACGGCAATACCTGCCTGCCTAAGGTGTTGGTGGATACTGGTCATCAAAGCCGAGCGGGCATCTTTCTCGCGCACCTTCCCCTGGACAAACCACGCCTCGATTAACACCTCCTGGCCGCGCTCATTAATATCGCCGACCAAGGCTTTGGGGCTGGGCAATCGGAGGATTTCTCGGGTTGAAAGGGCGGCGGCTTCTAAGATTCGGGTCAGCCGCTCTAAAGGCTCTTGAGAGTCAAAATAGAGGGAGATTTCTAAGGCTCGCTCTAGTCCTAACACACTTAAATTACTTATAATAGTGGTGTTAAAGAGGTTGTTGGGCATCAAAATCAGATTACCCTCGCTGGTTTTGATCCGGGTTGAGTGCCAATTTATATCCACCACCTTGCCCGTGAGCAGCTTGGGTGCCAGACGGGTGTTGTTGATCTGGATATAATCGCCCACCTTAAAGGCCCCTTCGGCGTTAATGGTGATCCCCGCAAAAAAGTTGGCCAGCAACCCTTGCAGCGCGATACCAATAATCAACCCCACTCCGCCGGACATGGCCCAAAGCCCAGTAATCTCTTTGTGAAACACCAAGGACAAAATCCCTGAAGAAACAAACAAAAACACCACCACAAACACCAGCGAGCGGATCAATGCTGGAGCCACTTGGCGGTGCCGGCGTCTTATCCAAAAGTCCACCAACAACCGGTTGATGGTGACCGTTGCCACCCATCCCCCCGTTAGCCACACCAAACTTGCCCAAAACCTAGCGCCTGATTCGGCCACACCGGCAGGCAGAGTCAGGGGTAACCATTGATGCGCCTGTTGTCCGGCTAGCACCAGCAGCAAGAGACTGGTGGGCCAAAAAAGAGGGCTTAATTTTTTATACATAATTTTCCTTTTGCTTCAGCGCAGAGGATGAGCAAGGAGCGGGCCAAAGGAAAAAACTTGTATAAAGTGAACAGATGTTTTATATTAATACCAGAACCAGGAACAAAACCAATTGACAGGTAGAAAACTCCAGGTGCCATTGCCCAGGTAGGTGAAAATCGCCAAAATTTTCCGTGGTAACTACCACTCTAATGGCGCGGCAAGGTTACCCTAGGTGATCCCACTCAATGTCTTTGGTCTAGGGGTCTTGCAACCTGGTTAGCTGTGTCACCACCGGGGTCGAGAGGACCACAAAGGACTAGGCGCAACTTCCCAACGGATTTCATGAAAGTGCCGGTGGTATTTGGAGTAACCAAAGCGGACTTAAGTAGAGGGTTTATTAATCGGCTAAGGCTCTCGCTCGTCGCTCAACAGCCACAATAACCAGGGAATCCAGCGGACCCAAAAGATTACAGTCGCCCCAAGCGTCAAGAGATACAAGGGGAACCAGAACCACCAAGCCCAGGTGGGGGTTTTAAACCAAGGTCCGGCAGATCCGCCTTCTAGGTAGTTTGGCGCGGCCCATTCGACCAGGGGGTTAGAATACCGATACCAGTGGTTGCGAAGGTTTGAAAATTGGCTTTTTGCTTCGTCTGGACTCAATCCCCGCTCCCAAAACGTTAACTCCGAAATGGTAAATCTTCCGCCTGGAAGGTGCCCTTCGGAAAGCATAGCAAAGTCGATGGGATGCTCTGAGGGGTTTTGTGGGATCAAAAGTTCTTGCGCTAATTGCCCATTCAAATAAACCTCTACCTTTTCTGCGGAACGTACGACTACCCAATGCGCAGCGTATTGCTGCTCTAAAAAATCATATTTTATATCCGCACGTTCCCACTCAGCCATGTGGGCCGTTTGAACTCCAAAGGCACCAGAAATATTGTTAAATGAAAGCTCTAGGGTTGGATTTTGGGCAAATAACTTGTTACCAACAAATAAAATTCCATAGACATTGTTTCCGTTCCAGGGCCTGCTGTCTTCAACAAAATGCTCCCTAGAAACCTGCATCCAAAAGGATAAGGTATAAGAACGATCAAAAGCGTCTAAAGGGAATTCAACCAATCGGGCGGTAGAGTAGGTCAAGAGACTCACTGCCAACCCCCCATCACGCCAAAGAGGTGGAAATTCCGACACTAATTTGGCGTTACTTCCCCCTTTGTTTTCAAGGCTCCCATGCAAAGGGAAATAAAAGGCCAGCCCTTCTTGTGGTGAAGGTTGGTATTGCGGAGCCGCCCATTTGTCCAGCAGTTGATGTCCCAGCAGGCTAAAGGCCCAGCCTAAGATAACCAAAATGCTCCAGACCCAAAGCCTGTCAATTTTCTGAATCATAACGCCTCTTGACGACGCAGCCAAAAACACTTCGCCACCCAACCCAAAAAAACTGCGATTAAATTGAGCTTGAACAATGAGTCGTAGGCGTCCTGATAATGGAATTCCAGATCATACGCTCCAGCGGGTAATTCCACATATTGCATATTGTACGCAGCCCTATGGATCGCCAACTCCTTGCCCCCGGCCCGAGCCTTCCAATGGGCATCCCAATTGACCAAGCGTAGTAATAAAGCTGGTTGTTCTAAATTGACTTGCATCCGTCTTAGGTTCGGATCGGGACGCTCAGGCAAGTAATAACAGAGCCCTGTTTGAGGACAATATTTCCCGTCGCCCTCCCCTTCCCTCCGCAACTCTGCCCAATCCCCCCGATTGCCTTCAAGTTCTTGAAAGACTACTTTGTATATGGCTTCGGGGGACTCCAATTGCTCACGTTGTTCTAAGTCAAAAAGATGAAATATCGGTGCCATTTTATCTGCCAACACCCCTGCATCCGCCTCCAACTCTTTTAACAACGGGAAAAAATCTTTTTGGACCATGAAGAGTTCTTCAGGAAACCGGTGGTACCATTGGTTGTATTTCTCTTCTATTGGCAAAATAAAAAAGGGAAGGGCCAAAGGTAAGGTACGGGAATAGGCAAACCACTCATTGTTGACAAAGCCTGCAATATTAGGCCTTGGGGCTCTGACCGCGGCATTGCGAATCTGTTGGTCGTACTGTCCTGCCAGCAGAACAAATTGAATCCCCAACACCACAAGCAACATGGGCGCTTTAAAACGGCCTTTTCCAAAAATAGCCAACAGCACCCCCAAAACTCCAAAAACCCAAACAATTTGCCAAACCACTTCCGGCCATTTTTGGTCGGGCGTTAGATCCATAAGTTGCTTTACCAACAATAACCCCAGGGCCAAAAGCCCCAGCTTTACCCAAGCCGGGCGACTGCCCCGCACCTGAACCAGCCCCTCCAATCCCACCAAAAGAAGAAAAAATCCCGAATAGGCCCCAAAATGAAAGGCGTGCCGGGCGTAATTCATCAGTGGCAAGCTAACAAATAGATCCCACAGGGGCGTAGCGCGCCCCAGCGACAACCACCAAAGCATCAGGGCCGGTGCCATTAAAAACCAGCCCCGTCGGCTAAGCAAAGCCAGGGGAGCCAAAAGAACGATAAACGCGCCTAGGTAAAAGCTGTTGTGATTTGCTAATTCTGGATTAACCCATTGGGCACTATACTTCAGCTCCGCACTTACTACCGCTTGCTGCCCTGTATTCCCGGCGCTGACGGTCCCGGCAATACTCCCCCGAGTTGGACTAAAGTAGTCCCCCAAGACGGTATAGCTATATCCCACCGGCCCCAAGACAACAAAGAGTGTTGGCAGCAACAAAAGCCAAGCCACCTTGCTTTGAACCAGCGGCAACCACTGATTCCAGGGTGCCAGGCGGCGACCATAAAAAACCAGTCCCGAAAGGGCACACAAGGCAAAGGCGGTCAACGCGTAGCTGGGGACATAATAGTTTAGCATCGTTGACATCGCCAAAATGCCTAAAATAAGCGCCCCAGGTTTCTTAGTTTTGATGGCTAGCAACAAAAAGACAGCGACCCACACAAAACCAAATAGAACAGCATGCAATTTAGGTTGCGCCAGCTCAACCCAGATGGCTCCACTCAGACAAAGGGTGACCATCCCAAACAGGGCGACACTACGCTGTTCGAAAAGCAGCAAAAATAAAAATCCCGAGCCGGTCACAAACCCTAAAAAAGCAGTAAAAAAAGCTAGGCTAAACACCTGGGAGGACGAAAGATGAAACCCCCAGAGGGTGGCAAACTTGCCAAATAAAATGGCTTCGGGGAAGTTGATCAAATTATTGTAGAGCACAAAGGGCTGACCACCTGACTGGTAGGGTATCCAACCGAAGGTACGTCCCCAAGAGAACCACTGGTTTGCCAGGGTCATCCAGCCTTGAAGATTTTGTTCCGTATCATGGTTGGGGCCCTTGATTCCCAACACCAGCTCCCAATTGAGCAGCAAAAACACGCTATATAAGCCCACCACAGGCCAAAACAGGGCTTTTGTGGGCCGCCAAAAGAAAAGCGGTGCTGCGCAAAACAGGGCCAGCACCACACCGATCAATAAGATGTGTTGGTGTAAAATATCCATCAATTCTCAAGATAGAGTGTTCAAGCGACAGCTATAACCTAAGCCCCTATCTGATGGCAAGTCGGTCTGTTTCCTGGCGTTCTGCTCTTTTTTGTGGGTCTTTACCTCCTGTAGGCTTTCCATTAGGACGCCTTTTTGACTGCCGCCGGATGGTTCCGGCAGGCCCGTCCTTTTTGGCCGGTCCACCCTATACACCCGTAGTTTAGCTGGATAGAGCGTCGGCTTGTGGAGCCTTAGGCCAGTGGTTCCAAATTGAATCCGCTGCCCAAAGGGCTAGCCTCCCCAGTCTTTTGCTTACTATTTTTTACGATCTTGTCGTCCAAGTGGTCCTCATCCGCCCAGGCCCTATCTTAGCCGGGGTCAAGCACCCTTACCGCAAAAGGCGTCGGGGTTGGAGCCAGTGACCTATCCCCATCCGGCGCTCGAACCAATACTCAAGCGCACCTATGGCACTATCATCTTCCAGGAACAGTTGATGCGGGTGGCCCGGTGGGCGGCTTTACCCCAGGCGAGGCGGATCAGGTCCGCTAAAACATCAGTGGATTTGCCACTCATGGCGATTTAACTCGTTGGATTCACAAACTGGTCGAAGGCATGGCCGCCGGTGGGATCGAGCCCCGGTTTATTGAGGAGGTGATTTTGCAGATCAAAGGATTCTCTCGTTACGGTTTCCCCGAGTCTCACGCGGCCAGCTTTGCCCTGATTGCCTATGCCAGTTGGTGACTCAAGCGGCACCATCTGGCGGCTTTTTTTGCGAGTTTGTTAAACTCCCAGCCCATGGGCTTTTACACCCCCGACAGCCTGATCAAGGCGGCTCGGCACGATGGGGTGGTGTTGCCGGTTTGTGTGATCCATTCCAAATGGGAGGCCGACTTAGAAACAGGGGCGATTTGGCTGGGTTTTACCCAAGTGGTGGGCTTAGGCGAGGAGACTGGGCGCTTGATCGAAAGCCGAGGCCCTTGGTGGCGTTTGGAAGATTTTTTAAAAGACCTCACCTTAGCCCGCGAGAAGGTCTCGCTTTTGGCTTCCGCCAACGCCAATTGAGAGCTTAGCCAAAAAGCGCCGCCCTGCCTTGGGGCGCGCCGAGGGCGAACTAGAGGCGGTCGAGCTAGACCGCCACGGGCACCAGTTTGGGACGGCATCCAGTGGCTATATTAAAAGAGGAGGCCTGGGTCTATCCAGTGCCACCTAGCGGACTTGTCTCTAGCGAGCGACTGACCGAGGTGCCTGCTGGGCGGTTTATTGCCTTTTTTGGTAGGGTGCTGGCCAAACAGTCCCCAGGGACGGCCAAGGGGAGGTTGGTTGTCACCCTAGAGGACGAAGCGGGCAGCCTACAACTAGTCATCGACCCCAAAACCTACGGTCACTTGGGCGGGATTATGGATAGCCAGTCCTTTTTGTGTGTCTTCGGACGGCTCGACCGGCGGGAGGGGGCACCCGCCTTGAAGGTCACCCAGGTTTTTCGACTATCGCTTAGCCCAGGTTTTCCCCCTCAAACAGGCTGCAAACCCCAATAAACAGGTCCTTCAGCCTCTATCTAAGGTGCGTAATATGTCTAAGCACCCTGGCAATAGAGCCTAAGTGATTGGAACGGTCCCTACCCCTTTGGACCGATTGCCAAAGCAAATAGAAATAGGGCACAATTGGCCCTCAGGCAAACCCGAGGGGGACTCTTTGGCCAAAAAACTGACTCAAAACCTAAGTGCCAAACGCAAAGGCGAGCAGCTGGTAATGCAGGGGCTGGTACTACTTGATGACCGTAACAACGATCAGGCGGTGGAGCATTTCCGCCAAGCGATCTTGGTGGGGCGCGAGGCAATAACCCCTTATATGAAAAACCTGTTTACCGGTTTTGTGCTTAACCGGCGCCACCATGAAGCGGTCACCATTGGCCGCCCGCTCACCGCCTTTTTCCCCAAAGACTATGCCCTTTTCAATGATTTAGGCAATCAATTCCGTCATTTAGGAAAAGCTGAACTCGCGCAAAAATGTTATAAAAAAGCGATTGAACTAAATCAGGACTGGGACATCCCCTACCTCAATATGGCGGCCCTCTCGGCCAAGGTCGAAAAATATGACGACGAAATCATTCCCCTACTTCACCGGTTTGATAATATTCGTGATTTTGTGTTGCCCCCCTACAATGGTCGCCCCGATTTTTTAGACCGGATTGAGGCCGAGCTAGCTGTTGAATCAGGTGGGTCCAAGATCGAGGGGGCCCCTAAGCGTCCGGTTTCGCCCGCCGAAATCATTGACTATTTTAAAAAGAAGGCCCTAGACGCCATTGATCTCGCCCGCGAACGCAACCCCAAGGCAGTCGAAAGCGCAGAAAAACACCTAATTAATCTGACACTCTATAGTATTGAGCAACAGGAATTTGCTCAAGCGATGGATGGGGCCTCGCAGTTTGCAAAACTGGGCAGTCATTATCCCTACGCCGAGATGATGCAGGCGGTTATCTTAGGTCGCCAAGGCAAACTAGAAGAAGCAATCGAGATCCTCAAGGTAAGCGTCCGTCGCTATCCGCAAGACCGCTATGTGAACGCCAATCTGGGTTTGGCCCTAAGGGCAATAGGGAAAAATCGACTGGCCAAGGTCTATTTTGTAAGGGCTGGATTTCTGCTAGAACAGTCGTTTGGTTTTTTTTCAAGTCAAGAGATTGAGATTAAGGCACAGGAACATTACCAAGCTCGCCACTTTAGCGAGGCCGAAAAGCTTTACCAATTAGTCATCGACACTGACCCTCGTGCAGACGCCTGGTATTTAATGGCCCGCTGCCAACATCACCAACAAAATCATAGCCTTGCATTCCAGACCCTCAAAAAAGGCCTCGACGTCGCCAATGGGGAACTGGCCAAGCGCGATTACGCGGCCCAGGCCCAAGAATTTTTGATTGAAGAGGCCAATAAATCGGTAGAGACAAAACGATTAGAAAAAGCCCTTTCGCTGATGGAATATGCGCTTTATTTTGGCCGCAAACCTGAATTATTAGACCGGGCCAGCCAGGTTGCCTACCAGTTAGGTGACACCTTTAAATCGGGGCAATATCAGCAGGAATACAACCAAGTAATGGGCCTAGACCGAGACTCACAACAAGAAGCAAAACGGCAAAAATATATCGCCCAAGGCAAAGAGGCCCTCTCTAAAAAGGACTTTCAAACGGCGATCCACCTCTTCGAGCAAGCCTTCGACCTGAAACTCGACAAAGACGTGTTTGTTTTCCTCGCCTCGATCTATAAAAAGTTAAAATACCAACGCGCCCTTACTGCCCTGATCAGCCGCTGGAAGTGGATGCAAGAACGCGAAGACAAACGAAACCTCGGCCAAACCCGCCAACCCCCCGCCACCCCAGAAGCCACCC
>MFNE01000010.1:164598-199943 GCA_001783695.1 Candidatus Lambdaproteobacteria bacterium RIFOXYD2_FULL_50_16
AAAAAATAGGCACCTATACACCCTGATTCCTTGAATAAAGTTGGTATATAGGTGTATGCCTGTCAGGTAAAGGGCAAGACAAAGGCGTTTTTTGCAGCTTCTTCGGTCGTAGTTACGGAAGCGAGTTTTCCAATTTTAACGGATAAGTCCCTGATTTTTTCTGCAAGTGCCATTTTCCTCCAGGCAGTTAAGGCGGGCAAGAATATAACCCAAGTTTATTTTAACTTTTACCGATTTCATTGGGTACCCGTGGGCACCTTTACCTTCGGATAACAGATGTTTTAGTATTTTTCCAGTGCTTTCAGTAGGTATCGGGCCTTTAGGGTTGGGGCTGTTTATTAAAATTAAAAGTCTTTGACCCCTTAGCGTAAATGTCTTAGAGTGACGTCAAACCCTTGAAATTAGGTGAACATGAAAAAGATGATCTTAGTGGGTGTGTTGCTCTTGTCGGCGGGAGGTCTTTGGGCTTGTGAGATGGGGAAGGCAGGGAAGGAAGGTTATGAAAAGACGGGCACCTGCCCAGCGGGTACTAGCTGTAGCGGCGGCGAAAAATCCAAAAAAGAGACCGCAAAGCTTTAGGGTTTGTTTTGGCCAAGCACTAATCCAGCCGACGGCGACGCAGGGTTTTAAGCAAAGGACGTCTGGATTTTGACTAGTTCTCTGCGGGCCCTGGCCCAGTTGGCACGGGCACCTAGCAATAAACCGAGGGAGACTTGATCCCCAAAAGCTGGTAGCGCCACCTAGAATCGAACTAGGATCTTGGGCTCCGGAAACCCACATTCTATCCGTTGAACTATGGCGCCATCAGCGGGGTTACCGCTTTTCACAAGTCTAACTTCCTACCTTCTACGCCTCTTTTTGTCCATAGCCTTCTGGTCCAGATTGACGGGATAGGCCAATTCTGTTGTTCTTGGGGGCTCAACCTTAGGAGATTGATGGAAAAACTGACCGGCAAACAGGCCCGCCACTTACGTGCCCTTGGGCACCACCTAAAACCCTTGATGCAATTAGGCAAGGGCGGACTTTCAGAGGCTTTTTTGGCTAAGCTAGATCAGGCTTTGGAACAACACGAGTTACTCAAGGTCAAACTCTTGCAGAACGCTGAATTTAGCTTAAGCGAAGCTGGCGAAGCAATCGAAAAGGCCCTCAAAGCCCACGTGGCGCAAAAGATTGGCAAAACACTTTTGTTATATCGCGCCGCCCAAGAAGACCCGAAGATTCACCTCCCCGAACCGTGAACCTCGGCGGGCACCTTGCCGGAGGGATTGTCGCTGGGGCCTTGTCCGCCGGGGCATTAGGGGCACTGGGGCGACTGAACCCAAGCCAGATTGACCCTTCCCAAGCTTGGGGCGGTCCAGAGGGGATTAAATTGGCCGGGGTTTTTCTGGTCGCGCTAGCAGCAGCCCTGTTTCCTGACCTCGACCAAGCCACACACCCCCAACGCTGGTTTTACCGCGCCTTATTTTTAGGTTTGTTATACCTTTTTGTAAGCGGCCATCTCCTAGCCTTTGCACTGATTACCCTGATTAGTCTCCTCCCCCTTTTACATCAACATCGCGGCTGGACACACCGGTTTTGGGCCCCTTTATTTATTGCCCTTTTGGTGGCCCTAGCAATCGAGTACCACCGCTCAAGATCCGCTTTTTGGAGTGACTTCGACAGCACAAAGGTTTTGGCGTTTTTCTCCCATTACTGGATTTACCTCCTCGCCGCCATATCCGGGCACCAGAGCCACCTTTGGTTGGACCGGGTCAAGAAATCGACCTAATTTGATTTAAGATTTTTTTCTTTTAATAGGCAAAAAAAGGGGGGAGAGGTGCTTTGCCTAGAGGTAAGTGCCTTTAGCAAAAGGCCCCCGTTATTTTTAAACTGTTGCGATTTAAAGGTAAGTCTTGTAAAATGGGCCAGGGTGGTAACGAGAGGTGGTATGAACAGGCGCATTAAAATTTTGATCCTCATGTCCGCGCTTAGCTTATCCCTCGGGCTCTTAGGCTGCGCCGGCGATGAGGATCAAAGTCCGATGATGGTCGCCTCCCAAACCTCGGTTAAGGAGACCTACCCCGAAGACGGGGCGGCATCGGTTCCGGTTACTACTTCGATTTCTGTGACCTTTTCAGACTCAATGCAACAACATTCGGTCACCGGGAAAAGCTCTGGTAACGCCTGTGGCGGTGCGGTGCAGCTTTCGAGCAACGATTTTAACACTTGTGTCCCTTTTTCTTCTAGTGTTGCGGTCACCGAAAATGCCAAGCGTTTTACCCTCGTTCCAATAGAGGTTTTAGAAAAAGGGCTGACTTATAAAATAAAGGTTAGTCTGCACGCCAAATCCAAAGACAACTATTCGCTCCCCTCTGAGTGGGTAACCCCTCGCGGATTTATCACTGAATCTGGCGCTAAGGATGCTACATCTAAACCTAGCGTGGTGGGCATTTCCCCTGCAAATAACACCACTGGCGTGAGCCCTTACGCCGCCATTCAACTCACCTTCGACCAAGCGCTGGATTCCTCTTCCTTGACCTACAACAGTGTTGCCGATGGAGGTGTTTGTTCGGGCAGTGTTCAAGTTAGTGCAGATAATTTTAGTAAATGCCTTCCCCACAACGGTCCGCCTACTTCATCAAACTATAAAACCTGGACCCTAAATTTGAAATCTTATCTGCCTTACTACTCCACCATTAAGGTGCGGGTAACCACCGGGGTTAAGGCTTCTGGGGTCGCCATGGGCGCTCAATATACCTCTGCCGGGTTTGGGGTTTCAGGTTGGAGCTTTTATGATGGGGGCAGCGCCAACGGCCTAAACTATTCTTCTGTTCAAGATGCCACCGAGCCACAGGTAGTTATTCGAAATGGGGTCCCTGTGGTCGCCTGGTCTGAAGGCCCTGCGCCTACCCACCTTCGGGTTAAGGTCTCTAATTCAAGCACTTCTTGGTACTGGGCCGACTCGGTCTCCCTTGGGATTAACTACAACACCGCCCAATCGGCCATTGAGCCAAGCATGATCCTGTATAACAACAATGTAATTGTCGCTTGGAGTGAATCTAATGGGTCTATTTATCAATTAAGGGTCTCTAAGTGGGACGGAGCCACCTGGGCTCGAATTGATGGCGGAGGCGCAAACGGGATCAACTTCAACACCGGAGAAAACGCCAGCACCCCTTTTTTGGTGGTCCATAACTCCAACCTTTATGTGGTCTGGAGCGAATATAACACTAGCAATGTGGCCTATCAGATTCGCTTAGCCCAGTGGGACGGGGCCAATACTTGGACTTTTAAAGACGGGGCCTCGACCGTTGGACTCAATAATAACACCTCCCTTAGCGCCCAAACACCGGTCGCCGCCAGCAAGGACGGGGTATTATATTTAGCTTGGAGCGAGCGTAATAGCTCGGCCAAGTGGCAAATCCGTTTGGCCGAATGGAACGGGACTAGCGGGGTCACCTTCCGTGATTCTGGGGCCGCTAATGGTGTCAACCTAGATGTCGCTCAAAACGCCTACACCCCGGCAATCATCGGCTCAGGAAAGATAACTTTGGTTTGGCGAGAGACCGGTGTCACTACAGACCTCGTTCAACTCGGCGAATACAATAGCCAAACCCTTACCTTTTCCAACCTCACGGGCAGCAGTGGTCTTAATGCAAACACCAACCACTTCGCCCAATTACCTCTTTTGCTAAGTCGCGGGAATGAGTTGTTTGTAAGCTGGACTGAAGACAACTCCTCCAACATCGCTCAGGTCCGGTTTATCTCTATCGGCAGTGGGGGAACCTGGATTGACCAAGGAGGACTCAACTACAATTCAACCAACCCAACCATTCAGGTCAACGCCACAACAGACGGCACCTCTATCTATTTAACCTGGATCGAACTTTCCGGTGGGTTCCAGCAGGTCCGAGTGGCTAAGTTGCCTTAAACAGGGTCCTGGCGGGCCAAGGTTTGCAAACCATTTTTAAGGTCAGCCGGTGCTTGTGTTTAGGCAAACTCCGGTTACCAGTTCGCAGAAGGGCGCTTAACGAATCCGGTCTGCTGAAAAGCGCCTGCCCGGCTCCCCTTGGCTTCCCTCGAATCCAATGGGTTCAAAAGCCGTTTGGTAACCAAAGAACGCCTTGCAGAAAAACAAACCGGCTGTAAACGGACTATCCATGGGGATGAAGGACCTAAGGCGGTTGAGATAGTTGATGCCAGTCGGGTGGAGATTTTCAGCTAAAACTCGATTACCTTTTTCCTGCTCCAATACCAGAACCCTTTTGAATTAGGGCAAAAAATCTCCTGAATAATTAAAAGCTCTAATCTTATAAAGCTTCCAAATTGCCTCGGTAGGCCCTTTATTCGTCGGTTTTTGTGCGGACAAAAACCTTGCGACTGCGCCCAACCAAAAGGGGGATAAACCCGCTGAAAGGAGGACAGGCTCGGAGGGGCCCAAGGTAAATCAAAAAGGGGGGCGTATGGCTAGAAGAACAGAAGACCGCCCCCTTTGCAGGGGGCGGGTACTTTTAACTAGGTAACCTAAACCTTCTTCCGTTTCTGGGCAATTTGTCGTTCGCCCGTGTTGAGGATGGCCTTGCGAATGCGGATCGACTTCGGGGTCGCTTCCACCATTTCGTCTTCATTAAGAAAGTTAATGGCCGCTTCCAAGGTCATCGGTTTGATTGGCGAGAGTTGCACCGCATCATCCTTGCCCGAAGCCCGCATGTTGGTCAGCTTCTTTTCCTTGCAGGGGTTGATCATTAAATCCCCGTCGCGGTTGTGTTCGCCGCAGACCATGCCTTCATAAACCGGTTCCCCCGGCAGGATAAAGAGTTGGCCCCTGGGTTCCAAGTTAAATAAACCGTAGGCCACGCCCACACCGGCTCGGTCCGAAATAAGGCTTCCCGTGTGGCGCACAGGAAATTCGCCTCGGTAAGGCTCATAACCTGAAAGGTAGCTGTTCATTAAACCGGTGCCCTTAGTATCGGTCAAAAATTCGTCACGGTAACCAATCAAAGAACGACTAGGCACCGAAAATTCAACCCGCACCCGCCCGTTGCCGTGGTTGGTGAGGTTTAACATCTTGCCTTTTTTCATCGAAAGCTTCTCGGTAACCACCCCGACATAGGCCTCTTCCGCATCTACAAATAGATGTTCAATGGGCTCTAACAATTGACCATCAATCTTTTTAAAGATCACCTCTGGGCGACCTACGCAGAGTTCGAATCCTTCACGGCGCATTTGTTCGATCAAAATGGCCATTTGAAATTCGCCCCGGCCTTTGACCAAATAGCTGTCTCGATCATCGCCCTGCTCAACCTTGAGGGCCACGTTGGACAAACATTCCTTTTCTAAGCGTTCCTTGATCTTAGACGACTGCACCAACTTGCCTTCCTTGCCCGCTAGAGGTCCGCTGTTGATACCGAACCGCATTGCCACCGTCGGTTCATCAACATTAACCCTTTTAAGTGCCTTAGGCTTACCTGCATCAGCAATGGTGTCACCAATCTTAACCTTTTCGATTCCCGACAAAACAATGATTTCCCCAGCGTGGGCTTCTTCGACTTCGATAAACGCCATACCTGCATACACTTGAAGCTTGCTAGCCTTTAGCGGGCGGGTGGACCCATCTTCTGCGATACAAACCAGTCTGTCTTGAGCCGTGATCTTGCCTTCGTGGATCTTGCCAATGGCTAAACGGCCCAGATAGTCTGAATAACCCAAATCCGAAACCAACATCTGGAAGGGTTCCCCATCGGTGGACTGGTGCGGGGGGATCACCGAAATGATGGTGTTTAACAAAGGCTTTAGATCAACACCCTCATCTTCTAAAGTTAGCTTTGCGATGCCTTCTCGGCCAATCGCATAAAGCAAGGGGAATTCGAGTTGCTTGTCGTCGGCCCCAAGGTCGATAAAAAGGTCGTAGATCTCGTTTTTGATCTCGTCGATTCGGCTGTCGGCCCGGTCGATTTTGTTGATCACCACAATTACCTTGAGCCCTTGGCCAAAGGCCTTTTCCAGTACAAAGCGGGTTTGGGGCAGGGGGCCTTCACTGGCGTCCACCAAAAGAATCGCCCCGTCTGCCATAGACAGGCTTCGCTCCACCTCGCCACCAAAATCGGCGTGGCCGGGGGTGTCGATGATGTTAATCTTGACACCCATGTATTGAACAGCGCAGTTTTTAGCGGCAATGGTAATCCCTCGCTCTCGCTCCAGGTCCATCGAATCCATCATCCGATTTTCAGTTTCCTGGCCTTCGCGGAACAGCCCACATTGTTTAAAGATTTGATCAACCAGGGTGGTTTTGCCGTGGTCAACGTGGGCGATGATCGCTAGATTGCGAATTTGCAAGTTTTCCCGTTTCATTTTAAATTCTCCTTGGGTTCAGCCGACCAATATACACCCATAGGGGCTTCGGGTTCAATTTATTTTTATCGCTTATATATTCAGATGCTTAGGAGTTTATTTTAGTCAAACTCCCAAGACGATGCTGGCGGGTTTAAAAATAGGCCTCAAATCTTAGGCTTAAGCCATCTTGTAGATTGGCATTATTGCCATAGAGGCAATGGGTGCTGCGCAGCTCAAAAAGAATTGGCAAGGCCAAGGGGCCTTCTTCAAGGAGTTTTAGATCACTCGCGCCCAAGATAAACTGGAGGTTAACCAGACTAAAAGAGTCATTTTGCCCGACCTTATCCAAGAAGGTCACTGGCTGCTGGGTCCCTTCTAACATAAGCCCATAATGGGCGTATCCAAATTGGTTGATAAAGGCACTGTCTAAATGTCGCCCAATCCCTTTATACAGAACAACCTCGTTACCTTTTGAGTTTTTAACCTTGGCATTTAAGGGAACACTCAAATTTGCTTGGCTCCTAAACATCATCCTGGAACCAGAAAGGTAGGCCTCCCAAAGCAACTTAAACTCGACCTGATTCAACCCGTCACCCAAGTTTAGTGGGTGGGCCTGATTATACCCAGTTTCCCCATCGTTAAGGTTTAGGTTAAGCCCATAAAGCCAAAGGTGAGTATCATCATAATAACCACGCCACCAAGTCCAAAACTCGGTGTCTCCAGCGCCTTGAACTTGGTGACTAGAATTGTTTGCCACGAAGTTGGCTGCGTCTAAATCGTTTGGGTCTTCTAATTTTAGGGTGGATTGGCGCTCTAGGGTGCGGTTGGTTTTTGCCAAGCCTAAACTCCAGTCTTCGAAGACTCCCACCTCTAGCGTAACCCGTCGGTTGACCTCTTGGTAGTAAAGGTCACCCGAAACATGGCTGTCGATAATATTTTGGCGTCGGGCTTCCTTGTTTTTAAGGGCGATGGTGTTATTTTTGTTTTTATAGGCCCTACTGGATTGCTTGGTTTCCTGCCCAGCATCCACCCTTAAGACCCCAGGAGGCAAAAATGCGATTTGTTGCGCCCAAAGGGTAAGGGGGCAACAAAGAAGGATAAAACCGATCAGGCCTTTTTTAAACATTAGTGTTTGCTTCGGATAACATTGAGCCGGAGTAGGTCTTCCAGCAATTCTTCGATCGGTAAGCCCACGACGTTGTTAAACGAGCCTTCGATCCCTTCTACCAAAAAGGTTCCCAACCCTTGGATCGAATAACTCCCGGCTTTATCTAAAGGCTCTGGGTCTAGTGCGTAGGACTCTAACATCCCCAAAGGATTATCGCGAAAATGCACCTTTGAGGTCACCTCGCGCAACACCTCCTGATCCCCTAAAAACACCCCATAACCGGTAATCACTTCGTGGGTACGGCCATTTAACAATTCTAACATCGGCAACACCTCAGCTTGGCTTTTGGGCTTGCCAATAATCTCGCCATTTAAAAGCACCAAGGTGTCTGCGGTAATCAAGGCGATCCGGTCGGAATATTCCAAAAAGGGCTCAGCTTTTTCTAAAACCATCCTCCTAACGTAATCCATCGGCGATTCGCCCGAGCGGACTGATTCATCGATATCAGCGGTATCTACTTCAAACTCCAGACCAAAACGGGCCAGATATTCCTGGCGTCTGGGCGAGCCCGAAGCAAGCAGTATGGGGACCAACTGGTTAAAAATCACACCGGTTTGAGCAAAGGACCGCTCGGATCAGGGTTTGTAGGCAAGGGATCAATCTCGGTGAAGTAATATTCGAAAATTTGTTTCATTAATACCGCTGCATTTCTACCAGCCTTTCCGTTTTCAATCAAGAGTACCGCCGATATTTTAGGATTATCGAAGGGAGCAAAGCCCACAAACCAGGCATGGTGAAAAAAGCGTTTGTCTAATGCGCCCCCTTCGGCATGAAGGCGAGCGGTGGTTTTGTGGCTTACTACTTGTGTGGTACCGGTTTTACCACCAGATTGATACAAAAGACTCCTTGAAGCTTGGCCAGTGCCAGAGCGCCCATGTACGTTTTTAAACATCGCGTGACGCAGGATTTTGATCGTGTTTTCCGAGATATTAACCCGATTGCGGTTGGGCGCAATATCTTTGGAGAGATGAGGTTGCACCAGATAGCCACCGTTGGCGATGACATTGATATAAGTTAATAGCTGCATTGGGGTGGTGGTGACGTATCCCTGGCCAATGGAAACCGGCAGCGTTTCCCCGCCAAACCACTGCTCTTTGAAACGCGCTTGTTTCCAGGCCCTAGAGGGAATGGTGCCCACCTTTTCATGGGGTAGATCAATGCCTGTTGGCTTGCCTAGCCCAAAACGGCTTACATATTCATTGATCCGGTCCACCCCTAATTCGATGCCGACCTTGTAAAAAAAGATGTTACAACTATTTTCAATCGCTCCGGTGACATTGAGTCGGCCATGGCCCGAACGGTTCCAGCAATGGACCTTGAGTCGCCCTAATTTATATTCGCCTTCGCAAACATGTTCGGTGTGTTGATCGATCACTCCGGCTTCTAGTCCAGCTGCGGCCACTGCCATTTTAAAGGTCGAGCCAGGTGAGTAGAGCCCTTGGATACATTTGTTGTGCAGCACATGGTCTTCATCGTTGATCAGTTGGCTCCACTGTTCTTCAGAAAGCCCTTGGGAAAATAGGTTGGGGTCATAAGCAGGCAGACTAAGCATAGCTTTGACGGCCCCATTATCTGGGTTCATGACAATCGCCGAACCTAGGTTTTCTCCCATGATCTGTTCGATTTTCTGTTGCAAGCGAGAATCGATATTTAAGGAAAGGTCGTTGCCCGGTTTGGGGTCGATTGATTCCATCCGCTGAATCACTCGGCCCGACGAATCTACCTCGACCTGTTCGCCACCATCGAGCCCCACCAACTGATCGTTGTAAATGCGCTCCACCCCATCTTGCCCGATAACCCTAGCAGACATTAACTTGGTATCGGGTAGTTCTTTAAGCTGCTTTTTGTTGATCTGGTTCATATACCCAATAACATGGGCAGCGGTTTGCAAGAGTGGGAAATAGCGCCTAGGGCTGGCCTCGATTTCGATCCCTACAAACTCCTCGTTATAGGCTGAAACCAAAGCCATTTGATACCAAGTCAGATCCTTATAAATCAAGATTGGCTGGTATTTGGCGGCTTTGTTTTTGGATTTTAAGGCCCGCTCCATTAGGTCGATTGGGATGTTTAGCGTGCCCGAGAGTTTTTGTAAGACTGCCTTAATATCGTTGGCGTCCTCAGGGATCAACATCAGGTTAAAACTCGGGATGTTGGTCGCTAAGATAACCCCTTCGTTGTCGTAAATCACCCCGCGAGGCGCAGCAGAGGATTTGAGGCGAATCCGGTTACCCTTGGCCAACTCCTTATATTTATCCCCTTGTTTGACCTGCAAATCCCAAAGCCGCCACAAAATGCCCCCAAAAGGCACCGCCAGCCCTGCCTTGATCAGAATGTCTCGCCGCTTAAAAAGCTGAAGCTCATCAAGCGATAACGGATCTTCTTTCAAAACTTCCTTTGGGACAGGTTGATATTGAGCCGTTCTTCCATAAAAAGTAGGGCCAGGTAGTAGGGCCAAATCAAGGCCGCCGTGGGCAAAATATCCGCCCAGATCAGGTTTCTTACCCAAACCAAAGAGGCTCGATCCTCGCCAAACAATAAAAAGAGTAAAAGATAGACCAGTCCATGGCAAGCCATCGCAAATGTCCCCGCCAATACAGGCAAGGTTACCACTACTTCTTGAAATATTTTAACCGCATACCACCGCGCCGGGAAGGACAATAAAAAAAACACCAGCCCATAGGTGCCAAAAGGGATCGAAGAAAAGCTGTCTGCCAGGATGCCAAAAAAGGCGGCCAAAAAATGCACCTCTGGTCCACGCCAATGCAGAATAAAGATCAAGGCACACAAGCAAAACAAATTAGGGCTGAACCAGCTTAAATGCCCAAGTAAAAAGGCTTCGGCCCAAAGAGAAACAAACAATAATAAAAGGGGGGGGTAAACAAAGCGAAGCATCATTCGGAAAACAGGGGCTGGTGGATATTCGAACGGACGTAGAGGATTACAATAACCTCTTCGAGTCGATTTAAATCAACAGCAGGGGTCAGGTTAGCGTTTTGAAACAGGCCAAATTCCTTTTTTTCAATCGACGATACGCGCCCTACGGCCAAACCTTTTGGCATAATCCCGGCCAACCCAGAGGTGATTACCAAATCACCTTTTTCTAAATCGGTGCGCCTAGGGAAGTGGACTATGTTGAGGCTGCCCTCTAGGTTCCCTTGGATCATAGCCTTAGCCCGGTTGCGCTGAACTAAAACGGGGAACTGGCTGTTCGGATCCGTGATTAGCTGCACCACCGAGCCGTAAGGAGTCACCGACTGGATCTTGCCCACCACCCCTTCAGGGGTGACCACCGCAAAATTGCGTTTAATCCCGTCTTTAGAGCCCTTGTTTAAAACCAAAAGTTTGGAAAACCCGCGTTTAACCTCGCCGACAACCTCGGCAAACACCTTTTTATCTTGGTTGATCTGTTCAAATTCTAAGAGGCGGCGTTGGCGATTAAAAGCGGTCCTAATCTCTTGGCCCCGCGCCACTTCCTCTTTGAGGATTTTAATTTCTTCTAACAGTTGCTGGTTTTGCTCTTGCACATGGATCAGCGCAATATAACCATTCCAAAGACCGGATACACCTCGGGTAGTGGTCTCAGAGACCAACAAAAAGGGATGGGTAAGGGTTTGGATTAGGCCAGAAAACCAGTTTTCAGCCCGTTTAGCCTCGATCTGACCGACTAGGGTTAAAAAGAAATAGAGCAGCACCACCCCGATGGAGATCCGAAAGCGGTACCGCTTTAAAAAAGCCAGCATCGAGCCCCTTATTCGACGGCCACACTCTTGAGGAGGCTAATGTTGTCAAGCATGGCTCCGACCCCTAAAGCTACGCAGGACAAGGGGTCTTCTGCGTAGATGATCGGCAGTCCGGTGCGCTCGCGTAATAAAATGTCCAGGCCTTTTAACAAAGAACCCCCGCCGGCAAGGACAATCCCTTTGTCAACAATATCAGCGGCTAGTTCAGGCGGGGTGTCTTCCAAGGCGTTTTTGGTGGCCAAAACGATTTGGTCACAAACATCGGCCAAGGATTCGCGAATCTCTTCATTAGAAAGGATCAAGGTTTTGGGGATGCCCGTTAAAAGGTCTCGACCTTTAACGTCCATGGTTTTATTTTCATCGACCGGATAGGCAGACCCAATGGTGATCTTGATCTGTTCAGCGGTTCGTTCCCCAATAAGCAGGTTGTAGCGCTTTTTGATGTACTGGATGATGGTTTCGTCCATAATGTCTCCCCCGACCCGAGTCGAGTTCGAATAAACCACCCCAGCAAGACTGATCACGGCCACTTCAGTGGTTCCCCCACCGATATCAATAATCATGTTGCCGTTAGCTTCGGTAATGGGCAATCCAGCCCCAATAGCGGCGGCCATAGGTTCTTCAACCAAGTACACCTCACGCGCTCCCGCCGATTCAGCCGATTCTTTAACCGCCCGTTTTTCCACTTGGGTGATCCCCGATGGGACCCCTACAATCACGCGCGGGCGAAATTTAATCAGACTAGAGGAGCGCTGCACCTTTTTAATAAAGTGGCGAATCATCTCGGCAGTGACGTCGAAGTTGGCGATAACCCCGTCTTTCATTGGCCTGATTGCCTGAATCGAACCGGGAGTCCGCCCCAACATCAACTTGGCTTCGTTACCAACAGCCAGTACCTTGAGTTCACCATTATGATTTTTTTTAACGGCCACCACACTAGGCTCTCGGATCACAATTCCGTGACCCGACAAAAACACCAAGGTGTTAGCGGTCCCCAAGTCAATGGCAATATCATTGGAGAAAAATTTGGACAGATTTTCCAGCATGGATATAGTCCCTTCTGTTGCGGTTTTTGAGGCCTCCTGGCCTAGTGCGGCGAGTATATATAACCTCCGGTCTAATAGCAACGGGTCCGCTTAAAAAAGAATACTTCCCTATGCCCAGCCTAGGAGCCAAAATACAAGTATTACCTTTTTTTACCAAAAACTGCTTGCCTGAAATCCCGCTTATTGGTTTATAATGTCCAATCCAAGTCAGATTGGAATGACTAAAAACCGTTTAGATGTACTACCTTGAATCGATTTCCTTCGAGCCATCCGATTGTAATTGCCCTTAAACGGGCCAAAAGTCTCTCAAAGGATTTGCGCCGGGAGTTCCTTAACTTTCTGCAAGAGTTCGAAGACTGGGAAGGGCAGGCCCTTTACCTACTAGAAGACAAGGGCAATAGCATTGAGCAGATCATCGCCGACCTCTTTAATGTGGCGATCAAAGACCAGCCCGACTGGAAAAGACCTACTAAACAATTCAGCTTCGAAGAAGACGAATCGGTCATTCCTCCCCCAGAAAAGATTGGCAAGGAAGGTCTTAAGCTTGTCGGGTTGATCGACTATCCTCAGTTTGGGTTTAAAGACTGGAAGCAAGAACACGGCTTCGACACGGTCCCGGTTGAGGTCGGCGACATTCACACCATTATTCGCTTCCGCCAAGTCTATACCCCAGACCGAGAAGAGAAGTTTGAGTGGTCCTTTAACCGCTCGCGTTATGGCATCAGAGGTTGGGGGAACGAAAAAGCAATCAAGTCGATTATGAAGTCGTTACTTGATAACAACAACAATCCCGGATGGGTGGTTAAAACCTTTTTAGATGAAAACAAACTTTTAACCGATTCAGAACATAAGCTTAGAGCAGACCCCGAGATCCCTAACCCCTTGGTGCTTTCCAGCCGCGATACCCACTGCCTGCTATTTTTGCTTTTAGGCCATCCCTTTTTGTATTACGGGGATTCGCTCCAGCCGATTCGCAACTCATATAAAAAGGTGGAGTACGACCTCAATTGTTACTCTTTGCCCAACCACCACATCTTGGCCGGGGCCTTTCACCATGTTGAGGAAGACGGCACCCGGGTGCCTATTATTACAGACGATTTCGCCGATGAAGGGATCATGCTTTATGGTCTGCCGAAGTCGATTTTATACAACAACCGTTACTACGAAATCCTTCCCACCCCAATCCCCGCCCAAATGATCCGCGACTCGTTTCGCGGGATTTTGGTGCCTAATGACGAGTGGGAGGAGTTTGTTGAACTTTGGCGCTTGTGGTTCCCCGAAAAAATGGTGACCCCTTGCGACCCCAACGTCAGCGACACCCCCAACTTTGTGGCCAGAAGGGTCAAAGACTGGAAATACTGGCTCGCCGAGCCCGAGACCCGTAAAAAATTATACGAAAAAGAAGAAGACGTAACCGTCGTCCGGCTGCACGAGGAAACCCGGCACTTCAACACCAACAAAATGGCCTTAACCATCGAAAATTTCGATGGGGAAACTAACAAGCTGATCAACCCCGCCATGACACCAAAGGCGGCCAAGTTGATCCAAGTTTTAAAGGCGATTTACCAAACCAAGCAAATTGACGGCTTTTACATGGTCGAGCGCCATGGGGCCAGTCAGCTTTTGATCTTGGCCGAGGAATACCCCTACGCCCGCTCCTACACAGGCGAACATATCCTTTCGGCCCAGACCCGCGACTTCCGGGTGACGGTCACTAGAAATCCAGAAAACGAAAATCAATACCTTCTCAAAGGGGAGATTGGCCGTTTTGAGCAAGGTAAACGCAAACGCAAGTTTGTCCCTATGGTCAAGTCGGACGGGCCCCTACCCAAAGCTATAGGCACCGTGCCTGCTTACCTGTTAGAAGATGGGCAAATGGTGCGGATTGGCTCCATGCTTTCAGGGCGTTTGATTAACGACACCATGTCGGGTGTAGTGGTCGAGGAGTCGGAAATTTCCGACTTTTACGCCGCCGCTCTGCCCTATCTAAAACAACGCTCTATCGAGATCCACGACCCTCAAGGGGTGCTGCGGGTATCGGCGCTGTTTAACTACCACTTGCTGGGCAAGATGACCATCTGGGAGGTGGGTGGAGTCTTGATGGGCCGCCTAGAAACGGTGATGTTAACCGGGATTGGCGAACTCGCTTACCCTTTCACGCTAAACGCGGACGAGTTCGAGCAGGTCTTGGACAAAAAGTCCTACAAAATCCCCAAAGACTTTTCTCAAGAACTCAAACTTCGAGACGAACTCTACTCAACCGGCTGGGTGGACGAGGGAAGTTCAGAATACAGCATGCGCGAAGACATGGCCCTTGGCTTTGTTTTAGAAACCCTTCCTGTAAAAGACCCAGACCGGATGGTCCAATATCTGGGCGGGACCAAGCTCAAACGCTGGAAAACTAAAAAACTGATTCCCGAAATCTCTACCAGTATAAAATCGGGTGTGGATTGGTTTGATGTTGACGTGACCATGACCATCGACGGTCAACTCTTTGACTTAAAAAAGTTAGTGGCCATGTGGAAGTCTGGCGAGGAAGCGGTAGAGCTTAAAGCGGGCGAGGGGATTGCGGTGATCGATTCCGCTTGGATCGAAAAATATGCCCCCATTCTGAATCGCTTGATCCAAACCACAAAAAAACGCGGCCAAGCCAAAGCGGACCAAAAACTCGATCAATATATCGAGGAGGAAATGGGGCGTATTGGCGTGCCCTTGCAGGTGGACAAGCACCAAGTCGGGCTCCTCGCCGAACTCGAATCCATCGCCCAAACCAGGGAGCACGACGAGGAATGGGAGCAGATTCAGCAGAAACTTTCAGGCTTTAAAGGCATCCGCAACCAACGCATCCCCAAAGAGGTACAGGCGACCTTACGCGACTACCAAAAAGAAGGGGTCAATTGGCTCTGTTTCCTCTATGAATATGGTTTTGGTGGCATCTTGGCCGACGACATGGGTTTAGGTAAAACCTTGCAAACCTTGGCCTTTTTGGCGGTTATCAAGAAGCGTAATAAAACCAAAAAACCAAACCTCGTTATTGCCCCGACTTCTGTGGTTACCAACTGGCTCGCAGAGGTCCGCAAATTTGTGCCCCATTTCAAGGCGGTACTGCTTCACGGTCAGAAGCGCAAAGCCCTTTACGAAGAAGCCGAAACCGCCGACTTGGTGGTCACGACCTACGGACTTTTGCAGCGGGATTTGGATTGGTTGATGGAGATGGAGTTTGAGGTAATCATTTTGGACGAGGCGCAAAATATCAAAAACGCTAGGAGCAAAACCAGTCAGTCGGTGATGAAACTCCATGCCGAGCGCCGCCTGACCCTGACCGGTACGCCTATCGAAAACAGCGTCATGGAGCTTTGGAGTCAATTTAACTTCCTCATGCCCGGCTTCTTTGGACCACTTAAGGAATTCGAGCGCGATTTTGTAAAACCAAAAAAGAAAGACGGCCAAAAGAAAAAACGCACCGACCATGGCCTGTTACGCCGCCAAACCAAGCCTTTTATTTTGCGCCGCTTAAAGCAAAACGTGGCCAAAGAGTTACCACCCAAAACGCAGCAAACCCTCTATTCCGAGATGGAAGAGGAGCAAAAGAAGCTTTACATGTCGGTTATGGAGATTGTCCGCCAACAGGTCAAAGAAAAGATTTCGGCTGGTGGGGTCAAGGGGGCGCGGATTGCCATTTTTGATGCGTTACTGAAATTGCGCCAAATCTGCTGTGACCCAAGGCTAAGCCCCCTAGCCGGGCCCACTCCGCCGCCTTCGGCAAAATATAAGCTGTTTATGGAAACCTTGACGGAAATTGTTGGCGAAGGCCATCGTGTCTTGGTGTTTAGCCAGTTTGTAAAAATGCTCAAGCTAATGCACGAAGATTTAAGGGCCGAGGGGATTCCCTTTTTACAGCTCGACGGCACCACCAAAAACCGCGAAGAATTGGTTAACAAATTCCAGCAGTCTGACGAATACCCCGTATTTTTGATCAGCCTCAAGGCGGGCGGCACCGGGATTAACCTTACTGCGGCAGACTATGTAATCCACTATGACCCCTGGTGGAACCCGGCCGCAGAAGCCCAGGCGACAGACCGGGCTTACCGGATTGGCCAGAAAAACCATTTGTTTGTTTATAAGTTGATCACCCGTAATTCGATCGAAGAGAAGATTTTGGACCTTCAAGAAAAGAAACAGGCCTTAGCTGACAATATTGTGGGTAATTCCGAGGCCCTCGAAGACATGCTAAATCTGGACGACCTTAACGACCTTTTTGCCATTTAATCAAACGACCCATGCATAAAGACCCTATCACTTTAGCAGGCTATCAGGCGCTGCAAGAGGAGCATAAACGGTTAATCCGTTTTGACCGCCCAACCATCATCGAGGCTATCGACACCGCCCGGGCTCACGGCGACTTAAAGGAAAACGCCGAATACCACGCGGCCCGCGAGAAACAATCCTTTATAGAAGGCCGAATCGAGCGGCTCAATCACCTCCTGGCCAACTGCGAGGTGATCGACATTGCCAAAATGGGTGGCCCCCAAATCCGTTTTGGCGCCACCGTCACTTACCGAGATTTAGACACCGAGGACGAAACCACCTGGATTATTGTGGGCGAAGAAGAGGCGGACATTAAACAACGAAAAATTTCGGTCAAATCCCCTATCGCTAAAAGTCTTTTAGGCAAAGAGGAGGGTGACGAAGTCACCTTGCGTGTTCCCAAAGGCAACGTCGAGGTGGAGATTCTGTCGGTGAAATGGGGCTAGGGTTTTGGGGCTACCGGCCTTTGTTCAACCAAGCTCCGCAGTTTTCTACTAGGCGTGTTAGACGGGGTTGAGTATTTGGGGTCGGTAGCAGGAGCCAATTCCTCCACTATCCTGGGCTGCCAGCGTTTGGCAGCTATTTCGCGGGCTTCTTCATAACTCATCCAATCCGCATATTTGGCGCTTTTTTCTAAAAAGCTTTGGTAGCGGGTCGTCTCGCTTTTGGACATACCTACAACCTCCAAGCCTAAGAGTTGCAGTATAAACCAGGTAAATAGACCAACCACAATAATCACTGGCGCAATCGCTTTTAACCAAAGCGGCAGGGCAACCCCCGTTATTGGCTGTGATGGATTCGCCTCTGGGTTCTGAGTAGTCGGGTTTGCTAAGCTGTACTCATTCTGCAAACGATAATTTGCACGAATTTCGAGCGAGTCGTTTTTTCCATTTGAGACAGATAACTCTTTAGTGAAAAACTCAACCGCCTCGCGAACTTGGGAAACCGCTTTGGCAGAGTACAAAATGGCTTCCAACGTTAATAAAATGTTTACGGAACCAGGGTGAACTGAAAATTTTGAAACCACCACCTTGGCCTCGTCAAACTGAAATAGTCGGTTTACCTTGTGGATTAGCAAATACTCGATGGCAAGTCCGCTCTCGTCTCCAAAGGGGTGTTGATCATAAAACCGAAATTCAGGTCGGCTCCAGTAACGTACTAAACGATGTTGCAGGTCATAAAAATCGTCCTTATCTGTACCTTCCTGGGCGCTAACTCGGATTTCTATTTTCCAGGTTTGCTGCCCAACAATCGCTCTTGGCAAATTTTCCATTTCAGCCTGTCAATAAATCTTGTTATACCTACCCCACCACCTTCAAATGGGCGGGGTTTTGACAATGGGGGGGATGGGTTTGGGCTGGGTTGTCTTCTTCGTCTGGTTCGTCGGCGGTGGCGTCGCCAATGGCGGGGCCTTCAAAGGGCCAGAGCCTTGGGTGCAGCAGGGCGGTCAAGATAGGGGCCCCGGTTAACATCAAGGCAATCAGCGCCAGCATAAATTCATGACTCCAAACCTCGATTTGTCCGGTCAAGCGGTCGAGGCTGCCCACAAAACAGGTTAAAAAAACATAAAGCACCGACATACTCCAACTTATTTTTAGCAAGTTCGGGAGAATGGTTAAGGTGAACCCGTTGCTAAAAACCAAACGGCTGTTAAACAACATCAGAAGGGAAAAAAGCATCCCGAACCAAGCTAACCCACTAGCACCAACTGGAATACGCACCAGTAAGACCGGATTTTGGGGATCCACCTTGATTGCCTTTTTATCGGCTTTGGGGACTTCAGCGGACAAAATCGGGGTGGTACCCTTTTGCTCCTGGATTTGTTTTATAGCTAGTTCCGCCATCTTGACCGCCTGTATGGCCTTTTGGGCACTGGCTTCAGCCAATTTAGCGGCTTGGAGAACGGTATCGCCGGTGGCTTCGGTGCTTTTGGGACCAGCTGGATCCGATTTAATCAGTGGCAAAATCGAATTTACGAAAGAATCATACCCCCCCGTTCCAAACCGGGCGAGACCAGCCTTGACTCTTTCTACGGTCGAATAAGTCGGCTGATTTAACAGGCTAAAACCGCCGTCTAAGACCATGTTCGCGGTCGAAAGGGAGAGTGCGCCCAAAAAAACGACCAGCAAATAGGCCCAAATCGATTTATGTTTTTTCATGGTTCCCCAAGCATCAAGGTCCGAAAACTTTTCCAAGTTGCTTCAGGTATAGCAGAAAGCGTAAGGATAAACAGGACAAAAATAGGACAATAATAGGACATTGGCCTTAGCCAGCCAAAACCAGAGCCAGTATATTTAGCTCTGCTTTTTTATAAATTGGTCTATCATTGCAGCAGTTTGCGGAAATCGGCCTTGAATGGCCCGTTTTTCAAATAGCCCTTTCATCTCGCGTAAGCTAGGCGCGATAGATTCTAAAAATCCAGATTTCTTTTTGACCTGTCCCAAAAAGCCATAACTCCCCAAACTCCGAAAGCGGCGAAGAAGCAATACTAAATAGAAATTCTCTTCAAATTGGGCCTTTGATTCCCCTTGGCCAATCTTTTGAAAAGCATGATATAACAACAAGGTTCGTTGTTTTTCGGAGAGCCCAGAACGGCTGGCGTAAAGCATACTGGCTAGGTCATAATATTTGTTGCCTAACATGCCCGATTGGTAGTCGATAAAATATATCTTTTCCTGGTGCCACATAAAATTACGGGCTTGAAAGTCTCGATAAACAAAAAATGCCCCCTCAAGCTGGGCTATCGGCTCAATTACTTGCGAATAAAGCTCTTCTTTGACCAAATCCGTATAGTCAGACTCATAACCAAACAGCTTTATATAATTGGTTTCAAAGTAGATTAAATCGGAAATCAACTGGTTTTTATCCATAACCCGATTTTTCAAATGTACGCCTAATTGGTGCGCCATGCCCACTTGCATTAAGGGCAGCCAGTGAAGCACCTCATGGTAGGCATTTAAAAACCGGCTGTTTTCGCCAGAATCCCGCCAAATATCCATTTGTTGGGCTAGGTTATTGGGGCCTAGGTCTTCTAAAAGGTACCGCTTTTCATCCTCGGCGACTTGCAAAATTTTGGGAACAGGCAGGCCTATCGCGGCCATTTCTTTGGTAAAAAGTAAAAAATCCCGGTTTTCCTCTAAATTCTCGTGGTAAATCCCAATGATGGTTTGCCCTTCTACTCGCAACCGACAGATAATCCGGTCCGAACCATCGCCAACTAAGGGCTCCAATTGCACTTTTTGGCCAAGCTGTTTTTCGGCCATTTGCTTTAGTAGGTCCATGAATTCCTTTTCTGGGGATCGGCTTTTTATAAGGTTGATTAAGTTTGATTAGTGATAAAATCAAGTTTAATCGGATGAGTCTATCCCTGGAGGGAGGTTAAATTTCTGGTCGTTTTGGCGAATATACTCGCGGATTTCGTCAAAATAGTCGCTTAAATTGGGATTGGTATAGACCCCGTAGATGGCGGAATGGATGGTTTTAATCTCGGCGTAAATCATTGATTTACCTTCAGCAAGGCTCCGCTGAATGGCGCGCCTGGGCAAAATACACCAACAAAGATCGGCCTCAACCGCGTCTAACATTAAACGCACGTCGTCCATTTCTGCCATTAAACTCGAACTAAGTTTTTGACTGTTTATGTATTCCTTTACCCTAAAATTCAGGTCCGTGCCTCGGCTATAGGTGATATAGGGGATATCGTTAAGGTTTTTTTCACCGGCTAAAAGTTGCGCCCCTCGGTCTTTTGAGGTCACCAAGTAAAAGGAACGATCAATAATTTTTTTGGTGTAAATTGATTTAGAACGAGTGGGCACCAGTTGGTCACAAAAAATCAAATCGAGTTGGCCTTGGGTGAGTTCATTAAATAATTCAGCCAGATCGTTATCTACAATTTTAGTAAATAATTCGGGTCTTTTAAGCAGGGGTAAAATTAAGAAAATCGTCATATTTCTGGCTAAATTTCGGACAACCCCGACCCGTAGCACCCTCTGCTCTAAGGATATTTCCTCCCTAACCTTGTCGATCAATTCATTTCTTAAAGAAAAGATACGAGTCGCATAATCTTCGACCTGCACCCCAACTGGGGTTAAAATCATCCGTTTTGATTGGCGGTCAAAGAGACTTTTGCCAAAAGAACCTTCCAGCTTTTTGAGTTGGTCGCTTAAGGTAGATTGGGATAAATGAAGTACTTGGGCGGCCTGTTTGATACCCCCTTCCTTGGCGATCATCCAAAAATAGTAGAGGTGTTTTAAGTTTAGGTTTTGCATTGGGTTTGCTCCATACCAATTCCGCTGCGCGTCTCAATTCGAAAAAACCGAACGATAATGAGTTATTAAACGATTTTACTTATTTTTGAAAGCCGATAATATAGGAGTACGACCCATTTTAAGGGTCCCCCAAAACCGCAATCAAGGGCTTTAGATGGTGATTTCCTCTTTACCCGCTAAATACAACCGCAAAAATTTTCAATCTGATCTACTTTCTGGAGTCACGGTAGGCATTATCGCCTTGCCCCTTTCTATGGCCCTGGCTATCGCCAGCGGGGTGCCACCCCAACATGGTCTTTACACCTCCATATTTGCAGGCATCATTATCGCCTTTACTGGTGGTTCGCGGTATTCAGTTTCTGGGCCTACCGCTGCCTTTATAGTGGTGCTTTTGCCTATTAGCCAACGCTTTGGGCTTGCAGGTCTGCTTTGTGCCACCATCATTGCGGGGTTGATACTAGTAGGCATGGGGCTCGCCCGGGTTGGTGGAATAATTCGGCTGATTCCATATCCAGTCGTGATCGGTTTTAACACTGGCATTGGGATTGTGATTGCCGCCTTTCAAGTTAAAGATTTTTTAGGGATCGAAGGGATCGTCAAGGGAAGCTTTATTAGCACCATCGGTCAATTGGCGGGCGCATTAAACCGGACCCATTGGGCCGATGCGGTGGTGGGTGTGGTGACCTTGGCGGTGCTTCTGATTTTCCCTAAATTAAAATTGCGGGTGCCCTCACATTTGGTCGCGGTAGTAATCGGGACTTTGTTTTCACTGGTATTGGGGATGGATTTTGTGGGCTCTTCGGTCAAGACGTTGGGCACCGAATTTCAGTACAAGATTGATGGGATTATTGGTAACGGAATTCCGCCAGTTTTGCCTGCCTTCGCGTTCCCTTGGAATATGACCAACATAGATGGCACTCAATTAAATTGGGACCTTGACTTAGTCAAAGAACTGGCATTGGCCGGTTTCACGGTAGCCATGTTGGGAGCGATTGAATCATTACTTTGCGCAGTGGTCGCAGACGGCATGACCGGCTCTAAACACAATCCTAATCAAGAGCTAATTGGCCAAGGATTAGGCAATATTATTGGCCCCTTTTTCGGGGGCATTCCGGCTGTTGCCGCCATGGCCCGCACCGCTGCCAACATCCGTGCTGGTGGCGTTTCGCCCGTATCCGCGATTGTTCACGGAGTTTTTTTATTGTTTACTTTGCTCTTTTTTGGGCAATGGTTGGCCTATATTCCCATGGCTACCTTAGCGGCACTTTTGCTGGTAGTTGCCTGGAACATGGCTGAGACCAAACACTTTATTCGTATTGTAAAGGTGGCTCCTCGCAGTGACGTGGCGGTTTTGTTTGCTTGCGTGACCTTGACGGTTTTGGTGGGGATGGTAGTGTCGCTGACGGTAGGGATCAGCTTGGCATCGGTTTTATTTATTAGGCGGATGTCTGATTTATCAGGCAATAAACTAGTTGGTGATCAGCCTAGCGAGATTAACTTTGAGCATTCCGATGGGGTGGTGATTTACGAGATAAACGGCCCACTCTTTTTTGGTGCTGCCCAAAAAGCGATTAGCACCTTAGAACAGGTTGACCATGAATTTAAGGTTTTGGTTTTAGAATTATCCCAGGTAAATATGATCGATATGACCGGGATCGTCGCCCTTGAATCGCTACTAGCTAGCTTAAAAAAGCTGAAGATAAAGGTCGTGCTTTGCAGGCCCGCCCCGCAACCAAGCCAACGATTCAAGGCCGCTGGGATATTGCCAGATCAAAAAAGTCTTTTTATTGCAGAGAGTATAAAAGAAGGTTTAGAGCAGGTAAAAGCTACTAACACAGACCCGTTTTAAGGTAATTTTGCAAGGTTTTAAAAGCTGGTGTCCCTATGAAAGGACTGTAGAAAACCATCTAGTGTAGGTTGTGCAGTAGGTCGCTCGCAGCCAGAAAGCTAACCGCAAAATCCAAAACAATATTAAATCCAATAACAAACCTACCCCGGCGCAGGGTCATCCCGCCAGCGATAGCGTAGCAAATCATCGAATTGCTGGCTAAAAAAGCGATTCCAATAAAGGGGATATAATCACCATAGTTTAGCTTCAAAGCCCACCCCCAACCAGTAATCCCGCCAGTACGGGCAATATAATCCCCAGCTGGCAGACCCCAAGCAGCAGTGAGTTCCTTGATGGGTAACAGTGGGTCAATTAACCCAAAGGAATAGATAGCAAAGGTCAAAATTAAAAGTGCCAAGTCCAAGTTCACCAAGATTCCTAGCAGCTTGGCATAGGACTGTTGGCAGGGTAGGTTCTGGTATCTGGTTTCTAACTCGTTCATTTTTTATCCTATATCCCAAAGGCTTTGACAAAGCTCCTTAACCCAGCCAAGAGCAAGACAACCATCAATATCATCCGAATTAACCCCGGTTCAACCTTGGGCAATAATTTCGCCCCGATCCGCGAACCCAAAATAATCCCCACCATTGAGGGGACCACAACTAAAGGCAGAACGGCCCCCTTGTTTAAATAAAACCAAGCGGCTGAATCGGTGATCGAAAGAATAAAACCTGAAGTGGCAACCGCAACCTTGACTGGAGCCCCCATAATTAAGTTTAAGACAGGCACGTTTGCCCAACCGGCACCCATACCAAACATCCCGGCAAGAAGGCCCACAAGCGAAAAGGAAAACAATCCAGGCAAAGTGCGGTGGACCGTCCACTGGATTTGTTTACCGGTGGTGCCCTCGATGTAGGTGCCACCAATGTTAAAAAAGGCTGCCCATTTGTCGTTGGGATTAACTGCTGGATAATCGGTTCGTTTTGAGAAAAACATGATCCCTACAATAATCATGATCAATAGACCCAAACTGCCATGGATGTACCCAGGATTAAGTGCCGAAAGCCAAAGGCCCAGCATGGCCCCAACCAAAGAAAAGGCCGAGGCAATCAACCCGGCGGGGAAAGCCAGCTTGATACTGGCTAAGTTGGCTTTAAGCAGGCCTGGAGCGGCGGCTAACGCGCTTGAAAGCGCGATAAATAGTCCAGCCCCCCGAACAAAGTCGATGTGAAACGGAAAAAAACTGGAAACCAGGGGAACAAACAACACCCCACCGCCAATTCCGGCTAAAACTCCAAAAATCCCGATTAAAAAAGAGGTAAGAAACAGCAAAAAGGCCCACCCCCACCAAGGGAGGGCATTGGTATCTGTTTGAGCAAAAACCGCTTGGGGCATTAAAAGCAAAAGCCCAAGAATCGGAGGTAGGATCAACTTCAAATTTCCTCCAAAAGCCGCGGGTTCGGCGTTGAGGTGTGGGATATTAGGCACAGCCACGAGACCAGTTGTTACCGAAGGCACCTAGTTGAGTCCAACGCTAATAGGTGGTCTCCAACGAATCCAGGTTGCGGCATTTGAATATTAGCATAATATAAACACCCCAAATGATCCTGTCAAAGCTTAATGCCAATTTCAAAAGTCGCCAAACCTTACTTTTCAAGCTTAGGTTTTCTGCTTTAGCCTATAGTGGGGTACCAAAACGAACAAACTCCATAGCACCCACAGCGCCCTAGGGCTGGTGCAGCACCCACTGGACCACGCCCCACACTTTAAATTGGCATTGATCGGTGACCTCCAGTGTGGGATGGCCTGGTGCGGCAGCTTCAATATAAGTACTTTCCCCATCGATCACTAGCCTCTTAACCGCCAGCTCCCCATTAAAAGCTACTACCACCACCATCCCTGAGCGAGCCTCTTGAGCGCGGTCCACCACTAATAAATCGTCGTGATATATTCCCGCCCCCACCATCGAATCTCCTACTACTTTGACCATAAAACTCGATTCCGGTTTGGGTACTAAATATCGATTAAGATCTAAAAGTGGATCCTTGGGTTCACTGCGTAGCGCCCTTCTGGGGGCTTGGAAAGGCGGCAACATAGGCCGTTCTTGTATTTCGAATTGGTTAGCGCTGAATTTCATCCTATCCTCCCGGCTAAGTACAAATGTACTCCAAAACAAAAATTGCCGTCAACAAAATAGTGAACATAAGTTCTACATTGAGACCTTGTCAAAAATGTCAATAAATTCGCAACTAACCCATCCTTTGGTTTGGATTGTCATTTTTGTTAAAAATAGATTTAGGAAAAAAGTTCGTATATAATTGTATTTATGTACTATTATGGCGTGGCACAAAGGGTGAAGTTAGAAATAACCAGACGGCGACGAATCGGAATAAAATGATTCCCGCCGCCAAGGGGGCTCACCCCTGAATTTAACCACCCAAAGGAACCAAAGATGAAACAAAAATTCCTAGCCAGTGTGATGCTGCTGGCTTTATTCGCCCTTCCGGCCTTTGGCCTAGAGGGGAAGATAAACGGCGAGGAGATCCCTGCCATGCAATACGCTATGGATACCATGTGGGTATTGCTAGCGGCGGTTTTAGTGTTTTTTATGCAGGCTGGCTTTGCCATGGTCGAGTCTGGGTTCACCCGTGCTAAAAACGCGGTTAACATCATGATGAAAAACATGATGGACTTTTCCATTGGTAGCCTAAGTTTCTGGTTTATCGGATTTGGCATTATGTTTGGTAATGGCAACGGTTTTTTTGGTTTAAGTGGCTTTATGCCCGATGCCTCTAGCGTGGACGACTTGTCCAGCCTTGCTTGGTCTTCGGTACCTGTAGTTGCGGCCTTTTTCTTCCAGGCTGTGTTTGCGGCTACGGCGACTACGATCGTATCAGGTGCGGTAGCTGAACGGATTAAGTTTAGCAGTTACCTGGTTATTTCGGTTATAATTACCACCTTGGTATATCCGGTTTCAGGTCACTGGGGTTGGGGCGGTGGTTGGTTAGCTAGCTTCGGTTTTACTGACTTTGCTGGCTCGACCATTGTACATTCGGTTGGCGGTTGGGCTTCTTTAGCTGCGGTACTGGTCCTAGGGCCAAGATTGGGTAAGTTTACGGCTGATGGAAAGGCCCGCGCCATTCCTGGGCACAACATCCCTATGGCAACCTTGGGTGTCTTTATCCTGTGGTTCGGCTGGTATGGTTTTAACCCTGGTTCGACGATGGCGGCTAATACCGATATCGGGGCCATCGCTTTAACCACCACCTTAAGTGCCGCTGCTGGTAGCTTGGCTGCGTTTTTTATCACCTACGCCAAGTACAAAAGGGCAGACGCAGGGATGACCCTCAACGGCGCTCTTGCTGGTTTGGTTGCCATTACGGCTGGTTGCGCTGGGGTCTCGCCCCTTAGCTCGGTCTTTATTGGAATCATAGCTGGTTTAGTTGTTGTGTTCTCGGTGTTGTTACTAGACAACCTTAAGATTGATGACCCCGTCGGCGCTATCAGTGTTCACGGGGTTTGCGGGGCACTTGGAACCTTGCTATTAGGCTTTTTCGAAAAAGAAAAGGGACTACTTTTTGGTGGCGGAACCGATCTGTTGGTGGGTCAAGCCATTGGCGTAGTAGCCATCGGCGCTTGGGCCTTTGGAGCCAGCTTTATCTTAATGAAGGTACTGGATCTAACCATGGGTCTAAGAGTAACCGAGGAAGAAGAACATGTAGGTTTAGACTACTCCGAGCACGGAGCTGCTGCCTATCCCGACTTTAACATCAGCAGTGTAACTGCTAGGAATTAACCAATTTCACTTCGCATCGGGGGGCTCTTGATACCAGCCGCGCCTTTGGAGTACGAACCAAAGGCACCCCGATTTAAAAAACAACAAGGAGAAAAAACATGATGTCTAAGTTCATTAAAGCTAGCTTCCTCGCCTTCGCGGTATTGGCCTTCGGCGTTCAAGCCAAGGCTCAAGAAGAAATAGCCGCCCCTGCGGAAGCGGCCCCAGCGGCTCCGGTAACCGTTAGTGGGGATGTGGGCGTGGTGTCTCATTACATCTGGCGGGGTGTGGACCAAAATGGTCACATTCCTTCGATCCAAGGTGGGTTAAGCCTGGGTTTCGCGGCGGTCGAAGGCTTATCAGTGGGCTATTGGAGTGCCAGCATTGGGGGTAACACCGGTCACGAAACCGACTACTTCATTACTTACGGTGGCACTGCCGGAGATTTGGAGTACTCGGTAGGTTGGACCCTGTATTCTTATGACTTCACTCGCTTCACCACCGATGCGGCGGGTAAAAACGTTGCTGTCCAAAACGAATATTCGGCTGGCGTAAGTATGGCTGGTGCTTCGTTTAACTTCTTTATGGTGCCTGCCGAAAACAGCACCAAAGGGGTTGGCGACACCGCTGATGCAGTTAGCTTGACCTGGATCGAATTAGGCTACAGCACTGAAGCGTTGGGACTAGGCTTAAGCGCCAATTACGGCACCGGTACCTACAACCAGCAGTGGCTAAACGCAGGCAACGCCGTTGAAAGCACCGCCGTTTTGACGGTCGCCGTCGAAAAGTCGATTGGCGACAACATCGCTTTATCCTATAACAAAACCAAGATAATGACCCAGTCCAGCAATGGTGCGCCTCTTAGTGGCGAATATTGGATGGGCTTGGACGTAACCTTTTAGGGCTTAACCCCAATCAACATAGGTACCTACCATGAAAAAGATTGAAGCAATCATCAAGCCCTACAAACTCGACGCCGTCAAAGACGCCCTAGAAAAACTCGATATCTTGGGTATGACGGTAACCGAGGTCAAGGGTTTTGGCCGCCAAAAGGGGCATTCCGAGCTTTACCGGGGTGCTGAGTATCAAATCGATTTTGTACCTAAAATCAAAATCGAAATCGCGTTAAACGCGGAAGATTTAGCGGCGGCAATGGAAGCCATCGCTAACGCAGCACGGACCGATAAGGTTGGTGACGGCAAGATCTTCGTTTACAACCTCGAAGACTGCGTTAAAATCCGCACCGGCGAGCGCGGATCGGCGGCTTTGTAGCGTTAAGTAAAGTAAAAAAAGGGGAGTTCCGGCTCCCCCCAAGCCCCAGGAATCTCTCAACCGAGCCCCCGAGATATTCCTGGGGTTTTTTGTGTCCAACTATTAAATTTGTTGAGGCTGGTAGTGGGTATAGCGGGTAAACTCAATATTCGCAGGCGCTACATGGCGGCACAACCATAAGGTCAAATATTCTAAGAGTTCAACCGACCAGAGAGGATAGCCTTTTTGACCTATTTTGAGGCAAAACCGATGGATCTCGTTGTTAAACATTTCCTTCTCTTGGGACAGTTCTATCGGCACCACCCCACTTGCCCAATCTGCCCAATGTTCCCCCAAGTCGCTTAGGTCAGACAAAACCCCTGGCAACACCTGGACACCCACCCCTTCGGACATGGCTTGATGAAGCCGGTCCATCTCTTCAAGAAAAAACTCAAATCGCTTCTGGTCTGCCAAATCCTCGGGACTTGGTGGTTTGAAAACCTTTCTAAAATTCATGATTCCCCCTTTGAAAAACAAACCTCTGCGTGCATTGTATCGCAGGTAGTTTAGCTTTTAAAGAGCATCTTTTTACTCAACCTGAACCGGTTGCCCATCGACCACAAAAGCGTCGATCTGGGCTTCCAGCTTGGTAATGCTGCCCTTGGGGGATAAAAAGAGGATTTGAAACCACATGGGTTTGTTGGGGTCCAGTTCTGGGCCTTTGTCCCCCGGCTTTAGGCTGGTAAAGGCCTCCAGCTTTTCTAAGCTCCAACCAGATAACTGCCTAGTGCTTAAACGGCGGGACGCTAGGTTGGTCGATTGAGCCAGGAGTCGGTCCCCCTCACCATAAAGTCGGCCTCCAAGTTGCACCTGTTCCAACTTGGTGCCCTCTGGATAAAAGCTTTTGACTTGGCCCTCAAGCACAAAAAATCGGCCTGCAAGGGAATTTTCGATCCAGCGGCCTTTTAGGGGTTCGACCAAGGTTAATTGAATCGCTTGGCGAGGTTGGTGCAGTGCCGGAGGAAGCTCTACATACTCATTTAAAAGTTCTGGATGATTAAAAGCAAGGTAGGCCCCGGCTACCAAAACCGCACTAAAGACTACCCCCACAAAGGCCCAAAAGGGCGCGCGCGATTTTTTGTGGGGGCGATCAGATCGGTCTAGTTCGACCATCAACTCCGGCATACCGGCGTCGCCGCCTAAAAATAGCCCCCGTTCTACAGAGGTGAGTTGGTCTTCGGGGCTTAAGGAAAAATCGTCGTCCAGGTCTGTCTCTGGTGGTTCAAAAGTGAAATCGTCTTCCTCATCGTTTAGGTCAAGATCAAACGGGACGGGTTCTAGGCTCTCCTCGTCGTCGAGATTTTCGGAATCGTTTAATTCTTCTTCCTCATCCAGATTGGCTAAGGGGTCAGTAAATAACTCATCCTCTTCTTCAAAGTCGGAAGAATCCACCAGATCAGATTCATCGGCATCGTTAAGGTCTAACTCTGAATCACCTAAATCCAAATCCCCCTCGTCCTCATCTAGGGTCAAATCTGCTTCACCTAGGTCGAGGTCATCCTCGTCCAAAGCCAAGTCAGCCTCTTCAGGGTCGGCCTTGGTCCCGGCTTTAGTAGAATTTAAGACAACTTCAAAGTGATGGTCACACTTCTTGCACACTAAAGCGAGCTTGCCATCGCTGAACTTTTTAGTCGGGATGGCGTAGTGGGTGCCGCAGTTTTCGCAAATCACCTCTTGAATTTTTTCGCCGCCGCCGGTTGGTTTCGAGCAGCTTGGGCAGCGCAGGATAACCCCTTTGGGGGTGGAGCTTTCGAATTTATGCGAACAATGTTGGCAAACGATCTGCATCGGGCCGCTCCTAGGGGTCTGGATTCCTGGATATGACTTATCTCAATCTTAGGCATAAATCAATGGTAGTAGATCAAAAGGTGCCCAGCCCTAAAAAAGCCGGGTATATTTGCCCAAACGCTCGGTTTTGCTTTATAATCAACCGCAAAACAGCCCGATTTTTATTTTTTTTTAAAAAAGGCCCCTTTTGTGCATAAACGAAGTTCAGAAAAAAATGTAACCCCCCTGGACTACCGTGGAGTGGCGAGATGACAAGCATCAAAAAGTTTGCCCGCATTTGGATTTGGCTATTGTTCGCCCTTGCTTTGGGCTGCCCTTGGAGCGTTTTTGCCCAAGTAAACAAAGGCTCGATAATCCAATCAGTAACCCTTACCAAAGAAGGTGAGGAGGTTATTTTAGAGATTAGGGGCCTCTTAAACGCAGAGGATCTGGATAAAATCCGCATCCGACAAAAACCCAATTCAAACAAGGTAACCCTTTCCTTGCCAGCCTCTTTGATAGATCCCGAAGGAATGCCTACGGCCCTTTTAACTTTTGCGCCTGAAATGCCGGTGGAAAACATAAAGGTGATCGAAAACCTCGTCGAAGAATCCGAAGAAGACGTCTCTTTTAACTTAGACCTCGTAGTCGAAGGAAAAATAGCTTTAAAGCCCGAGATTTTAAAGCCCGTTTCCGAAACCTTGGTGCGGATTAAATTAGAAGACTATGAAAAAGCGATGGAAGCGGCCAAGGAAAAGTCGGGTCCCGCTTCAGAGCAAAATCGCCGCCGTCAAGAACGATTCACCAAAGAACGGCTCAAAGAGCTAGAAGCGCAAAAACAGGCTGCTGCTCAAACCATGCAAAAAGATGTTCGCGAACTGGTCAGCAACTATAAAAAGCCGGCAGTTTTGCAAATCAGCATCTTAAACGGCACGGGCTATACCCAGCGGGCCTATCAATTAAGTGTCTTTTTGGGCAACTTACAAAAGACCAATATTGAAGAAATGGTTGGGTCCAAGTTGGACATAGTTAATATTTCTAACTCGCCCAGCCAAAGGCCCATCGACACCACTATTTATTACCGGGAAAACTACCTAAAATCAGCTTTGCTCCTCGCCCAGTTAATTGACGGCGAGCAGCGGGTGGTGCCCATGTTGGATCAAAACGAACGGATCGGGGTGGATGTTGAGATCTACCTCGGCAAGGATTACAAATGAAAACGGGAACCAAAGGACAAATCATGAAAAGGAAAACCTGGTTATCCCTGATGGTAATGGCGGCTTTGAGCTTAGGCTCCGCTTTTGCTATGCCCAGATACACAGACAAGGAAAACGCGCTGGCGCTGGCGAGGGTTTTGGACAAAGGGACTTTTGGCCGATATACGGTCAGTTCGACCTATGTGCAAAACGTCTCTTCAAAGGATTATTATGTTTCCGTAATCCTCTCGGACGGCTCCTCGCAAAAATGGTATATAGACCAGATCTATCAATGGGCCAGAGAAGACAAGTTGCTTTTGTCTAACAACCGAAGCTTGTTGTTTTTAGATTCTCGGGACACAAGGTTTGTGGTGTTAGATAAAAACCTCTTTCACCGCCAAGCATTGCAAGCCAACGTTTACGTGAAATCTCATGAAACCGGTGACCCTTTAGAAGGCCAAAAGTTTCGGTTTCAGATCAAAAGCTTTAACCTAATCAGCCCCCATGAGACCGCCTTTGGGCGAGACCCGATGGGCAGCAAGTATCGCTACTTTGTGGACTTGATGAACGGCACCAGCGAGCTTTTGACCTACGAGCAGGCGTATGAGTTGATGAAAAACAACAACTTGCTCACAGTCAAGGACCTTAACGAAGAGGTTTTAGGTCGAGCCTATCAGGTCACCAAGGTGATTCCGGTGCCCAAGGGACAGGTCGAAGATGGAGTGGCTCAGTTTGGTTTAGAGGTGCAGTTTGACACGGCAATTCAGCTAAACGGGGACAATTTCCCAATCGAGATTTACGAGCGGCAGCTTTATAACGAGCGGACCAAGCAATACACCAAAGAGTTTGTGATGGATATAACCATCCCTAACTCTGAAAAAACCGACATGATCCGCCCAATCCCTAGCCTCGAATACCTAAACAATATTGAGGTGGTAAAAAACAGTAAATATCCGAAACGGACCTTCTTGCGCTCTAGCTTTAACCCAAACGTGCTCGATATTCCTCCGGTAATTTACAAAAACTCGGACAACTCGGTTTACATTAACTTCTTTAGCCTAATCGACCAATCGGTCATCAGCCGTGGGATGCTTTTAGACGAAAAGGAACGGACCGCCGAGGAACGAAAGACCTACCGCACTATTCGAGTTAAAAAAGCAATCAAGTCCGATTCCGATTACGGACGGGCCTTTATTGCCGGGTTAGAGACTCAAAAAGCGGCAATGGTGATCAAAGACGAGCAAACCAAGATCGAAAAGCTCTTGGACGCGATCCGGCAGTTTGAAGAATCAGCTCTTTATGCAGAGTCTGACGCTCAGCTTTACAATGCCTTGACGAAACGTAACCAACTCAGGGAAAATGTCATCACCCTGACCATGGAGTTCATCGAGGCGCGGTTGCGCCAGCCCAACTTCGGCGGCTCCAATGCCAAGACTATGCTTGATCAATTAGATCGGGCTGAGTCCTTTACGGGCAACACCGAGGTGCTCAAGTCTATCGAGCAACTAAGGGAGAAGCTCATCGCGGCGCAAGAATAACTAAGGCCGAATGAACGTAGATGAAGGCAACAAGTGCGCGGTTAGCAAAGGGGAATTCCTCGAAGCTTTCCGCGACTTGTATCACGCCCTAAAAGATTACGAGACCCTGCTCAACGCGGTTAATGCCGGCCAAACCAGCCAGCAGCAACTTTTGCCGCTTCTTAACGAGCGCATTAACCACATGAAATTTGACGGACTCAACGTCCGGGCCATGGAGATGATCGGGGCTTATTTAAAAAGCACCTTAGAACATTTCCAAGGCGACAAGCTGAATTTTTTCCTCCCCCCCGAACCTCCAGACGACTTTTTCAAAACCAACGATGCATTGGCCGGGGTTTCCGAACGGATTGAAGAAACGGAAAAGGAGCTTCATGAGATTCAGGAGAAGGTTTATTACATCACCCGGCTCTTGCCACCTAGAAATATCGATAAGTTACGGTTGATATTAAAAGAAATTGCCGGGCTGTTTAAATCGATTATTCGCAAAGATTTTGACGACATTGAGGGGCGACTAAACCATCTGCACCACATGACCGCTAATAAGGAGAGCTTCTTTTTGCTCAATGAGATTGGCCGGATGGTGCGAGGGATTCATGATAGCTTGCAGGACTTTTCCGCCGGGGTCGTCACCGACGACGGGCTAGACGCCAGTTTGATGGACGACATGCCCGACGCGGTGGACAAGCTGAACTTGGTTATTCAGCGGATGGAAGACGCGGCGAACAGCACCATGGATCAAGCAGATTTACTGCTAGACTCTAACGCCAAAAATCAAGCAAGTAACACCAAGATGTTGTCCGCCTGTTCGGACATCGAAGCCAAACTGGCCGCTTTGGCCCAGTCTCACCCTGAATTGGCTGATAGTCTAAATGGGATTACTAAGCAAATTCATGCTGAGATCAAAGAGCCTTTGGTCGAAGAGGAAAAAGCCCTGGCAAGCAATGAAGGGGTTTTCTTTGAGATTATTAATAGCCAATCCTTCCAGGATTTGACCGGGCAGACCTTAAAGAAGATCATTGCCTTTATTGAGCAGTTGGAGATCAACCTGCTTAATATCTTACAAAAATACGGCGGTACCAGCCGCAGCGGAGCCCCGCAGCAAGCGCATCATGTCGCCCCTACAGGCGAAGAGATCGAAGAGCTTTCTCCCTTGGTGGGCGTGGAGCGCGACGGGGTTGTTTTGCATGGCCCAGCAGACAATAAAGGAAAAAGCGCCGCACAAAAGCAAAATGACATTGATAAGATGTTAGCAGGCTTCGGGTTCTAACCTTTTTTTAAAAAAAGGCCCTGTTTGCAATTGGCGCACAGGGCTTTTTAGGTTCCACGTTTTTAATAAATCCAATCTAGTTTGGTTCCTGCTCGCGAACATCGATTTCCTTTTGACTGTTGGCCCCCAAGGCCCAACCTCTGAATAACAGCAGAAAATTTGTCCGATTGCCCGCTTGACGCCCCCTTTACAAACCGATAGATTCACACTCGGTCTTCACAAGGCCAAAAAGCGGGAATAGCTCAGTTGGTAGAGCATCAGCTTCCCAAGCTGAGGGTCGCGCGTTCGAATCGCGTTTCCCGCTCCAAAATATTTCAAGTATTTAGCCCAAGTTTAATGCGGGGTCTTCAGGTGATGAAGCTGAGGGCCAAGGCGGGATTCTGGATTTTGTCCAGATCCCGCCGCTTTAAGGAAAGATTTTGCACGGCGTAAAGCGGTCTGCCTACTTCTAGATTAGCCTTTAGTATGATAGCTTGTGATTTTGGTCAGAAAATCTGCCACCCTCCTAAGGGATTCTCGTTGATTATCAGTTATTCCTTCCGGGTCGAAGTGCATAATGTCGTTTCTAATACTTCTTACAGCAGCAAGCTCGCCCATAAAGATTTTTCTATCAATTGTTAGTTTAAGCTTCTCCCAATGATCTGGGTTTTCAATCAATCGAACATAGGCACCAAAATTTAAATCATCTATACTCGAGACTTTCCTTGTTTTGTCCAGTGAAAGCTCTTGAATGTCTTTGAGCAAGAACTTTCCATTTAAAAGTCTTCTTATGTGATTTTCTATCTGCTCTAAATATAAAAAAGGCTCTGATAACATAAAAAATTGAGAGCTAATATCTGCAATAGTTACAATACCACAAAGGGATTTATCTGATGTTTTTTTGACTAATACGACCCCCTCCCTAATCACTACGGAAATCGCTTCCAATAGCGGTGTATCGTAATCTAGAATGGTCAATTCCTTTTTTACAAAATCTCCAACTTTTTTCGAAGTCTCACCATTGGCAAGTCTGCAGCCAATTTCTTCCAGTGAGATTAGCCCTATCACATCCCTTGGTCCAGAAACTACAGGCAATTGAGAAAACCCTTTCATCATCATAACGGTTATCGCTTCAGATATTTTTGCGTCCTGCTTGACCGTCTCTGGAGCTTGATTTGCGGCGGGCAGCAACCCAAGCCGTTGAACAGGATCGCTATCATTTTTACTTTTAGCTTTTTCTTTGTGCCGTAACGTAATTTTGCCATCAACCCAACTGTTGATATAACTTGGCTCCACCTCTAGCTGGTTTTCTTCTAAGAATTTATTTATTTCGCTTTGGTTGTGCTTACTTCTTCTTTCAAACCCAAAGGCTTTGACAAGTTCTCGGGGGGTGATTTGGAACTCCTTTTCTTTTTTTTTAATTTCATCGACTATATCCGTTAAAGCTGCTGGAATCATAGCATTTCCTGGTAAATTTATCTTAGCTAAGGGCCAACCTCCTCTTGAGGCTGAAAATATTGATCAGCGATCTGATAGTCTTTAACATAGGGCCGAATCTGCTGCAAGGTTTTACGTCATTCATTTGGTGGCTTGTCTCACGCTCCGATCCAAGCCTTGCAACCCCTACTATTTCACCTAAGCCCCCGGTCACAAGCTACTGATGGAATAAACCAAAAATTCCAGCTAGTTCCGGCCTCCCCTCGGCTTTCCCTTGAGGTAGGTGCAAATCGCGGGTATTCGGCCAGCATTGGGCGATTTTGAGGGGAAATGGGGCCAGGACGGGCCCAGAGGAAGACGGGCTAGAGGCCTGAGCTTTGCTCGGGCTTAGCACCGTCACCAGCC
>MFNE01000010.1:200000-248132 GCA_001783695.1 Candidatus Lambdaproteobacteria bacterium RIFOXYD2_FULL_50_16
AGTAGCACTCGCAAACCACCCGCCAAACCAGGATGCCAAGATTTACATTTTTTTTGGAGGGGCCTGTCAGCTAAGGCAAAATAAAAAAAACCGATCCTTCGATTATCCCCTATTTTTTCCAAAACAGAATGATTAGAATTAAAACCAATCTACCCCCCTCAAAGTGGTTTTTGGATATGATGACACTCTTGACTTATTGGACCTTTCCGATTTGGGCAGGGTTGCTGAACCCCAACCTTCAATGAACTCGACGCTCCCTTTAATTTGCTGGTACCCGCAAGGCGGGCATTATGTGAATCTGGCTGGAGACTATGATTACTTGGAAATGCCCTATTACCTTTCGCAGGATTTTGAAAATACGGGCCGCCTTATCCACCCAACCCCAAAAGAAATCTTAGACGCCTACATTACCCCCCTATTTTTGGAAAAGGCCAAACTGAACGACCTGCCCGTGCCCAATTTTTATCTCACCAACGGCTATTTCGAGGCACCTGTGGTGATTGATCCGATCAACCCCTATATCATTAAAAGCCGGACCGTGTTAAAGGCGGGCAGAGAAGCATCTACCGCCCGGTCGATGACCCGCAATCACACCTATGCCATGTGCTGCCAAGAGATTCCCAAAGGGGCCAAGATCGTCCACTTCCGCTCGGTGTTGGGCTGGTGTTACACCAAGCGGTTTCAAGCAGCCTCATTGGCGATTTGGGAGCGATACCACATCCCGCTGGCAAAGGTGCGGATGTTTGCGCTGCCTGACGGAACTCTATTGTTCAGCGACCTTGGCCCTCTGCCCTTCGCTGATTTAGGGGCGAATGAACGACATTACTTAGACTCAAAGGTCCAGTGGCAAAAAAAATAGGGATTTATGTTGAGCGCAACACCATTTCTAACGGCGATCAAATGGCCGGGATCATGCGTTTTGCCCACCACGCCCAAAGGATGGGGCATCGGTCCGACTTTTTGTTTCGGGCGGATATGTTTAAAATTCCTGAGTATGACGCCTTGTTTATCCGAGCGTTCACCGACCCGTTAAACTCGGCCTATGTGGCCGCTAGAACCGCGCAGATGTACGGAGTTCGGGTGCTGGATGACCCTGACTCGATTTTGATCTGTTGCGACAAGGTCAATATGTATCGACACCTGATGAACCAGTCTGTGCCCATCCCAGAGACCTTGTTTTTAGATGAAACCCAATTGACCTTAGCCCATGCCCAGACGGTTTTTGGACAATTGGGCAATCCAGTGGTTCTCAAAGCCCCGAATGGCTCGTTTTCTATGTATGTAGAAAAAGTGGAAAATGCCGAAGAGTTTGTGAAGGTGGGCAAAAAATATTTCCGCCGGTCAGACCGGATCGTCGCCCAAAGATTTGTCCGTTCCCAGTTCGATTGGCGGGTGGGCATGTTGGGCGGGGAGCCTTTGTACGTTTGTCGATACTCAATCCCCAAGAAACATTGGAAAATCGCCACTTACCAACCCGACGGCAAGACGATCTACGGACCGGTCAAGGCGTTGAGTATCGACAAGGTAGAACCGAAATTACTAGAAGTGGCAAAAAAGGCAGCGGCGGCGATCGGCAACGGTTTATACGGAGTGGACCTGAAACAGGTGGGCGACGAATATATAGTGGTTGAGGTTAACGACAACCCTACCATCAACGCCGGCGAAGAGGATTCGCAGGCCCCCGAACTTTACGAACGATTAGTTCGATATTTGGTCCAGTGAAACAAAACGGGGAAATTAGCCTTCGTTACAGCCGGCCCAATGACCTTCACCGGTTAGCCCAATTGGAGCAGGCTGCTTTTCCAGAGGACTTCTTTGCCACCCAGCTGCTCGAAGAACTCTTGACCCAAGACCGGGCGACGGTGCTAGTCGCCGAGAAACAGGGAGCGTTGGTGGGAGCGGTGTATCTGCTTTGGAAAAGGCATGGTTTAAACGCATATGGTAAGGTGTTTAGCTTGGCCGTAGCCCCTTCGGCTCAAGGCCAGGGGTTGGGGTTGGGTCTAATGAAAGCCGCTGAAGACGAAGCGAGACGGCGCACCGTGGCAAGGTTGACCCTAGAAGTGCGCCAGACCAACCAAAAGGCCCTCCAGCTTTATAAGAAACTTGGCTACCAAAGGGCGGGTAGGTTAAAAGGATTTTATCCTGACCGAACAGACGGCATAAGATTCGCTAAAAACTTGAACCTAGACGATTCGGCTTTCCCGCCTGATTGGCGAAATCCCCAAAAACAAAGCCTTTGGGCTTTATTGCCCCAATTGCAAAACCGAGGGTCCCAAAGCCCTGAAAATCCCATCCTTCCCGATTCCAGAGACCCCCTTGAATTGGGCCTGTGGGCTCAGCAGCAAGGGCTGGAGGTGCGGTTGATCAGCAATTTAGCCAAGCCGCTTGAGCCAAATTCAACCTCCACTGAAAATCGGCATTCTACCCAGCAAACCCAAGCCTACGCGGGGGACATGGGATGGGCCGGATACGGGTTTGGTTTGGCAGACCTCCAAGTGGGTTGGAGTCGAGGTTTTTTGTTGCTACTTTATTTCAGCCATAAGGCAGGGGTCAGGGCCAGTTGGTGGGCTTTAGGTGATTTAGGCTCCTTTGTGAAACTGGTGCCTTTAGAAAGACAACAAGTAAATCTGCTTGAGTTTTCGGTTGAGCAGTTTGCGGATTGGACCAAGCCTAAGGTTAAAACCGGCAGGGCTTTGTTATCTATAAGTACTTCTGTAGGGTTAGGGGCTCTCTAAACTCCTTTTACTCCGTTACAGAATAAATCGTTGTACCCAAAGCTTCGTTTGACAGGGGGGAGCTAAAAGGTTGAACTATCCCGTTTAATCCACTTTTTTTCAGCCTAATGCGTTATCTATTCCATCAGCTCCATTTACCCTTAGAATATCAAGAGGCAGACCTAGCCCCCGCCCTAGCCTTAACGCTGGGCTGCAACCTCGCTAATATAAGCGAGATCAAGGTGTTAAGCCGATCGATTGACGCCCGCGCCTTTGGCCAGCCGCCACACTTTATTTTTTCTGTAAGTTTTTACCTAGATGAAAAATATCTAAACCAAACCCATCGACCCTCTTTGGCCCTGCAAGCCGCCGCCCCAACTAAGGTCGCAGAATTCACTAAGGTTACAGATACCCAAGGTAGGCCCCGACCATTGGTGGTGGGGGCTGGTCCGGCGGGCTTAATGGCTGCTTTCGCCCTGGCAGAAGCAGGCCTCAAACCCTTACTAGTGGAACGCGGTGACGCTGTTGAGGGCAGGAAGCAAAAGGTGCGGGATTTTTGGCAAAAAGGGATCTTAGATGAAGAAACCAACGCCCTTTTTGGTGAGGGGGGCGCAGGCCTTTTTTCAGATGGAAAACTCACCTCCCGCAGCAAAGACAGCCCTCGTCTTTTGCGCTTTTTAGAAACCTTAGTAAGCTGTGGCGCACCAAAGGATATTTTAATTGATCACACCCCCCATTTGGGTAGTGATCAACTGGCGTTAATTGTCCCTCGCTTGCGCGAAAAAATCGTTGAACAAGGTGGAGAGGTAAGGTTTCTAAGTCGCCTTGAGCAGATTGAGGTCGAACAGGGGCAACTAAAGTCGGTCACCATTGCCGGGAAAAGGATACTCACCGATACTTGTATTTTGGCTACAGGACATTCTGCCCGCGATGTATATAAAATGCTGGCCTATAGTCCAGTTGCGTTAGAACCCAAATCCTTCGCGATCGGGGTTAGATTAGAATTGCCCCAAGAGGTGATCGACCGCGCCCAATACAAAGACTGGGCAGGGCACCCCGCCCTTGGGGTAGCTAGCTTTCGCCTAACCGCTAAAGAAGAAAAGGGGTTTCGAGCTTGTTATAGCTTTTGTATGTGCCCCGGTGGGATGGTGATTGCTTGCGCCAGTTCAAAGGGCCAACTCACCACCAATGGCATGAGTTTATCCAAACGGGATTTAAAATGTGGCAACGCCGCCTTTATAGTCCCGGTTACCCCTGATGACATTCCCGCCAGCCATTCTGGCGAACCACCCATCTTAGATGGATATAAGTTTCAAGAAGCAATTGAAACCAAAGCCTTTATTGCGGGGGGATCGGACTACCTTATTCCTGCCAGTCGTTTAAGCGATTTTTTAGCAAAAAAAATCTCAGTTGATTTGCCCTTGGAACGCTCGGCCCAGCGGGCGATACCCGCAGACCTATGGCAAATTCTGCCTAAAAACATTTGCCTAACCTTGGCCCATTCCCTTCCGCAGATGTTAAAAAAATTGCCCGGCGCCAACCCTAAGGCGGTGATCCTTTACGGGCCTGAAACCCGCAGCTCTAGCCCCATCCGTGTAACCAGAGGAGAGGACGGGCAGTCTTTAACGGTGCAGGGCGTTTACCCCTGTGGCGAAGGCGCTGGCTATGCTGGCGGCATTGTCAGCGCAGGGATTGACGGGCTACGCGCCGCCCAATGGGTGATTCAAAGTTACACCCCCACTTAGAAACTTAGTGTTACCCCTGCCTGCCCTTTAGCAGGGTCTTTCCCTCCTCGTTACTCCGCCCCCCTTGGTAGGTCATAGAAATCGGCCAGCCCCTTCTACCAGGATGGTTAAAGAAACTAGGTATTCGAAGCCTCAAGACCTTGAAGATTTTGTTAATCCCCTGTCTTAGTTTGTTAATGCGAGTACTTTAAATCGGGTAGAAAACTGTAAATATTGACCTATTCCCCCTTTAACAAATATTGAAATACAGCTATTGACCCAACGGTTTAAGGCGACAATTTCGCGCTTAACCGATAGGGTTTCTGGTTGAGGGAGTATTGGAGTTTAGCGCGTCAAAAAACCGGGAGAACCCTGGTTTTTATAATCAACTCCTATTAGAGTAAATAGTTACGCATTAGATTTGACGGCCACTCTGGGCTGGGATAGGCTTTGCTTAATCATTGCAATCGAAGGGGAAATGAGGTCGTTGCTGATTATCATCCTGATCGCCGGGTTTTCGTTTTCCGCCGTGGCGGGACAAACGCGGTTTTGTGTCCAATGCACTGGCCAAGAATTCTACCAATGCCGCTTCGATACCCGTCTGTCTTTAGGTTCCAAACCGGCTCGGACGCTCTGCCAGGAGTATTTTAGTTTAGCAAAAAACACCACCTGCCAGCTCTCCTCTTTTGCTTGGTTAACCTGTGGCTATAAAATACCCATAGACATCAAAGCCAATGAGATTTCAGATCAAGAAATCAAAACCTTGCGCCGCGCTGGTTTTAAGGGTTGGAAATATACTTTGGTCCGTGCCCCTGTTTGGTTGATGGACAATAGTTATGAGCCCACCAAATGGATGATCGCCTTTTTTAGTGACCCGGTGAACCGCTCGAAGGAAGTAGCCAAAGACCTAAAGGTTAAAACCGACGAAGCCGCAGGCCGGGCTAAAGAGGTCGCCAAAAAAGCCAAGGAAGTAGCCCAAGATGCAAGGGCCAAAGCGGAAGCGGTTGCTACCGATGCGCGGGGCCAAATCAAAAATGCCTCTGACCTAGCCAAAGAAAAGACCCATGAAGCGGTTTCTAAAGCTAAAGAACAAGCACAAGCCTTGAAATAAATGGGGGAGGGCCGTTGCAAAGGGTTAGCTGGTCAATAGTCAAAGACAATCAACCAGCCAAAATCCTAAGTAGCTAACGCGAAACCTTCGCGCTGGCGACAAACTTGAGAACCAAGCCTTCGATTTCGGGATAAGTATGTTTGGAGATATCAATCGCTCCAACCCCGAGACGTTCGGTTAGTTGGGTGATCATCTCTTGTTCAGAGGGGTCTAAATCGTCGTCAGCAATAGCTACCGCGACGATGGTAAGCAAAAAGGCTTTACGCGCCTTTTTGCCAGAAATCCGGTCAATCATTAAGGAGATGTCCTCCTTGGACATATCCTGAATCTCTTGTAGTTCCTGCTGGTTGACATGCCCTACCGACACGATACGCTTGATCAGACGCTTTTCGTTATCGTGCAACACCTCGTCACGTTGAGCCATTTGCAGTGCGGCTTGCACCATCAACAACACATCTTGATGGGTGACCTTGTCTTCTTGCGAAGTTTCGCTGATTTCCTTGTCCAGGTTGGCCGCAGCGCGACCCCCAAGGGCTAGGATTTTTTTCATTTCGTCGTCCACCGGTCTCCTACATTAAGTCAATATCTGAAGGTTGCGGGGCACCTTTTCCATCGGCAGTGGGTGAAGCCTCGCCCACAATACGTTTAGCAGTTGCCACCGCTTTATCTAAGGTTAAGGCTTTGAGATTAATTGTCCCCACCCCTAGTCGATTCGCCATTTGATTAAAGTATTCCACCTCAACATCGTCCAAAGACCCGTCCGCCATGGCCACTGTCGCCAGGACCAAGAGATAGGTACGCTTCGCCTTAACCGACTCCAAGGCGCCTACCTTTTTTTCGGGATGAGGATCCATCTTTCCGTCAAACCCACCGACCTCCGCCGCGCTGAGGCCACCCGCCTCTAAAAGCGCGTTGATCAACTTGGTTTCGTTGTCTTTCAGATCGCCGTCTTGGCGGGCCATGGCTATTGCGGCCTTAAACACAACAACCAGTTCGTCTTTATTCATTGGGTCTCCAATTTTTAGTTGCCTCGCTTTATGCGTACCTCAAGTGAGAAATCAAATCAAACAACAAAAGGACTGGTCCGGTTTAAATGTTCGCGCTACAAGGAATTTGGAGGTGTTATGAACCAAGAAAAAAAATCCTTATGGGCTTGGGTTGCTTATGACATGGGCAATTCGGCTTTTTCCACGACGGTGATGGCCGGTTTTTTCCCGATTTTTTTTAAATCCTATTGGTCTGCTGGGGTAGAGGTAACTACCACCACTGCGCGGCTGGGTTTTGGGGTTTCTTTAGCAGCAATCTTAGTGGCCTTGTTCGCCCCGCTATTGGGTGCCTATTCCGATCGGCAGGGGGGCAAGAAGCGGTTTTTGTTTGGTTTTGCCACTTTGGGCTTTATTCTTTGCGCCTTTTTGGCGCTGATCCCCCAAGGAGGTTGGCTCTGGGCGATTGCTGCTTATAGTCTGGCGGTTTTTGGTTTTTATGGGGCCAATATCTTTTACGACTCCCTCTTAAACGCTGTGGCTGCCCCAGAAAAGCGGGACTGGGTTTCTAGCCTAGGTTATTCTTTTGGGTATTTAAGTGGGGGGCTGATTTTTGCGATAAACGTGGCCATGACCCTAAAACCAGAGGCGTTTGGGTTATCTGGGCCAGCCCAGGCGGTGCAAGCCAGTTTTTTGATGGTAGCCCTCTGGTGGGGGCTAGCCAGTCTGATTACCCTAAAATGGGTCAAGGAACCTGCCCCTTCAGGCGGTGGATTTAAGGATAGCTGGGCCGACCTCAAGTCCACTTTTAACCATCTCAAAAGCCTCAAACCGGTCTGGATGTTTCTACTGGCCTATTGGTTTTATATCGACGCGGTGGACACCCTGGTGGTGATGTCGGTGGACTACGGAATGTCTTTGGGATTTAAGCCAGACGATTTGATTGGGGCCTTGTTAATGGTTCAATTTATTGGCTTCCCGGCGGCCCTAGTGATTGCCAAACTTGGGGAACGCTTTGGGGTGCTTAAAGCAATTTTTGGCTGTTTACTGGTTTACGCAGCGGTTTGCCTGTGGGCGGTGGGCTTACAAACAAAATGGGAGTTTTATGTGATGGCCGGTATGATTGGGCTGGTCCAAGGGGGGATTCAGGCGCTTTCACGCTCCTATTATGCCCGCTTAATTCCACCGGGACAGGCGGGCGAATTTTTTGGGTTTTACAATATGTTAGGCAAATTTGCGACCATACTCGGACCGGCTTTGATTGCGCTGGTTGGGCTAAGCGCCCGAATCCTACTTTCGGATTTAGAACCAGCCCAGGCGGAAAATATAGCGAGTCGTATAGGTTTTGGCTCACTTCTAATTCTTTTATTGATCGGAGGAGGGCTTTTGTATAAAGGGGGGCAACTTAGTCGTCTTCAAAAGGTTCCGCCGGGGTAACCACTTCGTCTTTGCTGTTAAAATAGTAGGTCTTTGGCTCGATGGGGTAGCTAGGATTGTAGTAAAATATCCGCACCTTGCGGATAGCCCCGTTGTTTTTAGCGGCCCACTCTTCCGTAAAATACCACTCTCGGCGAAGCTTCTTTTCCCCTTCAGAAAAAAAGACTGATCGGGCGCAACCATAAAACAGGGCGGCCTTGTCGGTATAGAGGTTCTCCACCTTTTCCACCTTCCCCTGGGCGTTATAATAAGTGATCACCTTGGCGTATCCAAACTCATTGTTAGGGTAATTCCACTCCATCCGCTGCTTCACCCCTAGGTCGTAAAAAATCACGTTAAACCCTAAGTGATTTTGCACAAAATAATTGGTTTGTTTAATTAGGGTGCCGGTCGCTTGTTCATATTTGCTATTAGTCCTCGAAATTAGCCGACGCGAAGCGTAAGCATTCGAAAAAAACCGGTCCTCTGAAATCTTGATATCAAACAAAAAATCGGAAACTAAAGTACTGGTTCCATGTGCGTTAGCCCATTCTTCGGTGTATTTACGCTCCTCTTTCATCATCTTACCAGCCGAATCATAGTGGTTTTTCCCTTCGAAAATACCTTCTTCCGTATTACGAAAGACAATACTACGCCCGCCAAACTCGTTGTTGTCTTGGACCGCCAATTCCTCATAAACAGCCAAGGCCGGATGTGCCCAAAAGAGTTGGAAAAGAGTCAGTAAAAGCAGCAACACCCTAGGGTTTAGCCAATGATTTTCTTCAACAGTGCGCATAAGAATGGGTAAAGTGATTTCAAGTGAACCAGGGCCGTGAGGCCCCCTGCCCGTCCTAAGGTGGGCCAGGGGTTTTAAAGTAAGCAAAATCCAGTCCAAAAAGGGTGGGGAGAAAACATCTGGAGGCCATATCCGAGCAAAATGCTTGCGCCCAGGCCGGAATGGCCCTGACAATAAAAGGAGCTTAATTTATAGATTTTTTTACCCCAACTTATCTTAAGCCCGAAGAACCTAAACGATCAGAACCAGTAAAATTTCTAAAGGGACTAGACCAAGAAAGGTGGTTCGTTCAAACTTGGTTATGTAATCTTTGTATTGATGCTGAGCTTAAGACCAACCTAAACGTCTTTTTGTATCCATGAACCTCTATCGATTAGAAGTCGGCCCCAAAGCCGAATTGGAAGACCCTATTGGCGATAAACTGGCCCGAGAGTTTCGGGCTCATGGATACCCAGTAAAAGGGGTGCGCCGAGCGGAGGTGTATTTGGTTCAGTCCTCTTTAATTAAAGACCTGGCCCAAGCAGAAGAACTAACGGCGAAGCTTTTTATTGACCCGGTTTTGCACCAAGACTTAGGCGCCCAAGCGTACGGGGACTATTTTCAGGATTGGGACTATCTAGTCGAGGTGAGTTACAAGCCCGGCGTCACAGATAATGCGGCTCACGTGGCCAAAGAAAACCTCGAACTCCTCCTTAACGAGGCGCCCCAAGTAGCCAGCGCCAAGGCTTATTTTATTGCCGGTGCGCTTAGCCTTAGCGAGGTGGAAAGGGCGGCAGACCAATTGTTGCTTAATGGCTTGATCGAAAAAAAAATTGTGATCCCCAAATCCTTGTGGTTAGAGCAAAAACCCCAACTACTCTATTTTCCCCAAACCAATGGGGACCAAAAGGTAGAAACCGAACGGATGGATTGCAGCACTGCGCAAAAGGTCTGGGAACTTTCTGAAGCTCGTTTACTCGCTTTATCCAAAGACGAAGCCCAAGTGCTGGCCGAATACTTTGCCCGCCCAGACGTGCGGGCAACCCGCGAAAAATTGGGAATTGGGGCCTTGGTGACCGATGTAGAGCTTGAATGTTTAGCCCAGACTTGGTCAGAGCATTGCAAACACAAGATTTTTTCCTCGATCGTACAATACCAAGATGACCAGGGCCAAGAATGGTTAATCAAATCCCTTTATAAAACCTATATTCAAGCCTCAACCCTCCTGATAAAAGAGCGATTAGGCAAAAACGACTGGTGCCTTTCGGTCTTTAAAGACAATGCGGGGGTGATTAAATTTGATGAAAACTGGTCAGTGGCCTTCAAAGTCGAGACCCATAACAGCCCTTCGGCCCTTGATCCCTACGGCGGAGCCTTAACCGGGATTGTGGGGGTCAACCGCGACGCCTTTGGTACCGGCATGGGAGCCAAGCTTATCGCTAACACAGATGTTTTTTGTTTTGGACCCTTAGATTATAACCGCCCGCTTCCTAAAAAACTCTTCCACCCCACCCGCATCTTTGAAGGGGTGCGCCTAGGGGTTGAACACGGCGGCAACCAGTCGGGGGTGCCCACGATTAACGGGGCAATCTGTTTTGATGAGGGCTATATTGGCAAGCCTTTGGTCTTTTGCGGGACCCTCTCGATTATGCCAGCTAAACACCAGGGAGAACCTTCAGAATATAAAAAGGCACGCCCAGGGGATCATATTTTAATGTGTGGAGGCCGAATTGGCAAAGACGGTATCCACGGGGCGACCTTTAGCTCTTTGGCCTTAGAAGAGGTGAGCCCGGTTTCGGCGGTGCAGATTGGCGACCCGATCACCCAAAAACGAATGTGGGATTTTCTCTGGGTAGCCAAGGAAGAAAATCTATACAGTTGTATTACTGACAACGGTGCTGGCGGGCTTTCGAGTTCAGTGGGCGAGATGGCCCAGGATTCGGGCGGGGCTAAGTTGCACCTAGACCGAGCCCCTCTTAAATACCCAGGATTGCAGCCTTGGGAAATCTTTGTTTCCGAGGCCCAAGAGCGGATGACCTTAGCCGTCCCCCCCCAAAAAGTGGCCCGGTTTTTGGCTTTATCAAACGAGATGCGTGTCGAATCCAGCGACCTAGGCGAGTTTACAGATTCAGGCTTTTTAGAGTGTTTCTATCAAGGCGAGATCGTTGCCGCACTGGAAATGGAGTTTATGCATGGGGGCTTGCCTCCGATGCGGATCAAGGCCCAGTGGGAGACCCCGGACGAAACTGAGCCCGATTATCTTGAGGACAGCGACCTAGGCCCGATCTTAAAAAAGATCTTGGCCCGGCCTAACATCTGCTCCAAAGAGCGGGTCATCCGCCAATACGACCATGAGGTAGGGGGAGGCTCGGTTATAAAGCCTTTGGTGGGACCCAATAATGATGGCCCTGGCGACGCCGGGGTTTTGCGCCCCGTCTTGGGTTCAGAGCGGGGATTGGTGGTTTCAAACGGCATTTGTCCCAAATATTCTGCCATTGATACCTATCATATGGCTGCCTGCGCTATTGACGAAGCGATTCGCAATAGTATCGCTTCCGGGGGTAGCCTTAAACAAATGGCGGGGCTCGATAACTTCTGCTGGCCCGATCCGGTCTTATCGGAGAAAACCCCCGATGGGCCCTATAAAATGGCCCAGTTGGTGCGGGCTTGCCAAGCGATTTACGATTACACCTTGGCCTTTGGGGTGCCTTGTATTTCGGGCAAAGACTCGATGAAAAACGACGCCAACCTAGACGGCAAAAAAATCAGTATTTTGCCCACCCTGCTCTTCTCGGCAGTAGCGGTAATCGATCAAGTGGGGCAATCAGTTACCAGCGACTTTAAGGCGGAAGGGGACCTGATTTATCTCTTGGGGGCCACCAAACCCGAGATGGGGGCTTCTGAATATTACAGCCAATTAGGCCTTACGGGTGGGGCCGTACCCAAGGTGGACGCGGCCTTGGCCCGGATTCGCTACGACAAAACCGCGCAAGCCGTCGCCCAAGGTTGGCTGTCTTCAATCCACGACTGTAGTGATGGGGGCTTGGCCGTAGCCTTGGCCGAGTCCGCCTTTGGGGGCGGACTGGGGGCGTTGATTAGCCTTTCGGGATTACTTGAACAGGGCCTAAGCCCGGCACAAGCCCTGTTTTCTGAATCTGCAAGCCGGTTTGTGGTCAGCCTTAACCCCGCCAACCGCCAAACCGTCCAAGCCCTCTTCGGTAGCGACGCCCAATACCTGGGCCAGGTCACCTTAGCCGACCGCCTCCTGATCCAAACCGAAGGTCTCACCCACCTCGACCAAGGCCTAAGCGACCTAAAAGCCTCCTGGCAGAGCTACCTAAAGGCGCATCTGTCCTAAAACCCTTAGGGCCCCGGTTTGGCTGGCTGGCCAAGGTTGGAGTTAACCTTGGTCAGATAGCTGCTATAAATCTTGGTCACTTTGCTGATCCCATCGGCGCCACCGGCTAACAAGGCTGCGGTAAGCAGGATGTCGATTAACGTGAAATAGTTGCTAAACTCGATGGGTTTTGGACTAAAAAGTTTATGGAGACAATCAACCGGTTCGATAGCCCCGCTGGCGTCCACACAGCTTTTTTGTTGCTCATAGGTGACGCTGGGCAGGCTTTGATTTACCAACAAAGGCTGCAACCCCCGAACCCCGACCAGGGCCGCCAATAATCCAAACAGGAGCGCCACCAAAAAGGCAATCCGCCTCGACTGCGAGCGAAAAATATTGCGATTTTCAGTCGCCAATCTAAGCTGCTGGCGCGCGAAAGCCAACTCCTTGGTTTTGGAGGCATCCGCTTCAAAGGCGGCAATCGCTTGTCGGCGATTTTGTAGATCGAGGTCCAGTTGGTCCGCATCGCCGCCGCGCAGCCCGGACAAAAACACCTCCACCGCCCGCTCGATAAAGACGGCCACAAAGGCCAACCAGCCGAGGTTGGTTCCCAATTTTGCCAAATCGATTTCCGTGCTCGGCATGGCGCGGCCAATCATTTCTTTGTAGCCAAGAAAGCAGGTAAAGGCGATCAGCCCTATAAAAACAAGATAAAAAAGGCCGTTTTTATTTTCTGCGGGCTGTACCTTTTCGATTAAGCCACCTAAGGCATCCCCATCTACCGCCGACTCGGGCGTTTGATTAGATATTTCAGACATAAAACCTCCATAAGTTAAGGGTTACCCTCTACTAACACAGGGTCCGCCCTCAAGACAAGAAATTTTTATTAGGCCCTTTCTACTCCTCCACCAGCCGCAAAATCGGGTTTTTGGGCGCCGGGAGGGGGGTGGAGGTGAGGCCGGTTTGGTTGAGCAGGCGCAGGGCCTCGATCTCCTGGCGTTCGGCTAAAAGTTGGGATTTTTCGTTAGAAAAGTGTTTTTTTTCAGGCAGGGATTTAAGCAAAGGTTGAGGGTCTGCTTGGGCCTGTTTTTTAGCTAGGTCACTAATTTTAACCACTTGCCAAGGCCCCAAACCTTGCGGCTTGCCCAAGAGACGCCTTAGGGCCTGTTCGGTTTGATAATCCCCCTTCATCACCACCTACCCCTGCAAGTCCAGGACAATCCCTGGATGTTGCTTGAACTGGTTGGCCAATTGGTTATAGTCCGGCAAGAGCAGGGTTTTAAGGCACTCGCCGGTGATCCGGTCCAGCACATCTACATAATCAATCCCATCTTTTTTATGGCGATGGAATCGCAGTTGTCGCCAGTGGAGGTTGCGGTCTTGAATCTCTTGAATCGCTTCGTGGACGGCCTTTCTAACATGTTCTTCTTTAACGATCTGGTCGTTAATCATGTTAGCCACCCTTTCGCGAAGCGCGCGCTCCTCTTCGATCAGGCGTTTTTGCAGGTTCTTCTTTTCCTGAATCGAAAGGTGCCGATTGGGGTCAGGAGCGATAGTCCCTCTGGATAGTTCGCGAGATTTCATCGGCCATCCGGTTAGAGTGCGCCGACATATCCCCTTTGCCAGCCACGCTTGATCGGAGCATTTTTAAGGCTCTGGTCTTTATACGGGCCAAGGTATCCAGTCAGCTTGCCACTTTGTTCTAGTTGCCTTTTTTGGCGCAGCAGGTCCTGTTTTTCCGCATCTAGCCCGGCAATCCCTGCCCGGTTGAGCGCCTGCAAATGCACTAAAAGAGTTTTTATTTCTTTATATAACTCTTCTTCTTGGTCTTTGGCAAGAATTCCTATCTCGTCTTGGCGCGCCTCGATTGATAAATCGGTTCGTTCCAAAGCCTCCAAGGCCCGATACTTAGCCTTAAGGTCGAGGTCATGCCCATTGAGGGCGTAGAGTTGGGAGTAGCGGTGCAACTCTTTTAGTAAGGCCAGTTTCTTTTTGCTTAACTCGGCCAAGATCCAGTCTTTCATCTCACTTCCCTATGCAAAAGTTCGAAAAAATTCGTTCTAACAAATCGTCAGGTGTGGTTTCACCCACGATCTCACCTAAATGGGTCAAACATTGACTAAGGTCTATGGCCAAGAGTTCCTCCCCCTCGCCCATCTTCAGGGCAGCCAAGGCCCCCTTAATCGCCTCCAACCCCAAGCGAGCCGCCTGTTCTTGGCGCAGGTTGGTGAGCATGGAGTCCTCGGAGAGTTCTCCTAAGTGGCCTTTGATAAACTCACCGATCTTTGCCTTGAGTTTAGCCAATCCCTCTTCTTCGAGTGCGCTGATTTCGACCTGTTCCAGGTTTTTTAGGTGAGCAGGGACTTGGGGGCTGGAGTCTGCCAAATCCATTTTATTTAACACCAACAGGCGTTTCATCTGGTGAGACTGGGCTTGGGCCTCAATCAGGGGAGGCAGAGCCAGTTCCCAGTGAGGGTCAGAGCCATCAATCACCCAGAGTAATAAATCCGCCTTTGCCACCTCGTTTAAGGTTTTTTCGATCCCTTGGGCCTCTATTATATCCGTGGTGGGTCTTAACCCAGCCGTGTCCACTAAGCGTACGGGCACCCCTTCAATACTCAATGACTCGGCAATCGGGTCTCTAGTGGTGCCAGGAAGGTTGGTAACAATAGCCCGGGCTTCCTCTAAAAGCCCATTAAGCAAACTCGACTTACCCACATTGGGCTCCCCGGCTAAAACTAACCGGTAACCTTCACGCAAAATTTGCGCTTTTTGGGCCGTTTCGAGCAGCTTTTCCATCTTTTGTTTGACCGGGTTTAACCGGGCTAGAAGCTCGCCTTGTTTACTAAAAACCACCTCTTCTTCAGGAAAGTCCAAAGAGGCGTTAACCAGCGCCAACGCCCAGCCTACCTCCTCTTTTAAGGCTTGAATCTTTTCATAAAGCCGCCCTTTTAATTGGTTAACCACCATCTCTAAGGCCCTTTCGGTTTTAGCCGCAATCAGGTCCCCCACGGCTTCTGCTTGAGTTAGGTCGATCCGCCCATTCACAAAGGCGCGCATCGTAAACTCGCCAGGGCGGGCTAGTCTAGCCCCGGCCTCTAAGCAAAGTTCGATAATTTTTTTGGTGATCAACCCTCCGCCGTGGCTCTGGATCTCGACCACCTCTTCAGCGGTGTAACTCTTAGGGGCCTTAAACCAAGCCAAAAGGGCTTCATCTAGGGTTTTGTCTTTTACCTTGAGCCAACCATAATAGAGTTGCCAGGTTTTTAGGGGGCCTTGGTGTTTAGGGAAAAAGAACTTGGAGGCGATGGCTAAAGCGCCAGGACCACTCAAACGGACCACCGCCACCCCCGCCTCGCCAGGAGCGGTTGCCGGGCCTACGATACAGTCGTCAAAGCGGCCCATGTTCGGGTTTATTGAATGTCGCGGTTAAAGATCTTTTTGTAGTCGTCAAGAAACAATTCAGAGAGTTCAGCCTGACTATCCTGCCGCATATTTTGCACAATTAGCCGTCGCAAAACCTCATTTTTTTGCACGACGTTTTGCATAGCGTGGAAGTGTTTGTTGCGTTTATCGAAACATTTTCCAATGGTATGGGCCATATAAAGACTGTCTTCAGAGGCATACCAAGCAAAAAACAATTCTGATTCCTTTCGGGTTTTATAAAAGGATTTAAGGAAACCAACCGCTTTGTCATGGAATTGAAAGCTTGAGTCTAGCCGCGGCTCGGCGCAGGCGAGGTTCATCTTTTTCCGAGGGATGTCTTCTTCGTTGGAAAAAGTGGTGCAGGCCACTAAATTTATAGTGATCAATAACAGGATCAGTACTTTTTTCATGCCAATTCGCGGATTACCAAGGGTTTGAGCAATTCCAACCGGGCGAATGCGCCTCTCTTGTATCCATAAATGCAACATCCGGTCCTAATTCAAAAGGCACTCTCAAGCCAAAGTTCCTCCCTAATGTAAAGCAGGACCTGTTCCAAAGGTAGGGTTTTTACAAAGGGCCCCTTTTTTGCTTATTAAAGGCGCAGAAAAAGGCGGCCACGAACTTTGGGCCGGTTTATGCATTGTTACCGGCATTCGAGGCCTTTAGGCTAGTTTAAACCAGCCGGGGCGTTTGTTCCATGCGACCTTAGAGACTAAGCAAGACCAAGGACAAAGATGGATTTATCCTCAGTGTTGGGACTAGTAGGCGTGTTTGTGGTGTTCCTATTTGGGGTTATGTACGAAAACGGGGGGCTTCACCCAGAATACCTCATATTTATGTGGAACGCCCCAAGTATGATCATCGTGGCAGGGGGTGCCTTTGTCGCCACTATGGGGTCCTTTCCTATCGACATGTTTTTGCGTCTAGGCGGGGTCATCGGTTCCGTTTTCAAAGGCAAAAACGTTCCTTTGATCGAAACCTTAGTGATCATCGTAGATGTGGCTAAAGTGGCGCGGAAAAACGTTTTGGCAATCGAAGACAGCCTACCTTCGATTGAAAACGAATTTTTAAGAAACGGGCTTCGGTTGGTGGTGGACCGGGTGGACCGGGAACTTATCACTGAAATCATGGTTTCTGAGATGAAATATTCCCTCGCCCAACAAGAATCGGAAGTGGAGATGGTCAAGATCATGGCCACTTACGCCCCGGCGTTTGGGATGTTTGGGACCTTGATTGGATTGGTATTAATGTTACAGTCCCTCGATGATATTTCGACGGTAGGCCCCAAGATGTCGGTAGCTTTGATCACGACGCTTTACGGGTCTTTATTTTCCTCCGGCTTTTTTACTCCTTGGTCGATGAACCTCAAAGCAGGGATTAAATCTCGAACCGTTTTGTTCGAAATGATTCGGGACGGAGTGTTGTTTATCGAAAAAAACGAACGGGCCGAGTTTATCGAGCAAGATTTGATGAACTACCTGTCCCCTAGCTTAAAAGCCAAATACGAAGAACTGAAGTTTAGCGCCGACAAAGGAGGCTAGCCATGGCTGTAGAAGAAGAATGCACTTGTCCCGAGGTAGCGGAACGGGAAGAATGGATCTACACCTATGGGGACATGGTGACCCTGCTGTTGTGTTTTTTCATTTTGCTGTTCGCTATGTCTAAGTCGGAAGCGGAGCTATTCAAAGCTGTTTCTGCCAGCTTCGCTGGAGGCCCTCCTGCCTCACCGTTCCAATTTGCCGGGATGCCTACCTTTATGGAGTCCCTCGAATCATCGATGCAAAAAAGCTCGGTCGGGGAAAGCACCGAGATTACGGTTGACGACCGGGGAATTACGGTCAGTTTTGCGGATACGGTGATGTTTGAACACGGCTCTGCCAACATTAGCGAGGGCGGGGCCAAGGTTTTAGAGGCTTTCAGCCGGATCGTTCACGCCATACCTAATAGCATGGTGATCGAGGGGCATACGGACGACCAACATATGACCGGCGGGGCCTACCCTTCGAACTGGGAACTCTCTGGAGCCCGCGCGGGAGCCGTTGCGCGATTGATGGAAGAGTATGGGGTCAAACGAAACCGCATGGAAATCGCTGGATACGCAGACACCAGACCAAGGGTTGCTAACGAAACCGCCTCGCTTCGTCGCTTAAACCGCCGGATTGATGTTTTGATCAAACCCGCTGGGATGTAAGCCTGCTTACCTGAAAAACAGAGAAAAGGGCCCCTTTCAAATCTTGGAAGGGGCCCTTTTTTTTTGACTTTGGATTGCGGCTTGACTTAAGCCCCTTTAGGAACGCAAAATACCCAGATTAAACGGTGTCAACCTGCGAGGGGGGTTTTCCCGAATGGCCGGTCTTAAAGATCACATCCGAGTTCAAATCTGTTGTGCCGACCTTGCGGTAGAGCGCCAAGCCTTGCTCAAAGAGCAAATCGGCGACCAGCTTACAAGGCTTAATCAAGAAGATCCTTCGGTGTTACGAGAGATGGTGTTTATCTCTAATAACGACCTGCGCCCGATTGATGCGGTCTTGACAGCAAACCCCAAAGCAGATGTCGTGTTCTCGGGTTTTAACGTCACTAGGGTGACCGAGAAGGGCAATAAAGCCTCCGAAGCGATGGTCGATGAGACCAATAGTACTGGGCTTAATATTGACCCAACCTTGCGTTTGGGTGCCTATATCCAACTCCAAAAAATGATCGCACGCGGCCAGTTTAAGATGCGCCGTATGATCTTTGTGGGGCCTCTTAACGAAAGGGTTCGCGAGTTCTTAAAACTAGGTTTTGAGGTCAAAGCCAGTTTCTTTACTGACGCCGACCGAACAACGGCGGGCGAGCCAGTCCTGATCAAATCTCCAGCCCAACTCCCCAAAATCGGCGATTTTGCCCAGAAAGGGCAGATCGAACTTAGCGACATTCACCAACTCACCATCGGCGATATCACCTTTGACGGGGTGGTCAACATGGAGGAGGAGGGGGGGCACTTTTACGTCAAAGACTTCACCATCGACGATTCAGTAAAGAAACTTCTCGATCTGGATGGGGAAAAAGCGGTTTTGGTGGCCGAGGCGGTCAAAGAAGAAAAGATGGCCTTTGTGCGTACCAAGAAAGTGGTGCTTTGTATGCCGCCCGAATTGGCCTCTATTGTTAAAAAGCGGCTCGAATTCGATAAGATGGAGCAGTTATTTCAATATCGGGATCCTAAAGAGGCCCTGACTGCGATTGAAGAGTCCAAATCGGGGGGCGTGGCCGACTTTTTAGAAGAAGCTGGGTACGAAGTAGTCAACAAGGTCCTTGAGGCCAAAGACCGTGAAGCGATGTTGGTCGCCGTAATCGGCCCTCGCAAGATGCCAACCTACCTCGAACGAGAAATGAAATCGGGCGGGGAAGATCTAAAACTTTTCAGCGACGACCAAGTAAAGGAACTCTTCGCCGCTGCCGACGATCCCGTATTAAACCGACTGATTGCCAAGGTCCAAGAGACCGATGTGGACGCCTTTTTGGCCCGTATCCCAAGCGAGGTTAGGGAACCTTTAATAATTCAATTTCTAAAAGACCCTAAAATGGCCGCCGAGGCTTGGCGCGTGATAGGCCCTAAGGCGCAAAAAGAGGTCCTGGTTGGCCAATGCACTGCTATTTTAGCGGCGGCCATGTTGACCAACACCGCTTTGTTTAAAGCTAAGTTGCCCAAGGTGGTTTTTAACCAAGACCAGTCCTACGATTCGGCCAAACAATTTAAAAGCCTAGATGCAGCCGGAATCAAGCTGCGCATGGAGATCTTCGCCGAGGGGCTGGCTGGAAAAAGCCTGACCTATGCCGAATGGGCCACCAGCTTCGAAGAAGAAGAACGTGAATCGATCTTAAGCCAGTACATCGCCATTAAAACAGACGACTTTTTTAACAACCTTGAAGGCAGTTACAAAAAAATCATCTGGAACGTGATCGGTAAAAAAGGGCAAAAAGATATTTCCGTCAAATTAACAGGCCCTCATAAACGCGCCATTTTGACGGCTTCTAAAGAGCAGAGTTTAGGGATTATTAAGACAGACATTGCTTATCTAGCCGGGATCCTGGCTAAAGACCAGGGCCTAGCTTTTGGCGAAACCCTGTTTTTGTCCTTAAAACAGTTTAATAAGGTCGAATCCAAAACAGGCCTGTTTAAAAAACTAACCACCGACGAAAAACACAAGCCCTTTCGGGTCGAAGGGGTCACCAAGCTACTGGCCAGCGAGCGGGGCAAACCTATTTTTGAAAAGCTGACCGAACAGATCGACGCATTAAATGTGGGTTATGATTCGTTGATCACCATGCGTGAGTTTGCCCCTGCCTTAACTGCCCATGAGGCGTTAGCCGGGGCCACGGTCACTATCGTCGAGGACCTGGTGGACACCAGTCTGCTGGAGATGTTTGCCAAGGGGGAAGTGGATTTTGGCTCTTACGAGGAGCATCAAAAGCAGGTCGAAAAAAAGATTGCCGCGCTCAAAGAGCAACTGAGGTCAAAAGGGGCCGACGACCCGGTGGGCGGGTATCTCTTAGAAACCATGGTTATTATGATGAACATGGCTTCCGAAGCCCTGCAAAACAAACTCGACCAAAAAATGCTAGATGCCCTAGATGAGCGGGGCAAGGTTAAACAGGAGGTTTTAGACAACGTTGCTAAAAGACTTTCCCAACTTGAAGAAAGGGTGACCAATTACAAACTCAAGCTGCCCGAGATGGGAAAGCGGCTTGAGGCCGACAGTGAAAAGGTAAAGTCCTACGCGGCATTGGTGGGAGAAAAATTAAACAAACTGCAATTAAGTCTGCAAAAATACCAAGACGCCGAAACTAAGCTTAATCAATATCAGCGTTTGAAGGTCAAGGTGGCCCGGGTCCAGCAGCAATTAAGCGAGCGATTTTTCGAAATCATCCGCCCCTTGATTTTGCAAAAACTACGGATTTTGCCCGCCCCCATGGCCAGGGTGATCGACTCGTTTAAACAAAGCTTTTTGTCCAACTCGATCCCTAAGCACCGGCTGATTTTTAAGTTTACTGATGACGAACTCAAAGGCATTGCCAAGCGCAACGTGGTTTTTGCTACGGAAGACAAGATACTCAAAGCCTTTATTGTCACCTGTCTGCACATCGACAAGTTAGACAATACCCTGTTTATGATCAGCGGCCTCGACGACCTGCCTGAAAAACCAGACCTCCTGTTTGTAGGTAACGACCTCCTAGAATATGACTTTTCAGAAATCATTAAGGAACAGTTCACCGTTCCCTTTGCAGACGATGCCTTTTATAAAACACTCAGCACCAACGAGTCCCAAAAAGCGGCGATTCGCGCTAACTTAGAGAAATATCGCGAATACCGAGACAAATACAAAAATTACCTCGAAACCGAAGGCTCCAAGCTCAAGGTGATGGCGGTTAGTCAAAAAACCCGGACAGATGCCATTGAAAAACTGCGGGCCAACCGGAAAAAGTATCAAGAAAGCCTAAAAGTTGACCAAGAACGGTTGGCTTTTTTAAAGGCTGAACAAGAAAGCCTCGGGGCCAAGTTCGAGGCGATTGACGATAAATTTAAGGCCGCTAAATCAGCCATAACCCAAGCTATTAGCTCGGGCCAATCGACCGCGACTACCATTACTCAGCAAACCCAAGCCATGTCCCAAGGGCTTTCGAAGCATTTAGAAGACATTAACAAAGACTTGGCCGGGATGATGTTTGTTAAAAACGTCAAGGACACGGTGGAGCGGATCAGTTCAACAGCGCAAGAGCAAATCATCTCTAAAGTGGACCAGCTTTCAGTGATTCCTGGGGGTAAAGCGGCGGTCAAGCATATAGTGGTTTCTGGCGATGGAATGCTTGAGACCATGGAGATGCAAAAGGCCTTTGCCACGGCAATCAAGTCCTACTTTGGCCAACAAATCAAATTCGAAGAACTGGGCCTCGGGCGTATGGAGGCGGAGATTGTAGAGGAAGGAAAACGGCCTCACTTGGTTATCATACTGATGAACGATGAGCCCTCTGGGCTCGCCAACCTTGCGGGTTTAGCTAAACGATTACGCGCCGTTAGCCCAGAAAGTTGTGTTTTAATGTTTTCTGCCTATCAAATGGAAGAAGCGAGCGCCGAATTAATCCACAACCTCAACACGCTGCGAAAATATGCCACCCCAATAAACACCAACCTGACTGATTATACCGTTTCCGCAAAGGTGACCAAACTTTTGGGCCAAGTGGCACCCTAAGCGATGGAACTGCTAGCGGTGGAAGCTTATTTTTCCGGGCTAGAAGGCGCTTTGCCCGACTCGTTAAAACGCGTCAAAGACTATGCTTTAGAACACCAAGTGCCCGTCGTATCAGACCAAGTGGGAGGGTTTCTAAAACTTTTGTGTGGCTTGACCAAGCCAAAACGGATTTTAGAATTAGGCTCGGGGATCTCCTATTCGACCCACTGGATGCTTTTGGGTTGGCCAAATGCCCAGATCGTCTCGGTTGACGCCAACGGGGACCGGATCGAATTGGCTAGAGGATTTTTAGAAGCCTCGGGCGCTTTGACACAAGTAGAGTTACATAGTTCCTGGATCGAACCCTTTTTAGAGACCCGTTTGGGCGAATTTGACTTGATATTCTTAGACTCGGTCAAAAAGGACTATGCAACCCTTCTATCCCAATGTTATAAAATTCTACTCCCAGAAGGCCTACTAGTGGCAGATAATATCCTTTATCAAGGCAAGGTTCTCTCTCTCTTGCCTGAACAAGAAAAGAAATATGCCGCTGGTGTCGGGTCAATAAAGGCCTTTAATCAAGCGGTAGCTGAACATCCGGCCCTAGATGCCCATTTCCTAAGTATTGGAGATGGATTGTTAGTGGCCCGAAAACTAGCCTGATATGTCCGTACCTGTAAATCTTCTTAAGCCGGATCAGCGTTTTTGGTACGCCAAACTTGTGCTTTCGGCTATTTTAGCCGATGGCGAGATTGATTCGGCAGAGGTCGATTTTTTAAGAGGGGTGATCGGGGTGGTCCAAGCGCCTGAGTTAAAGGCGAACTTGATGCAGTATGTGCAAGCCAAAAAACCACCTGAAGTCAATGAACCACCAAGCAAAATCCCAGATCAAGTTTTGGCCGCTATCTTTGCAGAACTGATTCTGATTTGTATTTCAGATCATGACTTTGCCGAAGAAGAAGAGGCGTTTTTGCGCAAAGTGGCCGATGTAATGCTACTAACCGAGCCCTTTTACCGCTCAATGATGGCTTGGTTAAACGAAGGGTTAAGCTGGAAAAAGGCTCAAGCCGAACTCTTGCCTGCTGAATTAGGAATCAACCCAGGCGAGGTGCCCCTTAAAGACTTTGATTCTGAACAAAAGTTTTGGTATGCCAAGCTTGTGATCATCACCTTAATGTTAGATGGTCAGGTAGATGAAATGGAACTTAGTTTTATGAAAATGGCCATTTCTTTCTGCGAAGAAGACCACCAAAAAAAGAAACTAATGGCGTTTGTTAAAAACCGCCTAAGTCCAAATTTAGAAGAACCTTATGGGTTTTCTAGGTCTCAATTGGTTGCGGTGTTTGTTTCTATACTACAGATTGTCACTGCCAATGAATCAATGACTTATAAGGAACAGACCTACCTTAAGCAGCTTTCTGATTTATGTGGGTTCGACAAGGCCTTGTTTGACCGGCTGATTAACTGGGCCACACAAGGAATGAACTGGAAGGCTAACAAAAACGGGTTAATCCAAAGAGTCCGTCGTAAAACCTAAGACAAAGGCTTTTATGGAGATAACCAAGACTTGGGCGCAGAAGCTCAAGATGGCGTTTTGGTCACTGGGCGGTTTGATCTGGCACGGAGTCTGGACCGGACTGGTAGTGGTTTTAATTATGGTAACCTTGGCTTGGTTAAGGAACTAGCAACCGCTTAACCTCTTAGCTTTTCCCCATCAGTAACCGGCATCGCCCCAGGGCGCAAGACCCGGACTTGGCCCCCTGACAAATCCACCAAAGTTGAAGGCTGCCCGCCAGGGCAAGGGCCACCGTCTAAGACTAGGTCAACCTCGGCTAAACTTTGGGCAAGATTCCAAGGAGGCTGCCCATGTAGATTGGCACTGGTGCCTACCCAGGGCACACCGGTCGCTTCGATCAAATCGGCTATTTCTTTATGAGCAGTCCACCTAAAACCTAGAAGTGGGACCTTTTTATTAAGCGCAGGGGCTAGCCCTTTTGCTTGGAGCAACACAGTTAAAGGCCCTGGCCACCGAACCTCTAGCCAAGCACGCTCCCACGCGCTTAGAATGGCAAAGCGTTCTAACATTAAAAAGCCTGAAACCAACACTAACAGAGGTTGGTCCTCGGGCCTTTGTTTGATCTGGTAAATCCGCTGTACTGCCCTTTCGTCGGTCGCCAAAGCGCCTAAACCATAAAAGGTCTCCGTAGGATAGATCCAACATTGACCCGGCTTTTGGGCTTCTATTAGAAACTCCGCCCTTTGGGTTAGGCTCAAGGGTAATCGCAAAGATTAACCCTTTTCGGTCAATTTCCAGACGCCGTTCCAATCCTCAGCGGGAGGGTTGAGAATCAAGTGCTTGCAGCGTTCAAAATAGGTAATACTAGGCCCGTCTTTAGGGTCAATCTCCAGCGCCTTTTTAAACATTTCCGCTGCGTCCTTAAAGCGCCGATCCTTGTAAACCTGAAGGGCTTTTAGGTAGGCCTCGACAAGGTCTGCCTTTTGCCCAGGGGTCTGGTTTTTGCGGGCTAAGAGGTCGTAAACCGTGATCGGAAGGTCTTTGCCCACAACGGTTATCACGTCCAATTCGCGCACATCGATGTTATCTTTGGCTTCTTCGTAGGTGAAGTGCGAGATCATGGTGAAGTTTTTATAAAACTTGTTCGCCCCTTCTAGTCGAGCGGCCAAGTTCACCGAGTCGCCCATCATGGTATAGTCCATCCGGTTTTGGCTCCCCATGTTCCCTACTACCATGGGTCCGGTGTTGATCCCTTGGCGCACGTGCAAAAGAGGCCTGCCTTCCGCCTTTAATTGTTCGCGCATCGCAATTAATCGCTCTTGCATGTCAATGGCCGCGTGGCAAGCCCGCGTGGCGTGATCTGGTTGTTCTAAAGGCGCGCCCCAAAAGGCGATAATGGCATCCCCTTCAAACTTGTCCACGGTCCCATCATGTTTAGAGATCAACTCGCACATGTCGGTTAGATAATAGTTAAGCAAATGTACCAACTCTTCGGGAGTCAAAGACTCGGAGATGGTCGAAAAGCCTTGCACATCACTAAAATAAGCGGTCATGACCCGCCGCTCACCACCTAAACTTAGCCGGGAAGGGTCCTCGACCAGGGCCTCGATAACCGCTGGGCTTAGGTATTGACCAAAGGCACCGGTAATAAAACTCTTTTGTTTACGCTCCTGAATAAACAGGTGAATGTTAATAAACACCGTTCCCATTACCGCCGCTATGAGGAGGTAAGACATGGAGAAAACTAAATTCAGGTTTACGTAAGCAAAGGAACAAAAGGCGAAGTAACCGAAAAATAATAAGGTCAACGCCGGGAAACGCAATTTCGGATCCGAAATAAAATGGAAACCGATCAAAAACACCATAAATATTAAAATCATCGCGGCCTCGGCCTCTGCGGAAGCAGATTTTAGGGGAGCGCCTTTAAGAATGGTTGAAACCTCATAAGCCATTACCTCGACCCCGTAAACCTCGCCTACTAGGGTGTTGAAAATATCGTGGCTAACCTCGGAGGTGTCCCCAATAAATACGATTTTATCTTTAACCAAACGCGCCATATCTTCGACGTCGTCTTCCTCCTCCATGTCTAATTCATAGAGGTCCATCGCCGGAATCCCCACAAAGGGGTCTTGCGTCAAAAACCGCATTCCTGCGCCCAAGGGGCTGTAATCAATCCTAAAATCCCCAAATTGATCCAACTGAATCACCTTGTCGCCCACCACCAATTGGCCGGCATCATTAAATTTGGGTTGGGTACCTAAAAGCCAAGCAGCAGCCAAAACCGAACAGGGCCATTCGTTTAGATTTTTCGCCGCCTCGGGGTATAGCCGCAATCGGTTGAGCATGTTGCCCATTTCCGTGTGGTTGCTATAGGCCGTGGCCGTGGCGGCTAGCAGGGTGGGGGCGGGCTGGCTAATGCCTTCGATCTTACCCCCGCGCACCTTTAACATCGAGACCAAGATGGTATTTTCTGCTTGTTTTAAGCTCTCGGCCATAATCGGGTCTTCCCCATAACTCGAAGGGAAGTCCATCAGCATGTCGATCATTACCACTTTAGCACCCATGGTAGCCAATTTTTCTGCCATTTTGCCAACGTCTGCCCGGCGCAGGGGGAAGCTGCCGTATTCTTTAAAAAAGGGCTCGTCTAGGTTAACTATCGCAATCTTATCTTTGGCAAAGGCAGTGGTTTCGGCAGGCGCGTAGCCGTTACGAAGAATATGGCGCACCGATAGGGTTTGGTTTTCTAAGGTGGAAAACCATTCCTGCCGCTCTGCGGGTATCATCAATAAAAATAAAATAATAGCCGCCCAAACGTCATATCTAGTAATTAAATCCTTTATGGCAAAGGACTGTTTCTTTTTTTTCTTAGCAGCCATGGGTAAGACCTTTTTAATTTACCTAGCAGCGGAAAACCCGCGTTTTTTGTTTTGTAGCACGTTGTTTAGGTTGTCACAAGGGCAGGGCTTGGCCAAAAAAAAAGGCACCTAAAAGGTGCCTCTTTTTTAAACCCGACCTTTTGGACTATTTGTCTAAAAGGGTTTTGTAGTCAGCCATTTTTTCGCTGTAAAGCTTTGAAAGGGCCAATTTCTTTTTAATTACAAAGAAGTAATAAGGATAAACCTCTTCTTCGTCTGGGTTTTCTTTCAGGTAAGACTCATACTCGTTCATCGCCGCGACATACAGGCCTTTTTGCTCATAAATTTTAGAGCGCATTACCTGGTTGCCAGGGAAAGCTTGATCCACTTGAGTCAACTGGGCAGCCAGCTCTTTGGACTGGTCCGCGTCTAGCCAGCTTAGTTTGTAGTCTTCAACTTCTTTGCCCTTTTTAAAAGACTTGACACTGAAGACCGGTTTTTTACCATCGAGGATATTGACCTCTAAAGCTTGCTCCCCATTAAAGGGCTTGATTTTGGCGCGGACCATGCCGTCTTTTTCTTGTTTGGCAGTATAGGTATCTTTGCCTACCTTAATTTCGTAGGTCAACTTGTCCCCGGCCCCTTCAAAGACTAAGTAGGGGTTTTCTGCATTCAAGGTCAGCTCCCGAGCCACGTCGATCTCAACCGCGCTGGTCGAAGCCGAGCGGCGCACAGTGGTGTATGACTGAGACTTGTCAAAACGCTTCATTAAGCCCGAGACCAATTCGTTAGAGGCTTGATCAGGAGTTAGCTTGCCTTTTTTTGCTTCTAGTTTATCTGCCAATACAGCCACTTCCGAATCACCACCAACGATAAAAGATTCGCCGCTAGCTTGTAGAGTAATCTTGGCGCTGCCGTCTTTGGCGGTTCTAAGGCTTGCTCCTGGAGATAAAAACTTGGATTTGCGCACCGCTTTCCAATCAGCACCTGCTTTTTTGGAGAACTCAACTGTCCCTTGGACCGCAGAAACCACCGCTGCTGGCTCTTCAGAGCCAGCCATCAAAGGGACTCCTAGAAAACTACCAATGGCCAGCATTACAAAAAGTTTCACTAAAGCCTTCATTCTCTCTCCCGGTTTGGATTGTGCCTCGCCCCTTTCGCAAAGTGCGAAACGTCTTTTAGTAAAATACGGCATTTTCGTTTTAGTTGCAAGAAGGCTCTAGGTCAAAAGTGGTCAAATTATACGGATTGGTATCTTAAAACCCTCGCTCGGGCTTGCCAGAATAGGGCTTGAGGCCTATTATTTCTCTTTTAATAACCTCAAGGAATTTTCGATGAACCAAGAGCTAGGCTGGAGCAAAAAATCGTGGGTCCAAAAACAGGCCCTTCAACAACCAGAGTGGCCCGATCAAGTGGCCTATCAGAAGGTGATTGACGAGATTGATGTGCGCCCACCTTTGGTGTTTGCTGGGGAGATTCGCCGCCTAAAATCTGAACTGGCCTTGGCTCAAGAGGGAAAAGCTTTTTTGCTTCAAGGTGGAGACTGTGCTGAGGAATTTTCGCGCTGCACCGCGCCAGATATCCGTGAGACCCTTAAAGTGATCTTGCAAATGGCTTTGATCCTGACCTATGCTGGAGAAAAACCGGTAATCAAGGTTGGGCGGATTGCTGGACAGTATGCCAAGCCTCGAAGCAAGCCCACCGAGGAGATTGGCGGGGTGGAGTTGCCTAGCTACCGAGGGGATATTATCAACAGCCCAGAACCGGTTTTAGCTGCCCGTATTCCTGACGCTAATCGGCTCTTAACCGCCTATTACACCTCGGCGAGTACCTTAAACCTGCTCCGGGCCTATACCAAGGGTGGATTTGCTTCACTAGAACGAGTCCACGCCTGGAACGCGGACTTTGTTAAAAGCTCCAGAGAAGGCGAAATCTATGAGCAACTGGCCAAAGAGATCGACAAGGCGATGTCGTTGATTCGCAACATCGGTCTTGGCCAACACAAAGAGTTAAACGAGGTAAACTTTTATACTAGCCACGAAGCGTTACTTCTAGGTTATGAATCGGCCTTGACCCGCCAAGATAGTTTGACTGGCGATTGGTTTGATTGTTCGGCCCACATGCTTTGGATCGGGGACCGAACCCGCCAAGTGGACGGAGCCCATGTCGAGTTTTTGCGAGGGGTTAACAACCCCATTGGCATTAAGATTGGCCCAGGACACGACCTAAGCGAGATCAAAAAACTGATTTCACGGATCAACCCAAAAAACGAACCCGGACGGATGACCTTGATAACTCGGTTTGGTGCCAACAAAATCTTGGATCAACTGCCTACCTTGATCAAGGGGGTTGAAGAAGAAGGGTTCAAAGTGCTCTGGTCTTGCGACCCGATGCACGGGAACACCTACACTTCTGGGCGGTTTAAAACCCGCAACGTCGAGGATATTTTTGCCGAAATTGGAGGCTTTTTTGCCTGTCACCAAGCTTTGGGCACAATACCAGGCGGAATACACTTTGAGCTGACTGGTGAAGCGGTTACTGAATGTATTGGGGGCACGGAGGGAATCGCCGCTGAACATTTAGAACAAAACTATGCCACTAGTTGTGATCCAAGGCTAAACGGGAAGCAGTCTTTAGATCTTGCTTTTATGATCGCCGATCTCCTTAAACGCTAAATGTATCAAGAATCAGGCAAACGCCTCACCATCGCCGATCTAGCCAAACTCAAAGGGAACAGTCCCTTGGTTGTGGCCACAGCCTACGACACCAACATGGCTCGGTTGATCGATGGTGCGGTGGACGCCATTATTGTCGGGGATTCTTTAGGAATGGTGATCGCCGGACTAGAAAACACCTTGGCCGTCACCTTAGACCAGATGGTTTATCACTGCTCTTTAGTGGCCCGGGGCGCGCGCCGGAGTTTTATCATCGGCGACCTGCCCTTTTTGAGTTATCAGTTAAGCCCTGAACAAGCACTTCTCTCCGCCGGGCGGTTGATTGTAGAAGGCGGGGTTCAAGCGGTAAAACTAGAAGGGGGGATCAGTTGTTTAGCTCAAATTGAAAAAATCGTTTCCGCCGGAATTCCTTTGATTGGGCATTTGGGCATGGAGCCTCAAAAGGTCCACCTTTATGGTGGTTTTGGGAAACAGGCCAAAGATGAGACCGGAGCCCAAAAGTTAAAAATTGAGGCCCATGCGGTTGAAGAAGCCGGGGCGTCGGCATTGGTTTTAGAAAACATCCCTCACGATTTGGCCAAACAAATCACTGAAGACCTCTGTATTCCCACGATTGGCATTGGCGCCGGAGCCCACACAGACGGGCAGGTGCAGGTTTATCACGACCTCTTTGGCCTAGACCCAGACTTCACACCTCGCCATGCCGTGCAATACCGCGAACTGGGCAAAGAAATCAGAGAAGCAGTCCGCGAATACGCAGACCAAGTCCGCGCCCGCAAATTTGAAAGCCGCTAGTTCATGGCGGTCCCCTTAAAAACCATCTTGATTACCGGTGCGGCCCAAGGGATTGGCCGGGCGACTGCTTTGCTTTGCGCCGCCAAAGGGCATCCGGTGCTAATTAACTACTTAAACAGCCAAACCGCCGCCAATCAACTAGCCCAACAGATCAACCAAAAGGGGGGCCAAGCGATCACTTTCAAAGCTGATGTAGCGGACGAAAGCTCGGTGGAAGCGATGTTTGCTGAATCCGAAAAAACCTTGGGCCCCTTGGGCGGGCTGGTTAACAACGCCGGGATATTGGGCCCCCAAACCACGATTGACGGGCTGGATCAGGCCCGTTTGGAGCGGGTGTTTGCGGTTAATGTAATCGGCAGTTTTCTTTGCGCCAAGGTGGCGGCGAGATATCTGGGATCAGGCGGGGCCATCGTTAATCTATCCTCGGCGGCCTCTCGGCTGGGCTCTCCTGGCGAATACATCGACTATGCGGCCAGCAAAGGAGCTATCGATTCCATGACCTTGGGACTGGCCAAAGAATTGGCCCCCAGAGGGATCAGGGTCAACGCGGTCAGGCCAGGGATTATTGATACCGGCCTCCACGCCAAAGGCGGCGAGCCAGGGCGGGCAAGCCGCTTGGGGGCCTTAATGCCCCTGGGCCGAGCGGGGACCGATATAGAGGTGGCCCAGAGTATCTATTGGTTACTGTCGAGCGAAGCCTCTTACGTGACCGGGGCACTGCTCGACGTGGCCGGAGGCCGCTAGGCTTTTAGGTCCAAGACCCCTTGGCGAATCAGGCTAAAAAGCTCGGCAATATCCTGGGTTTCAATACAGCTAAAGGCCACGCGCAGATCTGAAGAACCGATCGAAATAGCCCCCACCCCATATTTATCCAAAAGATGCAGCCGTAAGGTTTCCGCGTCCACCCCCTCTAATTTAAGGCACATAAAATAACCCGAATTAAAGGGGTAGTATTTAAGAACCTTCACCATTTCGGGTTGGTCCAGAACCCGCTTGACCTCTAGGGCCCTAGTTTTCATGATCTCAAACTTCTCTTGCCATTGGCGGGAGAGGTCTGGGTCTTTAAGCATCTTTTCAGTAACCGTCTGACTTGCATGGCAGCAATTGGAAATCCCTGCCCGAATCGCCCCTTTTACCTTTTGTTCCAACCCCGCAAACAAAGGCTCCCCGGCGACGTGACCAAAGGTTAAAAAGCCCGTGCGAAAACCCCAAGCGTAATATTCCTTAGTCGCCCCATCGAGCTTAACCGCCAAAATGTTCGGATGGGCATCGGCCAATTGGGCAAAAAGGGACTCTTTAGTGCTGTTTTCGTAAAACAGACCAAAATAGGAGTCGTCACTTAAACTTAAGATCTTGGTACCCAAGGCCGCCTCTGCTTTTAATATCTCAACGATAGATTGGGCTTCTTCAACGGTGGGGGTATAGCCAGTAGGGTTGTTTGGGAAGTTGAGCAGGGCGATTACCTTGCCCGAGCGCCGACCTTCCTCACGCACGGCGACTTGAAAACCATCGAGGTTAAATCCACCCTGGGCATCAAACATAGCAAAGGTTTCGATCCGAGCTTCTAGCACAGTTTCGAAGGTCAATTTATAGTTCCCCCAAATCTTATCTGGAGCAATCACCCGGTCGTCTGGGTTTAAAAACAATTGGCCAACCAAACTAAGTCCATGGGTGATCGCACTGGTGACAATGGGCAGGCTGTAGGCTTTACCTTTTAGTCCTGGATTGTCTTGCACCATCTTTTTCCTCCAAGCCTCTCTAAGGCCTGGACGCCCGGCAGGCGGGGCGTAGGGGAAAATCTCGGCTGGGCTGAGTTCGGCAAAATAACGCCCAGCCGCCTGCAAATACATCGGACCGCCCGCTTCAGTAGCGGTGCCAATGGTTGCATTAAATTTGTGCGCCCGGTCCTTGGCTTCGGCAGATTGCGACAAAATCCCTTTGGGGAAAAACAAACGCTGCGCCGTATTAGACAGCAAAGCAAAGGCAGCAGGGGCAGCTTTGTTAATAGCTTCGTTGCTTTGGATGGCCAAGGGATTCATCTAGGGCTCTTTTCTAAGGGAAAATATGGTAGCTTCGGTGCAAACGGAGGGTATTCTCAACACAAGCCTTGGGGTTGTCAATGGTTTCTATCCTTCTTTATCAAGCTTCCTTCCCTATCTCCGCTAACCCCGCGCCAAAAGGTCTTTAGCGCCAGCCAGACCTACTTATGGTTTCTTCCTTTGACGAAACGGCTAGGCCCCGTTAGAATCTTGCTTCGAACACTCAAATAGGTTTCATGAGCAAGGTTATTTCCTTTGTATCCCAAAAGGGTGGCGTTGGTAAAACCACCAGCGCCGTCAACCTCGCCACGGCTTTCGCCTTTGGTGGGTACAAGGTATTGTTACTGGACCTAGATCCTCAGTCTTCCATCCGTTATAGTTTTGGGATCAAGTCGGTTATTGATCAAGGTTCGCGCGAGATCTTCACCAGTCCCAACATGGCCCTGCAAAAAATGGTGCGCCGCACAGAGCAGGAAAACATGCATTTTATTTTCGCCAATATTGCCACGTTGCGTGACGAGCACCGAGTTAATGAGGTCGCCCAAGATGAGAATTTCTTGGCCAAACGCTTGGCGGAAGCTCGCTTCACCTACGACTTTATCATTCTAGACGCCCCTGCTGCAACCGGTCCCTTGACCTTAAACGCAGTCTGCGCTGCCGACTTGAATATCTTGCCCCTCCAATGTGAAAGTTTGGCCGTAAAAAGTCTTAAGCGGTTTTTGGTCGGGTTTAATGAATTGCAGGCCTCTAGGCCCGAAAAAAAACTAAAAATAGCCGGCATATTGCTGACCATGTATGACCGGCGGATGGAGATTCATCGCCGAATTGCTCAGCAGGTTACCCAAGCATTGGGCAAGTCGATCTTTAATACGGTTATTCCAAAGTGTGAACGAATTACCGAAGCTAGTGCCTTAGGCCGCTCGGTGGTGACCTATGATCTGGCCTCCGAAGGCGCTTCGGCCTACGTGCGGTTGACCGATGAACTGATTGACAAGTTTGGGCTGCGCTAATGTCTTATAACGAGCGCCGTGAGGCACGGGTGCTGGCTTACTCCTGCCAATATATGCGTCAAAAAATGTCTTTGACCGCTCCGGCTGAGGCCTTACTCTTAGCTCAAGCTCCACTCAAACCCAAAAACCGGGTTTTTGCTGGAAAACTCTTGGCGGCGATTGCTCAAAACCAAGAGCAAATCGACGGATTGATCCGCAAGCACAGCAAAAATTGGCGACTTGACCGCATGGCCCTGACCTTAACGGCGCTACTGCGGACTGCGATTGCAGAGATGATTATAGACCCACAAATAGATCGGGCCGTGGTTTTAGACGAGGCTATTGAGATTTGCAAGGCTTACGTCGGTGCCGAATCGAGTAGTTTAGCCAACGGAATCTTGCACGCGGTCACCCAAGAATTGGCCATAAAACCGGCCAATTGATTGATTTGCGGGATCTTGGTTTTGGCTTGGTCCCTCCCTTGCATTAACCACTAGAAAAACCCTCGGACCATCCCAAAAACAAAAAACCGAAAAAAAGGGACTGATGATCCGCAAAAGCCTACTAACATTGCTGTTTTGTTTGATTTCCCTAAGCCCTTTATGGGCCGAGACCATTTACCTAAAGAATGGGCAGACCATTATTGGTAAGGTATTAAAATACAAAGCAGACAGCATCACTGTTCACGCCATTGGTGACCACCAAGAGCGCGAGATTAATAAAGACGACATTTACCTAATTAACTTCGACGTCAACTCGGAGCAAAGGTACACTGACTTTAAAAAGCAGATGGCCGCCAACGTGGTTTATCTGAAAAACGGAGAGGTGATCATTGGGAGAATCACCAGCTATAACCCCGATTTTATCACCATCGAGTCCCTCAAAGGCACCGGCATTTTGCAAATGCCCACCGCCGAGGTTAACATGATCACCACGCAAGACACGGTGGTGGACATGAACCAAAGGACCGGTATTGGGTATGTACAGCATAAATCGACCCTAAACGACTCGACCGGCAACATCACCTATACGACCGATCAGTTTAGCTATAAATCCTTCTTAGATGAGGCTAGCTTTATTGATACCTTGGTCGCCTTCGGCAGTCGCAAAAACGCCGGGGTCAAATTACAGGTGTTATCCCTCGATCTTCGCTACGGAATGGTCTTTGACCACTTCAAAAACACCCTTTTATACTACGGTGGGCAGGTTGGCTTTTTACAGGTGACCGACGACGTGAACCAGGTTAGTGGTTCAGGGATCGGTTTTGGCGGTTTTATAGGGGCAGAGATGTTTTTTACCCAACTGCCTAACTTTGGCTTTGCCACCGAACTGGGCATTGGTTACAAACGAGCGGGCGACTATACTGCACTGGACTTTTCTGCCTCTAGTTTCCCCAGTTTTTCGATGCACTACTACTTCTAGGCCGAGGCGCTTGACGGCCCGGCTTCAGGCGATTAGGTTTAGCTGACCGGTAACTAAGCCGGGGCTTGACCTAATCGAGATGATCCCCAGACTTGGCCGGCGGATTCCGCCTACCCCCCAAACCGTTGTTTTTTTAAAGGCTTTAGAAACCGCTGGTTTCAAAGGCGAAATGGAGACCAATTGGGGTGAGCGTCTGGTTGCAGGTACAGACAACAGTATCTACCAACTTTTCCCGCAAGCAATCCTTTACCCTACCGACTATAAAGACCTAAAACTAGTCACCAAGCTTTTGGGCGACCCCCGCTTTTTCGAGATCTCGATTACCGCCAAAGGTGGGGGAACGGGCACCAATGGCCAAAGCCTCACCGCCGGAATTACCTTAGATTTGGGCCGGCATATGACTCGGATTTTAGAGATCAACCTTACCGAGGGCTTTGTCCGGGTCGAGCCCGGTTTGGTCCTAGACCAGCTTAATAAAGCCTTAGCCCCTCTAGGATTTTTCTTCGCTCCTACCCTTTCTACCAGCAGCCGGGCCACTTTAGGGGGAATGATTAGTACCGACGCCTGCGGTAAAGGCAGCCGCATCTATGGCAAAACCAGCGACCATATTTTAGAGTTAGACTGCCTTTTGGCCGGTGGAGGGCGTTTTTTAACTGCCATCGATAACGACGAGGGTTGGGAGTCTAAACGCCTTGGGGACCAGGGGCACCTTTACAAATTGATTGATCAAATTTTAGCTCGCTCGCATGAGTCAATCACGAGACTGCCCCAGCTCGACCGGTTTGTCAGTGGCTACAATCTCACCAAGTTACATGATTGCCATGAAAATCATAAAAGCCTAAACTACCTAATCGCCGGTTCCGAAGGCACGTTGGTGGTGGTGGCCGAGGCGAAGTTAAAGATACTACCTTTAGTCAAAAATAAGGGTTTGCTGGCGATTTGTTATAATGATTTTGATCAAGCCCTGGCCGACGCAGAAGCCTTGGTCGCCAGGGGTCCAGCGGCGATTGAAACCATTGACGGGAAGATTTTGGGCCTAGCCCGCCTAGACGAGATCATCCACAAGGTAGGCCATATGATTGGCGGACCAGAGGTGAAAGGGCTTAATTTAGTCGAATTTATTGGCGAAACCAAAGAACAACTAGAAGCCCAAATGGCCCCCTTGCAGGCCTTACTTGAGCAACGCGGTAGCAATTATTATAGGGCGCAAAATACCAAAGAGATAGCCGACCTTTGGGAACTGCGGAAAAAGGGCGTAGGCTTGCTGGGTAACGCTTCGGGTAAAAGAAGGCCCATCGCTTTTGTCGAAGACACGGTGGTTCCCCCCCAACATTTGGCCGCTTACATAAAAGAGTTCCGCGCCCTGCTTGAGTCGCACGGTCTTGAGTACGGGATGTTTGGTCATGTGGATGTCGGATGCTTGCACGTTCGCCCAGCCCTTGACCTGCGCGACCCAAAAGATGAGTCGCTGATGTTAACCATCACCACCCAAGTAGCAGACCTAGTGCAAAAATATGGCGGCGTGATTTGGGGGGAGCATGGCAAAGGGTTTCGCAGCGAGTTAACGGAAAAATACTTTGGTCCTCAACTTTACAACGAATTGCGACGGATCAAAGGTGCCTTCGACCCACGCAATCAACTCAACCCAGGCAAAATCGCGACCGCTTGGGGCACGGACCTAGAGCTAGTCAAGGTGGACGGACCCAAGCGCGGGCATTGGGACCGGCAAATTGCCCCGAATTACCAAGTTGAATTTGAAAAAGTGATCACCTGTAACGGCAACGGAGCCTGTTACACCCCAGAACCGGCAACCATCATGTGCCCCAGTGCCAAGGCTTGGGCTGATCGTCGGCATTCTCCCAAAGGCCGGGCGGCGCTAATGCGAGAATGGCTGCGCCGGTTAAGTCTTAAAAAATACGACCTCAACGGACCCCGCCCCCGTATTAGCCAGCCCCTGTGGCTCTTACTAAACGGGCTCGCCAAGCGTTTGGGGGTTTACGATTTCTCGCATGAAGTAGCCCATAGTCTAGCAGGATGTTTGGCTTGCAAAGCCTGCGCGACCGCTTGCCCCATTAAAGTTGATATCCCCCAACTCAAGCCCCGCTTTCTTGAGGCCTATCACCGCCGATATCCACGTCCAATAAGTGACTACCTAGCGGCTAACCTAGAAGAAGTGACTGCCTTTCAGGCCCAGTTCCCCGCCCTTTCTAGGCAGATTGGGGGGTCAAAATGGTTTAAATGGCTACTCCTGCGCCAAGCGGGGATCGTGGATCCGCCAAAGGTGAGCCGCCACCCGGTACCCTTGCGGGTCAAGTGGGGGGCGCTCTCGGTCCTTAACCCCCAAGAACCCCCCTCAGGACTTGATCCCAAGCGGGATGTGCTTTTGGTGCAAGACAGTTTTACTAGTTTTTTTGAAGCCCAGTTGGTGTCCACCTTGGCCCGGTTGTTTAAAGACTTGGGTTATCAGCTTTGGTTATTGCCCTTTTTCCCTAATGGCAAAGCTTTACAGGTTAAAGGTTTTTTAGCGCAATTTAAAACCCAAGCGCAAGCTAACCATTGGGTGTTAAATCGCGCCGCTGGTTTAGGCCTGCCGATGATTGGCCTAGAACCGGCTACCACCTTGACCTACCGCGACGAATACCCAAAAATCCTAGGGCTCAAAGAGACTGGCTATCAAGTGCAGTTGGTCCAAGAATTTTTGGTTACCTCCCATGTGGATTGGGCCGCCCGGTTACCCTCGCTAGGTAAAGCACCCAGCCAATACCGCCTCTTAGGTCACTGCACCGAAAAAAGCCTCGCCCCCCAGGCCGAAGCCCAATGGGAAACGCTGTTTAGTCTGTTTGGTTTGGAAATAAAAGCCTTGGGGGTGGGTTGCTGTGGGATGAGTGGAATGTTCGGACACGAGCGCGCCCATTATGATGAATCTCGCCGAGTTTACGAACTCAGCTGGCAAGCCCAACTGGCCGCTCAACGCCCAGAAAACGAGGTGTTACTAGCCACGGGTTATTCCTGCCGTTCCCAGGTGCGCCGCTTTGAGGGGAGGCAACTTGCCCACCCGATCGAGGCCCTGGCCGCCCGATTGGGGAATAGTTGTGAAGAATAAAATTTTGGGGCTGGCGCTCCTCCTCTTAGGGGCCTGTAGCACCAGCAGGCCTCCAGACCCTTTGATTGGCCAAACCACCTATTTAGGCGAGGTCCAAAGTGAGACCCGACTTTTTGCAGAAATCGACCAAGCCCAGATTATTTTAATCGGCGAAACCCACGACAATCCAGTACATCACCAGTTTCAAAGGCAAGTACTCAAACGGTTAGGCCCCAAAAAACCCGTATTAACTATCGAGCTTTTTGCCCAAGAGCAAACCAGCATGCTGATGTTATATGCTACAGGGAAAGGAGATTGGTCCAACGATCTGCGCAAGGGGCTTAACTGGGAGTCGCAAGATAACGAGTTGTGGCAAGCTTATTTAGGCCTGATCGAAGAAGCGCGGTTGCTAAAACTGGAATTAGCCGGGATCGACTTAGACCGAGCGCTGATTCGGCGATTAACCAAACTCGGGCGGCAAAACCTCACCCCCCTGGAACAAGCCCAACTCCCCCCGGTCACTTCCTCGTCAGACGCCTATAAACAGTTGATGTACGCTAATTTTACAGCAGATCATTGCGGATGGTCGGACCCAGAGTTGTTAGAAAAGCTCTATCAAGTCTGGCAGATCCGCAATGAAGTAATGGCCGAAAATCTGGCCCGTTTGCACCGGGCTCACCCAGAGCGACCCATCGTGGTGGCTTTGGGGGCTGGGCATATTCAGTACGGACAGGCGGTTTTAGCTAGACTAAAATCCAAGCTGCCAGGAGTAAAGATGTTTGCTTTGGCCATGCAGGAGGTGGACAGGGAGGCACGACCCTTGGCAGAGTATTATGAGCCCAAGGTGGATTTTGGCCCTCCCTTTGAGTGGCTCCAATTTACCCATAGAACCCGCTGGGAAGACCCCTGCGAAACCTTCAAGTCCTCCTTGAGCAAACACAAACAAACGCCATGAGCCTGCCTCAAAACCTCTTTAGCGCCATGTCCAAGACCATGGCCCCTTACTCGCCGATTGAGCCACCCGACCAAATCGCCAAAAGGCTGGGGATTTCAGAAGATCAAATCGTCAAGCTCGACGCCAACGAAAACCCTTATGGCACCCTGCCAGAGGCCCAAGCAGCAGTGGCCAAGGCCCAATATGGCCATATCTACCCGGACCCGGCCCAGGCCCAGTTAAAGGAGGCGATAGCCCGCTACGCCGGGGTAGAGCCCGCCCAAGTAATCGCCGGGGCCGGGGCAGACGAGTTGATTGATCTGGTTTGTCGGTTGGTTTTAGAGCCAGGGGATCAGGTGTTGGGGTTTAGCCCTAGCTTTGGTTATTATGGTCATGTGGTCGCCCTGAATCGCGGGGTGATGATCAATCAGGCCAGGGAGTTGGATTTTTCGATTGATCTGAAAAAAGCAAAAGCGATTGACCTTAAAGGGGTCAAGCTGGTGCTGCTCTGCTCGCCCAATAACCCCACGGGCAATCTAGTCGAAGAAGCGGTTTTAGATTATTTTTTGAGCCAAGATCTGATTGTTATGCTTGATGAGGCCTACCAGGAATTTAGTCAGCATAATTTTGTTCACAAACTGGCAGGGCATAAAAATCTGGTGATTTTGCGGACCTTTTCAAAGTGTTTCGCTCTGGCCGGGTACCGGGTTGGTTATGGCCTAATGGGCGAGGAGTTGGCCCAAGGACTAATGCGAATCAAGCCCCCCTATTCGGTTTCTGTCCCGGCAGAGGTAGCCTTAAAGGCCTGCCTGGCCGAGCCTGAACATTTTAAAAACCAAGTGGCCAAACTCAAAACCGAGCGAGCGCGTGCGCTTCAGGAGTTAGCAAAATTTCCAGGGCTCACCCCTTACCCGAGCCAGTCTAATTTTGTGTTGGTCAAGGTCGCCCAAAACGCGGCCAAACTCAAGGCCGACCTAGAGGCGCGAGGAATCTTGGTCCGCTACTTCAACACACCTGAGCTAAACGGCTACATCCGCATCTCCATGGGCCGCCCCGAGCAAATGGACCGGCTATATCAGACGCTCCACCTACTCCTAGCTTAAGCCCGACCCTTTTAAGGGCGGGCTTTTTTTGTGGGTTTATATTTTAGTATTTACTTAATTAAGTGAATGCTAAATAATAAACCCATGAACGGATTCCACGCCCTGTCCGATGAAAATCGGAGAAAGATTTTAGAATTATTGGCCCAAGAAGGGCGGCTTTCTGCCTCCGCCATTGGGCAACATTTTCAAATCAGTCCCCCTGCCATCTCCCAGCATCTCAAGGTGCTACGAGAGGCCCATTTGGTGCTGGTCGAGCCGGTCGCGCAGAAGCGGTTTTATTCGCTCGATCTAAGCGGCCTAAGCGAGATCGAACGCTGGGCGCTGGCTATGAAACACCAGTGGAACCAACGCTTAGACCGATTAGAAAGTTATATTAATCAACTCAATTCTCAGGAAAACCATGACCCCGCCTGAAAACATACTGACCGTCACCCGCGTCTTGCAGGCCCCCAGAGACCAAGTCTTTGCTATATGGAGCGACCCGGCCCATTTAGACATTTGGTGGGGCCCCCGAGGTTTTCGCACCACCACTAAAGAATACCAATTCAAAGAGGGTGGGGTCTGGCTTTTTAACATGCTTGGCCCTGACGGCACCGATTGGCCAAACCGCATCCGGTATCAGACCATCGAGGCCCCAAGCCGTATTTGTTACCGCCACGATTCCGGCCAAGACCAAGGCGGTTTTGATTCGGTTATCACCTTTGAAGACCTAGGCCCCCAGACTCGGTTGCAAATCAAGGTGATTTGCCAAACCGCACAGCAGGCAGCCGAATTCAGGGCTCTCGGCGCCGAAAACAGCGGCCACCAAACCTTACAGCGCTTAGAAGAGTTTATTTTATCGATAGAGGGTTTTAAAATCACCCGCCGATTTAAGTTGCCCCGATCCCGGCTTTTTGAGCTTTGGACTCAAATCGAACATCTAAAAAACTGGTCTGGCCCCAAGGGGTGTACGGTCCGCTATCCTAAGGCAGAACTTAGACCTGGCGGCATTGTGCATTACGCCATGCAGACCCTGGAGATGGGGGAGATGTGGGGTATGATGAAATACCGGGAGATTTTGCCCCCAGAGCGATTGGTTTATGAACAGTGGTTTTCCAACGAAGCGGGCGAGGTCGAGAATCACCCCCTGGCCCCAGACTGGCCCAAGGCCATGTTGACCACCATTTTATTTGAGGAAGTGGGTCCCCAAGAAACGGAACTGACCTTGCTGTGGAACCCTTTAGACGCTTCGCTGGCCGAATGCGCCGTTTTTGAGGCGAACAAGCCTAGTATGTCCCAAGGTTGGGGCGGTTCGTTTGAGGTCTTAGAAGAATACCTCAAAACCCTTTAATCCTAGCGCAAAACCATGCAACCTAAAATCGCTACCGAGATCATTAATAATCAAGTGATCTACCGACGTTTTATTGAAGCGCCAGTGGAGTTGGTTTTTGCTGCTTGGTCAGAGCCAGAACGGCTCGCCAAATGGTGGGGACCAGACGGATTCACTTTGAGCACCCAAGCCCAAGAGTTTGCCAAGGGCGGCTTCTGGATTTTTATCATGCACGGCCCTGATGGGCATGATTACAAAAACAAAATCCAGTACCTAGAAATCGACCGGCCCCGTTTGATCAGTTACCGACATTTAGGTGACGGCGAAGAGGAGCCGAACGTGCAATTTTTATCGCGGATAACCTTTGCCCCAGTAAAAGGTGGAACCGACCTAACCATGACCCAAGAATTCCCCTCTAAAGCCGAATTGGAGCGTGTCGAGCAAAAATATGGGGCCATCAAAGGGGGCCAGCAGCATGTCGAAAACTTGGCTACCTACTTAAAAACAGCGGTTCAAGCCGGTTTGTAGGCCTTGTGGATGACGGTGGAGCCTAGGTGGTAGTTGGTGAAGGAGACGTTGGTAAAGCCCCGGTCTTTAAGGAGACCCGAGAGTTTTTCTTGGGCCGGGTATTCGAGGCTGGAGGCCGGGAAATAGTCGAACATGTCCTGGCCAGGGTAGAGTAGGCGACCAACCTTGGGGACTACATGGAAGAAATAGAGCCGGAAGATGTCTTTGGCAATGGGCAGGGTGACCTTGCCCATATCTAAACACATAAACCGCCCCCCCGGCTTGAGCACCCGCAAAACCTCATCTAGTCCATCTTCGAGCCTAACCAAATTACGCAGTCCAAACCCAACAGTGACCGCGTCCATCGAGCCGGTACGGATCGGCAGGTTCATAGCGTCACCTTGAACAAAACGGCGATTGCTCAAGGGATCTCTGCTTCGCCCGGCCTGCAACATCCCGATGGAAAAATCGAGTCCCCATACCCGACCACTGGGTCCAACGGCCTTTTCTAAACGCTCGGTGATATCTCCGGTCCCACAGCAAATATCCAAAGCTTGATCCCCAGCCTGAAGACCAGCAGCCCCAACCAATTGGTTTTTCCAATAGCGGTGAAACCCTTGGGTAATCAGGTCGTTAAAGAGGTCGTATTTCTGGGCGATTTCAGAGAATTTCGACTGCACATAGTCGTACTTCTCTTCACCTTTAGGGACTTGAAAGGCCATTAGGGAATCTGGTTGTTAATGTTAACCCCAGGCGTCACCGGTGTAGTTGGGACTGGAGCCGCGCCTGCTTGTGGGTTTCCTGCTTGATCCACCGCTTGGGGCGGCGGGGCGTTAGGTTGGTCAGTTTGCACCTCAATCTTGGTCAGCCCCTTTTCGATTAGTTTTAAATCAAATTCGAAATAGCGGCCATAAAGGTTTTTTTCCTTACCAAAGCGTAGCCCATAAACGTTAGACTTGAGGTCTTCGCGCCATAAGGAAAGCTCGACCCGGCCTTGCCAAGACTCGGTCATATGCTTTTTTAAGGTCACCTCCAGCAAATCACCCACCTCAAACTTAGGGTCTTTAGTCGGCGGCATCTTGCAGACCGGGGCATAGCGGGACAAATCGCCCCAACACATCCAGGTCGCTTTGATAATGGCGCTCAAGCGGTTGCCACCGCCGTGGGTGACGATGTAGTGGTCTGGCTGGAATCCGGTGGCTGCCTCCCACTGCTTGCCTAAGATATGGTCGTACACCTCTAAAAGGTAGGCCCGGTATTCGGCCTTAGCCGGTATCGCCCAAACCAAGAGGACCCACAATAGGAGGCTTGCGCGTTTCATAACTCGCCCAATTCCAAAAGGTCGTGTAAATCCCCTTCACTTAACCGCCGGCATTGGCCGGGCCGCATGTCTAAAAGCTCGACCGATCCGATGCGGTAACGTTTGATTTTAAGCACCGGAAACCCAACCTCGCGAAACATCAACTTGATCTGGTTTTTGATCCCTTCTTGTAATTCCACCACCAGCCAGCTTTTGTCGCCCTTGTGGTGCAGCAGCCGCAGTTTACAAGGCATCCGGGTTTTGCCTTCGACCACCGGGCCGGGCTCCATTTTTTTTAAGAGTCCTGGCGGGATGTTGCCCTTGACCTTGACCAAATATTCTTTCCAAATATGGGCCGCCGGGTGCATCAAACGGTTGGCAAAGTCGCCGTCGTTGGTCACCAGAATCAGCCCTTCAGCGTCCCAATCAAGCCGCCCAACCGGGAACAACCGCTCTTTTATTTTTGGGAAATAATCAACAATCGTGGGGCGCCCTTGGGGGTCACTTAAGGTCGTCATGCAGGACTTAGGTTTGTAAATCGCGTAAACCTTTCTAGCCGCTCGGCTCTTGGTTAAGCGTTTCCCCTCCACCTCGATGTGATCCCGTTCGGGGTCCACCTTGGTGCCCAATTCGGTGACTAAATACCCATTGACCGTCACCATCCCATTGGTGATTAAGTCTTCCGCGTGACGACGGCTGGCCAACCCGGCCTGGGCGATCACCTTTTGTAACCGTTCGCTCAAACCAGTTCTCCTTTGAGTTGTGCCAAGGCTTTTTTGGCTGCTTTGCCTTCAGCCTTTTTAATGCGATTTCCTGTACCACTGGCCATTTCTTGGCCGTTTACAAACAGGGTTACGACAAATTCTTTTTCATGATCTGGACCCCGCTCTTCGGTGATCTTATATTCGATTGTTCCGAGTTTATTTTTCTGCACCCATTCTTGTAGATCCGTTTTGCTGTCGGCGTTTTCGTAAAACTCTTCGGCCAACTCCATTTCTGGACCAAACAGATTTGAAATCAACTGTTTAACCGCTCCTTGCCCCTCTTGGGTATAGCTGTCTAAATAAACCGCTGCAATCACCGCTTCTAAGGCATCGGCTAAAATACTTACCTTCTCCCGTCCGCCGGTCTGTTCCTCGCCTCGGCCTAAATTAAGCGCGTCGCCCAACTCAATCCTCCGGGCCACCCGAGCCAGTCCGCCTTCAGAAACCAAGGCCGAGCGAAACTTAGACATCATCCCTTCGGATAACTCTGGGCTAACCTTATAAATCATCTCGCTAATAGACATTTGCAAAACCGCATCCCCTAAAAATTCAAGGCGTTCGTTGTCACTGGCCTTGTTTTCTCGCCCCCAAGACTTATGGGTAAGAGCCTGGTCCAACAAAACTAGGTCTTTAAACTTATAACCCAAAGCGGTTTGCAATTTGCTCAAAAGATCACTCCGCTAATTTTTCTTTGAGTTCAGCAAGTTGCCTTTCTAATTCTGCAATTCGCTTGGACATTTCTGGGGTCTTGTAAAAGGTCACCGAAGCCTTCTGCCACTCCGCCTGCGGGCGAGCGGGATACCCAAAATAAAGCCCTGGTTCTTTAATGTCCGAAACCACCACCGCCCGGCCCCCAATCTGGGTTCGGTCCACAATTTTTACATGGTCCATACAACCCGTCTGCCCGGCAAAATAGACGTTTTGCCCGGTCTGTACTGAACCGGCTATTCCAGCTTGGGACAATACTAGGTTGTTTGGCCCCAACTGGCAATTGTGGGCGATGTGAACCAGGTTGTCCAACTTGGTGCCCTTGCCTAATATGGTGGACTTAATACTGCCCCGGTCAATCGCACAAAGAGCCCCAATCTCGACATCGTCTTCAATGATCACATTGCCCACTTGGGGGATCTTAAAATGCCGGTCGCCATCGCGCTCATAACCAAAGCCTTCCGAACCTACCACGGTGCCCGAATTAATCACCACCCGGTCGCCCACCACCGTTTCTCGAGCCAAGGTGACGTTGGCGTATATCAAGCAGTCCTCGCCAATCGCGACCCCCTCACCAACATGGCAGCCAGGGTAAACGGCGGTCCTCGCCCCAATCTTGGCCCCTTCTAAAACATGCGCCCCTGTATAAACACTAGCACTCGGATGTACCTGAGCGGTGGGGGCTACATAGGCCCCTGGCTGAACGCCGGGCACCTCGGGCTTTGGGGGAAAGGCAAGTACCATCAGCCGGGCAAAGGCAAAGCGCGGATTTTCCACCCGCAAGAGGTTGATCCCTTCAGCCTCAACCTCCGGTCCTACAATCACCGCGCTCGCCAGACAGCTGGCCAATTGGTCTTGATATTTGCGGTGGGCCAAAAAGGTAATATCCCCTTTTTTAGCTTCGGTTATCCCCGAAAGACCAGTAATCAAGACTTCAGGGTCACCGATAAGCTCGGCGGTTAAATGTTGAGCGATTTCTTTTAAGCTTAGCTTGACCATATTTAATCCAAGATAAACAGGCTAGGGGCAAGGTCTGCGGGCGGTTCAAGGCCCAGCATAAGGAAATTGGTCGCGGCTACCATGGCCAGGTTGTTGGCTTGCTCTGGCCGGTTTTCTTTTAACTGATAACTTCCATCATACTTCGGATCGAAAATAATCACGGGCACCGGGTTAATGCTGTGTTTAGTGCTGCGCTCAAGCTGACCGGTTTTTTTGCCCACGACCAACATTTCGTCCGCGTTTCCGTGGTCTGCGGTGACCAACGCCAGACCTCCGGCTTTTACAACGGCATTAAGCACCTTGCCTAAAGCCAAATCCACCGTTTCAGCGGCTATTTTTGCCGCCTCAAAATCGCCAGTATGGCCGACCATGTCGGTGTTGGCGAAGTTGATCAACCCGAAGCCATAGGTTCCACTTTCGATTAACTCAATGGCCTTTTGAGCAATCTCGGGGGCCTTCATTTTGGGCTGGTCTGCAAAACTGTTGATCTTGTCCGACTCAATCAAGAGGTAGTCCTCCATCGAATCATCCAAAGGGTTACGGTAACCGCCATTAAAAAAGAAGGTCACATGAGCATATTTTTGGGTCTCGGCCAGACGGAACTGTTTAATTCCTAGCTCTAAGAGTCGTTTGCCAAATGGATTTGGGACGGACGGACTGGTCACCAATTTGTTTTTGGGTAGGCCCGTGTCTTCATCATAGGTCATCATCCCGGCGTAATAGATATCGGGGAATCGCTCTCGATCAAAGGCATCGAAATTTTCCATATCAAAAGCTTGGCTAATCTCAATGGCCCGGTCACCCCTAAAATTGAGGTTGATCACTGCGTCACCATCGTCAATGGTCACCGGATTTCCATCTATGCCCCGCAGGTTAAACGGGGGCAAGTCTTGATCAATAACCCCAGGAATTTCACCACGAAAAAATTCAATGGCCTCTAATAAACTACCAAAGAGGTGTTCTGACTGTCCTAAAACGTGGCAGTCCCAGCCCCGTTTTACCTTGGCCCAGTTGTGGTCGCGGTCCATGGTAATCACCTCGCGACCTCCGGCAGAGGCAAAGCGGTAGTCATAATCAGAATGTCGCCTTCGCACCTCTTTAAAAACCGTTTCCACTTGGGAGACATACTGCTCGGCACTTTGCACCCCTACATCCCGCCCATCTAGGAGTGCGTGGACATACAAGCGTTTCACCCCTGCCCCCGCAGCCGCCCGAATTACGGCAATAAAATGATCTACGTGACTATGAACGGTCCCGTCCGATAACAGCCCCAGCAAGTGGAGTGCGCCCCGTTTGCCCTGCTCTAGGGCTTCGATAAATACGGGATACTTAAAAAAGGAACCGTCTGCTATCGCTTTAGAGATCAAGGTCGCGCCTTGGTCCAGCAACATCCCTGACCCTAAGGTCAAGTGCCCAACCTCGCTGCCGCCCAAATCATCCTTGCCCGGCAGACCGACATGGTGTCCATGGGTCATCAGGGTCGTATTTGCATATTCGATACGCAGGCGGTCCATCACCGGGGTATGGGCTTGGGCGATGGCGTCGGTCTCATCCCCCTTGCCAAGGCCGTATCCGTCGAGGATAATATTGATCAGAGGGCGTTTACCCTCAAAGTGGGCAAGTAGTTCTGTTTTTCGGGACATGGCGGACCCATTCGGGGGTTGTTTGGTGGCCTGATTCTTTCATAGGTATCAATAACTGACAAGCCTCAAGGCAGTAATATCGACGGAATCAAGGTGGAGATAAAAAGCCAATCCCCCAAAGCAGGTGGATTTTTGCTAGGTCCCTTAGGCGACCTGAACGATGCGCAGTCATTGGCGCTACTGGGTTTTTATAAAAATCTGCGCTCCCAAGGGCTGCGTTTTTTAGCCCTAGACTTGAGCCAAACTGGGCAAGTCAATGGCGCGGGACTAGGGGCGCTAAAACACCTAGAGATTGAAATGGCCCGCCTTCAGGGAAGACTGATTTTGATTGGGGCTGGCGCGCGCGTTAAACGGCTTTTAGAGATCACGGGGATTAGCCCCGACTGGGCCGAAAATCCACAAATGGCCCAAAACCTGATGGAGACCCCATGAGTGGCGAGATTCACAACGTGCAGATCTCACTCACCCAAATCCCCAGGGTGCAGAAACTTAACGAAACTCAAATGAACAGCCTTGCCAACCAAGGCCATTTAGCCGCCTCCCTCAACGAAGCCCGCCGCGACCGTGAAAAAGAGCAGGTAAGAGACCTCGACCAATCCGAAGAAACCGAAGCCGAAGACCCCAAAAAACGCCACGAAAAAAAAGCCAGAGATGGCAGACATATTGATATTTCAGTCTGACGCGGTTTTTTCCTAATTTTGCCAGAGTATTTCGTAAATTGAATTACATAAATTATCAAAAGTTGACAAATCAAGAAAAAGTGAGGCAGGATCCAATAGAAGAAGTCGCGATTTTTTAGCTACCCAAGGGAAAGGTACCAATGGATTCGAGAAACCAAAGGCAAACTGTTGTTGAGCAGGTCAAGCTCGCCTCCAAGCGGATTCAGGCCCTTAGTGCAGTGGAAGCCAGCACGCCTGAGCTTAGCAACAAAAAACCTGCTAATTTTAGCCAGCGCGTTAAGCGCGCCAGCATCCTGATCCAGCGTTTGGCTCCTTTCTCTGAGCCTGTTTAATCCCCTCTTTTTTATTTGACCAACTGCCGCCTCGCCCTTTGGGGGGCTTATCTTGCATCGTCATTATGACCAGAGAAGAGGTCTCCCAGGTACTTGATACCCTTATCAAAGACTGGGCCAATAGTCGTGTACCAGCCGCTTTCAGGCGACACATTTCTATCAATCAAGAGAATATTGACAAATTAAAAGATTTGTTACCCAAAGTTGCTGATGAAATTGAAGAAGATTTGATTACCAATGATGGTATTGATATGCATAAGCGTGCAGCAGTTTTTTTAAAAGCTCTGCATGATAATGAGGTCCTAGATTTTTCTAAAGGCACTCAAGTTGATACCCCAAAATGGCGGGAGCATTGCCGCCGAGACCTAGCTTGTATTGTTTTTTTCGCTTTGTTAGACATCGACATTAAAGACCTTCAAGACGACGAACTTGGATCACTCAAGTCCCTATTAAAAAGACACCTAGGCAGCACGGATGAAAATTCTAAAAAAGCTGACTACTTCTACTATTCTATGCTAGCCCACCTCTTCGAGAGCCGCGCGACTTTAGCATGTGAATTAGCAAAAAATAAAACGGCGCTAGAAAAGGCCTTAGCAGATCTGGATAGGCTTAAAAATGCCAATTAACCTGCCCGCCCCCCTCCGGCAGCTTCGCAACAATCAAATCCCAAACTTTTAGGCAAAAAAAAGCCCCAAACCGGGGCTTCTTTATATAAAGCAGAAGGGTAAAACCGCCCTGCCGTGAATTAGGAGGTGTATGAACCTGATTGCTCAGGTGGGAGAAATATA
>MFNE01000011.1 GCA_001783695.1 Candidatus Lambdaproteobacteria bacterium RIFOXYD2_FULL_50_16
CGCTGGTGAGTGAAAGGCCAATAAATTTCATGAAGGAGATTCGGTCGAACAGGGCCTCTTCGGTTTGGGGATCGCTCAAATGGTACCACCGCTGAAGCTTCAACACTTTTACCCTCATCAAAGGTGGGCACCCTCCTTTCCCGTGGCCTCTTGGTTTTACCCCAAACGCCTCTGGAGAACCCGCTCCATCGGTGCCCAATTGATCAACTGCTCTACCTTGTCCAAAAAGCCAGCCGAGGGATGATCAAAAACCAGGGCATCGGCGAGGGTAAAAGAGGTTTCGATTTTGCGTTTCCTAGAGCTTCTCCGATAAAGTTAGCCTGACTGTAGCATTATATATCAGTATATTAAAGTGAAAAAGTTAGGGTTTTGCCGGGCAAGGGTCTTGAAAAGTTTGGTTACGACCCGTTTGACGGCTACCTAAACAACCCCCTAGAACCCCAAAGACTGAATGCGATTTTAGAGGATTTGTTTTCGCGCTAGAAACCGGCCCCCGAAGGGGCTGGTCTAGTTAATCGCGTTTGCCGCGAGCGGCACCGCGACGAGGCTTTCCTTTAAAAGGACGCTTGCGACCCTTAGAAGGACTAGGGGCGCCTCCCTTTTCTTGTAAGGCCTGGATCTGGGCGAACTTCATCCCAATCTGGTCGGGGCCAGAGGCTTCGGCTTGACTGGCCAGCATAGAGACCGCCCTTGCGGCCAAATCTTCAAGCTCTATTTGCCCCTCCAGGGTCTTGATAATCCGGGCCGCCGCTTGCCTAACGGGCTGATCCAATATGGACTGGACCAACTTAGCGTCCAAGCTTTGTTCCATATTTTTTAAAGTAGGCACCTCTTCAGCTTGCATGTCTGCGCCAGTAGCATGCTTGATCCGCTCTAATGAGCGATACTCCCTAGCGTTCACCAAGGTAATGGCGACCCCTTTTTTTCCCGCCCTGGCCGTCCTACCAATCCGGTGGATGTAGGACTCCGTATCAAAGGGTAGGTGGTAGTTAAAAACATGGGTAATACCAGTCACATCTAGGCCCCGAGCCGCGATGTCCGTAGCCACCAACACCTCAAATTCCCCTTTTTTATAAGCCTTGATTGATGCTTCTCGTTGATTTTGGTCCATGTCCCCGTGTAGCGCTCGGGCTCCAAAACCAAGCCCTGCCAACGACAAACACAAGGCTTCGGTCTCACGCTTGGTGCGGCAAAAGATAATCGATTTGTCGGGCTCTTCGAACTCCATCAGCCGGACTACGGCGTCAGTTCGTTCGTGTTCGCCAATCACGTAGTAGCGCTGGATAATGTCTTTAGAGGTGGTCGAACCAGCCGAGGTTTGGATTTGAATCGGGTCTTTTAGGATTGATTGGGCCAGCTTTTGAATGGCAGGCGGCATAGTCGCCGAAAAAAGCAGCGTTTGGCGGGTTTTAGGCAAAAATTCGAAAATCAATTCCAAATCTTTAATAAAACCCATGTCCAACATTTCGTCTGCTTCGTCTAGGATTACAATTTTAGGAGCAAACTTACCCATTCGCTTTGCCCTTAAATGGTCGAGGAGTCGCCCTGGGGTGGCGACTAACACTTGGGCTCCCCGGCGTATTAATTCGGCTTGCCTAGAGATCGACTGCCCGCCATAGGCGGCGACGGTTTTAATGTCGGCGTACTTTCCTAAACGGAAAAGTTCGTCTGCTACTTGGGAGGCCAATTCGCGAGTAGGGGTAATCACTAACATCTCGACCCCGCCTTTGTGATCCAGCTGGCTCATAGCTCCAAGACCAAAAGCGGCGGTTTTGCCGGTGCCTGTTTGGGCTTGGGCGATTAAATCATGTCCGGCCAACACCACGGGAATCGCTTGGGTTTGAATCGGGCTAGGGGTAATAAAACCAGCTTCTTGGAGCCCTTTTATAATCGAAGGGGCTAGGCCAAATTGTTCAAAGCCAGCAATTGGGGCATCGGCGACAGGGCGCTTATTCATAACCATGGGGGGACTAGGTTGTTGGGGGTCGGTCAATTCGGGGGGGCAAGTCCCTGTTACTGCCCATCAATTTCTTGGCCGACCAGCAACCAAGGGAAACCTCTGGGGTTTCGACTTAAAGTTTGGGAGGAGGTACCGGCGTCGATGTTGCGGCCTACTAAAAGCTAGCCGAAGGCCGGATACTGGCCTGTAAATTAGGCCTTGGTCAAGTGAAACTGGGACCTATTGTAAATCGGCCCAAAAAAAGCAAGTAATATAGACCAACTGCCAACCCCCTTTTTTTTGAGCACACCTATATTTTTTGGCCGTTGGCAAAGACCTTGGCATTGTGGGAATATAAAGAGACCGCCCGGGTTTTAGGTTGGCCAAGGAGTTGTTATGCTGAAAATCAAAAATATTACCAAACGATATGGCCGCCATGAAGTGGTCTCCGAGCTTAACCTAACCATCCCAATCGGCTCGATTTTTGGACTCTTAGGGCCCAACGGGGCGGGTAAAACCACCTTAATTCGGATAATAACTGGGCTTTTAGAGCCAGATTCAGGTTCAATCTCTCTTTTAGGGGGCAAGCCTCGCGACCTTAAGGTTCGCCAACAATTGGGTTACCTGCCTCAAGAGGCGGCCTTGTATCCAGGACTGACGGTTAAAGAAAATCTCCAATTTTTTGGTCGCTGCTACGGGATCAATGGAGCAGCGCTAGAGACTCGTCTAGCCGAGCTTTTAACCCTCACCGAACTTACAGAGCAGAAAAATCAATTGGTCGAAGAGCTCTCTGGGGGCACGGCCCGAAGGGTCCTCCTGGCGAGCGCCTTGGTGCACCGCCCCCGCTTTTTGATCCTGGACGAGCCCACCTCCGGGGTGGACCCGCTATTGCGGCGTAAATTCTGGAAGTGGCTGAGGGCTTTGTCCTTAGAGGGGGCAAGCGTTCTGGTCACTACCCATCACTTAGCCGAAGCCGAGGCCTGCGAGCAGATCTTGTTTCTGCGGCATGGCAAGGCGCTTGATGTAGGGGAGCCCAAGGCCTTGATGAAGCGGTACCACGCGCCCGATTTAGAGGCTGCTTTTTTAGCAGCCACCTTGGAAGGATCACCATGAAACTGCAATGGATCGCTTGGCGTTTGATCCTAGAAATCAGACGGGACCGACGCACACTGGCCATGTTTTTTTTGGTGCCCCTGGTGGTGATGACCTTGATTTATTATGCGTTGCAAGGTGATGAAAAGGCCAGTCTCGGCCTAGTGACCCGAGGGGTAGCACGGCTTTGGGATTACCCTATAAGCGCCGTGTTGGCCGAGTCCGAAGACCTGGAGTTGGTCGAGCTTTCTTTGCCCGATGAAGAGGCAGACCCGGTCAAAATCGAAGCCTTTATCAAAGATGCCTTAGCCAAGGGAGAGGTACAGGGGGTTTTGCTGATGGATGCCCGCTTGCTAGAGGAACGCTTCGGCGGGGAGCGAGGCGATTTGCATCTTTATTTAGAAGGCAGCCGCCCCACCGCCACGGCGGCGATTTTGTCAGGGGTCGCTTCCGCGATGGACGATCTGGCCGAGCAACTGCCAATCGTGGTGGATAATACCTGTTCGGCACAATGCGCCGAATCTATTAACAATAAAGCCCTAAACCTCAATAAACACTACCTCTACGGCGACGAAGACTACCGCTCAATTGACTATTTCCTACCCGCGTTCCCGCCGCTATTAGTCTTTTTTTTCACTTTTATTATTACCATTATTACCTTTCAACGCGAACGGGCGCGGGGCACACTGGCCCGGTTGATTATCGCTCCTTTTTCCTTTTTTCAGGTAATTTTGGGCTATGGATTGGGCTTTTTTGCTTTTTTTACTCTCCAATCGGCAATTGTTTTGGGTTATGTTTTGCTGCTGCTTCGTATCCCCTTGACCGGCTGGCAGATAACCCAATTGGGGTTTTTAACCCTACTTTTGATGCTGGTAGCCATGGTAATGGGGCTTTTTTGTTCTTTTTTAGCAAAAAACGAATTTCAAGCGATTCAATTTATTCCCCTGGTAATTTTACCCCAAATCTTTTTGTCGGATATGATTTGGCGGGTCGAAACCTTCCCCGTCTTTTTTAGACTTTTAGCCTTCTCCTTTCCCCTTACTTACGCCAATCGCGCCGCCCGCGGTTTGGTGCTCAAGGGGGAAGCCTTGTGGATCAATTGGCCCGACCTCTTGGCTTTGGTCGGGTTCTTGGGGTTGTTTTTATTAGGGATGCTGCTTTTTGTCCGCAGCCGCCAAGCGGTATAAACCAGGATCAGTAATGCTTCGAGCCTGATTAATCCAAGCTTGGGGACCAAAGGGAGAGGGAGCCAGGGGAGCGATCTAAAAAAACGCCCTCCAGGACGCGAATCTTGAAGGGCGACGGGTCTTCCAAAACTAAACAAACCAGACTCTAGCGCCCAGTTTGTTTGGTTTGGCCTACTTATTAGGCTCTATCTCTTTTACCTTGGCCACAAAGGCTTGGTTTGCTGCCTGCAACCCCCCTAAAAGGCTTTTAGAAAACTTCGCTTTGTCCACCACCAGGGCAACGTCTGACTTAGAACTGGCGGCCACGCTCACTCCCATGCTCCCGATACTGCCAGCATAACCTTCGTTACCTGTTTCGCTAATCTTTTTAAGCTGCCCAAAGTCCGCCCCTAATTCTAGCAGGTCTTCGGTGACTAGGTTTCCTTGTCCGAAGGGTTTAACCTCGTTCTCTGACGAGTGGACCGTGTAATTAACCTTAACCTGCATCTTGGCTTCCGCCGAAACCTCGGCGCTGCCGCCCAAAAAGCCCGATGAATTTCCACTAGATTCGGTTTAAATTAGGGTCACTTGAATAATCGGTAAAATTGCGGCCGACTTGGTTTCAAAGGCAACCCAATGGAACGCCCGACCATTAACCATCGAAATCTTGCCAACACTGTGCGCACCTGCACTCAGGCCCATAGGATACCAAAGGGGTAGGCCAGTAGGCGATAGAATCACAAATCCCGAAGGATCGGTCATACTCGGCTCTTCGAAGTGACTGCCACCTTCATTGATTTCAGCAAAATCGATTCCGTGAAAACCCTTAGTCCCTTTGACTTCGTCGGCGCTAACCACCTCTCGTCCAGTGCTGGCCAATTGAGCCAAAAGGTCCGCATATACTTGATCGGCAATTTGGCGTAGGTCGGCGGCGGTTAGGTTGGTCACTCGCACTTTGATCTCAGAAGAAGCCCCCGAAGACTGTCCACCCCCTAAGGTACGCCCGCCTTGAACCTTGGCTGTAGCCCCTGTTTCAGTTTGGACGATCAGGATCAAACCGGGGACAGAGACCTTGGAGACATTTTCTAATGCGTCTTCTAAATCACCAATATCGTTGAACTTTACGTCCTCCTTCAGCGCCCCGCCGGGCAGTGCTTTGGCGGCAACGGTAGGGGAAATTTGAGCAGGAAAGTTGGCTGAAGGTTCGGGGGGATCGAAGGAAATACAGCCGTTAAGCGCCAGAGACGCTCCAGCCAGTATGGTTAAAACCTTCGCCCAGGTGGGCACTCTATAGGATTTGGGCATATCAAACTCCGTGTTGAGTTGCGAAATCCACCGACATTTAAACACTCCAAGAATCAGGAACGCATGCCAAGGCAGTCCTCGCGAATAAAAAAGGATTTGGAATGGTTTGTTTGTTTTAAATAAAATAAACCGAAGAGCTTGTCTATTTTTTATAATACTACAAAATCAATTGAATATAATTTTTGTCCCATTTTGCCCACTTTGATCCATTGGGTAGCGATTTAAGTATTTTTCTACAATATCAAATTGTTATACAACAAAGGTGGAAAAAGGTTTGCTTCTTTTCCTGGCAATAAGCCCAAAGAGGGCTTTGGCTTTACAGTTCCGGCCAAAACTGGCACTTTTTTAAAACTTGGTATTTTCAATTGCGCCCTATTCTTGCGGGGATTGCGTTTTCTTAAATAGGTCTCTTTAAGGTTTAATTGAAACGGATTCAAAGCAAGTTTATTGCTTTTATGGCCCTGGCCTTGAGCCTAACCTTGTCCATTGCCTTTTTTGGAGGCAAGGCTTTGCTGCACCAGATCGAGATGCAGTTGGGGGTGGCCTTTGCCAGAAAGCAGGTGCTTTATGACAAAGAACGCAGCATCCATCCCATTTTACGAGAATTAAATCTCACCCATAAGTTGGCCCAATCTGCGCCAGTTATGCACTGGTCCCTTTTTGAATCCGACGAAAAGGCCAAAATAGAAGCCTTGTCCGCGCTAGAGGTCTTTCGCCAAGAAACCGCAGACAAAAGCTATTTTATCGCGTTAACCCTGTCTGGCGGGCTGTACTTTTACAATGGTGAGCAATCCCCTAATTCAGATCTACCCCGATACCGCCTAGACACCAAAAAGCAAGAAGACCTCTGGTTTTACAACACCTTGAAACAAGAAAAACCTTGCCTGCTTAATGTGGATTATAACGAAACCATGAAGGTCGCCAAGGTTTGGATCAACTGCGTAATTTTAACCCCTCAGGGTCCAAAGGGTGTGGTCGGGACGGGTTTTGATTTATCCTATTTTATCAATCAGGTGATCGACGACCAAGAGCAGGGCATCAGTAATCTGTTTATCGACACTAAAGGGGCGATTCAGGCCCATAGGGACCGGGGGATGATTGATTTTAACAGTATTTCCAAGGTCGAAGGCTCGCAAAATCTGCTGTTTAGTTTGCTCGCTAATCAGGACGAAAAAGAAGAACTAAAACGCCAAATGGCTCGCCTCCAAAAGGAACCTAACGACTCGGCTACCTTGGTGCTTGAAATCAATGGAGGTCAATACATCGTAGGCTTGGCCTACATCCCTGAAATCGGCTGGTACAATGTCTCCTTATTGCAGGTGGGCCAGTGGGTCGATCAATCCCTGTTTGCCCCAATAGGCGGGCTTTTATTGGTGGCCTTGCTTTTGCTTTTGGGATTATCTTTTGGGATGATCAAGATCCTAATTTTAGACCGCCTCGCCAAACTGGATCAAGGCGTAGCCCAAGTGGCGAAAGGGAACTACGATCTGGTCTGGGAAAAAACCGCTGATGACGAAATTGGCCGGTTAAGCGAAAATTTTGCGGCCATGACTAAAACCATCGAATCTTACACCAAGGACCTGGAACAAAAAGTCCTTGAGCGCACCGCCGAGTTGACCGTAGCCAATCAAACCAAGGATAAATTTTTCTCAATTATTAGCCACGATTTGAGGGGCCCGACCGGGAGTCTGGCTATTATTTTGAACGAGGTAGTCAGTAGTCCCAGTGATATTGACCAGGAAATGCTCTCTGGGATGCAGGTTACGACCAAAAATCTATATAATCTATTAAACCAACTCTTAGACTGGGCCCGCAGCCAGCAAGGAAAACTCGAACTCAACCCAGTTGACTTCGACCTAAACAAGGCGGTTTCTGAGGTGATGGAAACCCTCAAGGGTCAAGCAAATCAAAAAGGGGTGGTCTTGATTGACCAGATCGAATCTGGCTCTTTTGCCAAAGCCGACCTCGCAACCGTGGCCACTGTACTAAGAAACCTGGTGGGCAATTCGCTTAAATTTACCCCTAGTGGCGGGAAAGTTGAGATTAGAGCCAAGCCAATGGATCAGAGGGTTTTAGTCACCATCAGCGACAATGGTTTAGGTATGACCGAAGAGGTGCGCTCTAACCTCTTTAAAGTAGGCAAAAACGTAAAATCTAGCCTAGGTACCAACAAAGAAGAGGGTTCCGGTTTAGGGTTGATCCTGTGTGCCGAATTTGTAGCCAGAAACCAGGGGGAGATTGGGGTGGATTCAGAGTTAGGCAAGGGATCCCAGTTTTGGTTTACCTTGCCCAAAGGGGAACAGCCAACCGAACTGCCCGAGCGCACCAGTTGGGAATTAAAGCCGATTAGCGTGCTATTAGTCGAAGATAACCCCATCCACCAGCAATCGAGCGCCAAGGCTTTGGAAGAATTAGGCTTTAGCTACGAAACCGCCAATAATGGGGCTGAAGCCTTGGCCTGGTTAAAACGGGTTGAATTTGATTTAGTCTTAATGGATATCGACATGCCCATCATGAACGGGGTCGAGGCTACTAGAAAAATCCATCAAGAAATTAAGCCCAGTCTGCCGATTTTTGCCCTCTCTGCTTATAACGAACAAGAAATGAAAGAGGCCCATCCAGGGGCCGATTTCCCGGTTCACCTGGACAAACCGTTAGAACCCAGAGCACTAGCCAAAGCTTGGCAAGCCTGCCAAACCGGTCAGCAATAAACCAAACGGGACTAAGGGCAGTTTCGATTACACCAAAGGACCTTGGGCTCGGGCTTCTTGCTCGGCTTTTATGGTGGCTTCGTCTTTATAAAGGCGGCTGTGTTCGAGGTATTTGGTTTGACCCTAAGGTGACGGTGGAAACTAAATCTCCGATAGCTTTTTAACCCTACAGTTCAACTGACTCTGGATCCCTGCCGCCCCGTTAACCTTCCCTTCCAATTCAACCTGCTAATCTAAATGCAGCGTACCAATAGCTAAAGGCGAGACTCCAGGCCTTTGCTATGGGGGGAATTTTGAAGCCGTCTTAAAAAGATACCCATCTATTTTAAAAAGGGTTTGGCTTAGCCGAACCACAAGTCTTATTTTTCGGTTATCATTTTTATTAGGCTGTGAAAATATCAATAGCGAACGAAAAAATTTCTCCAAAATTAAACATGAAAACACCCGGGCGATTGCTGGTTGTAACTGGTCTTTTGATATTGATGACCCTGCCCGCTTGGGCTTTGGTCCCTGAGCGCCGCAAGGTGGAAGGCAGCGAGGAGTTGGGCTGGTTTTTTGCGCCGACCCCGGCGCGGATCGAGGGGGTTGGTCAAGCGATTCCTCTCTTTGGTCTGTTAACCAACTTTTACGAAGGGGCCGACATGATCGCCGTCAAAACCCTCCCTGGTGGGGACTTTGACATTACGGTGGCCGTGCTTAACGACTTTCCCGTCTTTACTCGCCATTTCTTATTTAAAGGCGGATACTTCCAACAAGAGGTGGCCTTTAATCTTTATTCTCGCGGGATTGATTCCCAAAGCAAGGACTACATTGTTCCCTATATCAAGCAATCTGGGAATTTTTGGGATTTCCGGTATGTGGGCTGGGAAGAGCGGGTTGAGCTTTTTTATCGCCAATTTGAAGGCAAGGGTCAACAAACCAAGGTCTTTGATGCCAAAGGCAATCTCTTATCGGATGTGGTTACTAAAACTGAATTTTCCGCCAGCCAGTACGGTTATCAGTTGGACCTAACCGACGAAAATATTGACCCTCGGATCGGGGTTCGATTTGGTCAGAAGTACAGCCCTAACACCTCAAAAAACGCTTTCACTTCTGACGTCACCCTGATTGATTCTGAAATCAATTTTTACCTGCCTCTGCGTGAATCAGATACCATTGCCTTTAACTTTTTCACCTCTTTAAGCCAGATCAACCGCGCCGGGGTGACTGACGAGGCCACGGCCCGCACGGTGCTTTCGCAAAACTGCGCGAGCGGAGACTTTGCTTGTAGCGTGGCTGAAGACAAGTTGGTCGCTGACGCATTAGCCTACAACCGCCACGGCTCGACCAGCTTGGGTGGTCCCAACCGGTTGCGCGCCTATGCGATGAACCGCTTTACTGCGGGCAACTCTAACTTTAGGGGGGTAGAATACCGCTATAACTTCGATGACAAGGCCAATCCGCTCAACTGGGGATTTATTGGCGGGACTAACAGCCTCTTGCAAATGGCTTTTTTCTTCGAGCAGGGGACTGTTAGCGACGAACGCTCTCAACTCTTAAGTAATATGAAACCCTCTTATGGTATGGGTTTCCGCTCTTTGATATCAGGTTTTATCTACCGGCTTGATTTAGCCCAAGGGGACGAGGGCCTAGGGGTCACCTTGTTTATTGATTACCCAATGCAGCTTTTGCCCATTACCGAATAAACCGGCTACTTAATGGGGATATCTTTGGTTGACTCTTTTTGCGACTTTTTATAGGGTTTGGTTTGTTAACACCTAAATCCCAACCTTAAAAGGAATAAACATGAACGTTGATCAGCACCTGAAAGTTGCCCAGTGGCATATTGAGCAAGCTCGCCAACATTCTTCTTCGACTGAGTACAAGTGCGGCTGCCCGCTAAACGCCCATGACGAAAAGGCAATTAAAGAAGTAGAAGCCCAGATGGCTTCAGCAAAGCAATAACACCCAAAAGGCTTCGTCAGGCGTTTGCCTGACTAGCCCTAGATGTTCTCGAAAATGGGCAGGTCGATATTGAGCCCAGTGCGAGCAATAAAAATCAACGAATCAGTGGGCTTAACCACCACCTCTGGGTCTGGATTGGTTAACATCTTCGCCCCATTTTCAGTGATCAATCCCACCGGCAAGATTCCAAACCGCTCTTTGAGTTTCAGGACCGTTTTTATCCAAGTGCGTTCGTTCCATTTATCGCTTAGCTTAACCACCGACAAGCTTTCACTTTGCGGTTGGTGACTGATGATCTGCTCGATCAAATTGCCGATTCCGTGGTGAATGGCGTTTTGGTATAAAATCGGGGCGATCAGCTCGTCCACGTTAATACAATAATCGCAGCCTACCCCCAGCAATCGCTCGTCAAACCCCGGCTCCCGGTAACTGGCGACCGAAAAGATTTTGCCCTGGGTAATGGTTTCTAGTCGTAAGACCGCCATTAAAGTGTGCGAATCTCGCTCGTGATCAATAAAGGCGATCCGAGCGTTGGCCGCGTTGGCTTTTTCTAAGCCATAGTCGGAATAAGACTTCGCCTGTATCCACTCCACCCTAGGGTGACCGATCTTATCGCGGAAGGGATCCAATTTAGAGAGGACCACGATCTTTCCAGGGACCTTGGCCAGTTCAAGCTCGATCAAGATGCGGCCAATAAAGGAGGCCTCATCGGAGCATACTACGATATGCCCCTCGCTCCCAATGTCTTCAAAACCCATAAAGCTTTGTCCTTCTCCCAGGGTGTCCCCCCGGCTACCTGCTCGGTGCGGCACCATGGATAAGACGCGGCTCTTGGCGGCGAGCCTCGTATCCGCCGAGGGATTCACCTGAAGCTTCCCTTCGGGGTTGATAAGCCCCAAGGGCATTTCCCCGGCCTTGGTTTTGACCTCAGCGATGTATTCTAGCCAGGTACGATCGACAAAACTTTCGTGCAGGTCTTTGCTCCTAATGGTCGGGGTGTTAGACAGGGTCAAGATGATTTCGCGAATCCAGACGGGCGCCCCTTGCGAAATAGAGGACTGGACCATCAGGGGGACATAAACATCGTAGGTTTTAATCGCGTAGTCACATCCGACGTTCATCAAGTGGTTGCGAAAATCCTGGATGCGGTAGCGGGCCATGGTTTGGATCACCCCACCGGGGCTTAACACCTCTAGCTGCATCACCGCCATCACCGTGTCCGCATCGTCCTCAAAGCTTACATAAGCGATCTTGCCGTCCTGGGCGGAGGCCTTTTTAAGGACGTCGATCACATAAGCGTCCCCATGCACCCAGGGCACCGTTTCAAATTTACTGCCCAAGAGCGGGTGACGCTCCAAGGGGGTGACAATCACCGCCTTATGGCCCTCTACAAAACTTTTGTTTTCGCTTAAGACCGAATAAATAAAAACCGGCGAGTCTGAACAGACCAAGATATGGTCATCTAAATTCACCTCTTTTAAGCCTTGGGCTCGGCTCGACTTAAGGGCGAAAAACCAGTTGGAGACAAAGGAGATCACGATCGAATTGATCAAAACCCCCAAACACAAGACCCAGATCCCAAAAACCTTTCCCTCGACCGTAACCGGGTACATATCCCCGTAGCCAACGGTGGTGAAGGTTACCACGGTCCACCAGAGGCTGTTAAACAGGCTAGAATAGGCCGAGTCGCCATGGCCTTCGATCAAAAAGATACCTAGGCTGGAAAATGCTACCACACAGGGTAGGACCAATAAAAATAAAATTCGCCCGTGCATAGAAGGTGCCCCTTAAAAGGCTTAACTGGTTGGTCTCGCTGTTCAAGCTTGACAGGAATCGTCTCCTTTGCCAAGCAACCTTAATGCCAGCCTTTTCCAAACCCACTTATATCCTGGGTGTTTAACCCCAACCCTTGGTTCAATGGACCTCAAACTATTTTTTGCGACCTTTATTACCATCTTCCTGGCGGAGATGGGCGATAAAACCCAGTTCGCCGCCTTGGCCGCAGGCGCCCAGTCTAAATCAATGTTTACGGTCTGGCTGGCGGTGGTGGGGGCGTTGTCCCTGGCGGGCACCCTCGGGGTGGTCTTTGGGCGAGTGATCGGGGACCTAGTGGCCCCCGAACTGCTCCAATATGTTTCGGGGGGCCTATTTATCGCCGTAGGTTTGTGGGTTATTTTTGGTAGTTAGTTACCAAGGGTAATCAAAAATCAGGGTCATGTTGCCCCCCTCTTCGCCATTGGCGTAGTCGGCCCGATACACAAAGCCAGAGGCAGAAACCATCCGCAGGCCCAAGCCGGAGCTGGTGCGAGTAATGACCCCTAAATCCGACTTTAATTCGGCGACCGTCCCGGCTTCATAAAATAGGGCCAATTGCAAGGCGGTGGAGACATCCTTCCAAATCCAAAAGTCAAAGGGGGTGACTTTTTCGTCAAAACTCCAACGTAGTTCGGTTGCGTAGTATTGGGTGTGTGCCGCTTGGTACCGGCCTTGGGGATAAGCCCGCAACCGCCGGTCCCCGCCTAAGGCCTCGGCGGTGCCATAGCGGCGCTGGGCTTGGTAATCCGCCACCACCGAGGCTTCCGCCGCCAAACAGGCGAAGTCGGTGCTAGCGCAGTTAAATCCCAACTCTGCTTTGATATAGTTTTCGTCGGTCACCCCTTCTTTGGTAACCACCGCGTCACTTTTGTAATAGTTAAACGCCCAAGTACTCGCCGAACCCAAGGGGAGGTAAATACTGGCGGAATTACTGATCACATAATATTCGGGTTGGACCTGATCGGTGACAGGCGATTGGGTTTTGCTGGCAGCCAACCGGAAGCCCACCCGGGGGTCTTGACGGTCGTCCGTATAATCAACGGAAACCCCTACTTGAGTGGATTTATTGCTAAATTCATAAACCGGGTCGAATTCGCTGATCAAGTCTCCTTTTGGGGTCAAGAACTTGGTCACCGCAATGTCTTGAGTAAATTGCATGTAGGTGAACTCCAATCGGCGTTCCAAAAAGCTTAAGGTCGCCAAGGGCATGCGGTAGTTGGCTTTGTTGACTTCGACTAGGCGGTATTCATCCTTTTGGGTATCCATCCCGCGTTTTTCATAGATGTTGACCGCCGCTCGGCTGATATTTTGGACCGAATAGTTAACCCAAAGTATCTCCGGGATCAAATGCACCTCTTGAATAGCCGCAATATTGCCCACCGCGTCCCCAGTAATCGCCAGGGCGTAAACGTCAATATAACTTCCGCCAATGTTGCCCAAAAGCCCGGTCGCCATAAACCCTTGGCCAATACCGGGGATGCTGTAGGCCAGCGGTAAGATGAGATGGCTTTCTTCGTCGTAAAATTGTTTCTTGCGCCGCTCAATTGCCTCGGCAGGAAGAGCGACAAGCGAAAAAACCAGCAACCAGAGTAAAGGTTTCATATCATCCCTAAGTTAGGTGTTCCCGTTCACCACCCCAGCTAAAGTGAACTATCAAATTCAACCTAAAGTGGTCAAACAACCGGCGCTTGCCTAGGGCTTTGGAGCCTTGTAGTCTAGGCAAAAACAGGACACTTAATGTTGGAAAAACAAGAAATCCTTTTAGGCGGGGTCCACTGGCGTTGGCTTGAAGGGGGCCAGGGAGAACCTCTGATTTTATTTGCCGGTTTTGGAGACTCTAACAAAACCTTTGTCCGGTTAGCTAGGCAGTTAACCAATCAATATCAGGTTTTTCTACCTGAAACCCCTGGTTTTGACGACGATCCCGATTTAGCCCCAGAGGATTGCGGTCTTAGTGCCCAGGTGGAGCGCATGGGCCGATGGATGGAGTCTTTAGGGATAAAAAATCCCATCCTTGGGGGCAATAGTTCGGGCGGACAACTAGCGGTCCTTTTGGGCTTAAAAACAAAGCCAAAGGCCTTGATTCTCCTGGCCCCGCAAGGAATGGCCAGTCCCGATTTTACTCCTTACAGCCACAAACCCAACTGCCCCCAAACTGAAGACGACTTCGCCCAGATTTTGGCCCAACTTTATCACCAGCCGCCCCAACTCGCTTCTGACCAAATGGCCTATCTGCTCACTCGGCAACAAGCTCGCTGGGAACGTCTCAACCAGATTAGGGCCCAGATTAGGACCGAACCCCTCCATCAGCTAAACGACCAACTAACAGGGCTCGATTGCCCGACCCTCCTGATTTGGGGGCGTTCGGACCAAAGGATTCCGCCCAGCTTAGCTCAATATTGGCTAAAAGCACTGCCCCAAGTGACCTATCACCTTTTAGAGGCCTGTGGACACCTCCCCCAGATCGAGCAAACCCAACTCACCTCACAACTGATCCTGAGTTTTTTAAACCCTAAGTAAAATCCTATCTGTTTTTACGCTTTCGCTTTTGACCCAACTTAGGCTGCCGTGATACCTTGTCTAAGTTCCCAAAACCTTTTTTAACTACTCAAGGACAGACGAATGAAGATTCCAGAGGTTTTACTGATCCAGGTGACCCACGCACCAGGAATGTTGTCTAAAGTACTAGGCGCCGTAGCGGAGGTGGGACTGGTGATTGACGACCTTTCGATGATCAGCCGAACCCAAAACAAAACCATTTGGGAACTCACCATTGAACTCAATAAAGAATCGTTAGATGATCTAATCTCCAAAATTAATGCCCTGCCTCACGCCGAGGTTTTGGGCATGTCCGACCGGGTTTTTGACCTGCATCGAGGGGGCAAAATCGACAACAAGTCTAGGTTAGAGATCAGTAGTTTGCAGGTCCTGCGGGATATCTACACCCCTGGCGTCGCTAGGGTCTGTTTGGCTATCCAGGCCAACCCGGCCTTGGCTTTGCAATATACCGGAATAGCTAACACGGTGGCCATCGTCACCAATGGCACCGCGATCTTGGGTTTAGGCAATATCGGTCCGGTCGCGGGGATGCCGGTGATGGAAGGCAAGGCGGCTCTGTTTAACTACCTCGCCGGCCTCTCGGGTGTGCCCATCCTGCTTGAGTCCAAAGACCCAGACGAAATCGTAAAAGTGGTCAAAGCCATCGCCCCGACCTTTGGGGCCATTCAGCTGGAAGACATAGCCGCCCCTGAATGTTTCGAGGTAGAACAACGCTTGCAAGCGGAATTAAACATCCCGGTCTTACACGACGACCAACACGGCACCGCAGTGGTTGCTCTAGCCGCTATTTTGGCCGCTAGTCGGCAAGTGGGTAAAAACATCGCCGACGCTACTATCGGCCAGATTGGCTTGGGTGCAGCAGGGTTGGGGATCACCCGGTTGCTTTTAAAATATGGGGTCAAAGCGGTTTACGGAACCGATCTCAACTTGGCGGCAATAACCCATCTGGAAACCATGGGTGGCCACGGGACCTCCCTACCTGAGCTCATGGCCAAGGCGGATATTGTGATTGCCACGACCGGGGTTAAGGGCTTAATCAAACCCGAATGGGTCCGTAAAGGCCAGATGATTTTTGCACTTTCAAATCCAGAACCCGAGATCGAACCAGCCTTGGCTTTAGAGCTAGGCGCGGCCTTCGCTGCCGATGGCAAAAACGTCAACAATGTGCAGGCCTTCCCCGGCTTGTTTCGAGGCGCGCTCAACGCCGGGGCGACCAAGTTCACCGACGAGATGTTGGTGGCCGCTGCCGAATCTATCGCCGCTCATACCAAAGAACACCAATTGGTGCCCAATCCTTTAGACAAAGAGATCCACCGCGACATCGCCGAGGCCGTCTATGAAGCCGCCAGAATTTCAGGTGCCGTTCCCAATCATGGCAAACACTTAGAATTCGGTTTATGAAAGATGAATCTCAAACAAATCGAACAGCTCGATTATAAAGCCCAACAATGGCTCTTTGCGGCCATGGCCCGCATGGTGATGGCAGACCATAAGGTAGCAGCTAAAGAGGTGCAGCAGTTCAAGGCCGCAATGATCAAGTTGGTTGGCAGCGCAGACGAACGAGCGATTAAAGAACGGTTGACCCATGCCGACTTTCAGTCGCCCCTGCGCCCCCTGCATAATCTCCGTCCCGCTCAAGCTTGGGTGGTCTTTCGCGAGATTGCCCAAATCGCCGCGTCCGATTCAGAACTTCACACCGATGAAGAGGCTTTTTTGCGCGAGGTGATCGAGTGTTTAGGGGTAGATTCCAAGCAAGCAGACGCTCTGGTCACCTGGACCCGCAAGTTGGCCCAGGTCAAGGCCGAAGAGGCTGCCTTTGTCCTTCGCCTTCCTGAAATATTCCCTGAAAACGACCTCAAATCTCCAGCTTAGCTCTCCTTAAAAAACGAGGGACCCTTACTATAGTGGCCCCCAGAATCTGGACCGCTTGTTATCAGTTCGACATTAATAGAGAAGGCAGCGATTTTTTGGGGCGATGAAATGGGTACCCGCTCAGATCATCCGGCTGGGCGCCCTTTAGCAAAAAAAAGGGTCAGACGCCTGTGATCAAAAATGCCAGAAAAAAGTTCAGTTTTAACATGATTTCAGGAAAATAAAAAGGTCAGCACTGTAACCAGCACATAACGAGGGAAAACAGACTACTTGGACACCTAGATAGCCCCCAGAATGGGGTAAGGGTCTGATATGCATGGCGGAGAGACGGGGATTCGAACCCCGGGAACCCTTTCGAGTTCAACAGATTAGCAATCTGCCCCATTCGGCCACTCTGGCATCTCTCCGATACGGGTAGGGGGTTGGCCCCTGACTGATGCAGGCTAGGCCTGCGTATTAGTGGTAACGGCCCAAGTTTTCGCGCCACACCCCACGCGCCCTCGCTTTGCTTGGTGCTCTTAGGCGTGGAAGAGGGAGTGGGATTCGAACCCACGGAGCTATTACACTCGACGGTTTTCAAGACCGTTGCCTTCAACCGCTCGGCCATCCCTCCAACATCCGGCCAGATTAGGGGGCGGTGTTGAATTAGTCAACCCCTTCTAACGCTCTTTGCTAAGGGTTAGCTATCCTTTCTCCCTAAAGTCTAATCCCCAGCAGAAGCGGATGAATAGGTGTATTTTGTGGCGGTGCTAAATTCAGAGCGCAGGCACGAGTGGGAAAATAGGGACAGCCCCCGTTTAAGAAGCTCCATTTACTTGTCACCCCGACCTTTTTCTAATTTTTAAGCTAACCCGAGCAAACCTAACTGCCTCCCTATCCCTACAAGGCCGGAATTTGTGTGATTCCGCCCATATAGGGAACCAACACTTTGGGAATGGTAACAGACCCATCCTTTTGCTGATAATTCTCCAAAATGGCCACTAGCGTGCGGCCTACGGCCAATCCAGAGCCATTAAGGGTATGAACCAATTGCGGTTTCCCACCATCTTTGGGCTTGAAGCGAATTTGTGCGCGCCGGGCCTGGAAATCGGTACAATTCGAGCAGGAAGAAATCTCGCGGTATCGTCCCTCGAAAGGCAACCACACCTCTAAGTCGTAACACTTGGAGGCCGAAAAACCAATATCCCCAGTGCACAAAGCCATCACCCGGTAGGGCAGCTCCAACCGTTTGAGCACCTCTTCTGCGTTGCCTCGCATCTTTTCAAGTTCTGCAAAACTTTGATCTGGGTGACTGAACTTAACCAACTCGACTTTATTAAACTGATGCTGGCGGATGTAACCTTTGGTGTCCTTGCCATAAGAACCCGCCTCGCTGCGAAAGCAGGGGGTGTGGCTGACATAGTAAATCGGCAAATCTTCTTCTTTAAGCACCTCGTCTCGGTGAATATTGGTCACCGGAGCCTCGGCCGTGGGGATCAAATAAAGCCCGCTGGTGGTTTTAAAGAGGTCTTCTTCAAACTTGGGCAATTGGCCAGTACCGGTCATGGTTTCGGCGTTGACCAACAGGGGGGGGGCCACCTCGGTGTAGCCGTTTTCTAGGGTATGCAAATCAAGCATAAAAGCCGCTAAAGCCCGCTCCATCCGGGCTCCTAAACCCTTCACCAAAGTAAACCGGCTCTGGGCCAACTTGACCCCACGGGCGGCGTCCAAAATCCCTAAGGCCTCGGCTAGATCGGCATGGTGTTTGGGTTCAAAGTCAAATTTACGCGGCTCACCCCAACGGGCAACCTCTTTATTTTCCTCTTCACCTTGCCCCACAGGGACCGAAGCATCCACCAGGTTAGGCACCACTAAAGCCGCCTGTTCGAGGCGCTCCTCTAAATCTCGCAAAATTGGGTCTTGGGCCTTGATCTGGTCACCTAGGGTCCGGGTTAAGTCAATCAGCGCCTGTTTTTCTTGCTCGCTCAAGCCACCCTTTCCTACCTTTTGGCTATTTTCATTGCGCTGGGCTTTGAGTTGATCGAGACCCACAATCAATTCGCGGCGTTTTGCATCCAAAGCCAACAAAGGCCCCAAGTCCACCTTGTTGCCCCGCGCCTGCACCGTTTTTATGAAGGCTTCGGGGTTGTCTCTTAAAGCTTTTATGTCGATCATGGCACTCTCATTTGCGGTTAAGCCTAGCCTAAAGGGCACAACTAAATCTGCCAAGCCCCGGGGTTCCCAGAATGATTTTAAGTAGGTTAATTTAGCTCCAACTTGGAGCAAAGACATGGAACTAGGCGAATTGTTTATGGGCACCTGGATATTGGACGCCAGCTATAGCCAATATGAAATGGGCGAACCACCCCAAACGGGCGAATATAAAATCGAACGCCAAGGGGAGCGACTCTTGTTTATCGTCCACTGGAGAGACCATTTGGGACAGCCCTTTGACCTCCGCTACGGTGGGATTGCCGACGGACAAACACACCCCTTTGAAAACCCCAATTTGGCCAGCGAGATGCGCTTGGGTTTTGATGGCGAGCGGATCTTAGAATCTTGGTCTTACAAAGACGGGCAGGAACTGGGATATGCCAAACGGGAATTAATCGGATCAGGCGACATCATGATTGTCACCCAAGAGGCACCCATGGCCGATGGCCGCCGGATTAAAAACAAAAGCCGCTATAGAAGGCAAAAAGTTTAAAAAATACTAGGGGGAACTTGCTACTTGCCCTAAGACCTCTTCACCCACTATATTTTAAATTTATTGATACCCCTCTAAAGGTTTATGGCAAAACTAGCCTTTCCCCTAGTATTTAAGTTCCCCTATATTCTTTGACTTTAAAGTAGCTGAAGACCAGATTGTACCCAAAGCGCACTTCGCTCCTAGCAAACCTGTAAGCCGTTGTATTAAGTGTCAATCTAAGATGGAACGAATGTTTATCAGTTTGCTTGCCTCTGCTCCCTTGAGGACTCCTTATCGCAATTACTTTCAATTTAGCGCCTACCAAGCCAGACTATTTAAGGGGACCTTTTTTGCTGCTTTATTGCTTTTGCAAAGCCATCTAGTTAGTGCTTTACCGGTCCATGCCCAAGATCAAAAATTAGAAATAGGCCAGACCTGTTCTTTCCTTGCAGAGGAGACCGGGCGGGCTTTAAACCCGGAAGATCTAATAAAACCGGAAGTGGCCGCAAGGCTGATCCCCAATCAGCGCAGAACCGGGAATCAAGGACGAGAACGCCGAGTGATTTGGTATCGTTGCGCTCTAGAAAACACAGAATCTTTTTTGCTGAATCGAATTATCCTAGTGGGCATCAAAACCTTTGATTCTCAAGGCTATCTTCTGAATATCCAAACCTCAGAGATCCAGAAACTTTCACTCAAAGACACCTCTAGTTGGGACCGAAGCTTTGGGTTGGAACTGGAGGCAAAAGGACAATATTATTTAGTCCTCCGCGAACAAAACAACGCGACCGATAGTCTGGGAATAGACTTAAAACTCTTTAGCCATAGCGCCTTTGATAAGGCCGAACGCCAACACCAAGTCTTTTCTGCGCTCTATTACGGGGCGGTCTTGGTTATGGTGTTTTTCAATTTATTTTTATTTTTTAGTTTACGCACCCAAGTTTATTTACTTTATTGTGCCTATCTTCTCGGTTCAATTTTTATGTTAGCCGCCGGAGACGGCATGGGGATTGTTTATTTTTGGCCCGCAGACTACAACACCCAGTTCGGCTACCAAGGGGCCATTGTATTTTTAATGTTTGTCGCACTTTTTGTGCGCAGCTTACTCGAACTAAAAATTAGTTCCCCCTGGATAGACCGAGTGGTGGTCGTTTTTACTTATTTCCATGCCTTATTGTTTCTTTTCAGTTGGTTTATCCCCTTGAGTTGGACCGTAACTTTGGTTCTCAAGGTATCGGCCCTATTCCCCATCGTATTACTCATAGCAGGATTTACCTCAATCAAACACCGGAAAAATACGGCCATCATTTATTTGATCGCCTGGAGCAGCTATTTGGTTGTCCTGGCCTTTCAGGCCTTGGTGTTAGAAGGGGCCGCTTGGCCAGATTGGACCTTGATGGAGGTGGGATATCTAATTAAGGTTATTGCTTTTTTTGAAATGATCCTGTTCTCTTTTGCTCTTTCAGACCGCTACCGAACTATCAAAAACGAGGCAATTCGCTCTAAAGAGGAACTGCTGGCGCTGACCCAGCAACAGGCAACTGTTTTAGAGGTACAGGTCGCCGAGCGGACCAAAGAGTTAGCTCAAGCCAACAAGACCAAAGACAAGTTTTTTTCGATTATCTCTCACGACCTGCGCGGGCCTTTGGGCAGTTTGGCGGTAATCTTTAACGAGATGGCCGATAAGGGGTCAGATCTGGACGACAGCCTGTTTCAAGCGATTCGAAACACCACCAAAAACACCCACCAATTACTCGAAAATTTACTGTCTTGGGCGCTCAGCCAAAAAGGAGAGCTCGCGTTTCTTCCGACTAATTTTTTGTTAACCCAAGCACTCCAACCCAACCTAGAACTCTTTGCCGGAGCGGCCCGCCAAAAAGGGATCCAGCTTGTTGCGGAGTGGGATAAAGAGCTTTACACCCTGGCTGACCAGGAAATGGTGACCACAGTGGTCCGAAACCTGATTAACAACGCCATTAAATTCACGCCTACAGGGGGCGAAATCCGCCTTAGGGTTCAAACTCAAGGCGACTGGTTACGCATTGAGATCAAGGATACCGGGGTGGGCATGTCTCTTGAAGCGCAAGCCAACCTGTTTCGCTTAGATAAAAAAGTGGATTCTCGCCTTGGAACCAACCGCGAAACCGGCTCTGGGTTAGGGCTGATTCTCTGTGCTGAATTTGTAAAACGAAACGGTGGGGAGATTGGAATAATCAGCAATTCTGGTGAGGGGAGTTGTTTTTGGTTCACCCTTCCCAAAGGCGGCATAGGTGAGGCGCTTTCAATCAAGGCAGAGGCAGCCATTCTTACTAAACTGGCCCAAATGCGGGTCTTACTGGCCGACGACAATGACCTCCATTTAGAGACAAGTGGCAGAGTGCTTAAAGAATTAGGGGTTTCCTACCACACCGCCACCGACGGTGCCCAGGCGCTTAAGCAGTTCCAAGCGGGGCAATTTGACTTGGTTTTACTCGATATCGACATGCCCGAACTCAACGGAGTGAAGGTGAATCTAGCCATTCGCCAACTTGCCGACCCGCCCCCTCTGCTGATTGCTTTGACCTCCTACTATAAGCAGGACCTGGACCACCTAGACGTCTATGCGGAATTTGACGGCTATTTAAACAAACCCTTGGTCAAGGAACAACTCTTAAAAACGCTGCGCCCTTTTTTGATTGAGACCTAAGGACATTCTTGGGTAAGTTGGTGTTGGTGAGCGGAGGGTGGTTTTATTGGATGGCGGCGTTAAGAGCCAGGGTCTTTTACATTTCGTCCGGTTACCACAGATGTTTGGTCAAATCGGTGAACCTACTGGCGATGGCTCTGAAAATTTTGGATGCCTCCCCTAGAAAAATCCCCAAGACCGCCAAAGAGCGGCCTTGGGGATGTGTTTAACTGATTGAGATCAAACGAGGCTTAGCTTGCTCTGCCTTGGGCAACACCAGGGTCAAGACCCCGTCATCAATACGGGCGCTGATACGCTCCTGGTTGATCTCGCTGCTTAACTGAAAACTCCGGCTAAAATGGCCGATATTGTATTCAGCGTATTGGGCCGTCAAATTTTTATAGCGGCCCTGGTCTATCCGGCCTTCGACGTTAAGCAGGTTTTTCTCTAGCTTAACCTCCAAATTCTCCTTGGCCACGCCAGGAAGATCCATGTACAAAATCAGCTCCGCTTCGGTCTCAACGATGTCTGTCGCCGGCTTGTAATAGCGGGCTTGCTGGGTTTTTTCTTCTTTGGCTTCCAACTCTTGCTTAGGAGTAGGAACCACTTCTTTGTTCCAAAGGCTCATCTTTCCTCCTTAGTTGATGTGGATGGTTTTAGGTTTATGCTCCTCAGCCGGGGGCAGAAGAACTGCTAATACCCCGTCTTTGAGTTCAGCTTTAATCTTTTTTTCGTCCACCTCGTGGGCCAATCTTAAGGTCCGGTCGAAGCTGTAAGCCGAGCGTTCACGGCGGTGTAAGCTGGCCTTTTCAGGGAATTCGATTTCCCGTTTTCCTTTGATCGCCAAGGTCTTGCCCTTGACCTCTAGTTTAACATCTTCTTTTTTAAAGCCCGGCAATTCAACGGTGACCAAGGTATTTTCGCCATAGTTAAAGATGTTGATTGGCGGATAGCCACTGCTGGCCGTCGAAGGGCCAAAATAGTCATTGCGCATGGCGTTTTCCATCGCCCTTTGGATATCCCAAAGGGTATCGAACGCCGAAGTGAATCCAAACATGATATCCTCCTGCAAAGGGTTTTCTGATAGATGGAAATCCATCTGATTCTACCTATTGCATCCACCTTGCCATCCTTATTTACACATAATATCATTATATTGCATCAATATAATTCCTTATTGGGACGAATTGTCCGATTTAACTAGGGACAACCTGTCCCAGAATCGACAAATTGTCCCAAAAAACCTTTTAGCAAAAATGCCTCATTTTAAAATTACCGGTAGTTTGGACCCAGCTTAAGGGCGCATTTTAATTTAGGTTTTACTAGATATTGACCTGCCCCAACTAAACAAGGTGGAGGTCCATTTAGAGATGCGCCGTCTTTATAACCCCGCTCCCCTGCTGGTCGCGATGACTTCCTATTCGAAACAAGATCTAAACAAATTGGCCTCGAACGAGGAATTTGACGGCTACCCTAACAAGCCCCTGGTCAAAAACAAACTGCTGGTTTGCCTAAGACCCCGACTTATTAAAACTAAGCCCCAATGAGGGTCACTTGATAGGTCAATTGGTGGGTTTGGGTGGTAAGGAGTACTTGATTTTCTTGGATGGTCACGTTTAAATCAATCGCCTTTTCCGCCAGTTCTTCAGGATCGGCGGGACCCTGATTTTCAAATAATAGGATACTTAGCTTTTTTTGGTTTAGGGTTTTTGGGTCCAAGCCCGCAAGCCAAGTTTTAAACTTATGGGGGTGATAACCTATCACACTCACCTGCTCTGCCTTTGAGGCGGCTTGGCGAATCCGTTTTTCCGTCGGTTGACCTAGCTCGATCCAGTGCTGAATATTCCCCTGTAAATCGTGAACCCAAAGATCCGGTTCGTCTTCGACACAAAGTCCTTTGGTAAAACTGGGCTCTTCTTGAGCAAACCAACTAAAAGCAGCCAAGCGAATCATCAGCCTTGTACCCGTCTCAGAAGGGTGCTGGGCCAGGGTTAGACGGTAGTCTTGGTAATGGTTCAGATCAAGATTGGCCACCGATAGGTTGGCTTTTACAATATTTGCCTTTGTCGCCAAGGGACCACTCCATTGAGGTTTTCCCCAGACTAACTGGTTTTGCGCCTTTTGGAAAATCCGCAGTCAAGTTATTTTAACAAGCTGAAATGAAATGCCAAATCTGAACACATATTCAGGGGCTTTGTATTTTTCCCTGTATCGAAGTTTTTTAGGATATGTAATACTGATGGGCCTTTTAATGCTATGCTGGAGGAGCGATGATCGAGCAAAAGGAAGCCCTAATCAAAGAAGTGGAAACCTTGGTTTCCTTTTTTAAAGAGGTACTTGTTTCGATTGGCGAAAAACCGTTGGCCGACCTCCTACCCTGGCACCTAGACCAACTGCCCGACAAAGAGGTTTCCCCCTTTGAGTTAGCCCAATTTTATTCGGTCACCTTCCAACTCTTTACCATTGCCGAAGAACATTACTATTCCAAGCTCCGCCGCCTTCGTGAGAATGACGGCGAACGGATACCAGGGCTTTGGGGGGATGTATTTTACCGCTTAAAAGAAAAAGGGCTTAGTCTTAAAGAAATCAGTGAACAGTGGCGCGAGATCCACGTCGAGCCGGTCCTCACCGCGCACCCGACCGAGGCCAAGCGGATCACCATATTAGAGTTTCACCGCGACCTATTCCGCGACCTCAAAGAGATGGGCAACCCCTTAGGAGGGGCCGACCAAATGGCGCTTAGCCAAGACATTCGCTCGGTATTAGAGCGGATCTGGCGCACAGGCGAGCTTTACGCCAACAAGCCCACCTTAGAAAAAGAATTTGCTAACATCCTGTTTTACTTAACCCGCATCTTCCCAGATGTGCTTAAAATGCTCGACCAGCGGATGATCTGGGCTTGGGAAGAGGCAGGCGGGGGCGACCTTTGGATCGATGATTTGTCCCAATACCCACGCCTTAGTTTCGGTAATTGGGTTGGAGGCGATCGGGACGGGCACCCGCTGGTCACCGCCGAGTTTTCCCAAAAGACCCTAATCGAAATGCGCCGTTTGGCGATTAGTTTGATCTGGAATCAACTCCATCAACTAGGCGGCAAACTTGGGCTCAATCAAAACCTACAGCCCTTCCCCTCCGAAATGACCCTGAGGATGGAAGCCCTGGCAAGCTCGATCGGGGAGTTAGCCGAACTGCCCCTTAAACGCAACTTAGGAGAACCTTGGCGGCAGTATATCAACCTAATGCAAGCGAAGTTGCCGATTATGGAAAAAGAGGGGGCCTTACTGCTTTTTGACCACCCAGGGGCGTACCCTAGCTCGGTGGATTTACTTGACGATCTGCAAACCCTTTACAACGGCCTCTGCGCGATTGGGGCACGGGGTATTGCCCGCGCCGAAGTGCGCCATCCTTACCGGCTGATCAAAACCTTTGGCTTCCATTTGGCCGCCCTCGACATCCGCCAAAATTCAGACTTTCATGACAAGGCACTTTCGCAAATCCTGGCCAAAGCCGGGGTTAAGGACGGGGAATTTTTTTGCGAATGGCCAGAGGAGCGGCGTTTAATTTTTTTAAATCAGGAACTCTTAAGCCTACGCCCCTTTTTGCTCCCTGGTGAAACTGCCGGACCCGAAGCAGACAAGCTGCGTCAGAGCTTCCAAGTAGTCGCTGACTACGCCAAAAAATATGGGGTGAATGCGTTTGGAGCCTTTATTGTCTCCATGACCAGGAGCCTTTCAGACCTGCTTTGTGTGTATCTCTTCGCCCGTGAGGCGGGGCTTTTAGAGCGGACACCCAAAGGCCTTGGCTGTCCGCTGACCGTAGTTCCTCTTTTAGAAACGATCGAAGACCTCGCCCGAGGGGGCCATATTTTAAGCGAGTTTTTAGACCACCCGGTGACCCAGGCCAGCCTTGACTTAATTCAAGGAGAGAAACACCGGCTCCACCGGGTGCAACAGGTGATGGTGGGTTATTCTGATTCTAACAAAGACGGGGGAATCTTAGCCAGTCAGTGGAACCTATACAAAGCCCAAAGGGAAATGGCCCAGATTGGGGAAAAGCGGGGGGTGATGATTCGTTTTTTCCATGGTCGCGGCGGCTCTATTGGACGCGGTGCCGGGCCAACCAAGAGCTTTTTGGAGGCCTTGCCCCCCTCAAGCCTCAAGGGCAGCTTCCGCATGACCGAGCAGGGCGAATCAATCAACCAAAAATACGGTTATCGCACCACGGCCTTATATAACCTTGAACTCCTTTTGGCGGGCGTTAGTTTTCAGGGCATTGCCAACGCCTATAACAAAACCCAAGGAGGCTTACACGAAGAAGTCATGGAAAAAATGGCCAAAGATTCCTGCAAAGCCTATGAAGACTTGGTCAGAGACCCAGACTTCTTTACTTTTTTCCGCCAAGCCACCCCAATTGATCTTTTGGAACATTCGCGAATTGGGTCGCGCCCGGCAAGACGCACGGGCAAGGCGAGCATCGAGGACTTGCGGGCTATTCCTTGGGTGTTTGCTTGGAACCAATCTAGGGTCTTGTTACCTTCTTGGTACGGGGCAGGTTCAGCTTTTGTGGCACTTAAGGAGCAGAGGCCCGACCTATGGCAGCAACTCAAAACCTCGGTGCAGCAGCGGGGTTCAGATTATCTCTTGCAGAACATCCGCCGCGCTCTGACGCTGGCTGACCCTGAAGTGATGGCTTTATATGCCGGGTTGGTCACTGACCCGATGGTTCGCCAAACCCAGTCAAACCGGATTTTATCTGAATATCAGCGCACCAAAGAGGGCCTGGACGAATTATATCAAGGGGTGCATTCCCGATCGCTAGAGCGATTTAACTGGTCGATGGAGCTACGCGGCCACGGCCTTAGAAGGCTCCATTTACAACAGATCGAACTCCTAAAACTTTGGCGAGAGCAGCCTGAAAACGAGGGTCTCTTAGAGGACTTGTTGATCACGGTCAACGCGATTGCTTCAGGTTTAAAAAACACCGGTTGAACCCTTTTAAAAGGGGAACAACCAAGGCACCAAAACCACAACAGTGCCCCCAATCAAGAAGTTAAGGGGGATGCCCAAGCGTAGGTAATCCCCCATTTTATACCGACCTGGGCCGTAAACCATTAGGTTGGTTTGGTAGCCCAAGGGGGTGCTAAAGCTGGTGCTGGCCGCAATCATAAGGGCCATTAAATAGGGGGTCTCACTCACCCCAAAGGCTTGCGCCAAAGACAGCGCAATCGGGAACATCAGCACCGCGGCCGCGTTGTTCGTGAGGATCTCGGTCAAGATCGTAGTGGCCACAAAGATCTGCACCAATCCCCACCAAGGATCTTGTCCCCCAAAACTCATTAAAACCTGCCCTAACGCCAGGTCCAGTCCAGACGCCTTCATCGCTTCGGCCAAGGCAAACGAGAGACCTATGGCAATTAGCAAGGTCCAGTCCACCGCCTCACGCGCCTCGCGGGGATTGAGGCAGCGGGTCAAAAGGAGTCCAAATACCGCCAGCAGTGCCGCTTCAAGCATACTAAAAAAGCCCGAAGCCGCCAAACCAATCATCACCAATAAAACCGCCAAACTATACCAAGCCTTGGGTCCGGGGACTAAAGGTTTGCCTTGGTGAGTTACAACCAAGGCGCATTCGTGTTTATGAGCCCCTGCCCGTTGGTCTAACTCTACGGCTAAAAGCAAGTCGCCTCGTTGGGGCGAGGAAGCCGCAGCGGAAAACCCTAAGGGCAAAAGGCCATATCGTTCTTTGAAGGCTTTTGGGTCCCATTGGGTCCCTAAAAAGGGGCACTCAGGCCCTAAAATCACTTCAACCCAGGGTCCGCCTTTGATTCCCTCAAGGGGGACTAAGCCCTGGATATCAAGGAGTCCGTGTAGCTCCTCTTGATCCAGGTGAACCCAAATAACCTGCCCAACACTAAAGGGCTGGTCTTGATTAACATAGGGATAAAGTGGGGAGGCGGTAGGTAGGTATCCATTCCAGGGAAAATCAGGTTCTAAGATTAAACCACTCCAAAACTTTCGCCCGCCTGCGGGCTCCTCGCGTTGACGCTTTGGCAAAAGCTTCGGACCAAACCAGATCAAATATACCAGCCCCACCAAAGCGCAAGGAAGCCCAATGCGAGTGATTTCAAAGAGGCCAAAGGGAGGGAGCTGGGCTTTTTGCACTAATCCCGCCACCACTAGGTTGGTGCTGGTGCCGATCATGGTACACATACCCCCTAGAATGCTGGCGTAAGACAGGGGCAACAAAAACCGGGAGAGGTTAAAACGCAATCGTTCACACCAGTCAGAGACCACCGGAATCAGCATTGCCACAACAGGCGTATTGTTCATAAACGCGCTTAGGCTCACCACACTAAAAAGCAATCGAGCCCGCCCGTGGGTTTCTTTTTTAGGCGAACCCAAAATCCATTTAGCCACAAAGGCTACCCCCCCGCCCGCCTGTAATCCGTCCGCAACCACATACAAGAGGGCGACCGTTAACAAGCCTGGATTTGAAAATCCCAATATCGCCTGTTCAGCACTTATCACTCCGCTAAAAATCAATAGCGAAACCCCTGCTCCCATTATCAGATCGGGAGACCAGGAGGAAAACAGGAAAAGGCTAATGATCAAGCCCAGGGCGAAGATAGTGATCCAGAGGTGGGACATGGCTTATACCTTAGTATTCATATCAAGTTAGTCAACTATAGACCGAAGATAAAAATTGGTCAATCAGAATCCGCCCCTCGCCCAAAGGATAATTCTTTTTTGGGCAGGGTTGGAACGCAGTAAAACCGAGCGTTAAGATTATTTGGATAGGTTGTCTTTGGGTGGTTTCGCACCGGTCCGATTGCCCCGGCGGCGCTGGATTAAACGACGGTGCACCCCGCGTTGCAGATAAACCGAATACACCTCGATCCGGTCCACTCCGACCAACACAGCCGAACCGATTACCCCTAAAAGCAGTCCGGTCCTGGCGTGGTCCATCCCAATAAAGGCCCCAATCGCGGCTAATAGCCAGATGGTCGCAGCCGAGGTGACCCCGACCACAGTCCCATCTCGTGAAAACATCACCCCCGCCCCTAAAAAGCCGATCCCCGTGATCACTTGGCCTAGAATCCGGGAGTGATCAATGATCCCCTCATAAGGCAAGGTGCGGCCCAAGGCGATAAAAGCGTAAGTACCCAAGCAAATCAGGATACTGGTGCGAATCCCCACCGGTTTGCCACTGAGCTGTCGCTCTAGCCCAATCATTCCGCCTGACAAAAACACGGCCCCCATTGAGGCCCAATGAAGAGGTTCAGGGTTCCAAATTGTCCATACAGTTTCAACCATAGGTTTTTCCTCCAGCTTAAGCCTAAGATCGACTTTTTTAAGCCCAATGCCAATCAAAAAAAGGAGGGGGTTCCAGGAGGGCTAGGACTTTTTGATTTGCCCCTAATTGCAACGCCCAAGATTTCAATTAAGATTAACCAAATCAGAATAATAACCCTACAACCTGATCATTGGGTATCCTAGAGAACCAAGCGGTTTTTAGGTCATTTTTTTTAAACCCAAAACCCACATTTTTGGTTGCCAAGAAACTAGATAGAGACGATTATTAGCCATCAAAACCCTTATGGAGGAATGCCAATGGTCAAACCCGCCCCCAAACCCACCAAACCTCAACCCCGAAGCTTGGGACCGGTGGCTAGTCTGGAAAACTACGTCCAACCGGACTGGTGGAACCGGATATTTAACGCTATGTATCTAAAAACCGACGGGGACGTGGTTGAAGATGCAGATATCACCCGCACTGAGGTGGACCTCTTCAGCGAGGTTTTAGGCGTCGAAAAAGGGGATCGGATATTGGACCTATGTTGCGGTCAGGGGCGTCACAGCCTCGAATGGGCTGGGCGGGGTTTCGATGTTACCGGGCTTGACCGGAGCCGGTTTTTGATCCAAAAGGCTCGGCAAAGGGCCCGAAATCTTGGGGTCAATGGGATATTTAAAGAAGGCGACGTCCGCAAGTTACCCTTCGGCCCAGACCACTTCGACCATTGCTGTATTCTGGGTAATAGCTTCGGCTATTTCGAAAGTCTCGATGAAGACTTGGTGGTGCTTAAAGAAGCAAGGCGGGTACTCAAACCCGGTGGACGTATCCTTTTAGACGTGACCGATGGGGAACATCTGCGCAAGGAATACCAGCCCCGCTCTTGGGAATGGATCAACCAGCAACTGTTTGTCTGCCGCGAGCGCGCCCTTTCTAAAGACGAGCAGAAACTTATCTCCAGAGAAGTGATCACCGACATTAAAAAAGGGGTGGTCGCGGACCAATTCTACTCTGAGCGGCTTTATACGGCTCAAGAACTAATGACCTTGCTCGAAAACGCCGGGTTTAGTGAGATCAAAACCATTGGCCAACTAAGCCCAGATTCGTTACGTAATCAAGACTTGGGGATGATGAGCCGCCGCCATGTCATCACTGCCGTCTTAAAAAAATCGCCTTCGCGTGCTAAAACTAAGCCCGTTGCGGAAAAAACCAAGGTCACCGTGCTGCTCGGAGACCCACGCAAGACCGACATCATTAAGCCCAACGGCCTATTTGATGAAGACGATCATTACACCTTAAATCAGCTAAAAACCGCCTTGCAGTCTTTGGAAGGGTTCAAGTTTGAATACCTGGATGATCACCAAAGCCTGCTAACAGATTTAGCCAAGCGCAAGCAAAAGACCGATTTGATCTTTAACCTCTGCGACGAGGGTTACAACAACCAAGCACGCGCCGAGCTCCATATCCCGGCGATTTTGGAGATGTTCGAGCTGCCTTATACGGGTGCGGCTCCGCAGGCGTTGGCCTTTTGTTATGACAAGTCCTTGGTAAGGGGGATGGCCCGCGAATTGGGCATTGCGGTGCCCCAAGCCTTTTTGGTGCGCGCCGAAGACAACGTCTTTGGACTGCCAATTAGTTTTCCCGTGTTGATTAAGCCCAATCTAGGGGATAGCAGTTTTGGTATTACCCAAGACAACCTAGTTTACAACATGGAAGACCTGATGGAAGGGATCAGTCGGGTCCGTGGCCGGATGGGCTTCGACCAGCCCTTTTTGATTGAGGAATTTTTGCCCGGTAAAGACATTAGCTTTGGGGTCATTGGTAACCCAGAAACTGAATATTTGCTCCTTCCCTTGATTGAAGAAGACTACTCGCAACTCCCAGAAGGGTTACCTCGAATCTGTGGGTACGAGGCCAAATGGCTTCCTGATTCGCCTTATTCCAAGGTCGGCAGCATCCCCGTGCAACTCCCACCTATGACTGAAAAGGAAATCATTGATTCCTCTTTAACCCTGTTTAGTCGGCTAGGTTGCCGCGACTACAGCCGCTTTGACTGGCGGCTCGACGCCAAAGGCAAACCCAAGCTTTTAGAGGTTAACCCCAACCCTGGTTGGTGCTGGGATGGCCACTTGGCCAAGATGGCCCACTTGGCTAACTACAACTATCCCCAGATGTTGGAGTTGATCATTAAAGCTGGTCAAGCCCGTCTGCGACGTCAGGAACATTAAAAACCGAGAGCGCCAGGGTCCACCCTGGCGCTCTTTCCTCCGTACTCTTTTACAAGTTTTGGTGAAGCCGCTTATCGACATGGACCGTTGATAGGGTTCTAATTGGCACTAGGCCATTGCCAGTTTTGACCCCAATGAGTCGATCGAACACTAGGAACCGAATGAAAAAAGTGTGGGTTACCTGTCTTTGCCTTTTGATGAGTGGGACTGCCTGGGCCTATGATTTCAAGATTCGAGCGCGGGAACATTTTGATACCATGAAACTTACCTACGGCGAAGCAAGCAGCGATAACCAAACCCGCAACCATTCGGGGATTGGTCCAATGCTAGATTTCTGGTTTGAAGAGCCCTTTGCCAATTCCTTTGGCTTCGCTTACGGCATGACCTATATCAACAACAACGGCGAAACCCCCTACGCTCAAGGCTCCCGCGACACCGAAATGTGGACGACCGGGATAGAAGGAAAGCATTTTTTCATAAAAGACGGTGGTCTTTTTGGGCGATGGGCTGCCAGCCGCCAGCGGCTTAAGAGCTACGACGCCTTTGGGGAGCTTAAGGGCACCAGTGGATATTTAGGGGTTGGATGGGAGTTTCACTTAGGCAAGATTGGCCTCGCCTTCGAGACGGGCCGAGTGCGCGCTAGTTTTGAGCGCCAGATCACTATTGAGTCCGAAAGCCCCTCCATTGGGGTGCATTTTTACGGTTATATTTAACCACAACCCTTGCAGCCGGGCACCGAGCAGCTATGCTCCTCGGATGCGCGGTAGTTAGCAGCCAAGACCTCTTTACCGAAGCGGTTCAGAAAATAAGCTAGCCCCAAAAACAGCATCAGGACCACTCCGATCCAACCTATCGAGCTAAGCGGGTGGACTGAAAAACGAGCGATTTGGTAAAATAGGGTCGAAAAACTCCAGGCCAACCCGGTCATATACACCAAGGTAAACCAAGTCCAACGGTTGCCTGATTCGCGTTTTAGCGCCGCCGTGGCAGCGACGCAGGGGGCGTAAAGCAGGACCCACAAGAGGTAACTAAAGGCCCCAGCTTGCCCGTCAAAATACCGCGCCATCACTCCAAAACTCCCGACCCGCACGTTCATCTCTTTGGCCGCTTGTTCTTGGTTGTTAATTACCGATAGGTCTAAGCCCAAGGGACTCTGTCCAAAGACTTTGGCTAATTCGCTTGGGAAATGGTCAAAGGCCTCGTTTAGCCGCTCGGCAACCGGTACGTGGGGTTCAGGCTCGTGGTTGGCCCGCTCTAGGCTGCTATACATGGCGTCCAAGGTGCCGATAATGGCCTCTTTCGCAAATATTCCTGAAAAAATCCCCACCGTCGCGGGCCAGTTTTCGTCGGTGATCCCCATGCCATAAAAAACCGGGGTGATCCCTTTACCCACTTGGGCAAGTAAGCTTTTTTCGCTGTTTTGGTTGCCAAAGCTAAAGTCCGTACCCACCGAATTGAGAAGGGTGAGCAGGGTCACCACCATCACAATCAACTTGCCTGCTTCTAGTAAAAACCGCTTGAGCCTCATCCAGGTAGTAAAAAGCACCGAAGCAGGCGAGGGTAGGTGGTAGCCAGGCAATTCGACCAACAACGGGGCAGGCTTGCCCACAAAGATCAAACGCTTGAGCATTAATCCCGTACCGATCCCTACCAAAATACCAATTAAATAAAGCGCAAACACCAGATTTTCACCACCCCAAGGGAAAAAAGCCGCCGCAAACATAGCATAAACCGGCAACTTCGCTCCACAAGACATAAAGGGCACCATCGCTAAGGTTAACCGGCGGTCTCGCTCTTCCTCTAAGGTGCGAGTGGCCATTAAAGCTGGCACCGAGCAACCAAAACCAACAATCATCGGCACCACCGCTTTGCCCGGGATCCCCAACTTACGGACCCCTGAATCAAGGATCACCATGGCCCGAGCCATATAGCCCGAATCCTCTAAGAAACTAAGACAGAGGAACAAAAAACCAATCGGTGGGATAAAGGTTAGAACCGTCTGCACGCCCCCTCCGATCCCCTCGGCGATAAGCAACCGGACCCAAGCTTGGCCGGTGCTTGCTTCGATCCAATCCCCCAATCCATGCACCAAAAGGGCTCCGGCCACTTGATCAATTAGGTCAATAAAGGGGGCCGAGAGGTTAATCGAAATAAAAAAAACGGCGTACATGGCAAACAAAAAGATAGGCAAACCTAAATAGCGGTTGAGTAGCAACCGGTCCACCTGGTCCGAAAGTGCCGCTTGGATCGGTCGTTTCTGTTTGACCACTTCTTTGGCCACCTGCCCCACCCATTCTAGCCGGTCCTCTGCCTCTTCTCCAAAGCTGATTGGAGCAGGTTGTCGTTTGTCGCTGGCGGCGGTGAAGATTTTTTTTAAGAGTTCTGGCGCACCCTGCTTTTTTCTGGCTATCAAGGGCACCACCGGGCAGCCTAACCGCGCTGAAAGGGCGTCCTGGTCGATCACTCGCCCGGTTTTTTCTAAGGCGTCCATCATGTTGAGCCCTACCACTACGGGCAAACCTAGCTCTAGGATTTGGGAGGTTAAATATAGGCTTCGCTCCAGATTGGTCGCGTCCACCAGATTAACCACCACCTCGACTTCGCCCGATTCGAGGTAATCCTTGACTACGCGCTCATCTAAAGATTGGGGCACTAAGGAATAAGTGCCGGGCAGGTCAACTAACTCGATCTTGGCCCCGGCGGCCTCTAAAATCGCCGATTTACGCTCGACCGTGACCCCTGGCCAATTACCCACCTTTTGGCGGATACCCGTGAGTAAATTAAAGAGGGTTGTTTTGCCACAATTGGGATTGCCAATCAGGCCAACATGAACATGGTCCACCTTGGGGACAAAGCCCAGTTCGATGCGGTTCATTGATCTCCCCCAAACGGGCGGACTTGAATCTCTTGGGCGATTTCTGGGGCAATAGCAATACGCTGGCCGTTGCCTTCAAACCCCAAGATCAAGATCCCTGAAGCTTCGCGCTTGATCACACTTAAAATCCGCCCACGCCCAAAACCCAGCCCTCGTAAGCGTTCGATACGGCGGGGGTCGGCGGTGAGGCTTACGATTTGCATTCTTTGACCCAACAGGGCGAGACTCAAACTTACCGGTTCCATAAAGGCTCCTAGGTTTAAAATAAGTATAAGCGAATGTTATATTTTCGTCTATACGAATTTTATACTTTAATTTAGAACCCTCCGCCGCAATGGTTAGTCTAAATGCCCGAACCTAAACAAAGGAGACCCTTTGCTTGCAAAAATTCTTTTGACCACTCTGGCTTTTACCAGCTTCGCTTGGCCAGCCTTGGCGGGGGACCGTAGCGGTTGGGGCGTTTATGGCGGCGCGTCGGGGATGCAAGCGACTGACGAAAATAGTGGGGAGGTTTACCTGCCCGCTGGCGGCGGGGGCGGGGGGATTGACTACAACCAAGACAAGGGCGAGATCAGTTTTAACTACTCCTTAAGCGAGACTGGCAATCAAGCTGAATCTACCACCAGCCCTGAACTCACCTGGGTCAAATTCAACGCCTTGGCCATGGAAATTAGGTTTTGGGCGGGCTCCTTTTTTATTGGCCCTCGCTTTGGACTTTATAATCTGGTCTTGTCCGAAACGGGCTCAAAAATATCCGGGATGGACCAAGGATTCGGTTACGGCTGGAGCACCGGTTGGGAAACAGACCAAGGATGGTTTGCCCAATTTCGCAGAGAGCAGGCAAGACACCTCAATCCAGTTGGCGACCTAAGGCTAAATCTTGATGGCTATAGTCTCCTGTTTGGCTTTCGTTTCCACTAGTCTGTTTAGGTCTGGTTACTGGGCAGGTTGGTTTGTTTAGTCCCTGCCCGGGGATGGCAAATAGCCCGCCGCCCAAGCTGGAAGTGACGAGGGATGGCCCAAGCTAAAAGAAAGCTAATCGAAAACAAAACTAAATTTTTCGGCTACTTGCATTCGGGGAAAGCCCTTAGTATAATTGCGCCATACCCGCCGAGGGCTGTCCAGGGGCACCATCACCAGCCCGCCCCCCGACACCCTTGGCACGACCCCTCTAGCTAGGTAGCGATATTCCTCGCAATTTCTAATTTTCAGACCCAAAATGAGCCCGGCGGTCAAACTTGTAAGCAACGCTGCCGAGTAGCCGCTAGGCGCTTCGTCCTTCAAGTTTTTCTAAATGGACCAACCCTTCGACCTCCAGCAAAAAAATACCTTCTATCATGGCACTAGATCGGAACTGAAACCTGGGGACCGTATTGAACCTTATTGCCCGCTCCCAGGGGATGAAAAAAAAGGATTAAAAACCGGGGTCACCTTGACCCCTAATCTGGATGAGGCTATTTGGGATGCGGAGATTGCAATCGGCGAGCATCCTAGTCGCGTCTATTTAGTAGATCCGATGGGCGAGGTCGGAAAAGTCGCGGATTTAAGGGGTGGCGGGTCGCCAATTAACCTGTCCATGTCCTATTATTCATACGAACCGCTACGAGTCGTAGCGGAGGTGACAAACTGGCCCTTTTACCATGGAACTAAGGCGGACCTGAAGCTTGGTGACCTGATCAAGCCCGGACAAATTCCAAACTTTGGCAATAAGGACCGAACCTCAACGTATGTTTATCTGACCTGTAGGCTGGATGCGGCCATCTGGGGAGCGGAGCTAGCCACGGGAGCGGCCCCTTGCAGAATTTACGCGGTCCGACCCACGGGTTCGCTGGAAAACGACCCTAATCTGACCAATACTAAGTTTCACGGCAATCCGACCCAATCTTTCCGCTCTCGTGAACCCTTGGAAATTCTAGGAGAGGTCACCGATTGGCGGGGACACTCCCCCGAAGCCATCAAAGCCATGAAAGAGGGGCTTAGCCGACTGGAACAACTGGGAATTGATCCAATAGATTAAGAAACCCCCCTACCCAAAACCGAACAGGAACCCGCCTGCATCCCTGGGAGCGGCTAGTTGTATTAGCTAAAAGACTAGAGCAAAAAAAAGGGGGCCGAAGCCCCCCCTTTAGGTTAAGGCCCGTGGATCAGGTCTTCTTTGGTGGCGTTGTAGATGGGGATAGGCCAGTTGGTGAAGAAGCGGGCGCAGTTGAGGCCGGAAATCACCCCGCCCTCGACACAGCCGGCGTTAATCAGGTTTTGGGTCCAGTCCCCGGCGATAAAGAAGTTGGCGATCCCAAAATCGTTGGGGCCTCTTCTTAGATGGGGGGTGCCGGGCGCGGTGAGTACATAATGCTCGGTGTAGTTGATCCCCACCCGCCAATACTCAAAGGCCAATGAGTTTTGATCAAAGGTGCCGTCTGGATTGGCCGCCTTGGGCCAGAGGTGAGCCGCCCATTTGTTGAGCCACTCTTGGTTATTGGCCATAAACTTATCAAAGGCGATCTTCGGGAAGCTATGGTCGGTCGGCGGCGGCAACTGCCCACTGGGAGCGATGATCCGGGTGTCGATGGTCGAGCAGGGATAGGCCAAATACTTCGGCTTATCAGGCCCGGACCATTCCTCTTGGGGCAAGAGGTGGCTCAAGTCCGCAGTGCTAGAGTAAGGCTCCTGATACCCGCCAACAATCGGTTCCATGTTTTCATACAGCTTGGAGCCTGGATTAAAGCCCAACTCTTTTAAGGACTTCTTAAACCACAACTCTGAACAACGGGTTAGCGTGGTTTTTAAGCTGTCGAGCATGGGGGTCCAATCGGGAATTCGGGCAGCCAGTTGACCTGATATGGGCCGTAGTGCCGCCGGAGTAATGCCGCAGATCACCCGGTCGAAATCCACCCCTAGTTTAAGCTGGTAGCGTTCCTTTTGGTCATCCCAGTCGAGCCAGTTGGACTCCAGGTTTTGGTGCTGGTCGGTCCAGGCCTTTTGCAGCCTTGCTGCTTGGGTCGGGTCAATCTGGTCCCAGTTGATATCACTAGGCCAGCAGGGCCAGTCGATCGTCAGGTTTTTACCGGGCACGTGGTAAGGCAGGGTGACAAAGGGGTTATATTCGGTGACACCTGCTTTAAGCTTAATCAGATTAGCCATTTTGAGCCCCTCAATGGCCGTGCCGTCCGCGCTTAGTTCGATCTCCTCAATCTCTTGGAAGAGTTTGAATTTAACCCCCTTGGCGCTTAAAACCTCATAAAAGGGCGTGAAGATCACGTCGCCCATACCCATATTCATCCGCCAGAAGATGTTGCCTTTGTAGGTGAGCAACATCCGCAGACTGCCAAAGAGCCCCACCCCGGCGGCGAAAACCGGGCGGTCTGGGTCTCCGTCTTGATAGCCAAAAACAATGTCGTAGATCGTCTGCAACATCGGGCCTTTGATGGTAAACACATCGGCCCCATGTTTACGCAACCAATCCTTAAAGTTCATGTCGTTGATCACCCTAAACCCGCGGGTGAAAATCTTATCCACACACATCCCGGTGAGGATCGCGAGGCCAAAGTCCATCATCAGCCAGAAATGGCGCAGCAGATCCCACTTGAGTAGCAAGGGCTTAATCAAGACCCCGACTGCGTTTTGAATCCGGTCAATCACCTTTAATATTTCGCCTAAGATCTCCTCGATTAGGGTTTCGATATCGGTGACCTCGCCGCCTGTATTTTGATCAATAATCTTTGAAGCCTTTTGCAGACCTGCAAGAAGATCACTAAGCCCTTGGTCTAGCTCCTGGACCAGTTTGGCCCCCACCATTCCTTGGGTGAAGTCTTGCAATCGGCCCAAGAAGCCTTGGTCCTCCGAATCCGCCTCGCCAGTTAGGCTCTCCTGTACGTTTTGCAAGACCTCCAAGAGGGCCTCGACCATCATCTCGGCGTAGTCGATCGGTCCCGCCAACAGATCAGGGGTGCCCGGCTCTTCGGCGTTTTTGGGGAAATTGACGGGGAAGGGCTTCCAGTCGTAGCCGTTGGCCCCTTTGGGGGCGTCGATGTCGAGGTAATCCTTTAAGTTTTCTTGAAAAACCACTAGGTCAGTTGGGGTGTAGAAGTCTTTATAGGTCAGACCTAAATTGCCATAACCCAAGCGTTCCAAAGTGGCCCGGTAGGCCCCGTTTATCAGGTGGAAGGCGTTGTTATAAAAGCCCAGCCAAATATGTAGGCCGTGTTCCTCAATCGCCTGCTTTTCTTGGGCATTGCGCCCTGAGGCGCCTTTGCCGCCCAAGCGCCAACTGCGCTCATAGACGGTGAATTCATATTGGTTGTCCCATTCGGGCGCGGTGACGATGGCCGCTAACGTGGTCAAGCTGCCCAAACCGCCGCCTAAGACGGCGACTTTTTGGGGTTTTTGCTTCCCTCTGCGTTTGATAACTTCTCCCATTTCCATGACAAAATCCATTTTAACCTGAATCCCCGGCCCGATCGGTTGGACCCCTTTTTCGATGCCAAAAGACTCGGCAAAAGGGTAGCTGGCCAACTCGGGGTTGTGCAGGTTGAAGATTTTAGTGATCGGGCTGATGTCGGTCAGCGGGTTTAACTTGGTGATTTTCGCCGGAGCTTCGGCAATAGCTTGATAACAGGCCCCTTTGGGCTCTTTGACACTTCTAAACTCTTTTAAAAAAACCATCGGCACTTCGCCCTTAATCAGGTCCGAAAGTAGGGCTTTAATCAGGGCAATGGGATCGTTGATCCCTTGGTTTACAATCTCCTCAAAGGTCTGCTCCGCGCCCATTAGATCGTCAAAAAGGGCCTCGGCCCAACTCACTGGGTTTTGGGTCGATTTGAGCGAAAAAATCTCTTGCTCCGCCGCTTCCTGGTCGATACCAAATTCCTTAAACGCCCAAGCGGTAAGGCTAAAATCGGTAGGGTCTTCAGGGGCCGTATTGGGGGTAAAGAGGGCGGAATTTTTCAAAAAACCGAAGGATTCCCGCCCACAGGCCATGGCGATCGGGCTGTTTACAAAGACGTAGGGCATAAACCAAACCAACCGTTTGGGCTGGCCCCCCTCGTAGCGAATCAAAGGCAACCAAAAAGCCCAATCGTTTTCGGGCATAAAGCCCGTTTTTCTAGCTTCGGAGTCTAGGCTGGTCGCGTGCTTGGAAAAGGAGAGACCCAGAAGTACAAAGGGGCCTAGAGATTTGTAGGATATATCCGAACCGGCCAGAATGGGGGCAAAAAATTTATCAACAAAGGACTGGATGGTTTTTTGCTCCCCTTTAATGGGCAGTCCAAAAAGCTCGGTCCCGTTTAGCTCATATGGGGGCTCAAAAACGAAGTTGCCTGGATAATTGATATAATTCGGCTCGGTCATAAGGCCCGTTGAAAAGAGGTTGGCACAAAAAAACCAAAGACAAACTTAACGCTAAATGGGGGCCGCTGGAAAGTTAAATTTTTAGGGCCTCTGTCAATAAAAGTTGACAAGTATTAGCCAAAATTAGCCAAAAACCCTGAATATTTAATTGGTTATGCTGAGGTTATCAGAGGAAACCAAGTGGCTCCAGTGAAGCGATTTTTTTAAGTACAAGACCCAACCCCCGGTTGGGTCTTGTGTTAAGGGGCGGCTGCGATTACTCGCCGATTCCCGGCTAGGTCTTGGGCATATAACTTAAACCCACCCCCGGCCATCCGCCGGAGCCCTTCAGGGTCATTGATCCGCACCTGATTGCCCATAACTGGTAGCGTTAGTTCACCTTGGCTGTCTTGTAGGCTCAATTGGATTAGCGGTTCGTTAAACCAAAGGGTCAAATGCCCGCCTGCTTCCGAATTGATTTGCGGCCAAGCCTGCCCACCTTGACCTAAGCGCCAAACCTGCGCCTCCCCCTTGGGGGGGGTGAGTTTGATTTTGGTCAGCCAAGGTTGGCTTTTGTCAATCAAGAGCCAAAAGGTGGCGGTTCCCATTAAACCCTTGGGATTTTCGGCCCGCACCTCAAACTGGTGTATCCCCTCGACGAGTTTGCCCATTTCGGGTGAGGAAAGGACGATCCGTTCCCCTTTGGGCAGGGGCAAAGCCTTTTCTTTCCCGTCTATTTTTAGCCAAAGACGTTGAATCGGTTGGTTGAAGGTGAGTTGAATCGGTTCGGGCGAGGCCCAGATTAAAGAATTCTGCCCGTTTTCCAAAGCTAATTGTGGTGGTTCCTGGCCCATTTGCAAAAGTTTTAATTGCCCCGAAACTTGGCTAGGCACCCCATTGGTGCCCACGAGGTCGATAGTTAAAGGGATTTGGTCGGCCTCTGCGGCCAACGCATAGAGTTTGGCTGGGTCCACTTCGATTCGGTCGCCCTTTAACTTGGACTCGATCAAGCTGGCCCCCGAATGAATTTCTGCCTTTTCTAAGAGCCGGTCAAAGGTCAAAACCAAGTCTCGGTCTGGCCGTTGGATATGGGTTTTAAAGAAATAGGCTTCGATCAACTTGGGGGGCGCGGCTTTTTCTGGTTCTGGGTCAACGGGCGCGCTTTTTTGCAGGGCCTCTAAACGCTCGGGCGGGATGGCGACAGGAGCGGATGGGTTTTTTCCAGGCTCAACCATGGTTAACTCCCCGGCCTTTAACAGCACTTCCCCTTTGCCATTCGCATCGCCAACGGCCACTTTACCTTCAACTAGAGCCACTTCCGTGCCTCGTTCCGTGGCATAAAGTTCAAAGTCGGTACCCTTGATCCCCACCACGGCGGTCACGGTCTGCATTCGCACCTCTTTGGGTGCTTGCCGGGTTTCAAACAAACCTCGAACCTTCCCCAAGACCTCATACCAGCGCAGCGGCTGGCTAGCGGTTTCTAGTTCTTTAACCGTAAAACGGCCTCCCGC
>MFNE01000012.1:0-6455 GCA_001783695.1 Candidatus Lambdaproteobacteria bacterium RIFOXYD2_FULL_50_16
CAAAGGGTCCCCCTTCCGCTAGGATGGGCGTTCTATTATACCTTATTGGCAATCGTCTGAAAAAAGAAAGGATTTGACCCAAATGAGCGAAGAAGCGGCCCAAGTAATACCCGTCAATATTGAAGACTCGATGCGCACGGCTTACCTCGAATACGCGATGAGCGTAATCGTAGGCCGGGCGCTTCCTGATGTCCGTGACGGACTCAAGCCTGTGCATAGGCGGATTTTGTACGCCATGCATGACATGAACCTTGCCCATAACCGGCCTTATATGAAGTCGGCCCGTGTGGTCGGCGAGGTGATTGGTAAGTACCATCCCCACGGCGACTCGGCAGTTTACGACGCCATTGTGCGGATGGTGCAAAGCTTCTCCCTTAGAAACCCCTTGGTCGATGGCCAAGGGAACTTCGGTTCGGTCGATGGCGATTCGCCAGCGGCGATGCGTTATACCGAAGTGCGCATGGAGCGGATTACCTCCGAACTCTTAAGCGACTTAGACAAAAACACCGTCGATTTTGTGGACAACTACGACGGCAGCCTAAAAGAGCCTTCCGTCCTGCCCACCAAGGTGCCCAACCTACTGCTTAACGGTTCGACCGGGATTGCGGTGGGCATGGCGACCAACATTCCGCCTCACAACCTTGGCGAATTAATCGACGGCCTGCTTTATTTTATCGACCACCGCGCCGACTGCACCACCGACGACCTACTTCCCCTAATCAAAGGCCCCGACTTCCCCACCGCCGGGCTTATTTTAGGCCGCGAAGGGATCGTTTCCGCTTATAAAACAGGCCGGGGTATCGTCAAAATGCGCGCCAAGGCTGAGGTCGAGGACCAAAAGTCGGGCAAACAATCGATTATTGTTACCGAGTTGCCTTATCAGGTAAACAAGGCCCGGTTAATCGAAAAAATCGCTGAACTAGTCAAAGACAAAAAACTCGAAGGCATCCAAGACCTACGCGACGAATCAGACCGGCGGGGGATGCGGATTGTAATTGAGCTTAAACGGGGCGAAATCGCGGAGACGGTTTTAGCCAACCTTTATAAGCACACCGCCATGCAGTCCACCTTCGGGGTGATTACCCTGGCTGTGGTTGATGGACAGCCCAAGTGCCTGACCTTAGTAGAGGTTTTAAAGCTTTTTTTAAACCACCGCATCGACGTAGTGGTTCGCCGGACCCAATTCGAGCTTAAAAAAGCCGAGGACCGCGCCCATATCTTAGAAGGCCTAAAGATCGCCCAAGACAATATCGAAGCGGTCATCAAGCTGATCCGTAGTTCTGCCGGGGCCAAAGAGGCCAAGGCCGATTTGATGCACAGCTTCGGGCTTTCTGATCTCCAAGCCCAGGCGATTTTAGAGATGCGCTTGCAACGCTTAACGGCGATGGAAGTAGATAAGCTGGTTGCTGAATTAACCGAGCTTTTAGAAAAGATCGACTGGTACAAAAAGGTACTTGCTGACGAGGTCTTGGTCTTAGGGATTATTCGGGACGAGTTAATTGAAATCAAAGAAATTTACACCACTCCTAGACGTACCCAGATCGAGGAAAATTACGAGGAAATCAGCCACGAAGACCTGATTCCGGTGGAAGAAATGGTGGTCACCATGAGCCGGGGCGGCTATATCAAACGAGCCCCCTCCTCGACCTACCGAACCCAACACCGAGGCGGCAAGGGCAAGATTGCCATGACCACCAAAGAGACCGACGATCTGGAACATTTGTTTATTGCGTCGAGCCATGATACTTTGCTGATCTTTTCAAACCTGGGCAAGGTTTACTGGAAAAAGGTTTACGAACTCCCCTTGGCTAGCCGAACGGCCAAAGGCCGGGCTTGGGTCAACATTCTGCCACTCGCCCCAGAAGAGGCCGTGGTTTACTGCACCCCGATCCAAGAATATCACGAGGACCAATTTATTGTGATGGTCACCGAGCGGGGCGTGGTCAAAAAAACCGAGATGACCGCCTACCAAAACCCCAGAAAGGGTGGTACCAAGGCCATTGTGATCGACGAAGGGGACCAGTTGGTCACCGTGCGGCCCTGCACCGAGGAGGCATTGGTTTTCTTAGCCAGTAAAAACGGCATGTCTTTGAAGTTCCCAGCCAGCCAAATCCGCCCACAAGGACGGGTAACCCGTGGTTGTCGGGGGATTAATCTCAAAGACGGTGATGAGGTGATGAGTATGGAAGTGTTATTTGCCAACGAGGTGATTATGACGGTCACCGAAAAGGGTTATGGCAAAAAAACCACGCAAGACGAATACCGCATGGGCAGCCGAGGCAACATGGGGGTTCTCAACATTAAGGCCAGCCCCAAGATTGGCCGGGTTGTGGGTTCGGTGGCCGTTCAAGAGGGTACTGAACTGATGTTGATTACCCAAAGGGGCAAGGTGATTCGACTACAAAGCGACCAAGTGAGAAATACCACTCGAGTTACTATGGGGGTTCGCCTGATCAACATGGAAGAAGACGAACGGGTGGTTTCCATGGCCAAGCTCGATCAGGCCAACAGTGAAGAAGATGAGCCCTAAAAGCCTCCTTTTGGTGCTGGTTACCGTTTTGCTCTTGGGTGGATGCCAAAAAAGTGGCGCTCCCAAGATGCATGACCAAGCCATCGCCCAATGGGAGGAAGGGAAATATGATGAAGCCGTACAAAACTTTATCGCCCTGACCAAGGCTTATCCTGAAGACCCCTTAGTCGATGACGCTGTCTTTTGGATTGCTAACATTTATGAACATTACCTCAAAAACACCACCCAAGCGATCCGGTATTATCGAAGTCTAACCAAGGGTTTTGAAAACTCCGAATATTATTACCCCAGCATGTTGGGCTTGGCGCGTTGTTACGCAGTTGAGGGCAAAGAAAGTAAAGAAGGGATTCGCAAAGCGATTTTGATTTATCAAAAGCTAACCGAAAGTAAACTAGATGCAGAGGACGAGGCCCAGATTTATTACAACTTGGCCCAACTTTATTTTGAAACCAAACAATACGAGCAAACCCGGCTCTCCCTTAAAAAGTTGATTACTCGCTCCCCCAAAAGCCCTTTGGCCCCAAGGGCCTACCATTTGATTGGATTTAGTTATTACCTAGAAGGCAAACTCGATCTGGCCGAAGCGACCTATGTCGAAACCGAACGGAGCTTCGAACAGTCCAAGGCTAGTTTGGATTCAGCGATTAGTTTGGCCGATATTTACGAAGACCAGGACCGGCTTGCTGAAGCCATTGAGGTCTATAACAGCATCATCGTCCGGCTGAAGTCAGACGAGATCTTTTTCCAGTTGGCCAATAGCCGGATCGCCAAGCTAAAAACCCGGCTAAAGCAAACGAACAAGGGTTAACATGGCGCGGATTATCGCCGTTTCAAATCAAAAGGGTGGGGTAGGCAAAACCACCAGTTGTATCAATCTAGCAGCCAGTTTGGCTTTGCTAGGTCGGCGTACGTTGTTAATTGATTTCGACCCCCAAGGTAACGCTACCAGTGGGCTGGGTTTTAGGCCCAACGAATGCACCCAAAATATCTACCCCGCCTTAATTGGCAAAGCCCCGATTGCCGAGCAAATTGTCGCGACCCAAATAAAACAGTTAAAACTGATCCCGGCCAATGTCGATTTAGCCGGGGCGGAGATTGAGTTAGTCGGGGCTATGGCTCGCGAAATGAAACTCAAGATGATTATTGAAGGTTTGCGGCCCCAATTTGACTATATCCTTATCGATTGCCCGCCCAGTTTAAGCCTGCTAACCATCAATTCCTTGTCCGCTGCTGACTCGGTCTTGGTCCCCCTTCAGTGCGAATATTACGCGATGGAGGGATTAAGCCAACTCTTAGTGACCATCGACCTGATCAAAAACACCTTAAACCCCAAGCTGGTAATCGAGGGGATTTTGCCCACTATGTATGATGTGCGCAACAACATTTCCAAAGCGGTGATCGAAGAGGTCAAGGTCCATTTTAAAGATCAAATCTTCCGCACCGTAATCCCCAGAAACGTGCGCCTTTCCGAGGCCCCCAGTTTTGGCAAACCCGTCTTTTTATATGACCGCCAGTCCAAGGGGGCGATTAGTTATCTAAATCTGGCCAAGGAATTACTCGCCCGCAACAAAAAAGAGGCGGTCCAGTGAGTGAACGAAAAGCCCTAGGCCGCGGATTTTCGGCCCTGTTGCAACCGGCAAAAGACATTGCCCCTGGGGAAGCAGACCTGGTCAAGCAACTTAAGATAGACCAAATAACCCTTAACCCTTGGCAACCTAGGGATCATTTCGATGAGTCGCGTTTGGCTGAACTGGCCCAATCGATTCGGATCAAAGGGGTGATTCAGCCAGTATTGGTGCGTAAAAATCCGCAAGGAGGATACGAGTTAATCGCCGGAGAGCGGCGCTTAAGGGCCAGTAAACTGGCCGGGTTCGATGAGATTCCAGCGGTAATCAAAGATATCTTAGATCAAGATATCCTAGAAATCGCGTTAATCGAAAACCTTCAACGGGCCGACCTAAACCCTGTGGAAGAAGCGAAGGCCTATAAAAATCTATTAGAACAACATAGTTACACCCAAGATAAGCTGGCGCAACGGATCGGCAAAAATCGCAGCACCATCGCTAACCTGTTGCGGCTCTTAGCCCTGCCTGCCGAGATTTTAAACGACCTCACCGAAGGCCGTATTAGTCAGGGCCATGGACGGGCGTTATTATCGGTTGAAGATCCAAAAAGGCGCCTTGAACTACGCGATAAAACCTTAGCCGAGGACCTAAGTGTAAGGCAGCTCGAACAATTGGCAGCCCAAAAACCGACCCCGAAAGATCCCGTAGCCCCGGTTAAAATCAGCCCTGAATTTGAACTGTTGCGCCAAAAACTAGAGGGGCGGCTTTCGACCCACGTAAAGATCAAACCCAAAGGCAAGGGCGGAAAGATTGAGCTTAATTTCAGCGATCTAAACGATTTTAACCGGATATTAGGACTCCTTAACCAAAAATAACCATGGGCAGCATTAAAACCACCAGCTTCCTTTCAGAGAATCTGGAACTCAAAGGGACCCTGAAACTCGAAGGAGGGATTCGGATTGATGGGACCATCGAGGGTAGCATCGAATCCCGCTCAACCATTTATCTGGGTGAATCGGCCAAGGTTTTGGGCACCATTGTTACCGAAAATTTGGTTAGCTCAGGGAGTATAATCGGGCAGATTACTGCCCTTGAAACTGTGCGGATTAAGACTCCTGGACATTTTAAAGGGGAAGTGACCGCCGGTAATCTGGTGATTGATGAAAAGGTCTTTTTCGATGGCAATTGTCGGCTGTCTTCACCCAAGCAGATCGAACCACCAAAATTAAACCACCCCAAGCCCGCCCGCAAAGCCATTGCCGAGCGCGATTAGCCCCATTCAACCAAAGGGGCCAAGCCCTCAGGCTCGCGGTAAAGGGGGCTGACCCTTTGGTTGAATGGGTCAACACTAGGCAGCCAAAGACGCTTACCCCATGGGGGCCAAACAAACGCCGGAGCAAAAAACCCGGTGACCGCGACCCACGGGGCGGTCCTTAAAAGGGAACAAGACGAGTGGTCAATAAGCCGGGTTCTGTCCCCCGAGGGGGTAGCAACCATTTATCTGGGAGCCGAATTACTCCGGCCCTCTTGCGTCCTACCCGGCGACGAGACGGGCCGCCTCATGATCGCCCTATTTGGACTTGCTTCGAATGGGGTTTACCTTGCCAAACCTGTCGCCAGGTTTGCGGTGGGCTCTTACATTAAGGAGCAAGCTCCCCCACCATTTCAACCTTACCTGTGCCCTGGGGCCATCGGCGGTATATTTTCTGTGGCACTTTCCATGGGGTCACCCCCTCTGGCCGTTAGCCAGCATCCTGCCCTATGAAGCCCGGACTTTCCTCCAGCAAGTTTCCCCGCCAGCGGCTGCCTAGACCACTCGACTCTAGCTTTGAGCTTAATCCTTTGTTATCATCTCGGCAACGGTTCTTAAATTTTTACCTATTTCGGTGGTAATTGATGTTTGCCCAAGTCTCGCTGGCCGGTCCCTTTGGCCAACCCTTTGATTACCACTTACCTGAGGGACTGGTCCCAGAGCTAGGAGCAAGGGTCTTGGTGCCTTTTGGACCGGGCGAACGGATAGGCTTTGTAATCGGGCTGATGGAGACCAGCGAGCAAAAGGGGGTACGCGATCTTTTGCTGATAATCGACCAGCCCCCGTTGTTTGGGCCTAAACAGCTTGGGTTTTTGCTTTGGGCGGCTGAATATTATGGGGCTACCCCAGCAGACCTCTTTGAGTCCGCCCTACCCGGCGGACTCAAACCCAAAATCAAAAGGCAAATAAATATAGGTGGACTGCCGCCCGATCTGGAGTCCACCCAGGCCCAGTGGCTCGAAGGCATCCAAGACCTGGACCCGTTTGGCCTGCAAAAGAAACAGAGTTTTCTTAAAAACCAAGATCTGTATCGGCGGGCTTTGGAGGC
>MFNE01000012.1:6523-38678 GCA_001783695.1 Candidatus Lambdaproteobacteria bacterium RIFOXYD2_FULL_50_16
GCCAAGCGCCGGTCCAAATGCCGCGAACCGGTAGCAAAAAGGCCCGGCTGTTAGAGTTGCTCCAAGCAGCTCCCCAGACCCAAGAAGGATTGCTTTTACAGGTGGAAAAAGCCGAAGCCACCTTGCGCACCTTGATCAAAGAGGGCGTGTTAATCTCAAAAACCCTTGTCCCCAATCCTCCCCAAGAGGTTCATCACGACCAATTTCTAACCCTAAACCCCGAACAAAGTGGGGCCCTGGTTGTCCTAGAAGAGGCCCGCTTAAATGGCCGTTTCCAAGCGTTTTTACTCAAGGGGGTGACCGGCTCGGGCAAGACTGAGGTTTATCTCCATCTAGCCCGGAGCGTGATTGAGGCAGGCCGCCAAGTGTTGGTTTTACTACCCGAAATCTCCTTAACTCCCCAGGCGATAGCTCGCTTCGAGGCCCGTTTTGGGCAGCGGTTGGCGGTTCTTCATAGCCAGATGTCTGAAGGACGACGGGCTCAAGAGTGGCTTAAGATTAAAAAAGGGCGGGTGGACTTGGTGATTGGAGCCCGTTCGGCGATTTTTGCCCCCTTAGAAAATATCGGGCTAATCCTGGTCGATGAGGAACACGACGGCTCTTACAAGCAACAAGAAACCCCTTTTTATCACGCTCGGGACTTAAGCCTAAAATTGGGGGTAGAACACCAGGCCCTGGTGCTTTTGGGTTCGGCAACCCCATCGGTCGAGTCCTATCACAACGCCCAAACAGGCAAGTATAAATTACTCGAACTACATCAAAGGGTTGACGGCAGCCTGCCGCCGAAGTTGCAAATTTTGGGGCTCAAGGACCTACCGAGGGTCAAGGGGGTGTTTTATTTAACCTCCCTGCTTTATCAAAAGCTTCAAGACAATCTAGCGGCAGGAAGACAAGCGATCTTATTTTTAAACCGCCGTGGTTATGCCGCCTGCCTAAGTTGCAAAGCCTGCGAGACCCCGGTGCTTTGTTCCCATTGTAGTATCGCTATGACTTGGCACCAAACCAAAAACCAACTGATTTGCCACCATTGCGGCGAGCAGGAGTTTTACCCTAGAAAATGCAAAACCTGTGGGGAAACTAAGTTTTCATTAGAGGGGATTGGCACCCAAAGGGTGGAGCGCGATTTAAAGGTTTTGTTTCCTGAAGCCCGTTTTCTGAGAATGGATAAGGACAGCTTAGGGCGACGTGGGAGCCTAGAAGAGGCGATGGGCAAAATCGACCGCCAGGAGGTGGACTTTATTATTGGCACTCAACTTATCGCCAAGGGGCATGATTTTATGCATGTCGGGCTTGTGGCTATTTTGTTTGCAGACATGAGCCTAAACATCCCTGATTTTAGGAGTAGTGAGCGGAGCTACCAACTCTTCGCCCAGGTTTCGGGACGGGCAGGACGGGGGGAAGGGGATTTTGGGGAGGCCTATCTTCAAACCTACAACCCAACCCACCACGCCATCGAGACGGCAGTTAATCAAGATTACACCCAGTTTTTTGCCCTAGAAGAAAGGTTGCGCCAAGAGTTGAAATTCCCCCCTTTCAGCCGTTTTATTCAAATCCGCCTCTCTGACCCCAAGGAGGAGCGCGCCCAAGAGGCGGCCCAGGCGTTAGGAGATATTTTGCGGGATTATCAGCGCCAGCTGGGGTTTGAACTAATTGGGCCCAAGCAGTCAGAGATTTTAAAAATCGCAGACCGATACTACTGGACCCTCCTGTTTCGCACGGAACGCCCAGGCAGTCTAAAAGCCTTACTTGCCCGGGTCCTTCTTGACAAAAAGGCCTACCATCTCAAGGGCAGCACCCGTTTAAGCCTTGATGTGGACCCCTATTTGCTACTTTGAATCGCTCGGCTTTGCTTGGCGCCCAAGAAGCTAGTTTTAAATAGCCCTCCGCCCGCTTCTAGCTAAAGGTTTTAGTCGTAATTAGCCTTTGTAAGGCTTTAAATAAACACTAGCTCAACTGAAATAATCAGACTTTGAACCGGCTTACCTGATCTTTTAAGCTATCAGCCATCTTGGACAGGTCTTCCAAGGTGATCTCCACTTCAGCTATACGGGCCCCCAGTTGATTCATCGCGGCGGCCCCTTCTGAGGTGCGACTAACCTCCGTCGACTAAGTAAAGCGCTGCATAGAGGCAACTGGCCTATAAAATCGAGGCCAAGCTAGACACGGGGGCCATCGGTGAGTAAAGTTTGACTCGTCCCGCTTCCAGACCACATCCAATAGAGCAAAAACATGGATTTCCCCTTCGAACGGATTGCCCCTCTGCGCCAAGTTTTAAAAGAACACCCTGTGTATCAGGCGGTTAATACGATGGAGCAGCTGCGCCGATTTATGGAGCGTCATGTTTTTTCGGTTTGGGATTTTATGTCACTCGTCAAAACCATTCAGGCGGAAATTGCCCCTCACGGATATCCTTGGGGCCCAGGCAAAAACCCAATGATTCAACGCTTTATTAATGAAATTGTCTTGGAAGAAGAAACCGATATCGCCCCTGACAAAAAGACCTACCTAAGCCATTTTGAGATGTATATCAGCGCAATGGAGGAGGTGGGAGCCAACACAAGCGTAGTAAGGGCGTTCTCTAGGCTGGCCAAGATCAAGGGGTTCGATATCGCCTACCGCGATGTCGAGGTACCCAAAGCTTCATTAGAATTTATGCAGACCACCTTTGGGTTTATTAAGCAAGGGAAGCCTCACAAAGTGGCCGCTGCATTCGCATTGGGCCGCGAGCATATTATCCCCACTATGTTCCGCTCCCTCTTGGCTAAGATGAATTGCACCGAGTCTCAAGCCCCCTATTTCCACTACTACCTAGAGCGCCACATTCTCTTAGACCAAGATCATCATGGTCCCCTTTCGATGCAAACCCTTTTCGAATTGTGCAAAGAAGACCCACGCCTGATCAAAGAGGCCGAAGAGGCGGCGGTGCAGGCCATCGAGGCTAGGATCCGCTTTTGGGATCAAGTGGTAATCGACCTTTCTAAAACCAACTAGTCCAAAAAAAAGCCAACCAGCCACCTTGGGCTAATTGGCTTTTTGCCGAATCCTTGAAAAAACGGACTAAGCCTTGTGTGAGCCGTCACAATAAGGCTTGCCACCGGACTTGCCACAGCCGCAGACGTGGATTTTTTTGTCTTCAGTAAAACTTTCAGCAAAGGGTTTCCCGCCTACCGTCTTGTGGGTTCCATCGCAATAAGGGCCGTTTTTACTTTGCCCACACCCGCACAGGTAAAGGGTCTCGCCCGCTTTCACGTCAATAGAAAAAGGTTTTTGTTGCCAGGACATTGGGTCTCCATAAGTGGAAGGTTAGGTTACTTGGGCGAATATTTTTTTTCTAAAATATACGCGACTTGAAAAAGTACCAAAAAGACTAAAGAGGGCGCGAAATATTGCGCTGGGTCACCGACAAACAGGTGCGAGGCAAAAGCCCCTAACATAGCGATGGTAAAACCGGCGTGGGCCCATTCTCGAAGCGCCGCAGACCAAGGCTGCCACAAGGCAATTATTCCTAGTAAATAGGCGATTCCTAAGATGGTTAATAAATATTCAGGGTAGCCAAGATGGGTCATGTTCCCGACCATCTCGTCCGAATGTAAAAGCTTTTGGACTCCAGCATTACCCAACGCTAGACTTAGAATTCCACGAATGCCAATCCAAACCCATTTTACCTTGGTTGAAGAGGCGGTATTAATTGGTGTGCTCATGAAGGGATACCTTGATAGGCGGGTCATTAGTTAAAATACATTTACAGCCTAGCCTGGATTTCGATAGAATGATATTATCTTTTTTTAATTATTCTCATAGAGTTTACCTATCATGACCCTCGACCAGATCCTTATTTTTGCCACCATTGCCCAAACAGGTAGTCTGGGTGCCGCCGCAAAAAAACTAAATCGCACCCAACCCACCCTGAGTGTTGCCCTTAAAAAATTAGAAGGCGAACTAGGCCTTTTATTGTTCTCTAGGAAGGAATACCGCGTTAGCCTAACACCCGCAGGTCTGGGATTATTAAAAAAGGCGGAAATTCTACTCAACCAAGCAGAAGAATTTGCCAATTTAGGTAAATATCTGGCCTCTGGGTACGAGACCGAGGTGCAGGTCACGTTCGATCCTTTGATCCCAATGCAACCGATCTTGCTGGTTTTAAAGAGCTTCGAGCAAAGATATTGCCACACCCAATTCACTTTGGTGTCGCAATATCTCTCAGGAGGTGGGGATAAATTGGCCCGCGAAGAGGTGGATTTGGCCTTTATTATCTGGCCGGTTAACCATCAGGCTTTTGATCACCTGAAAGTCTCTGAACTTACGATGCAGTTTGTGGTCGGAAAACAATTTCCCTTAAAAAACCCCAACCGTATCTTTAGTTTGGCCGAAATGAAGGATCAAGCGCAGATTGTGATCAGAGACAGTTCCATAGAACCCAAGCCAGAGCAGTTTAACACAATCAAGGGCGGACGACAGTGGTTTGTGACCGATGCGCAGACCAAAAAGGAAATTATTATAGCCGGTATGGGTTGGGGAAGCCTTCCCACCCATTTCATCCAAAACGAGTTAACCTGCGGGGATTTAATTAAAATAGAGGTTGAGGGTCTGCCAACCGGGGAGCCAATCGGGGTATTTCTCTCTAAAAAACGAGGCCGTCCCTTGGGGTTGGTTGCCCAAGAAATATGGAATCAGTTTGAGAAAGCCACCCTTTAAGGTCAAAAGAATAGCGTGCAAAAAAAAACCCGCCTACGCGGGTTTTTTTAATCGCAAAAACCAGACCTCTAAGACTTTGAAGCCAAGAGCCTAGTTTCTGCTTTGGTTAGTTCCTGGATCAATTTCGCTTCTTCCTTTGAAGACTTCTCACAGGAATTTAGCGCTTCATGGAGCCTTTGCACCTCGGCTTGGGCATGAGCTCCATCAATCAACGCGCCCGCTTCAGCTTCTTTGGCCAAGACGGTTACCCGATTGTTAAAGATCTCCGCAAACCCAAAGTGAATCGCAAAGGCTTTTGTTTCTTTGACGCTTTGATATCTCAACACCCCTGACTTTAAACTGGTCAGCAAGGGAATATGGCCCGCTAAAACCCCCAACTCGCCCAACTCGCCGGGCAGGGTGACTTCGGTAGTTTCTACCTCCACCATCCGCGCTTTAGGGGTAATGATCTCAAGGATCAAGCTCATCTAATCTCCTAGATTTTTTTAGCCGCTTCAAGAACCTCGCCGATACCGCCCTTCATGTAGAAGGCCTGCTCGGGGATACTGTCGTGTTTACCATCCAAAATCTCTTGGAAGCTTTTTAAGGTGTCTTCCAGCTTAACGTATTTACCCTTAGCGCCAGTGAAGGCTTCGGCCACATGGAAAGGCTGGCTCAAGAACCGTTGTACTTTCCGGGCCCGCTCCACCGTCAATTTCTGCTCGTCCGAGAGTTCGTCCATCCCCAGGATGGCGATGATGTCTTGCAGGTTTTTATAAGACTGCAAAATCTCCTGCACCCCGCGAGCTACTTTGTAGTGAAAATCACCAACAACCAACGGGTCCAAGATCCGGCTGGTTGAATCCAATGGATCCACTGCTGGGTAAATCCCTAATTCTGAAATCGCCCGAGAGAGTACGGTTGTCGCGTCCAAGTGAGCGAAGGTGGTCGCCGGAGCGGGGTCCGTCAAGTCGTCCGCCGGTACGTAAACTGCCTGTACCGAGGTAATCGAACCTTTCTTGGTCGAGGTAATTCGCTCTTGCAACTGGCCCATCTCGGTAGCCAAGGTAGGCTGATAACCTACGGCCGAAGGAATCCGGCCTAAAAGTGCCGAAACTTCGGAGCCCGCTTGGGTGAAGCGGAAGATGTTATCAATAAAGAGAAGCACATCCTGGCGCTGCTCATCGCGGAAGTATTCGGCCATGGTTAATGCGGTCAAAGCGACTCTGGAGCGGGCTCCAGGGGGTTCGTTCATCTGGCCGTAAATCAAAGAGGCCTTGTCGATAACCCCAGATTCCTTCATCTCTTCCCAAAGGTCGTTCCCTTCACGGGTCCGCTCACCAACCCCGGCGAATACCGAGTAACCACCGTGGTTTTGGGCGATGTTGTTGATCAACTCCATAATAATTACCGTCTTGCCTACCCCGGCACCACCAAACAGACCAATCTTACCGCCTTTTAAGAAGGGGCAGATCAAATCAATAACCTTGATCCCCGTTTCCAAGATCGATGCAGAGGTGTCTTGGTCTTCGAAAGAGGGTGCATCGCGGTGAATAGACCACTTGATCTTGGAATTGACCTCGCCCATCATGTCCACGGGCTCACCAACCACGTTTAAGATCCGTCCTAATACCCCGTTGCCGACAGGGACCATAATGGGGGCACCCGTCGCCACCACGGGCAATCCTCGAACCAAGCCGTCAGTACTGCTCATGGCAATTCCGCGAACCGTGTTTTCGCCCAAGTGTTGCTGGGTTTCAAGAACCAACCGGTTCTTTTCGCCGCCGTATTCGAAGTCGATGGTTAGTGCGTCCAGAATCTGGGGCAGGTTACCGTCTTCGAATTCGACGTCCACCACAGGCCCAATGACCTGGGAAATTTTGCCGTTGCTCATGTTAGCCTCGATCTCTTTTTTAATTGACTGGTTGGTCTCGGTTACAGCGACTCGGCGCCGGAAATAATCTCGGTCAGTTCAGTGGTGATCGCCGCCTGGCGTGCCCGGTTGTATTGAAGTCTCAAAGACTTAATCAATTCACCTGCGTTTTTGGTAGCTGCATCCATTGACGTCATGCGGCTAGCATGTTCGCAGGCGAAGCCGTCCAAAAGGGCGGTGAACGCTTGATTTTCTACGTATTGCGGTAAAATTTCGTTTAAAATAGCTGCTTTGTCTGGCTCTAAAACAAATTCCGCCTCAACCGCTGGGCCCCCACCTTTAGGTGGCTGAACTGGCAAAACTTGCTGGAAAGTGACCTCTTGAGTGATCACGTTTCTAAAGTGGTTGTAGGCTAGATACAGCCGATTAAACTCACCCTCTTCGTAACCGGCAATAAGCTGGCTCATTAACTTGCCCAACTCTTCGGTGTATTCGTTTTCTTTCCGGTCAGCAAAGGACTGGAGCATTTTTTCGTTGGTCTTTCTGAAGTAATCCCGTCCCTTACGGCCCAAGGTGACCAATTCAACGTGCTCCACCTCTTCTAATACCGATTTAATAAACCGGTTCAGCGATTTACAAAGGTTGGAGTTCAGTCCGCCACAAAGGCCCCGATCCGAGGTGAACAGCACAATTAATGCTTTGCCACCTTTGCGTTTGGTCAGTAGGGGGTGCGCCCCAGCCTCCAAACCGCTGGCCAAATTAGTGACTACCTGGGTCAGCTTGTCCGTATAGGGACGCGCCGCTTTGATCCGGTCTTCGGCCTTTTTCATCTTCGACGCCGCCACCATTTTCATGGCTTTGGTGATCTGCTGGGTATTTTTGACCGAGCTGATCCGAAGCTTGATGTCCTTTAAGGTGGCCATATTAGATTAAGCCCCTTGCTGCCCAAATTGCTCAGTAAATTCCTTAACCGCCTTGCTCAAGCCCTCGGTTATTTCGTCGGACATGGCTTTTTCTTGGCCCAACTTAGCAATAACCGCGGCATAGTTGGTTTTTACATAATGCTCGAGGCCTGCTTCCCATTCCAAAATTTTGTCCACTGGCAACTTATCGGCAAAACCTTTGGTAACCGCGAAGATCGAAAGCACCTGCTCTTCCATCTTTTTGGGTTTGAACTGGCCTTGCTTTAATACCTCAACCAACCGGGCTCCCCGGTTTAGCTGCCGCTGGGTCGCTTCGTCCAAGTCAGAACCAAACTGAGCAAAGGCCGCTTTCTCGCGGTACTGGGCCAATTCGAGCTTTAAAGGGCCGGCCACTTTTTTCATGGCTTTGGTCTGGGCAGAACCGCCAACGCGGCTTACCGAAAGACCGACGTTAATCGCTGGGCGAATACCTGAGTTAAATAGTTCGGTTTCCAAAAAGATCTGGCCATCGGTGATCGAGATCACGTTGGTCGGGATATAAGCAGAAACGTCGCCCGCTTGGGTTTCGATAATCGGCAGCGCCGTGATCGAGCCTAGCCCGGCCTTTTCGTTTAACTTACAAGCGCGTTCAAGCAGGCGGCTGTGGATGTAAAAGACGTCTCCCGGATAGGCTTCGCGGCCAGGAGGGCGGCGGAGCAACAAGGAGAGCTGCCGATAAGCAACCGCTTGTTTAGAGAGATCATCATAAATAATCAAGACGTGTTTGCCTTCGCTTAGGAACTTCTCGCCCATCGCACTGCCCGCGAAGGGAGCGATAAACTGGAGCGGAGCGGGGTCAGCGGCGGTAGCCGAAACAATAATGGTGTAGTCCATCGCCCCGTGAGCGGCTAGCTTCTGAGAAACTTGGGCTACGGTCGATTTCTTCTGGCCAATGGCGACGTAGATACAAATAACCTCTTGGCCCTTCTGGTTGATGATGGTGTCAAGGGCAATGGCCGTTTTGCCAGTCTGGCGGTCACCGATAATCAATTCGCGTTGACCACGTCCAATGGGGACCATGGCGTCAATCGCCTTGAGCCCGGTCATCATAGGCTCGTGAACCGATTTGCGGTAAACAATACCTGGGGCAATGATTTCTAGCTTATTAGCTGCTTTAGCATTGAGCGGACCTTTGCCGTCTAAGGGTTCACCTAGGGGATTTACCACCCGCCCTAAAAGCTCGTCACCGACGGGCACTTCCGCGATACGGCCTGTTCGCTGGACCTGGTCGCCTTCTTTGATTTTTTCGCCCAAACCGAAGAGAACCACCCCGACGTTGTCCGACTCTAGGTTTAGAACCATCCCTGTGGTGCCTTCTGCGAAAGTGACCAACTCACCGGACATGACCTTATCCAAGCCATATACCCGGGCGATCCCGTCACCGACGGAAAGGACGGTACCTATTTCTTTGACCTTCACCGCAGCGTCGAATTCCTCAATCTGCTTCTGGATGATCTTGCTGATTTCTTCCGCTCTGATCTTCATTGGTTAAATTCCCCGTGCAATGGTTTCTTTGATCATATTGAGCCGGTTTTTGACGCTGCCGTCCAGCACCAGGCTGCCGATTTGGGTAATGGCACCGCCCAAGATCGATTTATCTACCTCGACCTCCAACGACACCTCTAGTTGGGTATATTCCGAAATTTTCTTGGTTAAGCCTTTAACCTCGGCATTGGTCAATTCAAAGGCGGTAACCATCTTTGCTTTGCCTCGACCCAGCTTTTGCAAGGCCATCTTTTCGAAGGCGTTGGCCACTTGAGGGATCAAGGTAAAACGGTTTTTATGGGCCAGGAAACGGGCAAATTTAGTGGTTTGTGCCTCTAAGCCCATTGCCTTAGCAATCTCGCCGATGGTCCGTTCTTTGGCTCCCGTTCCCAATTTGGGCGCGGCGATTAAGGCCAGAAAGTCTGGATTTTCGCTATAAGCCGAAGCCAGGGCGTTTAGTTCTTCAGCCGTTTTAGACGGGTCTGGGCTCAGCCCCAGAAGGGCTTTGGCGTATCGTTTGGCGATGACTCCTTCCATATTAACCGTCCAGCCGTTCTATATAGGTTTTCATCAAGCCTTTTTGCTCTTTGGCCCCAACCGATTCTTTGATTTGAAGTTCTGCAAGCTTGCAGGCTTCCTCTGCCAAAAACTGGCGAATCTCGGCCTTGGCTTTGTTCAGGTTTTGTTCCATCAGCATGGTCGCGTTTTTTTCGATCATCGCTGCATGAGCCTTGGCTTCAGCTATAATCTTGTTCTTCTCGGCTTCAATTGCGGCTTGAGCGGCTTTATTGCGCTCTGCAAGGAGAGATTCCTCTTCAGCCATCTGCTTTTTAAAGGCTCGGAGCCGCTCTTCGGCCTCCTGTACGGCTTTCTTTTTTTCGTCGAACTCTTCTTTTTTAGCTATAGAAGCGTCTCGCATCATTTTAGCTAGAGGCTTTTTAGCGAAGTAGTGCAGCGCAATTAAAAGCATCAAGAAGTTGAGGGCCTTAAACAGCATGGTCGAGCCCAACATCCCTTCCCCTCCACTCGCATGTTCAGCGGCAAAGGCTAGGCTAGGGGATAACATTAAAAGCGAGCTAAGGATTTTTTTCATGTTAGCTCGCCAGTGCTTTGGTTTGGATCATCCCCGCCAAACCACCAGCCAAGTCTTTGGCTTCGGCCAGCGCTGACTTCAGTTCGTTAGCAATTTCCACCTCGGCCTGTTCGATCACCTTTTGGGATTTTTCTTTGGCCATATCGGTCAATTGCGCGGCCTCGGCCAAGGCTTCACTTAAAGCCTTTTTGTGGGCTTCCTCGTTTTTCTTTTGTCCAGCTTTGAGGGCTTCCTCGTAATGTGCCTGGAGGTTTTTAAGTTCATTTTTGGTATCTTCTAAACGCTCGTTCCCGCCAGCCATCACCGCCTTACGGGATTCCAGGGTGGAAACCAGGGGCTTGAGTAGCAGCAGGTTCAAAAGAACCAGAGTGACCACAAACACGACGAGGATAAACAGCGCCGTCGGCCATTCCATGTGTAAAACGCCGAAATTAAAAACTTCGCCGTACCTTTGGTGTTCCATCGAGAGGGCTTTAAAAGAGGCGTGATTAACTGACTAAAAACACCCAAGAAGTACCAATGGCCCCAACCTGTGTCAATACCAAAGGCTAAAAAAGATTGATTCAAAATCAGGAATGAACTAGTATAAGGGGCTTTAAGTCCAACCCAGTCTTGAGGTGAAGAAGGTGAGGCTAACCTGTGATTTTTTAGTGCCTGCGGCGGGCCTAGGGGCGCGGATGGGGACAGGGAGCAACAAATTATTTTTGGAACTCCAAGGCAAACCCATCTTGGAACACACCTTGCGGGCGATCAGCCAGCTTGAAGGAGTGGGCCGGATGTTAGTGATGATTCGCCCAAAAGAAAGGGCTGAGATCGAAGAGGCTTTGGCCCCATTGGGACTGGATTCGGGCAGGTTAATATTGGTGGAGGGCGGTCCAGAGCGGGCAGACTCGGTGCGTAACGGGCTAAAATATCTAATCAAGAACCCAGGGGCGCCAATCGTGATGACCCACGATGGAGCCCGGCCCTTTTTAAGTAAGCCGATCTACCAAAGCCTATTAAAGGCCTTAGAGACCCACCAAGCCGCCGTCCCAGCCCTGCCCATCGCCGAAACCTGCCGCCGATTGGCGCCAAACGGACAAACCAGCCTAGTGGATCGCGAGGGCCTATACACCACCCAAACCCCCCAAGCCTTTTGGTTTAGCGAGGTTCACTCTGTTTTTTTTGGGGAATTAGCTCAGGTGAGTCTTACCGACGAGGCCGGTTACTTTGAGCGGCTTGGCCGTTCCTTGGCGTTGGTGCCAGGAGAACCAACTAACATCAAGATCACCAGGCCCCCAGACCTGGAGTTGGCCAAGCTTTTTATCGCCCGGCCTGCCTAGTTCTTATTAATGTTGCAGCTCGCCTGTTTTTAAATCAACCCGAATGGTTTTAGCCGCTTGCGGGGGGATGTCATAGGTCAGCACGGCCATACCCGAACCCACGTCAATAAATTCGATTCCGTCCATCACCGCCAAAATCTCCACCTGCCCTTCGCGGTAGTCGGCAGTTTGGAAAGGCTTAACCACCGCCTTGAGTCTTGCATACCCTCGATCGTTGAGTTTGATTACTTCGGGGAAGACGATCTTGTCGATTTCTACACTTATATAAACCTCCCCCGTGCGGGCCACGTTGCGCCCGGTCTTTACGTCAATCATTTGCAGGGTTAACTCAATCTCTGTGGTCCGGCCAGGCACGGGGACATTAAACTTGGAACGGTCAGGGCTGATCGTTAAACGATAGGGGAGAGGGCTTACTTTTTCAGAAATCGAACCTTTGCGGCTAAGGTTTTGGATGCGGTTGCCCGGCTTAAGGTCCATCTCTTCGTCTTCGTTTTGCACCGAAATCAAACCCGAGGAGAGGGAAAGATCTAGTTTATCATTACCCTGACTCATGACCATGCTGGTCCCTTTGATCCCAATGGTGGCCGTTGGGGTGGATATCTTGGTGGTTTGTTTGCCAGGAAGGAACTTACCCCAGAAGCTACCTACTTTTAACTTAAAGTCATGTAAAAATCGGCGGCTGCCTTTTTTGGTCTCTTCTGATTTTTCAATGATAAACTGAGTATCTTGGAAAAGCCGAATTTCCGAACCATCCCTAAAGATAATGGTTGCTCTACTGTCTTTGCCGGTAACCACCACGTCCTGATCGTTAAGGATCAAGCCGGTCCGGGCTGGAATTTTGCGGGTTTCGCGGATCACCTGCACCGTCCCTGAAACCTGTCCAAAACTGGCCACAGCGTCCACCGACCAAGCACTGGTCGGAGCCCAAACTAAAAACAGAGCCAAGATCAGATAACTTGTTTTTATGCGGGACAAGGGTTTCATAACCGTCTCTTGAGGATTGTCGGCAAAGAATCTACTTAAGGGTTCTACTTAAACTTCAGTTGCAAATTGCATACTAATCTAAAGTCCTCGGCGTGATTATCTCCCATATTAGGTGATTTGGCCAAGTAATTTTAACCCAGTTTACCTTGGATTGCGTGTTATTTGGTAGGCTCTTTGGCCCTGGCTCTCGGTTAGGGTGACCACTAAATCACAGGCCCTTAGCACCAAATTATATTTCCCTGCCCATTCGATCCAACTGGCTCGGTCTGGGTCTTCTAAAGATTCCCAAAGACCAATTTCGTCGAGTTGGTCTTGGTTTTCTAGTCGATACAAGTCGAAATGGTCGATTTGGTAGGGTCCACTTTGGTAGGACAGGCAAAGGGCAAAACTGGGGCTGGCTGCTTGAGAGGGGAGATGCGGATCCATAAGCTCTAATAACGCTTTGATTAAAAAGGTTTTGCCCAGGCCTAGGTCCCCTTCGAAGGCTAATTTGGTTTTACTTAAACTTAAGGGCCCAAGCTCTTTAAAAAAAGCTAGCACACCCTCGAAATCAGTATCCATCTGCCTTAGGGGGGAATAGGAAATATATTTAAAAAACTGACTTAACGAATCGACTTTCTTTCTATAAGGTTGAACCCTAATCTGTCTAATCCTGCTTGCCCTTTAGTTTGATGAATCAGACCGAGATCGAAAACCGGTTTTCTGAGCTCAAAAGCCGACTCAAAGAAGAACTAGAGCCCGACGAATTTGAGGCTTGGGTTTTACCTTTGGAGTTGGTCTCCATTACTCCGTCCAAGGTAGAATTAGGTGGGATGAATCAATTTTTTTGTAACTTCATCAAAAACCACCACCAGCCCTTACTTCGCGAGAAGATTTTTTTAGGGTTTGAATCCTTAGGATTAGAAAAAGATTTTGCCCTCTCGATCCAGGTTGGCAATCTCAAGTCCAATAAAAAAGGCCAAAAGGCGCATCCCTTAACCAAGGTAGATTTAGACTTTGGGTTTAATCCGAAATATAGCTTTGATCATTTTGTAAACGGCGGGAACTCAGACATGGCCTTTGCCGCCGCCCGCTCGGTGGGGGACAATATTAAGAGCAGTCAATATAACCCCTTATTTATATGTGGGGATGTGGGTTTAGGTAAGACTCATCTATTGCAAGCGATCGGACTTCGCGGGATCGAAACCGCACAAACCGAACGAATCCGCTACGCTACCTGCCAGGAATTTATAAACGAGGTTATCGAGGGGATCCGTTTTCAAAAAATTGCTAAAGTTCGGGCTAAGTATCGGAATGTGGACCTACTTTTGATCGACGACATCCAATTTTTAGAAAACAAAGAAGCCACGCAAGAGGAATTTTTCCACCTCTTTAACGACCTGATCCACAATAAAAAACAGATTGTAGTCACCAGTGACCGTTATCCTCGAGAGATCAAACACCTAGAGGAACGACTTGTTAGCCGGTTTAATTCCGGGATGGTTGCCCGGATTTACCCCCCTGATTTGGAAACCCGGGCGGCTATCATTCGCGACAAAGCGACCACTAAGGGATTGCCCTTAAGTGAGGAGATCATCCGCTTTTTAGCCAATACCATTAAATCAAACGTAAGGGACCTTGAGGGAATCTTGGTGCATATTGAGGCTAATAAAAGTCTCTTAGGCCAAGAAATAACCCTTGAACAGGTTAAACGGGTCCTAAAAGAGGTTTTAAACCTAGAGTCTGACCCAAAGAGTTTAGAAAATATTATTAAAATGGTTTCTAGTCGTTTTGACGTTAAACCTTCAGATCTTAAGTCAGACAAACGGACCCAAGAAATATCCAAGCCTCGGCAGATTGCTATGTACATCTGTAGAGAAGCGACCGATTTTTCCTTTCCGGCGATTGCCGAACATTTTGGTGGGAAAAATCACACAACAGTTATTCAAGCCCATAAAAAAACCAAAGAGTTAATCGACAACGATCCCGAGATTCGACAAACTATCAACGCCATTTTGAGGGAAATCTCGACTTAACCCTGTGTTTAATTTAGATTAGGTTTACCCTATTAAGCACAGTTTAAAACCTAGGGAAGGTCTGGTTTTAAACTCATACGTTTTAATTAGTTAGCGAATAAGTAAAACGAACCATCGACTACGAATACTATGAAGATAAGAGTAGAAAAGAGAACTTTACTAGATGCTTTAGGCTTGGTTCAAGCTATTTGCAGTAAAGCGACTTCTGAACATATCATCAATAATCTTTTGATTAAAACCAGTTCTGGTGGGGTGACTTTAAGGGCAACCAACTATGAACTGACCTTTGAAGGTAGTTTTCCTGCCGAGATATTACAAGAAGGGGAAATCTGTTTAAACTCAACTAAACTGTTTAATTTGGTGAGAAACTTCCAGGGTTTAGAGATTGAGTTCAATTCAACCCCGCAAAACTGGGTTTTTCTAACCAGCGGAAGTTCCCAAGTAAAGTTACCTGGGATCGATCCAGAGATGTATCCGCCGATTGATTTTAAAGAGCTTGAGTGTCATTTCAAATTTGACAGCAACCTACTTAAAACTGCCATTGAACGGACCTATTTTGCGATTGGTGAAAATGAGTCTCGTAAAAATTTAATGGGTTTAAACCTAGAGATAATTGGTTCGGACCAGCTTCGATGGATGGGGGCAGACGCTTTTAGGATCAGCCAAATCATCACCAACACCCCTTCGACCTTGGATCTAAAAGGAAACATTATTATCCCCAAGAAAAGCCTACCTGAAATTAAAAAAATTATTGATTTCAGTGCAGGTGAAGTGGATATCTCTTTTGATGAAAGTGTTTTCCAGGTTTTTACCTCTCAAGTTAAGTTTAAAACCCGGTTGATTGAAGCCGAGTTTCCTAACCTAGAAAGTCTGCTTTCTCAAGTAGCCCCCATTCAGATCAATCTTCCAAAACAGGATTTGATCAACGCAGTTAACATTTTGAACACCTTGACCGATACCGACCACAACGCAGTGATGAAGTTGAGCTTAGGTTCAGGTGAAGTGGTGGTTGAATCACAAAAGTTGGAATATGGAGAAGCAAACGACCGTATTGCTTGTGATTATAGGGGGGAAGAGATGGCGATAGGCCTAAATATCCAATTTTTACTAGAAGCCCTTAGGGCCTTTGATCAAGCTCCAGGCGAGATGGTAACCTTTCATGTGATTGGACCAGTGGCCCCCTTGATGATTACCTCAGCAGGGTGGGAACAATACAAGTCGATTTTAATGCCTGTTAAAATCAAATGGTAATACCCAACCTTGGGCTAAGCGATTTCCGTAATTACAAACGGTTGGAAATTGAGTTTGGCCCGAGGTTACATTTTTTGGTTGGTCCTAATGGCATGGGTAAAACGAATCTCTTAGAGGCTTTGTACCTCTGCACCCATCTTAAAAGTTATCGCAGCGCAAAACTTAATCCTCTGATCAAACAAGGGGAACATCGATCTTTGATTGATTTCCACTTTGAAGATCGGCAGGTACGCCACCTCGCCAGGATTGAACTACTTAAACAAAACAAACGGGTTTTTTTAGACCAAAAACCTCTAAGGTTAAGTTCAGACTATATCCAGCGGTTTTTTTCCATCCTGTTTGCACCGGATCAACTCGCCCACTTCAAAGAATTCCCAGGCCAAAGAAGGGCTTTTTTCGATCGGGCCTTGAGTATTTTAGAGCCCAACTATTTTGCCCACTTAAAGGAATTTGAGCGGATAAAAGCCAATAAAACGCAGTTGCTTAGACAAGGGAGATTGGCGGAGCTAGGGCCTTGGAATAAACTTATGGCCCACTGCATTCCTAATTTGGTTTTACCCAGAGCGCGGTTGGTGGACGAATTAAATCAAAAGTTAGGCGGATACTTCAGCCGCTTCTCCAAAAAAGGGGTCCCGCTTTTTTTGATTTACCGGCCTGATCTAAACCCCAGAGACCCTGATGAGGCCCTTACCCTCCTTACCCAAAAAGCACCTGCTGAATTGGCCCAGGGCTTTTGTACACTGGGTCCACACAAAGATAATTACCAGGTGACAATGGGTCAAAAAATGGATAGGGTTGAGCTTAGTCAAGGGGAGTATCGAACCGCTTTTTTGTCGCTGTTGTTTGGATTAAACGAAATCTTTGGCACTCGTTGCCAGATTCGCCCTTTGCTCTTGTTGGACGACCTTTTCTCGGAATTGGACAAGGAAGTTGTTAAGGCCCTCTTTGGCCACCTTGAAGAACTGGACAACCAGATCTTCATTACGGGTACCGACATCCCCCAGGCATTCCAAGGTGCAGGCAAACGATATTTTGTCCTCGACGGGACGGTAGAAGCCGCCCCCTTAACGATCTAAAAAACCGATGACCAAACAAAAAGATACGTACGAAGCTAATGACATCGAACAACTAGAAGGCCTAGAGGCCGTTCGGTTGCGCCCAGGGATGTATATCGGGGGGGTGGACTCGCCGGCGCTTCATCACTTGGTTTTTGAGATTGTGGATAATTCGGTGGACGAGGCTATGGCCGGTTACTGCACCACCATCGAGGTCAATATCTTGGTGGATAACTCGATTCGGGTCAAAGACAACGGACGTGGGATTCCGGTGGGGATTCATGAAAAATCAGGTTTGCCTGCCGCGACCTTGGTTATGACCAGCCTGCATGCAGGCGGCAAATTTAATAACGAAAACTACCAGTTTTCTGGCGGGCTCAACGGCGTGGGCGCTTCGGTGGTCAACGCCTTGTCCGACGAATTTGAGATGACTATTCAACGAGAAGGCAAGATCTTTCGTCAGCGTTTTTCCAAGGGAGTGCCCTTAACTGGCTTAGATGTGATCGGAGAGTCGGACCAACTGGGAACCGAGATTATTTTTCATCCAGACGTTAAGATCTTTGACGAGGTTAAATTCAATTACGATATCTTGGCCAACCGGTTAAGAGAATTAGCCTTTTTGAATCCAGGCAACGTAATTACCCTGATCGACGAGCGAGAAGACGGCAAAAAACACGTCTTTCATTTTGAAGGTGGCATTCGGACCTTTATCTCTGAAATCAATAAAAACAAGCAGGTAATCCTTCCAGAACCTATTTATGTCAACGGGATCGGCGAAGGGATAGAAGTGGAGATTTGTTTCCAGTACAACACCAGCTACTCTTGCCATATTATGACTTTTGTCAATAATATCAATACTATTGACGGGGGAACCCATGAGCAGGGCTTCCGTATGGCTCTCTTGCGGGCGATCAATACCTATGGGATGCAAAACAAGATCTTAAAGGTAGCTGAAGACAAGGTGACTGGGGACGATATCAAAGAAGGTTTGACCGCTATTGTTTCGGTCAAAATCGCTGGGCCCCAGTTTGAGTCACAGAAGAAGATCAAGCTTACCAACGCCAACGTCCGTGGGGTGGTAGATAAGATTTTGTACGACAAGTTTGCTACCTTTATGGAAGAAAACCCAGGGCTTTCTAGAAAGATTATTGAGAAGTCGATCGACGCTTTGCGCGCCCGGGTCGCCGCTAAAAAGGCGCGCGAACTAACTCGCCGCAAATCGGCCTTAGAGATGAGCAGCCTTCCCGGCAAGCTGGCAGACTGCCAAGAGAAAGACCCAGCTTTAAGCGAGATTTACCTTGTCGAGGGTGATTCAGCAGGTGGTTCGGCTAAACAGGGGCGAGATAGGCAATTCCAGGCGATTTTGCCGTTGAAGGGTAAGATCCTCAACGTAGAAAAGGCCCGTTTTGACAAAATGTTAAACTCGGATGAGATCCGAATCTTAATTACCGCGCTTGGTTGCGGGATTGGTAAGGATGACTTTGATGTAGCCAAACTGCGCTACCAACGGATCATTATCATGACCGATGCGGACGTGGACGGTAGCCACATTTTGACTTTGATTTTGACCTTCTTTTTTAGGCAGATGCCAGAGATCATTGACCGGGGCTATCTCTATATCGCCCAACCGCCCCTTTATAAAATCAAGAAGGGCAAGTATGAGGCGTACCTACAAAACGAGTCAGAGTTAATCAACCAGTTGTTTGATTTCAGTCTTAAAAAATTCCGCTTAAACAATGGGGATATCAAACGTTTTGCCCTACGGATTCAAGAGCTGAATCGGCAGCGCGAGGGATTGACCCACAATTCGAAGATCAAGATTTTGTTAGGGATCCTCTTCCGCCACCGGATCAATCTGGAATCGAAGGAATTGGCTTATTTTTACAGCATCATGTCTGAGATTGCCAAGATCGAGAAGGAGTTCCCGGTGCTGGTTAATCTGATTGAAGAGCGGGGCGAGATGGACTTGATTTATCAAGACAAGCGGTACCCGATTAGCCAAGAAGAGCTGGCCGAGTTGGACTTGCATAGTTACAACAAGGTGTTGGAACGGTTTGGTGAGTTTGAGTCGCTACGGGAAAACGGCGACTTTGTGGTCACCGAGATCGAGACAGGGGCAGAGCTTCGGTTTTCTTCGAGTACCGAAGTGGTAAATTTCCTGATTGAAGATGGCAAAAAAGGTACCTATATTCAGCGGTATAAGGGACTAGGGGAGATGAACCCAGAGCAACTCTGGGAGACCACTATGGACCCTAAAGCACGCAAGTTTTTGCAGGTGAATGTTGAGGACGCAATTGAAGCCGAAGAGGTCTTTTCGACGCTAATGGGCGATGCAGTTGACGTCCGCCGCGAGTTTATCGAAAACAACGCGCTCAAGGTGCGGAACCTGGATATTTAAGCCAATCCCCCCAAGGGGGGGATTTTTTTAGCGCAATAGGTACAACATTTTTTTATAAACCCACCTTCCATCCCTCAAACAACAACAAAAATTTCCCCCATACTTGTCATAGTAAAGGTTCTTGGGGTATTTTCAGACTAGCCAAAACTCGATTCTAGGTTCCTCAAAAGCCAACCTTTCAGTAAGGTTAAACCTATTGGTAACGCAAGTTCCTGCCTATTCCCGATTTTCCTACGTGGGGCTGGAGGGGGTTCTGTTGACCCTGTTTCCAACGCCCTTTTTGCTAGTTAGCTGGGGCCCAGCGAACTGGGGCTGGGCTTGGCCGTGGATATTGGCCGGGGTGGCTTCTGGGTCGGGACTTGGGGCTGGCCTCGCCCTATACCGTTTTATCACCTGGGGTAAATTTTTTAGCAGCCTAGGCCTCTGCGCCTTGGCCGCATTGACCTCATCTCACTGGATCACCGATCCCTTTGCCGCCTTTTTGGGAGCGATAGGTTTTATTTTTATTGGTTTTTCGCTATTCCAATTCAAGCCCCATTTAAATCCAGAAAAAACAAGCGACTCTCAGGTCCGTGCCGACCAAAGGTTACTTTGGGGGTTGATCAGTCTATTGACCCTGTCCACTTGGATACTGCTCTTTACCCCAATCGAAGAAATCCTTACCCGCGCCGTACTATTAACCACCTTTGGATTGGTTTTGGTCTTAGGGGCCCGCTGGGCTTGGCTCTTAAGAAAAAAGAAAATCCTCTTAATACTGGCCGCTGTGTTGGTTTTGGGTGGTGTCTTAGCGTGGCTTTCAGCCGCCTCGTTACTAGTCTTGAGCGCGACTGGAAGTGCTTTGCTTTGGCGAATTTTACTAAAGTCCCAGACCTTTTCATCGCGGGTTCAACTCTGGCGACCTAAAGCAATGGTCAATCCCGCCCAGATCTTGCCAATCACTTTCTTTTTATTGTGCCTTATCGGCAGTTTCCTCTTGGCCTTGCCAGGGGCCTCAACCCAAGGGATTTCGATTTTAGATGCGGCTTTTACCTCGGTGAGCGCAGTTTGTGTTACGGGCCTGATTGTCTTGGATACCCCCAAAGACTTCACCGGCTTAGGCCTGGGGATTATTTTAATTCTAATCCAGCTGGGTGGTTTGGGGATCATGAGTTTAACCACACTAGCCCTACACGCCATTGGCCAGCGGTTAAGCCTCAAACAAGAGCGGCTAATGGTGGCCGTAACTCAAACTGACCGTTCTGATTTGATTACGTCTTTAGTTTTTATCATTAAATTCACCTTGGTCTGTGAGTTAAGTGGCGCGGTGCTGCTCACCTTGCTTATACACGGGGAGGGCCAGGGTTGGGGGGCCGCTTTATGGCAGGGACTGTTTACGGCGGTATCAGCCTTTTGCAACGCCGGGTTTGCCCTATGGAGCGATAGTTTGATCCCGTACCAGCAAAACATTTTTATCTTACAAACCGTGTCATTTTTGATCATCCTCGGCGGATTAGCCCCGGCAACCTGTCTGATGGCTCCCCGCTGGATCAAGGGCGAGCCGATCCCCCTTGCCTTTCGGATTCCCTTGGTGACAACGGCGGTATTGTTGGGTTCGGGGACCCTGCTGCTGTTGATGTTTGAGTGGAACGGGTTTTTAAGCGGACTCAGTTGGGTGGATAAACTCAGCAACGCTTGGTTTCAATCGGTTACTTTGCGCACCGCCGGTTTTAATTCGGTGGACTTAGCTCAAATTAGTGGACCGACTTATTTGATTATGTTGCTTTTTATGATTATCGGCGGCAGCCCGGGGGGCACTGCGGGCGGGGTGAAAACCGCTACATTTGGTGTTTTAGCCCTTATTTTTTGGGCGACAGTCACTGGCAAATCGAAGGTGATTGTGCAAAACCGACGCATTCCCCCCGAACTGGTCTATCGGGCCATAGCGATCTTGGTCGGCTACGGGGTGGTGGGGCTGTCCCTTTTGATGATGTTGGAGGTCACCCAACCGCAGATCCCCGCTTGGGAGTTAGTGTTTGAGACGGTCTCAGCGATAGGTACAGTGGGTTTGAGTGTAGGGGCCACCTCGCAGCTTGATGAGGTGGGCAAAATCATCGTGATGTTTGCTATGTTCGCCGGACGCATCGGCCCGGTGACTCTGTTTATGATGCTTCATATCGAACCGAGCCGTTCTATGTCCCAATATACCGATGCCAAAATCGCCCTCACCTGATTGGAGGAAACATGTTGCAGCAAATCTTGATAATTGGTCTGGGGCATTTTGGTATGTCTTTGGCCCGGGCATTGTCAGATAAAGGGGCCGAGATCTTGGCGATTGATACCAACATTCAGCTGATCAACGAGGTTTCCTTGTTTGTGGCCGATGCGGTTTGTATGGATGCCACTGACGAAGCCGAGTTGGCCAAGTTAGAGCCATGGAAAAGGGACGCGGCGGTCTGTTGTATCGGTGACGATTCCAAGGAGGCTTCGATTATTGTCACCGCACTTTTACGCCAGATGGGAACAAAACTGGTGGTTTCCAGGGCTAATGACGCGGTGCACCAACGTATTTTACAATTAGTTGGAGCCCACCAAATCCTCAATCCAGAGCAAGAGTTTGGCAAACGCTTCGCCAATCGCTTACTTTTCCGACACCTCATGGCTGACGCCCCTTTAGGGGATGATTTACAGCTCGCCGAGGTAATGGTGCGCGCAGAAATTGTTGGGCAAAATCTAGCTGAATTAAAATTACCCAAGCGTTTCGGTGTCTTGGTGGTTGGTGTCCGCCGGGGGCCGACGGGACGGATTTTGCAGCCCTCCCCTCACGAATCTTTGCAAGCGGATGACATCCTATTGGTCGTCGGCAATGAGGAAGCCATTCCCAAATTTTTAAAGGGGATCGCATGAACCATTTTGGCCAATCCTTAAAGCTGGCGCTTTGGGCATTGATTCTGTTGAATTTATTGATGGCTTTGGGGTCGATTTGGGTGTTTATGCGGATGTCGCCTGTCATTGAATCCATTATTGACCGTAACGAAAAATCCCTACAAGCCTCAGAGGAAATGTTGTCCCAGTTGGCGTTGACCTCAAATCCAGCTAATTTGGAAGAGCAAGTAAAGGTCTTTGAAAACGCCTTAAAAAGGGCGATGAACAACATTACTGAACCCAATGAACCCGCGGTATTAGATCAAATCCAAGCCCAGTATCAGGATGCTTTTGCCAACAAACCTCTGGCACGGGAGAGCGTAGTTGAGGCGATTGGTCAGCTTGGTCAAATCAACCGCCAAGCCATGTACGACGCTGATGTTCGGGCCAAACAACTTGGATTTGCGGGCGCATGGGGGGTTGTGTTTATGGCGTCAGGGGTTTTTTTGGCAGGTCTTTTACTGCAACGTTTTTTGGCACTTAATCTAGTGCGACCCTTAAATGAGATCCATGAGGTTTTGATGGCGCACCATGCGGGTGACCCTTACCGTCGAGCGGTGACCCAGGCCTTGCCCAATGATGTCCGGCCCGTATTAGACGAATTGAATCACTTTTTAGATCAGCTTGAAAAGGAGCATGCCCAACAAGGTTTCAAAAAACCGCAAATCAGTGGGAATACGGTGGTCGAGCCTACCCCGAGGGTTGGCTAAAAAAGAATAAGGGTAAGATAAAAAAACAAACCTACTCTTCCTTTAACAACCGTCCGAAAATCGGACTGTCAAACAGGCCTTCAACCCATTGATTGGGCTTGATTAATACCTCGCTTAAGCTATTCCCATCAAATAGTTGCGCAGCTATCGCCTCACCTTTGGCCCGTATCAAGTCGCCAGGATTCACCATCGCCAAGCCAATCACCTCGCCGTCACGAAACCGGTAGTCCTCTAACCGCTGGGCACTCACACACCGCCAATCCTCGATCCACTCAAAATCCTCGTATCCTCCAGGCAAACTAAAATGGAAGGGGTTGTAGCCCAGGTAGGTCATCTCTTTTAAACCCACCTTTAACCCAATCTCCTCCCAGGCCTCGCGCACCAAGGCTTCTTGCCCTTCACCTGCTGCCACATGGCCCCCGACGGTAGGGCCAAACTGGCCGGGGAAGTTTCTTTTCACAAAGCTCCGCTGCTGAAACAATAACCTTAATTGGCCTTCAACCCAGGTATAAACCCAAAGGTGCATCGCTTTGTGAGGCACTCCCTCCTGGTGCGCCACCCGCCGCACCACCTGTCCGCCGGTCTTTTGGCCAGTGGGCCAGTCTAAAATATCTAAGTATTCGTCTTCAGGGTTCATCTTTGACTTGGGAGGCAGATTGACCTAGGATTGAGGACCCAACTTTAGTTATAGGATAGGGATGGCGGTCCAAGAATTCAAGCTGCAAGTGCTTACCCGTGAACACCAAGGTTTTTCCAACATTACTGGGGAGATCAACCGAATCTTGCGTGAAAAACGCTGGAATCAGGGGATTATCAACCTCTTTGTCCGCCATACCACTTGCGGGATCACGATCAACGAAAACGCCGACCCCGACGTGGTTAAGGATCTATTGGGGCGGCTTGAGGAACAGATCCCCTGGAGCCGTGGCGCGGACCTACATGGCGAAGGGAATTCGGCGGCTCACCTGAAATCAAGCCTTTTTGGCCCAAGTTTGACCATCCCCGTCTCCGGCAACCAGCTGGCCTTGGGCACTTGGCAAGGGGTCTATTTAACCGAATTTGACGGCCCCCGCACTCGCACCATACAGATCACTTTTATCCATTAGGCCCCCATGTCGCCGATCACACAAAAATGCCAAGCCGCCAAATCCGCCAGCCTCCTACTTGCCCAGCAGAACCGGCAAAAAAAGGATCAGCTGCTCCTTAAAATCGCGGAGCGTTTGCGCCAAAAGGCCGCCGCCATTGCCCAGGCGAATGCCCAAGATGTGGCCGCCGCCGCTCAAGCGGTGGACCAGGGCGAGTTAAGCCCCGCCCTCTTGGCTAGGCTCAAGCTCACCTCGGCCAAAATCGAGCAGCTTTCGGTGTACTGCGAAGAGGTTGCCAAGTTAGAGGACCCCGTCGGCCAGCGCCAGTTTGCGATGGAACTCGACAAAGGGATGGAATTAGAGCGGGTTAGCTGTCCTTTAGGGGTCTTGGCGGTGTTGTTTGAGTCTCGGCCTGAAGTGGTGGTGCAGGTTTCGGCCTTGTGTCTTAAATCAGGCAATGGGGTGATCCTCAAAGGCGGCAGTGAAGCTGCCCGTTCGAACCGGCAGTTGTATGAAATTATAGCTGAAGTAGTCAAAGAAGAAGGGCTCGAAGGGGCGGTGGGGTTGATCGAGACTCGCCAAGATGTGGCCGAGATCTTAAAAGAGGATCAATATTTAGACCTGATCATCCCTCGCGGCTCGAACGCCTTTGTCCGCCATATCCAAGAAAACAGCCTGATCCCCGTGCTGGGCCATTCAGAAGGGATTTGCAATCTCTACATCGCCGCAGATGCCAACCCAGAAATGGCCACCCAAGTGGCGATTGATTCAAAAACCGACTATCCCTCCGCTTGCAACGCGGTCGAAAATTTATTGTTTGAGCGAAGCTGCTCGGATAATTTGATCGGCCAAGTGACCGCTGGGCTTTTGGCGGCCGGGGTCGAGCTACGGGGTTGCGAGGAAACCAGAACGCGGGCCAAAGGTCTTAACCCCGCCAGTGACGAGGATTGGGACCGCGAATATTCAGAACTGATTTTGTCGGTTAAATTGGTAGAAGGATTAGACGAAGCGGTTGAATTTATAAATCAACATGGCAGCGGGCACACGGACTCGATTGTTACCTCAGACCCAAACAAAGCCGCCCAGTTTTTTGCGGCAGTGGATTCGGCCTGTGTCTTTCATAATGCGTCCACTAGGTTTTCAGACGGATTTGTTTTTGGCCTGGGCGCTGAGGTGGGCATCAGCACCAACAAAACCCACGCCCGTGGGCCGGTGGGCTTAGAGGGCTTAGTGATCTACAAATACCTTCTGCACGCAGAGGGGCAAGTTCGGGGGGCCTATTCAGGGCCTAACGCGAAATCTTACCTGCACCGGCGACTTTAATGGGGCGGCTTTATGATAAGGCCCAGCGGTTGGCTGAAGCCTTAGTAGATGGAGCCCCTTACGGAGGGGCGGCCCAGATTGAGGCCTTGATTGATCAAGCCCTTAGGCTTTCTGAACCTCTTGAGCGTTCTGAGACCCAAGCCTTGCCCGAGACGGGAGGGGTAATCCGTATTTGGGCCGACGGGGCCTGCGAAGGCAACCCCGGTCCTGGCGGTTGGGGCACGATTGTAGAGATCAACGGAGTGCGCCAAGAGTTATCTGGCGGAAAGGCCAAAACCACTAATAATGTGATGGAGATGACCGGGGCCTTAGAAGGGCTTAAAGCCTGCCCCAGAGGGGCCAAGGTCGAGCTGACCAGCGATTCGCAATATGTGGTCAAGGGAATGACCGAGTGGATTAGAGGTTGGATCAAAAAGGGATGGCGCAAGGCGGACGGCCAACCTGTAGCCAACCGGGAGCTTTGGGAAGCGTTATTAGAAGAAGTGGAAAGTCGCCAAGTTAAGTGGCTCTGGGTCAAGGGGCACGCAGGGCACCCCGAAAACGAACGTTGCGATGAACTAGCGAGGGAAGCGGTACCCGGAGCGAGTCAACGTTCCTTTTAATCCTCGACCTTTTTTCGACGGGCCTTGGTTTGTTGGACCATCTCTTTTTTAAAGTGCTTGGCTAAATCCTGCTCTTTTTTAGCTTGCTTGATCCCCCCATGGCCCGAGCGGGCGCAATTCAGATTAACCCAAAAGGCAACCCGGTCTTTGTTGAGGTCGGTAAGCCGAAACTTTTGGGCCGCAAAAAATCCCTTTATGGTCTCCGCCAAGACAGGGTGGCCCAAAAGCACCTCCCAAGCCTCGTAAAGCTGGTCTGCCTGCTCTTCTAATTCGGGGTGCTCAAAGAAGTCCATGTACCAGACCTTCATGTTGTCCCGGTACAGGATCGAAAGACTGCCAAATTCCAGCAAACTCAAACAAATAAAGATATCGGTCACCTCCCGCTTTTTGTTTATACAGTCGCGGTAGTCATAGGTTTGGGGGACAAAATGCTCCTTGATCTGCTCAATCATCCGTACAGCCAGGTCTGGTGTCAGATAAGCGTATTCGTTGGCCGAGCGTTTGCCCAAGTTCATGTGGGCCACGGAAAACTCCACCTGGGTATGGGATTCGTAGAGGGTCCCTTTTTTGAACACACCGTAGTAACCGTTCATAATACAATGGGCGATCCCATGTAAAAAGCTAGGGTGTTCTAAGAGTACAACCTCATCAGGCAGATGTTCTAGGGCCTCGTCTGAGAAATTTTGTTTAGCGTCTCCGGCGGCTCCTTTTTGTAAGGATTTAAAAAACCATAGTTTGCGGTTTTGGTCGTAGCCGATCTGCAACCGACCCCGGGCGACCTTGAGGTGCGTCAAAATGTCGAGCCGGACTACGTTGGGTTTGGGGTCGAAGTTGGTTTGGTAATAGTGGTACCAAATGCTGTATTCGTCACGGTTGGTTTTGTCGGTCTCTGCACTCTGCTCCACCATCCGGTTGACCCGGTTCATGCTGCCTTTAAACAGGCTTCTAAGCTCTTCTTCAAAGAGGTTGACCGCCTGCACCTCCCCCATAAAGATATGCTCAATACGCACCCGCTTGGATAGGGGGAAGGCCTTTTCTAAAAAGTGCCTTAGTACTTTGTCTCGATGGCTCATTTCCTTGCCTTTTTCTGGAGGGGCAAAGACGTCAGAGATGCGAATATGCAGCGCAAAACCAAGATCAATCGTAGCCGAGATGGCCGCTCGTTCTTCAGCACTTTCCACCGTCCGGTTGGCCTCGGAGAAGCCAATTTTAAGGGCTTTATAGCGGAGCCACCAGGGATCTTCGGTCAGTAAGGGGTACAGCTCTTCCATACGGAAAATCTCTTGGACACTTAAGCCTGCGGCAAAGTCGGCTTCCCCTAAAATCTCGTCCTCTTCCTCGCTGGTTTCTTCACCGTAAGAGACACCATAATCGTTAAAGAATTCCTCTTCCTTTTCGTTTTCATCCGTATCTAGCGTCCCAGAGCCGGGCATTTTTTCCTCACCTGTAACAAAGGTATCAAGCTTGTGGGGATCTTTGATCAGCTCGATCATGCTGGTGTCAAAACGGCTGTCAAACAACATTTCAATACGCAGCAGGTTTAGTAGCGCTTTGGGCAGGTTTCCCGAGCTGGCTTTAAAGGACTCCCAATAAATAGCCCCGGCGTGAGCCACCATATAGGATTGAGTCAAGGGCGGGGTGCTGCCTAAATCTACCAATCGGACCCCAAAGGGGTCATATAGGTCGATAAAGTGATACCGTAAATAATTAACCAGCCGCTCATATTGATTGCGGTTGGCGTTGACCTCTGGGGGCATTAAAAAATGGATAGGCACCATAGGTGTAAACTGAATCCCAGGCATTAACACCTCGTAGTTAAGGATCAGCTCATAAGCCGAACCAGAGGCTTCCTTTGATTCTAGGGTGGTGCCATGTTTGCCGTCGCGGTAGTCGTCGTTGGAGTAGGCGAAGAGGTAGATCTCGGCCTTGGGATATTTAGACTGGATATAGTCCTGAATCCCTTTGATCCGCTTTTTGAGCAGGCCATCATTTTTTTGGCGTTCGGCCTTAAGGCAATACTTGCGGTGCAGGTTGACCATGGCAACTATCTCATGGATCAAATCGATTTTTTTATCCTGCTTAACTTGGAACTGCTCCCCTTTTTTAATCAATAAGGCATGATAGAGGATAGGGAAACGGCGTTTGAAGTCTTGTTTGCCCGCTGCGACAATCTCGTTTTTAATCTTGGGGTCGCCTAGGTGTTTTTGGGTGTATTTCTTTTTAGCGGCGTAAACCCGGCCAAAGTAGTGGATCAGCCCAGTGCCAAACTTTAAGAGGTGTTCGTCGGTTAGATCTTGTTCGCGGTATAAAAACGGGCTTAGTTCGAACTGGACTTGGAGGTCTAGGTCGCTAGTAATTTTGTGGCCGATGGTGCCAATAGAACCTAGACTGGCTACTGAATAGATTGGTTGAAACCCTTCGGGTGCAGGCACATCGGACTTCAATTCGGCCTGGATAAAGGCCTGGAAATCGTCTTTAAACTGGCCCGAAAGTTGGTGAATCCCCTCGACCCCACAAGGAGCGCCTTCTAAGTAAAGGTTAACCTCTTTGGTGACAGGCACCTCTTTTTTGGTACCTTCGACCTTGGTTATTTCGAGGGTGGTGTAGGTGTGCTGCTTAAAGCGGGGGTTGTTGACATGTAAGAAGAAAAGGATCTCATAAAGCGCCTTCTTCATGTCGTCAGAAAAATTGGAGAAAGCCAACTTTAGCCGGGACTCATTAAAGTCCTCAAAAAAGGCTCCTCCCTTCTCTACCGAGCGGGTTAGCTCCTCTTTTTTGGCGGCCCCTAAACGAATGCTGCCAGCTATTTGGCTATAAAGAGACAAGGTTACCTCACCGTTTTAAGGAAGGACTCAATCTTCTGGGCGCTGCCTAACTCTATCAATTTACTGCCGATTACCGCAATGTCCACCTTGCCGGTCAGAAAGCTAACATCCTCTTTGGACTTAACCCCAAACCCTAGGGCCAAGGGAAGTTTTGTCGCTTCTCGGTAACGGGCAATCTGCGCCCCAATCTCTGGACCAAAATCGGTATTAAGGCCGGTCACCCCTCTGCGTCCAACAGAGTAAACCAGCCCGGTCGATTCCCGGCCAATCAGGCTTAAGCGCTCTAGGCTGCTGGTGGGGGTCATAATCAAGACATTGGCCAAGTCCCTTTTTTTGCAAAGCTTTATCCACTGCTCGGCCTCTTCAAAAGGCAAGTCGGGTAGGATAAACCCTTTGATCCCCGCTGCCTTAGCTTGGTCCGCCATTTCAGCAAGCCCCCGAGCGTAGCAAAGGTTTAGGTAGGTCATAAATAAAAAGTTGATCCTCGGAAAGGCGTGGGCAACCTCTTTTGCAAAGGCTAAACACTGATCCACCTTGGTTCCGCCCTTAAGGCTTTGAGCATTGGCCAGGGCAATCACCGGGCCGTCAGCCGAGGGTTCAGAAAAGGGGATCTGCAACTCAACCAATTCCACCCCAGCTTGATCCATGGCTGCTATGGCTGCGCGGTTCTCTTCAAAGCTAGGATAACCCAGCACGAGATGGGTCATCAGTAAAATGGGGGCCTTTTGTTTGGCCGCTTCTAGGTTGGCTTGCAACATCTAGCGCCCCTCATATTGTTTGGCTTTGTGGCAGATAAAATCCTTCCATTTTTGATCCCCAAAAGCGTCAGCAATGGTAAAAATGTCTTTATCCCCTCGGCCTGAAAGGTTGATTAAGATTACTTGGTCAGGACGTAAGTTTGGAGCTTCTTTAAAGGCTTGTGCCAAGGCGTGGCTCGATTCTAAGGCGGGGATAATCCCTTCTTGTTTAACCAAAAGCCTGACCGCAGCGATAACTTCTGAATCGGTAGCTGCCTCAAAACGGACTTGGCCGGTCTTTTGGTAGTTCGCTAAAATCGGGCTCACCCCTACATAATCGAGCCCAGCGGCGACCGAATGGGTGTCTTTCATTTGCCCGTCTTGATCTTGTAAGAAAACAGTTTTGTATCCACAAATCCCCACCTTGCCATCTGGACTCGCCAACCGGGCGGCGTGTTGGCCACTTAAAAGACCTTTACCCCCAGCCTCGACCCCGACCAGTTCCACCCCTGGCTGGTCTATAAAGCCACTGAAAATCCCCATGGCATTCGATCCTCCGCCTACACAGGCGTAAACCCGGTCTGGCTGTTTACCGGCCAGGGTTTGGATTTGGGTCTTGGCCTCATCGCCGATGATGGATTGCAGCCAGGAAACTAATTCTGGGAAAGGATAAGGACCACAAGCGGTGCCTAAGCAATAATGGGTGTCGTCCATCCGCCCTGTCCAGTCGCGGAAGGCCTCGTTAATGGCGTCCTTGAGGGTTTGACTGCCATCGGTCACAGGGATCACTTCGGCGCCCAGTTGCTCCATCCAAAAGACGTTGGGCCGCTGCCGTTCGACATCCTCGGCACCCATGTAAATCCGGCATTCAAAACCAAACTTGGCGGCCATGGTGGCAGTAGCCACGCCATGTTGCCCGGCACCGGTTTCAGCGATCACCCGCGTTTTGCCCATGCGTTTGACCAAGAGCCCTTGGCCCATAACATTGTTGGCTTTGTGGGCTCCTGTATGGTTGAGGTCTTCGCGCTTAAGATAAATCTGCGCCCCCCCTAATTTGTGGGTGAGGTTAGCCGCAAAGGTAACCGGCGTTGGGCGGCCTGAATACTCAGCCATCAGGGCCTTGTACTCCGCCCAAAAGGCCGGGTCTTGGCGGGCTTTTAGGTAATGTTCGGTAAGGTGGTCAAAGGTGGCTTTTAAAATCTCAGGGATAAACTGACCCCCAAATTCGCCAAAATATCCGGTTTTTTGTTGCATCACTAAATTAGCCCCTTAGTTCAGGAGGTTGAATTCTGCCATGATAGGCAGGCTTTGGCAATAAAGCTTTATAGCTTAAGGGACTTGAATTCGCCCAAGAGGTAAAGTGACCCGGCTAAAACGATCAGATCAAATTGGGGGGGTAAATGGGCGCAAAATTGGGATAACACTTTTGTGGGTAAACATGGGCCAAAAGTGGAAAGAGTGGCCTCGGGATTTGGTTCAGCGCCCTGGAACCCTCCCTGGATTGGCTGCCAAGTGAGGTCGAGCCCGCTTTGATCGAGTCCTTCAAACAGCCGTTTGCCGGTCATCCAACCTAGGGCCAAGAGTATATGTTTTCCTGGGTGTTGGTCCCTAAGGTACTGAAAAAGGGAGGCCAACCCTTGGGCGTTGTGGGCCCCGTCGATCAGGAAATGAGGGTTAACATACTCCAGGCGGCCCGGCCAACGGACTTGAGCGAGTGCTTCCTTTTGGGCGGCCTCGTCCAATTGATTGGGGCAAAGGTGGTTAAAACAGGCTAAGGCGGTGCCTAGATTCTCTTTTTGATGAGCCCCGTTAAGTCCTAAGTCCCAGCCTTCTAAGGTCGGACAGGGTTGTAGGTCGAGGCCCCTCGATTGGGCGTAGTCTAAGGCCAACTGGTTTATTTGTGGGGTTTGGGGGGCTAGGAAGCTGGGGGTGTGGGGGCGCAGGATGGCCAGCTTTTCTAAAGCGATTTCTGCTAGGGTCTCCCCTAAATATTCGCGGTGGTCCAAACCGATGCGGGTGATCACGCTAGCTTTGGGGTTTTGCAAGGCGTTGGTGGCGTCCAAGCGCCCCCCTAAGCCGGTTTCGATCAATGCCCAATCAACCGCGGCTTCCTTAAAAATAACCATCGCGAGGCTTAAGGATATTTCGAAAAAACTAGCGCCTAAGGCTTTTTCGGTCGCGCGGGGCAAGGCTTCGGGGCGGGTGCCTAAAAGGGCACAAACATGGGTCAAAGCGGCCATTAACTGGATATCTGATACCGGCTGGCCATCTAGCCGAAACCGCTCGTTAAAGCGGACTAAATGCGGGGAAATAAAGGCCCCCGTGTGGGCCCCGCTAGCCAAAAAAAGCGCCTCTAACCCGGCTAGGGTTGAGCCCTTGCCGTTGGTCCCGGCCAGATGGACCCATTTGAGGTCTAGTTCAGGCCGACCTAAACGCTCTAAGAGCCGGTTCGAAGGCCCCAAACCCAGTTCTACTTTGCCCCGAAGCCCAAAGAGGGCGTCTAAAATACGAGGGTCCAACTTAATCTTCAGTTTTTAAGGGGCGGTCCATCAACTGGGCCAGGGCCTCTAAGATCGGCTTGCCTTGATAGATCACTTCATAACAGGTCTGGCATAAGGGCAGGTCGAGCTTGTGCTCAATCGCAAAATGGTGGACCGCTTGGGTGGTGTAATAACCTTCGGCGACGGTCCCCTTCATGCCCGCTAGAATTGACTCTACCGATTCGCCTTTACCTAAACGAATCCCAAAGTTTTTGTTGTGACTGCTTTTTTGGGAGTAGCAGGTGAGAACCAAATCACCTAACCCACTCAATCCATAAAGAGTCTCTTGGCTGATCCCAATTACTTCGGAAAGCCTTCGC
>MFNE01000013.1 GCA_001783695.1 Candidatus Lambdaproteobacteria bacterium RIFOXYD2_FULL_50_16
TGCTGAAACTGAAGAACTTGAAGAAGCCTCGGTTTTTGGTGAACCTGACGAACTGGGTGAGGATAAAGAGTTTGGGGCGTTAGACGAATTGGGTGAGGATGAGGAGTTTGGGGCGTTAGACGAAGATGAGCTTGAACTAGAGGAAGAGGCTGAACTTTCGGACTTAGAAGAAGGCGAGCTTTCGGACCTTGAAGAACCCTTTGCCGAATCGGAAGACCCGTTTGTTGGGGAACTAGCTGAATCGGAAGAACTTGAAGAAGCCTCGGTTTTTGGTGAACCTGACGGTGAGGATGGAGAAGAGATTGAAGCGGTTGAGGCAAGAGATTCCCAAGAGGAAGTGGGAGCGCCGGATTTATCCCTTACAGAGCCTTTGGACCCCGAAGGGGCGCTAACTGGAGCTTTGGTCGGCTATCAAACCGTTTCTGCGGATGAACCGGGGGACTCCCGTTTTGATGATGGAGAATTAAAAACCTTCGACCAAGCTGAAGGGGTAACCTTTGAGGTTTCCTCTGAGGTATTTGGGGTGGACGATTTCCGTATGGAGTCGATTGGAGAAGAGCAAGCGCCCGTGAGCGAGGCTTCGCCGATTGAATCGGTTCCTGGGCCAGCTCCCCAGCTAGCTTCCGCTTCGACTCCAACTGTTGGCGTTCCCGCCGATCCGTTCGAAGCAGCCAAAGCCTCTGCTGATCCCTTTGAAGCAGCCAAAGCTTCTGCTGATCCCCTCGAAGCAGCCAAAGCCTCTGCTGATCCCTTTGAAGCAGCCAAAGCCTCTGCTGATCCCTTTGAAGCAGCCAAAGCCTCTGCTGATCCCTTTGAAGCTGCTAAGGCAACGGTTCCTAGTAGTGAACCGGCTAAAACGGAACCTGAGGCAGATCCAACCGAAAATGTTACCTTCCTCAATGACTTAGGTTCCTTTGACTCTGAAATGGGCCGAGAGACCCTAATAGGCGCTCCGCCAGAGCCCATGCCTAGCCTAGGTGTGGAACTGGTTGAAGAATTGGTGCAGCCCAGCCCATCCGAGTTGTCATTGGCTCACGAGGCGGTGGCCCAAGCCAACAAAGAAGCCTTAAATTCGGAAATTGAACTTAACGTGACCGCAATACTTCAAAACAAGTTAAGTGGGTTGATCGAGGCGATGGTTCAAGAAACGATTAAACAAACCCTAGACGAACTGTTGCCGGAAATGATGCACCGAATAGTCAAAGAGGAACTAGAGGGGGAATAGGAATTGAGCGCCAGACCCCGTCCACAACGTCATCCTAGTGCGGTGATTCTTTTTTGCTTGGCAGGGCTAGTGGGGATCGGGGTGCTTATGATTTATTCTTCAAGCGCCATTTATGCCGAGCGGATCTACGGCAGTCCATATCATTTTTTGCAACGGCAGATACTCCATCTAGCCTTGGGCACAGCTCTGTTAGTTTTTGCCGCCAAACACCCCTACGAACGATACCGCCGAACCTACCCAATCTTTGTTTTTTTGGCCTTCTTTTTTATGCTGTTGGTCTTGATCCCTGGGGTGGGGACCCAGGTGGGAGGGGCAAGAAGGTGGATACGAATTTTTGGTATCGGCTTTCAGCCTTCCGAGTTTGTAAAATTTTCCCTTATTATCTGGATGGCCGGGTTTTTGTGCCGCAAAAAAGGGGAACTCCATCAATTTTCCAAAGGGTTGTTGCCTTCTTTAATTGTAATGGGGGTCTTTTTTTTCCTGTTAATCTTACAACCGGATTTTGGCACGGCGGTGTTAATCAGCCTGACCTTGTTTATTATGATTTTTGTAGCCGGCTTGAGACCATCCCACATGATCTTGTCGCTTAGTGGTTTAGCCGGGATGGGGGCGATGTTGGTTGCGTTTAGTCCCTATCGGTTACTCCGATTCTTAACCTTTTTAGACCCTTGGGCGGATTCTAGGGGCTCTGGGTATCAATTGGTCCAGTCCTTTTTGGCTTTTGGCCAAGGCGGAATCTTTGGGGTTGATCTAGGTAATTCCAAGCAGAAACTCTTTTTCCTGCCCGAAGCTCACACCGACTTTATTTTTTCCATATTGGCTGAGGAAACCGGCTTTATTGGGGTGTTGTTTGTCGTGTTTTTAATTGCGCTGTTGTCTTACAAGGGCTTGGAGGTGGCGCTTCGCTGTCCAGACGAATTTGGTCGCAACCTTGCCTTGGGGATCACCTGCCTGATCGGGCTGCAATCACTGCTTAATTTAGGGGTTGTGGTGGGGGCTTTGCCTACCAAAGGAATTCCTTTGCCTTTTATTTCATACGGGGGCAGTAGCCTGTTAATGAATATGTTTATGGTTGGGGTCTTGGTAAACGTGGCGGAGCAAAAGATCGATGTTTAGGTTATTAGTGGCTGGCGGCGGCACGGGCGGACACCTGTTTCCAGGAATGGCGGTGGCCGAGGCCTTGGGCGAAATGGGGCCTGTCGAGGTCCGATTTGTCGGCACCAGCCGAGGCATCGAGACGACTGCGGTGCCCAAACGCGGATGGCATCTTTACCTCTTGCCCGTTTCTGGGCTTTACCGAGTGGGGCTTGCTAAGCGGTTATTAGGTTTAGCGCGGTTGCCGGTGGCATTGATAAAAGCCGCCCAGATTTTGCGCGAATATAAGCCAGACTTGGTGCTAGGGGTGGGCGGTTATGCCTCTGGGCCGATGCTACTAGCAGCACTAGCCCTAGGTTATAAAACTGCCTTGCAAGAGCAAAATGCCTATCCAGGCATGACCAACCGCCTTTTGGGGCGTTTTGTGCCCATAAGTTTTGTGCCTTTTGAGGGTCTAGGTGAGGTTTTTAAAAACCCAGTCGTTGTGGGCAATCCGCTTCGAGACGCCATAGCCCAGCTAAACGGTCAGCCCGATCAAAGACCGCGCACACCCTTGGTGGTGGCGATTGTAGGTGGGTCCCAAGGGGCTAAAGTGTTAAACGACACTTTAATTGAGGCCTTACCTTTGTTAGAGCGATTTTATGATCAGATCGAATGGGTCCACCAAACCGGGAAGGCCGATTATGAGCGAGTTATGGAGGCCTATCAGGCCTATCCTTGTATAAAGGCCCAGGTTTCGCCCTTTATTGAAGACATGGCCCACCTTTACAGTCGGGCGCATCTCTTTATCAGTCGGGCAGGGAGCATGGTTGGCGAATATTGCGCTGTGGGCAGAGCCTCGATTTTGGTGCCAATCGCCCAGTCTTCAGGTGGCCACCAACTAAAAAACGCCTTGGCCTTAGAATCCGTAGGTGCAGCCATTTGTATCCAACAGGTTGATTTAACCGCTGAAAAGCTGGTTTCCCATCTTGGGGAATTTTTAGCAGACCCTCGGCTTATTTCGACCATGGAAGCCGCGGCCCTAAGCCTATACAAAGGAAACGCCGCTAATGCCATCGCTCAAAGGGTGGTAGAGTTTTTTGCCTTGGAAGTAAGTTAAAAACAAGTGGGCAGTTTATTAAAGCAAAAAGCTCTTGGTTTTGCTGAAGCAATTGCATTATAATTTACACAAGGCTAGCTGCGATTAAAAAAAATCGAGAGACAACTATGAAAGTATTAATTGTTGATGATAGCCCTTCGATGCGAAAAGTCCTCAAAAGGGAGTTTAATTCAGAAACATGGGAAATTATCGAAGCCAGGGATGGCGCGGAGGCGTTGGTTCTTTATCGGCAACATCTTCCCGATCTAATCACCATGGATGTGGACATGCCCAACCTCAATGGATTCGAGGCTACCGCCCGGATTAGAGGGGTTTCTCTATCAGACGAAAATTATGACGACCTAAAAACCCCGATTGTATTTATAACCAGTAACGACACCCTTTTGGGCCGCCAAAAGGGGTTTGATTCGGGAGCGACTGATTTCTTGACCAAGCCCTTTATCAAAGGAGAATTGGCGAATTTGGTCACCCATTTGACCGGGAAGGACGCTAAACCCCGCTTTAAAGGGCTGACTGCGGTAGTGGCCGATGACGACAAAACCACTAGGGCCATTTTAGAGCGGATGTTAAGCGCGGAGGGTATCCACTGCATCATGGCGGTTAACGGCTGGGAGGCCTATGAGATTATTAAGGGTGAGCCGGAAAACATCGACATTTTGCTGACCGACTTTTTAATGCCCTTGATGGATGGCCTGGAGCTTTGCCACAAGGTCCGCGAATTGGGTATGGTTCGGCTGCCCATTATTTGCCTTAGCGCGGTGCCAGAGCGGGACTATGTGGTGCAAATGTTTAAGGCCGGGGTTAACGATTATATTGTCAAACCCTTTACCAAAGAGGAACTGTTTGCCCGTTGCCGAGTCCATTTGGAGGCGAGGCAGTTTTCTAAACAGTTAGAAGATCAAGTGGTTGAGCTTAAAAAACTCAATAAAATTAAAGACAAGATGTTGGCTATTACTAGCCACGATTTGCGCTCACCCCTGTCAGGCATCTTGGCCTGCGCCGAGATGTTAAATGAATCGGAAGGGCTTCAGCCCGAAGAAAAGGGGTGGGTCCGCTCGATTAGTAACTCAGGTAACTTTTTGCTTGAATTATTAAACGACCTCTTGGCGATGGGAAAGATTCAAACAGAAGAAACCCTGGATATGGAACCGGTTTGGCTTAATCGGATTTTGGAACAAGCGATTATTACGGCGCAACATCTGGCGCAACCCAAAAGGATCGATCTGGAGTTTGAAAATCTTAGCCAAACAGATGTGTACATCAACGGGGATTTTAACAGCCTAACCCGGGTGATAAACAATCTAGTTTCTAACGCGATCAAGTTCACGAATCGCGAGGGATGGGTGCGACTTCGTATGCACGCCCAAAACGGTAAGGAAGTTAAGATCAGTGTGATTGACAATGGAATTGGGATTGAACCTAAACACCTGGATCAGCTATTTGAACCTTACACTAGGTTTTCGCGGCCAGGAACGGCGGGCGAACCGAGTATTGGTTTGGGGCTCTCGATTGTTAAAGCTCTGGTAGAACGGCATCAGGGGCGAATTGAGGTGATTAGCACCCCAGGTCAGGGAACCGAATTTATAATTGTTTTGCCCTCGGGTTTGGATTAGGATTTAGAAATGACCCTCCCAGTTAATAAGCTGAATTTGATGTGTTTTTAAAATTAAATTGTGATTGTAGGTAACAGCCGCTTCTTCAGCGGCGTTGCGACCACCTTGGTACCAGCCCCATTCAAAAAATAGGGCTAACGCTGCGAGCGCGTATTGCTCTTTTTGAAAAGCGGTGGCCCCTGCCCAAAGAAACAAACTGTTTAGGCCTAAACTGGTAAATCCAGCGCCCCACTGCCCAGCCATCATCAGGCCAGTTCCAGGCAGGATTGAGGAGGCTAACTTCGCTAGGTGCGGATCGATTTGGCCCTCTGGCGGTGCTGGGTAAGGCTCGCCCAAGACCGGGGACAGGTGGGTTTCATAAAGGGACCGCGCTTGATCCTCTTTTTGCCGCTGCCAAAGGGGACTAAGGGCGTTTAAAGCCAATTTTTGTTTTTCTTTGGGTGGTAGCAGAGGGGAATTTAGGGCTTGCTCCAAGCTTTGGTCCCAAGCTGGCCAGTCTTTTAATTGGGCTTGGCAGTTAAGCTTTAGGGTTAAGCTTTGGGCGGTTGGACCTTGACGGAATTCGGTGCGGTAAACCTCGCTTAGGGCTCGGTAGCAGTCGTCCTGGGCCCGTAAAGCTTCAGCAAAATCGAGCTCCCCTGCCTTAGAAGCGGTACTTAAAACGAGCGCCAAAAAAAGAAACCACCACTTCATCTGGCTAGGCTGGGAAGGCCCCATGGTTTAGGGTCGAAGTATTCGAGACTGCCCAAGATTAAATCGGCGTCTTGGTATTCGGCTAGGTCCATATGTGGGTCTGGTACGGCTACTGCGGCCATCCCTGCGGCTTTGGCGGCGGCGATCCCGGTGGGGGCGTCTTCAAAAACTAAGCAGAATTCTGGGGCAATCCTTAAGCGCCGGGCGGCCTCTAAAAAGATATCAGGTGCTGGTTTACAGTGTGCGACCAAGGGGTCGTCCCCGGTAACAATAGCCGAAAATTGACTGAACCAGACCTGGTGTTGATGGGTTTTGATCTGGTATAGATGTTGGTTTGAACTGGTGGCTAAAGCAATAGGTACCGTTTGGACGACCAAAGCAGAGGTCAAGGCAAAGGCTCCAGGCATGGGCTGGGCTAGCAAAAACGCCTTTTCCATCAGGGGTTTTTGTAATTCGTAAAGCCCATCGGGGGTTAGGGGCAGGCTAAGTCCGTCGATTAAGATTTGCGCGGATTCGATTCTTCCGCGTCCAATCATCTTGGACTTAAGCGCCCAATCGAAGCTTTTGCCGAATTGGCTAACGACTGCCTTAGTGACTTCGGTATAAATGGGCTCGGTTGATAAAAGCAACCCGTCCATATCGAAGATGACCGCCTTGATTTTACGCATAGGCCCTTAGGCTTTAGGTTTGTTCCCTAGCCTAAAGACAGTTGACCAAATAATAAACCCCAAAGCTTAGGGGGTGCAACTTTTAAGGCCTAATTTGCGTAAGATCCAGACCGATGGGCAAAAGTTGGTTAGTCCGTAAAGGGTCAACATTCCAATCACGAACCAAAGGATGTATTGGCCTTCGGGCATGGCTAAACTGATCAAATAGGCCCCTACCCCTAACACACTGGCAATTAAAAAACGGTGGATTCGTTCAACACACATTGTAGCCTCCAAACTAGTAAATTCGTTTATTCATATAATGAAATTAACTAAGGGGCAACCCCTTTATTTGCCACAGCCTAAAGCAGCTGGAAACCCCGTTCTAACCAGTGGAGATTGGGGCGTTGTAGGTTTAGATTATCCTCTTATTCAAGTCCAATTTCTTGACAAGTTAGGACAGTCTTTATAGGCTGAACTGTCAGGTGTCGAACCGCCGTTAGGCGTAACGATGAAACGGGAAACCCGGTGAACCTTTGGGACAACCAAACTATTCCGGTGCAGCCCCC
>MFNE01000014.1 GCA_001783695.1 Candidatus Lambdaproteobacteria bacterium RIFOXYD2_FULL_50_16
AATGCTGGCTGAAGAACCCGCCCTTTTGGCGGGGTAAAAGTGAAAAGGTCAATCATAAAACCCGGTGGAAAAATTCCACTTGCAACTGGGTCCAGGACAGTTTTCCTAACAAACCACACAATTTGGCTTGCCCAAAGGCAGCCGCCGCGGAGATGTGCGCCAATTCGCCCGTTTCGATAGCCCGCAAAATGGCTTTTTCGGAAAATTTGAGGAGTTCCAAGCCTGGTTCGGGTGGGCCTTTCGCTTCGGCGGCGTCACAAAAAAAGATCAGCAACCGTTCGCTAAGCCGCTGGTCTATGGCGTATGCGCCCAGGTACCGCGCCGTTTGTGCCCGGTATCCAGTTTCCTCCTCTAACTCCCGCAAAACCGCTTGATCTGGCGTTTCACCAGGGTCTATCGCTCCCGCGGGTATCTCCAATACAGGGCCACCCATCGCAGGGCGAATTTGGCTCACGACCAGGAATTCGCCTTTTTTGGTCCGAGCCAAGGCAGCAACGGAGGTTAACTGCTGGACGTAATAATAGGGTTGGCCACCGAGGTTGGGCCGACTTCGCAAAGAGAACCAGGGGGTTTCAAAGACCGGAATAGAGGGGTCCATGGGGAGCCTTTTTTAATAGAATCAGCGGTTTATCCCCGGATTGATTCCAAGGAGCACCATCAGCATATCCGGTCAGAGGCAGCCCCTGGCGTTTATGCAAAACCAAGGGCGCAATAAAATTCCTAAAGGCGAAAGGAAATCTCATTTGTCCCCGATTCTTTCAACCTAGGGCAAGGAAAATTCCACCGCATCTTGATCGTCGGGCGCATCACCGGCGGCAAACCGAATCAAATAAAACCGATAGGCCTTTTCGGAAACAAAATCATAAACTCTGGTTTCTCCAGCACTCCAAGATTCTGCGGAACGATGATCAACTTCCTGCCAATCCACGCCATCGACAGAACCGAACACCTTCCAGTTTCTTGGCATTTGTTCGGGACCACGACTTTGATCCCGGTAAAGACCGGGGCCTAATTTATACCTGTTTTTACGCGATATTTCAGGTAGTTCAATGCGAATCCAAAAGGGTACGCCTTGTTCCAACTTGGCCTGGTGTATCTTCGTGATGGCCAACGGAGCTTGCCGAAACAAAACCTTTTTATACCATTCTTGAGGGTCTTGGGGCAGTCCCCAAATAGATTGATAAAACCCACGAGAGGAATTTTGTTCCCGCGCCTGATCTGCTGGAATCTTCCAATTGACCTCTTTATTGAGGCTCAATTCATTAAAATTGATCATCAACGTTCGTCCATCATCGGTCACGGGAATGGGCACGCGCTTGATCACGTTTTCTGGTTTTATGCCAATATGCTCAACCCGAAACTGACCCAATTTGTACCCCGTTCCCTCCAACCCAAATTTGATCAACGGCAGGTTAAAGGTATAATACATTTGGCTGGCAGCTAGATTAAAATCGAGCGCAATTTCTCGGTCCAAATAATGACTCATCATCGGGGCACCGATCAATAAAATCTTCCGGTATACACTCAAATCCTCCGAACGTAGACGGGCCCTAATAAAATCGAGTTCCTTTTTTTTCTCTATCGAGACATAAAGCACATTACGCGCACCAATCAAGCCGTAGGTGGCCAGCAAAACCCCTAAGCCCAGGACCAAGAGATTTTTTCCTGCACCCCCTCCCAAAATGCTAGCCCACTGCCATATCAGCCAGTAATAAAGAAGGACCAACAAAGCCCCGTAGATCAGTGTAATACGGTAGGCCGTGGGTACGTCTTCTACTAATAGATAAGGCGCATTTACCAACAGGACAATTCCCGCTAGGCCCAACACCAACTGCGTCCAAACGCGCCAATACTCCTTGGCTGGTCCCTGTACCAAGTAAACCAGCAACAATGCGAATGCCAATAACCCAGTGACCCCCAACACCCACAGGTGGACTGTTTTTTCCCACCCAATCAGGTGTAAGGGCCCGGCGAGGGTCAACTTCGAAAGCCGTTCAAAGGTAAGCCATTTAGCCTCCCAGTTGAACAGCAGGTTCATCGAATAATGCCCGGTCCGCTTGGTAAAGGCCCCGCCCCAGTAAACCGGACCCGCCCAGGTTAAAAAAGGACCGATTAGATACTTATAAACCACAAAATACAGGGGCGCCGAAAAACCGATGAAGGCCATATCTTGGGCCAAAATAATTCGGTTTTTCCGCCAGTTATTTAAAGGCGTAAACAAGATGCGCGCAGTAACGGGCAACAAAAAGGCAAAGGTATTGGCCGGATAGGTCATAAAGCTACAAAGCAAGAGGCCTTGCCCTGCCAGCGCCAGCGTTAGGTTCCCCGTAAGGTTCCAACCCCGGACGCGGTGCTGGTCCCAAACCCAATAGGCCAAGAGACCCAAGGTAAACGACAGGGTATTGGGAAAGTTGGTCACCCATAGGATATAGAGCTGAAAACCTGGCAAAAAAAACAGCGTCGCTCCAATGGCCACCGCAAGTTTGGCTTCTAGCTTTACCCGTTGCCATAAAATACTAGCCAAAAGCAGCACGTTAAAGATGGTCACCATCGCGGCATAAAACCTCGCTACCGCCAGATCCGAAAGCTCTTGGATAAAATAAAATTGAAGGCTTAGCACCAAGCCGTTAAGTAACCGACCCATTCCGGCCACGTCCCGCGCCTCTGGGTGCCCCATCCACAGGTCTAGCACATTGGTAGGTTCGTAGTCGTTGTGAATGCCAAAATCTAATAAAAATGCGGGCAAATAAACCAGCAACGCCACCAATGCGAATAGAGCGCTATAAAGATAGAACAACCGATTTTCCGGCCTTATCCAACAAACTCGGTTCACCCCATCGGCTACTTTGGTAATCACCCACAAAAATTGTTTTTTTAACCGCCAAAAAATCACGACCCCTAGAGCCAGCCCCCAAAGACTCCCAAGGGTGGCCCAATAAAAAACCCAGCGCTGGTTTAGATTACTATTGTTTTCTAGGGCTTTTTTAGCGACTCCAGCGATCTCTTGGGCGTCTAAGGAGCGCGACCAAACGGCCAATTCGCTGATTCGGACGGCTGCACCCGTTGCGGGGCTTTTACCTCTACTTAGCAGGATCTGTTGGGCTGGTTGCAAAACGCCGGGCAGAACCGACTTTTCGATGACCGCTCCATTGAAATAGACCGCCGCTATCTCCTTCCTGGCATCGGTAACCAGGGCAACGTGTACCGGCGAATCCGGGGGTTTTGGCAAGTTAAAACTAGCACGGCCTCCGATAGTAAAAATGGAGACATGTAGGCCACCGTCCTCTTTAACCCAAAGAGAGGCACGTGGGTAAGGGGCGGATATGGCCCCGTCAAAAAAAATATTTGCTAACCCAGATTCCCTGCCACCCGCGCCGAGATCCAATAACAGGGTATAGGTCAGTGCCTGCTGGGAGCCAGATTTTGCCCATCCAGGCAATTCGCCGAAATGCTCGACCCCTTCATTAAAAAAAAGGCCATTAGCCGTGAAGTCTTTTGCCGATTTTGAAATCCCTAATTCTTGGCCCGTTACCTGATCTTTCAGGCTCCCCAAGAGCGGGTAATGAACCAAAAGGCCGGTTTGGTTTAATTCGACGGGGTCCAAGCCAATCTTGAAAAAAAGCTTTTTCCCGGCAAAAAGAATCAAAAGGGAAAAAACCGCCAGGAGTAACAGGCTGTTTTTTGTGGATTTTTTCATGTACGCCGATTCAACCTTTCCCTTTTGACATCCAAAAAGACCCTTTTGCAACACTTACGGTTAACCGAGGGGCAGTTGGTTTTAAACCCCACCAAATTCTGCCCTTTCAATAAAGCTGTTTTTATCAAACAAGAGGTGTAGAGAATTTGATCAAACCCGACCCGCTTAGAATGCGCTAACCTCCTAGAAAATTCAAGACCCCCAAGGAACGCTAAAGAAACAACTGTCTGCCAAAGTTCTTGCCATTTTCTTCATGACAAACCGATGAACCTTCGACTACCCTACCGTATGCTTCTCTTGAAAGCATGAGCCTCTTGACCGAAAAAAGATTTTATTAATTTACTTTGGAAAACAGGGTGATATCTTTGGTTGGGGCTTAAGATTTTTCCCCCGCAGCGTTGAAACCTTGGTTCCTGCCTGTTAACTTCCAGTTTTTTGCTTTTATGTCCCCAGTACCTTCCTTGGCGCGTTTACCCAAAGCTCCAGGGTTAGCATCCAAACCTGTTGCGGAATTTGCGCCCACCTTCCGGCAATTGTTGGGCCTAGGTATTTGGGCTGGCCTTTTGGGTCTATTTTTAGGCCTAGTCACCTATCCTGGATTGGACCAAGCGACCGAAACGGCCCAAGCCCAAGCGGGGCTTGTCAATTATGCCACCAATAACCCCTTCTTTCAGTATCATATCCGAGTTTTCAGTCTTCCTATTTTTATTGCCAAGGAGCTACTGCCATTTTTAGGGGAAACCCAGGTGGGGATGATCCTCAACGGGCTTGACGGAATCCTGGCCATGGTCGCCATGTGTTTTTTCACCTACGCCATATGCCGCAACCAAATCTACGCCTTATTGGTTGCTGTCTCGGTACACCTCAGCGGGATCTACGCCACCGAATTGCCTTACCACATAACCCTGTTTGGGAGTGCCGACAGTCACGGACGGGTCGGTCTGTTGACCTTAACCTTAGTGCTGGCATTTTTGCTGCTTCAATATGACCGTACCGGGAATTTCCTTTTAGGCTTTTCCCCGATCATGCACCTTACCTTGGGCGCTTATTTTATCGGCTTGGTATGCGGATCCCTGACGTTGGCCTTGCTCTACGCCCGCTTGAGCAGGCAACCGTTGCTAGCGCCACTAGCGGGTATTTGGCGGGCACGGTTTTGGCTTGTGGCCGGATTTCTTTTATTTTTGGCATTTTTTGGCTACCACTGGAGTCAGTTCGCCGATGCTTACCAGCCCACTTCAGCGTCAGACCTTTTGGCCGTAAAGCAGTTTTTAGTTACCATAGCCAATCACCATGTACAATTTCCCTTCGCGGTGCGCAACTTACTGCCCTTGGCATTTTTCTTTTTTCTTTTTTCAAAACTCTGGAAAGTTGGAGTCGGACGGTTAGAGTTATTTGGAGGCCTTCTTTTTTTTAGTGGGCTAATCTTTCTTTTTGGCTCTTATATCCCCGTTGAATGGATGCCCCTGGCTTTTTGGCAGGTGGTTCCGCCGCGCTTGATGAACCCGGTTTACTTAATTACGCCGTTTCTCCTTTTGGCCATGCTCCCGGCAATTTCGCCACGCGGTTGGACGATTGGCTTGGTTTCTTGTTTTGCCTTATTATTTGTCGCTTGGTCCAAACACTTGGGATGGCTCGCCGAGCAACCGTGGCCCAATGATTTGGGGATGATATTACTCTTTGTTTTATCAGGGATTTCGGTTCCTGCCGACTGGCGTTTGAACCTTGGAAAAAAACCTTACCCAAGCGCGATCTTAGTTTCGGCCCTGGGCCTTTTGTTGGCTGCCGGTTTGTACGGGAGCCTCACGGTTAATAAAATAAATACCGCTTGTACCCATCGATTCAAGTTGCAATGTTGGGTACATCATGTTTACCCCAGCTATCACAACGACGCCTTTTTGCGCGAGGTACACGACCATTCCAAACTGATTCTAGTCGCGGGAACTGGAATGGTGCAATTAAAAACAGGGGTGCCCGTTTGGCTGCCTGACGGGATTAACCAGGGGCTTTATGTCCCTTCAACGATGACCGAGATCGCGAACCGGCTCAAAGTGGTTTACGGTGTTGACTTCAAGACCTTTGTGGGTCCCAGGGATGGCGGAATCCCGATGGGGCCTACCCTTTATACCTGGAAGAGACGAAGCCAACGGGAGTGGGCTAACTTAGCTGAGGATTATGGGTTCGATAGTTTACTGACTTCTGAAAAGTTGGACCTGCCCATAAAAGCCAAATCCGCTACCGATACCCTATATTATTTCGACAATTCCGACCCCCAATATTACAAACTGATTATTGATCGTCCGTTCGAGAAATACGGCATCCATTTAGGGTTTAACCCATGGGGGGATGCGGACGACTTCTGGGAAGCTCCAAGCTACCCCCAAGAAGCCACCATTCGATTTAACGAACCCCAATCACTGGAATCCGTGAAACTGGAAACCGGTGCGGTTGGAGACCGTACCCCTACGGAAATCGATCTTTTGGGTTCTACCGATGGCCAAAACTTTACCTTGATTCACCAATGGCGGGTAAAACCGTTTAAGGGGCATGAAAAGCGCTACTTACCAGCACCCAACGTAGAATATCGTTATTTCAAATTTAGGTTTCTCGGTGGACCCGAACCGATCATGCGGATTTATTCGATCGAACCCGTGGTTCGGAATTAGCGATAAGTCTGGTAGTTATACCTTACATACTTAAGATTTTCGACCATTTGGCCGATTCGTTCGGTCGCCAAAAACGGGGTAAAGGAGTAAAGCAGCATAAAAACTACCATCGCTTGTTTGATCCGCCTTCGACACCGGGCCACCTGAACGATCGCTAAAAACAGGACCAGAAAATACGGGACTTCAAAAAGCCGGGTTTTTGGCCAAGCGTAAACTCCGATTACGGAGTTGTTTGCGAAGAAATAGAGCAAAGGCAAAGAAACCGCACTCATCACGAAATAATAACGAGCGGTCAAATCAGCCCGCCGCCGGAAGAACAGGAAAAACCCCATAAACAGTAACAACATCCCGGAGGTGCTTAGATAAATGGGTAAACTCTCGTGGTAAACAGTCCAACCGCCATGAGCGCGGAAATCCGAAATCGATTGGGCCCGAAAAACGCCACCTTGATCAAAACCTTCAGAAAACAGGGGATGATAACCCAGCGGGGGGAATATCCGTTCTTCGACAAGTCCATCATTGGCTAAAATCTGGTTTACTTGGTGTCGCAAAAAATTTGACGGCATATTGCCTAGAGTAGCCATAGCCGTTATCAGCGCCAAAGCTCCAATCAAAAAAGCTCTCGGCTGCCTTAGGTAAAACCGTCCTACTGCAGCACCGCGCAGCAATACCAATAGGATGCAAAAAACCATGGCCGATCGAATTAAAATACCCAGTTGTTCCCAATCCAAGCCAAAACTTAAGAGGGTCGCTAGGATAATAAGACCGATCCACATTCGGTCCCTTTTAATCAGTACCACCACCGGAAACATCAATACCAACAACCATAACCCCACGGAAACGGAAAGCGCGGCGCAGCCAGCCAAAATCAATGCCCAAGATGCGGGATGGAGGGATAGGTTTTTAAGTTTCAGGCAGATCAAGGTAGCAGCCAACCCAATTCCTACCACGCGGCCAGAGTAGGCTATAAAATATAACGGATTGCCGGAATCAAACTGGAGGTAATAAGACCAAGGTACCAAGGAGGAGGTTCCCCAAAATAGAAAAATTGTCCCCACCCAAGCCAAACGTCGCTCCAGCCCAAGCCATTCGAACAGCAACAATAGTTGCCAAAAAACCGCCACCTTGGCCAACGACAGCGTGTACCAATGGGACAACAACGCTGGATAATGACCGGTCAGGGGTTTAGTTGCGAAACTATTATAGAGGATGTGGTCGTAGTGTTGACCGAAGATGGGCAAGCGCACCTGGGCAAACCGATCCACCAGCCGGGAGTATTGGTCTCCATGCCCGGCATAATAAAAGTCACCTTGCGAGATCTGCAACGTCAAAAGACTAGCCCACAGGATCAGGCTAAAAACTAACTCTCCTGAGTGGCCCCTGGGCGACTGCCGGGCAAGCTGGACCACCGTCCCGCGCCGCCAATAAATCAGACCCAATATACTGCTTAAAACAACAATATACAGAATATTTCCCCCAAAAACCAAGCTCCAGAGCCGCGTCCAAAAGATCACCGCCGGATAGCCCAAAACAAAGGCAGCCATCACTTTGACCCCTATGGAACGATCCATTTTTGCGTATAACGCTGGCGCCAGCACCAATCCCAACAAACAAGCGACCATCCAGTTGAGGGTCAGCCCAATAAAATACCAGGGTTTTATGGAAGACCAATGGATTTGGCTTAAATCGGAAAGAAAACTGATGGGATATTGGTTATCGCTAAGCTGGTAAATATTATAAAGTGCCGGAGGCAAAACAAGGCAAGCGACGAAAAGTAAACCCAACGATACCCCCAAAAACCCACCCACTCGAAGTCCAAATCGAAGTTCCCTTGGACCCTCAGCGTTAGAGGGATATATAAAAACTCCCACCGCAAACAACAGCACCATGACCCCAAAAAAAACCTGAAAACTCTCCTGTAATTCGGGGTACATCGTTTGCCCAAGCGGGTGTACTCCAAAAAGCCGAACCGGTTTTTCGGGATTTCGGGCCAAATAAACCAAAGCACCTAACCCCAAGGTTGCCAAGCCGTATTTTTTAATTCGGTCAAACCCAGGTATGGGTTTCATGCGCTGCTGGGAAGCCAACCGATCAAGCCGGACCAGCCAGGGCAAAAGACCTACTCCCAAAAAGCCTAAGCCGAGTAACCGCATAAACACTTGCAGCCTTTGCTGGCGTTCACCTAGAAGCACACCCAACGGTATTTGTCCCCGCCAAAGCGCAACTTCGCGCAAGCTGGGAGCCTCTGCCTGCGCAAGTTGCAAGGAATCGACCTTAAGGGATGGATCGTTTATCCGCGCAAACCGTTTCCCTTGAACGGACCACTGCCAAACCCCGTTTTTTTGGCGCATTAACTCAACCAAGGCCCACTGATTGGGTTCTAGCGCAATTTTGCCGAGGCTACGCTGATTCAGCCTACCTTCTACCTGGGATGCCTCTGGTTGGTACCAAAGCTCTAAAGCTGCGGTCGTGTTTGGTGAACTCACCAGTTTTATAGGGGGGCGCTCTGGGGCCGGGGCCAATGCTCCCTCTTCGGTTGGTTCAGGGCGCTTGATCAAAAGATAAAAACTGACACCAAATTCCGGCGCTTCCTTGGGAAGGTTCAGCGTTATTTTGGAGGTACCGGCAAAAGATTGGGGGTAATAGGACAACAGTTTACCCCGGTACACGGGAGAATCAGGGCTCACCCACCAATGGGAAATGGTCGGTGCTAACCCCCAAAAAATCGACCCTGCAACTAAAGCCAATAGCGGAAAAAGCCAAGCACGCCGATGGAAGAGCTTGCGAATCCGGTTCATTTCAATTCAAAAAGCGGTTAAAAAAACCCTGGTTTTGGTACAGCCTGAAGGCCCCGTAAAATAAAATAACCGCTATTAAATAAAGGGTACCCAAAATCACCCGGTAACGCAGATTCCACCGTTCTTGAAAATTCTGCTGATCCAGAAATATAAGCGCCGCTTCCTCCATTGACAGTTCTCGATCCCAAAAAGAAAAATTCCCCAAATTACCCTTAAACGAGGGTTCAAGGGAATCCCACCGGCCTAGTAAAAACTGATTCACCGCACCGGGATTTTCCATCTTGAAGGGCGCCTCTAAAAGTAATTTGCCGGAGACATAAACTCGGCTTCGGTTATTTTTGAAAGATACCGATGCCACCAGGTGCACCGGAAAATGTTGCAAGCTGGTCTCAAAGGGAAAATCCCGGGTCGCGCCTCCAACAGTATAGCGGATTCGCTGATTCATGCTGTTGATCTCAAGCGCTTGGATGGGTTGTTGCGGATTATCTCGATTGCCGCTCCAGAAAACCGGTTGATACCGATCTAACTTTGGCATTCTTACCCACAAAGAGACCGTCTGGTCCTGGTTTGGAGGGATTTTAAACGAATTTGCTTCCAGTTGTAAGAAATCCAACTTCTCGCCGCTTAGGCGAATTCCGCCGTTGTAAAAAGACCGGTCCCAGCGGTAACTTAAGGAAACGTTGTTTTCGCTGTAATCCTTGAGGTTGCCGTAGAGCGGAAAGAACAAAGCCAATCCTTGGGTAACAGAAGGGATACCCATAGGAGCGAAGTAGAGTGCCAAAGGCTTTGCCATAAAAGACAGCGCGATTGCCGCTAAAAGTATCAGTCCCCCGATTCGCCAGCGCCTCCTTTGGGTACCTTCCATAAATCCATACTCGGTTTTAAAATCTCTACGCTTTGGTCCTATGAGATGGTCCGGTGTGTTAGGACAACTTGAGACTGGCTTTAAGCTCTGATCCAGTTTTTCAATTCGAGGTCTCAAGCAGCCTCGATGATTCTTGGAAGTTCCCCGTAAACCTGATCGGGCATTCTGCCTCCGTGGGCCTGGTGAGGCCGTTCGGAGTTGTAGAAGTCAAACCAGGCTTTGAGGCCCTTCCTCAGGTCTGCGCCGCCATCAAAGGTGTGCAGGTACAGGTACTGGTATTTCACAGTCCACCATTGCCGTTCAACCAGAATGTTGTCCTGGAAGCGGCCCCGACCGTCCATACTGATTGAAACACCAGCATCCTTCAGCACCCCGGTGAACTCAAGGCTGGTAAACTGAGAGCCCTGATCGGTGTTGAAGATCTCCGGGGTTCCATGCCGATTCAGGGCTTCTTTCAATGCCTCTAAGCAAAAATCCGCCTCCAGGCTGTTGGATACCCGCCAAGCCAGGACCTTGCGGCTATACCAATCCATGATCGTCACCAGATACATGAATCCACGGGCCATGGGCACGTAGGTGATGTCAGTGGCCCAGACCTGATTCGGCCTGTTGATTTTCAAGCCCCGCAGCAGATAGGGGTAAATCTTGTGCCCAGGCTGCGGCTTGCTTGTCCTGGGGCGGGGATAAACCGCCTCCAGGCCCATCCGCCGCATCAGGCTGCGAACTTTGTCTCGGCCAATGTCATGGCCCAATCGGCGAAGATGATCCATCATACTCCGGCTCCCGTAAAAGGGTGTTTTCAGGTACTGTTCGTCGATCAGCCGCATCAACTCCAGAACCGAAGCCCGAGAGGGCTTGGCTTGGTAATAACGCGTTGAGCGGCTGATGCCCAGCAGTTCACATTGCCGGGCCAGGCTTGGGGTGTTCTTACCCTGCTGGATCATTTTCTTGGCACGTCTTCCAGCCCTACCGATTGAGCCCTTTGGCTAAAAAATCCCGCTCCATCTTCAGTTTGCCGATCTCGCGGAAAAGCTCCTCTTCGCTAGGACCCCCCTTGACCGCTTGTTTCTTCCCCTTTTCAAAAACCCCGGCAGCCCCCTGAAGAAGGGCTTTCTTCCAGGCGTTGATCATGGTCGGGTGAACCTGGTACTGGGCGGCAAGCTCGGAAATCGTCTTTTCGCCTTTGATCGCCTCCAGGGCGACTTTGGCTTTGAACTCAGGTTTGTACTGCTGTCGTTTGTTGCTCATCGTTTCTCCGCTGTTGATGACGATCAGAGCTTAACCAATTGTCCGAAAAAAGCCGACCACCTCAGAGCCTATAGCTTCGACAAGGGTAGGTCAAGCGGGCCACAATATAGTGGACCCCAAAAACTGGACAACAGGTTAAGATAGAGCCTAACCAGAGGAAGGGGATTCATGAAAAGGCAGAAATTCAGCAAGGACTTCAAAGCCAAGGTGGCCTTGGAGGCGATTAAAGGGCAGCGGACGGTCAACGAGATCGCCTCGGAATTTGAGGTCCACCCCTCGCAGGTCAATGCGTGGAAAAAGCAGGCCCTGGAAGGGCTGAGCGTGGCCTTCGAGAAAACTAATGCCAAGCAGGCGGCAGCTGATGAGCGAGAAAAGGAGCAGCACTTCCAGAAGGTTGGCCAGCTCCAGATCGAGGTGGACTGGCTAAAAAAAAAGACCGGTCACTTGCATTGAGCGTCAAGGAAAAGCGGGCCTTGATCGAGCGGTCGCATGGCCAGATCAGCATGAAGCGGCAATGCGAGCTGCTGGGACTGAGCCGCTCCAGTTTGTATTTGCGGCCTGCTTGTGGGGAGCGTGAGGCAAACTAGGTCTTGATGGGCTTGATCGACGAGCTCTATACGGCCCGCCCGTTTTTTGGCAGTCGACAGATGCGTGGCAGTTTGCGCCTGAAGGGTTTTCAGATCAACCGCAAACGGGTCCAGCGCTTGATGCGCAAGATGGGCTTGGTCTCGGTGTCTCCCAAGCCGGGGACCAGCAAGGCGGCACCGGGGCACAGGATTTACCCCTATCTGCTGCGCAAGCTGGCGGTGGTGCGCCGATATTACGTACATCCGCCTTGCAAAGGGGGTTGTGTATTTGGTGGCAGTGATGGACTGGGTCAGCCGCAAGGTCTTGAGCTGGGAGCTCAGCTCCAGCCTGGAGGAAAGCTTCTGCTGCTCGGCCTTGGAGCGGGGTGGCCAGCCGGAGAACTTCAACACCGATCAAGGCGCTCAGTTCACCGGAGCGGCCTTCACCGGGCTTTTGAAGGAGAAAAAGGTGCAGATCAGCATGGACAGCAAGGGACGGGCGATGGACAACATCTTTGTGGAACGACCCTGGAGAAGCCTGAAATACGATGAGGTTTACTGAGGTGGTCGGCTTTTTTCGGACAATTGGTTAAGCTCTGATCGTTATCCACAGCGGAGAAACGATGAGCAACAAACGACAGCAGTACAAATCAGGTTTACGGGGAACTTCCAAGAATCATCGAGGCTGCTTGAGACCTCGAATTGAAAAACTGGATCAGAGCTTAAAGCCAGTCTTAAGTTGTCCAAACACACCGGACCATCTCATACCTCAAGGAATATGCCACGGCGGAAGACCTGAGAAAGGCTTTGGGGGCATATTTTGATTTTTACAACTTCGAGCGGCCTCATCAGTCGCTGAGCGGCAGAACCCCCGCAGTGGTTCACTTGGGCCAACACCCAATCCAGGGCTTGGCTGTTTAAACCCTTGGCGCTATCTTAAAAAGCCCGAAAGGATGTCTTGACGATGGGGTCCTCTTCACCCTGGGCATTGAAAGGTTACCCGATGAGAGATGAAATCTATCGCGAAGCGGTAGGTGAGGTCGAAGTGCAGGGAAGATAATCGATTGGAATGCGGCAAACCTGCTCGCTATGGAAAAAGACCCTGACGGTAAAAACTAAGGGGCCCAACAATCGGAAAAATCATTGGTTCGAAAAAAACAGCATTACTTTAGGTTGGCCCCCGTTCCGACCAGATTTTAACATGCGCCAACAAAGGGAGTCCAAGTATAAGCCAGAAGGGCTATTAAACCCTCGATCAACTGCTAATTAATTTGTGTTACAAAACCGAACGGGCCTGTACCTGGTCCCTAAGGCCGAAAATTTGGCGACTTTTGGCAACGAACAGCCAGCGGTCCCGTTTGATAAAAAACCCAGTTGCTCTGACCTATCCTTAGTAAGAGGTTGTACACAAATAACTTTACAACACCCAATCAATTCCCTGAAACTGTGCAACAAACGCAAACAGAAGTTGTTCGCTTAAAACAAACTTCGCATCCAACCGTAAAGGCTCACTCCGTTGACCAGGTTAAATTTAATGAGTTTGTTTGCTCCAATTAAAGCCTACTTTTCCCTTGAGAAGTCGGATCTCTCTTTTATTCCAAAATCTAACGATCTGATCCTGCTTGGCCTCCTTGCGGGGCTGGCGGGGGCAATCCTCGCGCTTCTCGCCTATCCAAGCCTGGACCAAGCCGTAGAGACCGCTCAAGTGCAAGCGGGTTTAATCAACTACGAGCCAGAAAATCCCTTTTACCAATACCATATCAAGGTTTTTAGTTTACCAATTTTCATCGCTAAAATGCTTTTGCCCGCCCTGGGTGAAAGCGCGGTCACTATGGTACTAAACGCCTTAGGCGGCATCCTTTCGATGGTTGCCGTAACCTTTTTAGCTTACGCCTTTTCCAAACATAAAGGGTATGCACTACTAGTCGCCTTTACCCTAAATTTAAGCACGTTATACGATGCCAAGGTGCCCTATCACCTTACTTTGTTCGGTACCGGTGACAGTCATGGCCGCACGGGTTTACTTATCCTTGTATTAACCTTGGCCCTGCTCATCTTGCGGTTTGACCGTTGTGGAGTCTTGCTGCTGTCGCTCTCGCCGCTTTTTCATGCTACGCTAGGGCTCTACTTTTTTGGACTAGTTTGGGGTTGTGTCCTGGTAGCGTTGACCTACGGAAAAAGGAAAAAAATTGCTCACTTCCCACCTTTTGAAGGAATTTGGAAGGCCTACCGGTGGGCTCTTTTGGGATTAGCTATTGATGCGGTGATGGTAGGAAATCATCTTTTCGAGTTTGGACCCTTGCAAGAGGTCCCCACCGAGGAAGATTACCTGTTGTTGGCGCAATTTTACAATACCATGGCCAATCATCATATCGACTTTCCGTTCAACTTAGAAAATTTATTGGTACTTTTTTGTTTCATCCTGTTCTGGTTTGCCACCGCACAAAAGGGGCTCGACCGCTTCGAAATCTTTACGGCGACACTTTTTTTGGGGGGGATGGTATTTTTGATCGGGTCTTATTTGCCCTGGAGTGTTATGCCTTTGGCTTTTTGGCAAATGGTTCCCCCCCGAATGATGAACAGTATTTTTTTGATCACTCCCATTATCTTATTAGCTAGACCGGCCCGCAGCAAGGAAGGTTGGCCAATTGCCATAGGCTCCTGCTTGGGCCTTTTGTTACTAACCACGGTCAAACAGATTGGTATTTTTTACCAAATCTATCCGTTTGGCCTAGTAACCTTGTTGGCCTTAGCGAGATACAGCCCCGCCGGTGGCGCGAATTTAAACACTGCCCCGCCCCGATGGGTCAATTTTGGGTTGGCTGTAGCATTTTTAGCCACTATTAGCCTTTATGCAGCCCAAATTCAGCAGCGAATCGAAAATTCCTGCCCTGACAGTTTTAATTGGTCTTGTTGGAATAGAACCTATTATTCCAACTATCAAGATGACCCGTTTTTTAAAAAGGTCCACCAAGATACCACGAAACTGGTTGTCATCGGTTCAGGCATGGGTCTAATGCAGCTTAGGGGGGGGGTGCCCTTGTATCTGCCTCACGCTATCAATCAAGGGCAATATGTTCCCGCGACCATGTCAACGATCAACGAAAGGTTGAAGCCGGTGTATAACTTGGACATCCGAAACTACCACGGGAAACCTTCCGGCGGCATTCCCCATGAAGCAAACCACGAATTGATGGAGTATAGAAGACCCTTTGAGTGGCAACGGTTAGGCGTTGAACAAGGATTTGATGCCCTTATCTCCAGTTTCCCGCTGCGGCCTATGTCCTTGACCGCCCAAAAAGGAGACTTATATTTTTATAAACTCGAATACGACCCTGAAGTTCCCGTTATCCTGGGCAACGATAATCCTGGCAAATATGATAAAAGTTTTGCCTTTGACGCTTCTGCGGAACCAGATAGTTTTTGGGAAGCCTCTCCCTATCCCCAAGAAGTCATCTTCAAATACGCCCATCCGCTCGCCTTAGAAGCGATCAAGTTAGATATCGGGGAATTTGCAAACCGCACGCCGACCGAGTATCAGCTCCTTGGTTCGCAGGACGGTAAAAACTATAAACTCCTCAAATCTTGGAGCGTGACTGCTTTTAAGCCGAACCAAATACGCTTGTTCCCAACCCCTGAAGTGCCCTATTTATACTATAAAATTAAATTCCTAGGCGGCAAAGAGCCGATTTTGCGTATTTATGAAATCACGCCGTTAGTCAAAAAAAAAGGGGGTCCCTAAACGACTCTGGTAATAAATAACTTCACCGGTTCCTGGGCAGGTCGGACCTGGACACAGGACCGTCCTTACAAAAGGTTCCGCCCTAAACCAAAGCCCTGCGCAAGGTTCTAGGCTAGGTTGACATACAAGGCTGGAAGCTTTATTTTTTTTGTACTCCAGTTCCGGCTTCATTCAGCCTTTAGTAATCCCAACTTTCTTAGCGCATAAATGTTTCAACTAATTTCAAAACGTTTTGGGCGGGCCCGTTTCTTTTTTGCGCCCCTATTGCTGCTGGGAATTTTTCTCGCTGGCTGGATGTTGCCAAAGTACTTCAACGGAACCTGGATTCGCACGGCGGGTCAAATTCCTTCATCGGGCCTAGTTGGCTACCATTATTTGCAAAAGATCAACTCGAACCTGGAAGCCAAACTACTCCAAAAAATCCGCTCCAAACTCTTTGCCCGCCGGGGCGCTAAAAAACAGGTTACCTGGCCTCTGGTCACCCAAAATGAGTGGGAATGGCTGGGGTGGCCCAAACAATCCCCAGCTGGCGAGGTTACCTACGCCTTTATTTTTGATCTAGACCCTGCTAGGAAAACCCCACCTCGCCAGGAAATCCTTCGCGACGAACCCATACCTTCGGATCAGCGGCTTTCTCCTCGCCTATTGGTTTGGGTCAAAAACGGAAATCATTTGGTCTCGGAGATCAACCTCCCTGGACAGGCTCCCATTACCCTGGACTTCCCCCTTTTAGAAACCGACGGTCAATTGGTCAGCTATTGGATTGATGCCCACCACAACCGTTACGCAATTTACCTAAACGGCAAAGAACGTTACCAGGCGAACCTGGGGAGCGCTCCGGTAACTTGGCCCGCGCCCGCCCACCTCCGATTGTCTACCCACGGGCCTAAAGGTGGGGTGCAGGTAAAAGAAATCGGCGTTTGGAATCGAAAATTAAACCCCGACGAGCTAGGTCGGCTGCGTTATTTTTATACCAAAGCGCGTTATGATGAAGCACTTTTTCGAACCTACTTTTGGGTTGCCCTGGGCCTGGGTTTAATTTTTGTACTGGTCCGGTTTTATCCAGGTAAGGGCGATTTAAGCTCAGACCAGGGTCCCTGGGGATTATCGTGGGCACATTTCAAAAAAGGGCCTTGGAGTTTAGCAAAAAAAGCATTTTTTACTTCTCAACTCTTTATTTTATCTCGCTGGACCCTTCCACTTTCGTTGCTTTCGGTCGCCTTATATCTTCCTGCCCTACTTTTGGATTTTGGGATACATAATGATTATTTGTTCGAGCAAGGTAAAGATGATCTCTTGATGGGTTATCCCGAAGCAACCTTTCTCGCTAAACGGGGGCGAATATTAAACGCCATCTTGTTAAGTACCCAATTTTCATTTGTCACCAAAGTTTCCGACTTAGCCATCGCTCGCGCTATCGCCGTAGCGACCTCATTGTTAGTTGCTTGGTTGATCAGTTGGTTTCTTTTTCGCAAGGTCAAGCTTTCGGCTCCGGTCTCGGCGGCAATGGGGTTTTTGATCATTTTATTGCCAAGTGTACAACTATACGTTTTATGGGTAACCAACTACGCGAACCTCGTCAGTTTGTTGTTTAGTATCCTTGCCTATTTGCTATGGGATAGCGGCGTTGGCCAAAAAAAAGGGCGCTGGCCAAAATATGGTTTGGGCTTTTTTTTCCTGCTTGTTAGTTTTTTTACCTACCCGCCTAATAGTTTTTTTTTCCTGGTGCTAGCTATCGCTAAATTCCTTTTCGAACAGGCGGCGCTGAGGAAAACCAAGGTGGTGCGGCTAACGCTCGATGTTATTTTTCAGGTGGCTGGCATAGGTAGCTACTATTTGCTCCAAAAGTTCATAATCCCCCCTATTTTGGTTGCCCTGTCTTGGGCCGGAGAAGATGTATTTGGGAAGACCGGTGCGGTGATGTATGCTTTTGATCCCCAATTTTCTTTGGGGGCCAAACTCAACATCATCCAACAGGTCAGCGAAGTCGCTTGGGGCCTACATTGGGCGGTATTGCCAACCGAGAATGATTGGTCTGTACATCTAACTCTTTTGATTTTCCTGGGCCTGTTTGGCCTCTTAGCGATCATAAACTTTGGCCGCCAAGACCTAGCCAAAAAATTACCCGCTTTTTTACTGAGCCTAGTGGGCGTAGTTGGAACAATACTGCTGGTCAACGCCCCTTATATTATGAGAGAAGAGGCCCCCTTAAGCTACCGAATTTCATTGCCCTATACGGCGATCCTCGTTTTGGTACTGCTTTGGGGCTTTTTTTCGTTGGAAAAAATTTTGGTCCGTCAACCGGCCAAGTACGCCGCCCGATTCGGAATCACCGCCTTTATGCTCTCCGTATTTGTTATTGCGGGAATCAACATCACCAGGGTCAGCGTAGAAAAACATTTTGAATATGGAAGCCTCAAAGCCAGTATGGGTGAAGCAAATATTAACCAAATTCAACTAGTTCATGCGATCCTTGCGCCCAACTGGTCTGGCTTTACGGGAAAAATGTCGCGGGATTTTGCGTTAGGCTGTTTTCAAACGCACAACATTAGCTGCCTTGAGTTGCTCAAACGCGTTTACCAGGAAGCTGGGGGTTGGAAAAACATTGTTTATCACGTTATTTCTCCCACGCCAGATCATTATATTAAGCACCAGCCTCATTATATTAACGAGCTTGGGGCAGATCATTTTTATGATGCCAATCACTACCGGATCGACAAGGAATATGATTATGGGGTTACCCTAAAGGAAATCCAGACACAAGCTTACTTGCGCGAATGGTATAAGGTCTGGGGCTATAATGAGCCGGAGGACCCGGTTTCTTGGCAGGTAGCCAGAGAGGCTAAAGCGGCGGACATCATTGGAGTTCGTTGGATGGTGGACACCGAAAAACGCTCGGTAATCGCCTTCGATTCCCATTCTGCCCCTTACCAAATAAAACCCTTTTCGGTGATATTTCGCTCTCAAAACAATGAGGTAGCAACGATAAAATGGCGATTAGTTGGTAGTTATGATCAGGTTTCTTGGACCGAACTTGGATCAGGAGCGTTGCTACCACTCAAGCGGGACCAACCAACGAACATCCCTTTTTGGCCCCCTGGCGACTACCCCCATTACCGGTTTTTCGCCACATTCCTAGAACCGGTGCCCACCGATGGGAAAGTTATTTTGGGCACCATCCACGACTATAAACCCTTCTCCTTCTAGGCTAACGGCAACTTGGAGCGAGTCGTGGACTTGGGAAGATCCTAGCGAAGGGGTTCTTGGACTCTAAAGGGAGGCTGGGTGTTGCGCGGTAAAACCAAGCGGTCTCGGTAAAAACCCAGAATTCCAAGGACCGCAAGGTTGATTGCGCCAATTAATACAAGGGCATTCACCAATAGGGACCAATCTGGTTCATACCAACCCTGAGCGCTTAAAAAAAAGACTCCCCCGCCCAATACCACCGAGCCCATCGCGACCAAACGCCCTAAAAGGAGACTGGCCGTTAATGGGAGCGCAGCAAAGCTTTTTAACGCCAAGCCCACCTGTTCCCTCAATAACCGACCACTAAACATAGAAAAGGCCGTATCTTTTGCTCCATACAACGTAGCGGGATCGTAAAAAAACGATCCCTGTACCAATCCCCCCCAGCGAACCAAGGGGCGCAATTGGGGCAATTGTTCATTTTGGTTTAGGATTTCTTGTACGGCGGACCGGGTCAGAAGCTTGAAATCACCCCGATCAAGCAGCATCTCGACTCCAGAGAGTTTACCGAGCAGTTCGCCCCCTAATCGGCCAGCAGTCTGCCTTAATTGATTCCCTTGTTCCGGGTAGAGACAATAGGCGCTAAGCACTTCTAGTTCGGGCTGGCTACGCCATTTGGCCAAGAGGTGGGCAATGACTTCGGGCGAGGGTTCCAGATCGGCATCGGTATAAACCACCAAATCACCTTTAGCTTGGGAAAACCCGGCAAGCAAACTTTCAGTTACCCCAACAAAATAGCCCATATCAATCAGCACCATGTCCTGATTAGCTTGTGCCTGACGGCGCAGGGCTAAAGCACTTTGATCTGAAGAGTGATCGTTTACAAAAACCAGTTCGTAACTAACCAAGTGCTGGGCTGCGATTTCCCGTTGCAGCACCGCACGGAGGGAATCAATCAGGGATCCCAACCTTTTTTCCCGGTTTCGCAAAGAAACGACTACCGAAAGGCTAGGTGGCGCGGCCCAGGTCTCATCTTGTTCGGGTAGGCCGGTTGGGCTTACGGGACCCATTGCTACATCAGGAAAAATCTTGGCCGCCGTCCAAACCAATAACCTTCCAGCATCACCATTATTGATTAAATAGAGCGCCCCTCGAACGAAAAGACCTAGCGCCCCTAATCGAATCAACCAGAGATAAAACAGACCCAAACCTTCTTGGTGGACTTGATCGGTCAAGATTTCTTGAAAGGTTTGCTCCATTTCCGCTTGGGTCAAGACCCGTTCGTAGATTGCTACGTTACTGATAATACCTTCGAATTTGTTATAAGGTTCCGGGCTTTGCCCAAGGTAAAAATGATTCGAATTGGTCCCCGGCCCCGGCGCAAAACTGCGTTGATAGGCTCGTTTCCCGTTAACGTAAATTTCACTGACACCGGTATCATAGTTTACTGTGGCCGCCACATAATACCGGCCCCCCAGCGGCTGGACATCGGCCCTGTATTGCACGCGGTGGCTGGTCAGATGCACAATCTCTTGGGTGGCTGGGATCAACCATACCGCCTGGCGAGGGTCCCCTTCGAATTCGATATTCCCGTCCCAAGCCAAGGGCAATAGCAGCGAACTTGCATCGGGATTCGCCGAAAAAATCAAGGTTTGCTGGTTTTTGTGGTACGCTTGCGCAAACCAATTGGGGACCTCCAAATAGTTTTTACGACTCCCATTTAAACGTAAACCCAGGGACTCGTAATTTTGTTTTTGATGATAGATCAACCCTAAAGGTGCCGAGCCCTGGGTGGCCTTAACCTGATTTAACAGGGGATAATAGGCCACCAAATCCTGCGTGACGGAAAGCAAACCAGGGGCAAGCAATCTAGGCACCACCTGTTTAGCTGTAAACCAGAGCAATCCGGCGGCAAGGAAAACCAATAGGGCCCATAGTCTGGAGCGCCTGGACTTGGTAAGACTCATGTTTTTTAAATAGGATAAAGGTTACTCAAGGCAACAACCCCGAAGGAACAAATTCGCAGCAGATTCGCCGCATAATTTCGCGTTTAGGGCCCCCCATAGGGGACCATGAAATCCAGGTGACGGGCCAACGGCTTAGCATAACCCTTTTGATTTTGCTTGGAAATAGGCCGCAATGCCTACCGCTTCGTCGAACCGATTATCGATTATCTGCGCTTCGAACTCCTCGGCGCTCCATACCTCCAGTTCGATGCCCGATTCGGGTTCCGCCACGGGTACCGCTTGGTCGCAAAAAAAAAGGGTCACCTTTTTAGAGAGCTGACTAGAATAAAAAAAGCCGACCCAAAAAAACCGCTTCGTTGGCGCGGTAGCCGGTTTCTTCTTCTAATTCACGGAGTACCGCAACTTCAGGGATCTCCCCTGGGTCCACCCCTCCGGCTGGCATTTCCAGGGTGTAACTGCCCATGGCGGGGCGAAACTGTCGAACCAATAAAAAGCGTCCCTCCCGGTCGCGAGTCAAGGCGGCAACAGTGTCTTCACCGTCTATGGCGTAAAAATCCCGACCATCTTTATAGGGGATTTTCTTTAAAGAAAACCGTGGAGTTGAAAATACCGCTTCTTTTTGGTCATATAAAAAACCACCGTCCCTAGATTGCATTACTATCCTCTGGCGGCTGCTAAGATTTGGGAAAGCCCCCAAGCCGCGTTGTTCGTGGAGTTCATCTCTTCGAGCGATTTCAAATTTATAGTTCTCCGCCAATCCCAAGGGTTTGATCCGCACCGAAAGCCCCCGTTGGTTGGCAAAGTACAAAAGCAACCAATCGAGCCCACCCTTGCCAACAAAGGCCTCTTCAATGGACACTACCCGATGGTACTGGGTCAACAGTTCGACCAACGCTTCGGGGGCAAAGGTTTTCAGTCCAAAAAAGTCCACCACACCCACCGATTGTCCTTCGCTCGCGAGTTGTTCAGCCGCTCGCAACGCCACCTGCACGGGGTACTCGATTCCAATCAAACAGCAGGCCGAACCCATTTTTTAGTTCCGCAAAACCTTGATTTAAAGGCACCTGATCCTCATAAAGCCCCGGTTGAGGCTTGGAATCGAAGCGGAAATTTTTTTTAACGGTCCGCGCGTGGTCTAACAGGGCGCCTGCGGTGTTCCAATCGGCAGGACAAAAGACCGCTACGTTAGGGAGAGGCTTTCGGTCATGCTTAATCTTAAGGGTAGGGGTGCTAAGATGCTGCCAGAAAACGCGCCAAAGCCCGCAAATCGTATAGGAGAATAGACTTTTCTACCGGTTGCGTAAAGGGAAATGACCACCCTTAGCCTTAGAACCAGAAAATTAAACCCTGATTTTTCAGAACTCCGAAGAACCCTTGGCGACCACTTGGGGTTTTCCACCAACTAGAGAATGGCCTATGTCGGTTGACGGAGTCAGCGGGTTACGGCTCTACTTGGTGTATTGTTTATTCAACCAACGGTGCATTGATGCTGCTACGTTTACGAAAGGCCACTCCTTATGGGTTGAAGCTGATAATCATTGGCACCATTTTGTATTTTTTATACCAAAAAGATGTTCTTAACCTTTCTTCACTTTCGGTCTTTGTCGAACATCCGGTCGTTGGAATCGCCGCCGTGTTATTGGTGATCGTGATCAGCAACAGCATGATGGCGCTGCGCTTAAAGATCTTATTGGTCGCGCACCAAATAGGTATTCCCTTATTAAAACTGACCAACATTCATTGGATCGGCCTATTTTTTTCTACCGTCTTGCCCGGCTCGGTTACGGGCGAAAGTGTAAAAGCGATTTATTTGATCCGTTCCGACAAAACCTACTCCAAAGCCACCATTTTAACGGTCATCATGGTTGATAAAATAATGGCTTTGGTGGCATTGGTGCTGCTCGCCTTCGCGGGTATTCTGACCAAATGGGACCAGGTGGGGCAGTCTGCGAGCCTCCGGTATGTAAGCATCGTGGTCATAGGCACCGTGATTTTTATGATCCTGGGTGCCTTGGCTTGGGCCTTGCCCCTTTCTTCGACTAAACAAACGTTGCGCGACAAAACGGAACCGCTAAAGCTTTTTGTGTTAGCTTGGCGCGTCTTTGATGCTCTTTCGACCTATAAAAAAAGGCCCGGCAGACTTGCGCTGGCGGTAGGTATTTCATTATTTAATCAGTTGATCTTTATTGCCCTGATTATAATGTTTTCCTTTTATTTAACCGGCGAAAGTGGCGCTTGGAGCCATTTTTTGTTTGCCGTACCTTTAGGAGAGATTTCGACCGTAATCCCCTTTGCCCCAGCCGGAATCGGGGTCGGGCATGCGGCATACGAGTTTTTGTTTTCCATCAGCGGCCTTTCGAGCGGCGCCAACGTTTTCACGGCGATAACGGTTGTGCGCTTGACCGTGGGCATTTTAGGCGGCATCCCGTACCTTTTATACCGAAGCCAACAACCTGCGCCTACCGTTTAAGGATAACCTGACTCGCCAACCGGTAGGTTTACCTTGTCAATCCCGCCTACGCTGCGTAGAATCGGGGATAACCAATACTAGGCGTGTCGCGGTTACCTTGCGCTTTGCTGGCCTCCTGGCGCCCGGAAAAATTGCCCCTTGAGCCCGCTTGATAACTAACCAAAAAATTTCGATGTCCCATCCCAACACCAAACTTTTTGTCCTGGTGAGCATATCTCTGGGCGCGCTGATTGGTTTGTTTGGATATCCAGGATGGGAGCAAACCATTGAGACGGCTCAAGCGCAAACCGGTTTGGTTCCGTATCCCATAGACAACCCATTTTACCAGTATCATATCCGTGTGTTCAGTCTGCCCATCCTATTGGCCGATTTTTTGGTGGGTTCCTTGGAGGAAGTAACGGCGGGCTTGGTAATGAGCGCCTTTGGGGGCATTTTGGCTTTTTTAGCGCTTAGCTTGTTTTCGTATTCCTTCCATAAAAACGCTTTTTTTGCGTGGATTGTAACGGGCAGCGTCCATTTGTTCGGCGCTTTTGAAGCGCGAGTACCCTACCATATTACCCTAATGGGAAGTATGGACTGCCATGGTCGAACGGGCTTGTTGTTTGCTTTGCTAGTAGTGGCTTGTTTGCTGCTAAAAAAAAATCGGCTCGGCGGCTTTTTATTGGGATTGGCGCCAGCGATGCACCTCAGTTTGGGGTTATTTTTAATCGGCGCAATTGCTGGCCCTGTTGTCTTGGCTGCAACCTGGAGCAAATTAAAACACCAGCCCCTACCAGAGCCATTACAGGGGATATGGGCAGTCCGCTTTTGGGTGGTCGGGGGGTTTGCGGTTTTTTTGACCATCTGGGGCAGTTTTACGGCCTATTTTTTCAGCCAATATGCCCCCACCAGTGCAGAAGATATAACCTTGGTACGCGCTTTTTTGGAAAAACTTTCTTCCCACCATGTGCAGTTTGTTTTTAGCCAAGATAATCTGCTGCCCCTGGTGGCGCTGTTCGCGGTGCTAGGGGCTCGTTTTTTTACCCGCCGATACCAACCCTGGCCTTCCCCGTTTGACTACCTCTTTGCCAGTCTTTTGCTCTTTGGCTTCCTCTTTGTGCTGGGCTCCCACTTGCCCGTAAACAAGATGCCCTTGGCGTTTTGGCAATTGATTCCTCCGCGGTTACTTAATCTCTGTTATTTAGCCGTACCCCTGGTGGTGATGTCCGCCGCACCTTTGTTGGGCCGCTTCGGTTGGGCCAGCGTGCTGTTGGTGCAAGGGGGTATGTTAGGTTGGCTGGGCGCGCAGTTGACAGGGAAAATCGCGTTAGAAAGTTTTCGGTTCCAGGCCACTATCTACGCCCTGTTGTTTCTCTCCTTGTTACACCTGCTACCGGGGCTACGCCGCTTTACCAAGCGTCAAGACCTATCGACTAGGGTTTCCTCTCCCCAAGGAATTTTGGTTTTTTTATTGATTGGGATCCTTTTCCTTTATGCCGCTGGAATCAAAGAAAATTGGGAAATAGCTTGCGCTGGACCCAATCAAAGCCCTGACTGCTGGACGGAACATTTTTATCCAAACTACCAAAATAACGAGTTTTTTAGGGCCATTCACCAAGAAGAAGGTGTTTTATTGGCTGGAGGGGTGCGAGGCATACAGCTCAATACTGGAAAACCGGTTTGGCTGCCCAACGGTATTAATCAAGGTATCTATATTCCGGCCACCATGGGCAGCATTGATCATCGGCTCAAGGTCGCCTATGGGATTGATATGGCGAAATACCAAGGACCTCGTCAAGGTGGGATACCTCAGGACGTATTCCGACCAGTATGGGAGGCCCGGTCTAGGGACCAATGGCTTGCGATGGGCCAAGAGGAAGGGTTTTCTATGGTTTATATCTGGACCGGTTGGTACCTGGATTTGCCCTTGACGGCTACCAATGGCGAGTTCGCGCTTTACTCGGTAAAAGCAGACCCAAAGGCGTTTAGCCTGATCCGTCCTCAGGTGACCGGACCCTACGGTATCGAACGGGGCTTCGATCATTCAACGGCCAACAACAGCTTCTGGGAGGCGGCCAACTATCCCCAGGAAGCGAGCATTAAGTTTGAAGCACCCCAACGATTGGCCAGTTTTACCTTAAGCGCTGGCGAGGAAGCGAGCCGAATGCCCACCCAATTCGAACTCCTAGGTTCGCCAGACGGGACTAACTGGACCCAGCTACAAAGTTGGAAAACCGAAGCCTTTAAACCCAACGAGACCCGTCAGTTCTTGGTGAATAGCCACCCATCCTTTGGTTACTTCCGATTCCGGTTTTTGGGCGGCGAACAATCAATTTTCCGGCTTTATGATTTGACGCCAACGATCGGGGAACCCACTACCTAGCGATAAGTGTCATAGTTATACTTAATATATTTCAGGTTAGTGTACATCTGCCCAATCCGTTCATTGGCCAAAAAGGGCAAGATCGAAAACACCAGCATATACACTAAAAAAAAGCGTTTAATCCATCGGGGACATTGGCGCAGGGTGTAAATCCCAAGGAATATAATCATATAGATCGGGACCTCCAGCAACCTGGTTTTTGGCCAAGAGGAGTTGCCAAAAATCACGTTGTTCGAAAAGAAATACAGCAGGGGCAACGAAGCCAAGCAAAGCAAAAAATAATACCGCGCCACCGTATCTCGGCGGCTGCGAAAAAATAAAAAAAGCACTACAAAAACCAGCAGTGCGCCGGAGGTGCCCAGGTAAACAGGCAAACTTTCGTGATAAACGGTCCAACCTCCTCGATCTCGGACATCCCAAATGATCTTCTGCCGCTTTCCCCCGTTTTCGGCAAAGGCTCCCGTAAAAACAGGGTTAAACGTGATGGGTTGGTATGCGGCTTCGGGCGAATTTGGGCCAGCGATAACCCGGTTTAGAGAATCCAAAAAAAAGACGGATGGTAAATTGCCCAGCGTTACTAGCCCAAAAAGCAGCACTGCCGATCCAATAAAAAAATTGGGCCCCTGTCGCACGTATATCCGGCTCACACCAAAGCCCCGCAATAGACCCAATAAAACCAACAAAACCATAGCCGCTCGTCCAATTATATAGGCTTTAGTCCAAGGCAAGCCGAAGGAAAGGAGGATCATCGCTCCCAAAATCCCTAACCACAGCCGATCTTTGGGCATCGGCAGGATCAGCGGCACCATCAGCACTACCAGCCAAAGTCCCACCGAAATCGACAAGGCCGCAGCACCCAACAACAAAAGGCCCCAGGCGTAGGGGTTGACCTTGAGCTTGGCAATCTTCAACGTGATCAAGACGGCAGCCAGCACCACCCCTTGTGCCCTACCAGAATAGGCTATGTAAAACAGTGGATTAGAGGAGTCGTACTGCAAATAATAGTTGGCCGGATACAAAGCGGAAGTTCCAAAAAAAAGAAAAAAGGTCCCTACCCAAGCTAGTCTGGTTGGCACCTTTAGATGCTCAAACAACACCAGAAACAACCAAAAAACCGAAAGCTTCATTAAGCCCAACGTAAACCAATGGGAAACTAGCGCGGTATATTCGCCCGTAAACGGTTTAGTCGCAAAACTGTTGTACAAGATGTGGTCATAATGTTGGCCAAATATAGGTAAGGCACTGTCGGCGTACTGATCCACAAAATTGGAGTATTGGTTACCATGGCCGGCGTAAAAAAAATCGCCTTGGAAAAGCTGCAACGAAAGCGCCCCTGCCACAAAGACCAAGCTAAAGGCCTGCTCTCGTAAATTGGTCGGGGCCGAATGGATCAACACCCGTTTAAGCTCGTTACGGCGGAAATAGGCAAGGGTCCCCAAACTGGCCAGAACCAGGACATAAAGCCCCATTCCAGAAAAAACCAACGCCCAAAGCCGAGTAATTGCCACCACAGCGATATACCCAATGGCGAAGCCAGCCATCAACTTTAGCGGAATCGACCAATGGGCTCGATCGAAGAGGCGAGGCAACAAAATCAGCCCGGTAAAAGCCGTGATAAGGCCATTGCCCAACATACTTAAAAAATAGATTGGTTTAATGTAGTACCAATGAATCTGAGCCATGTTGGCTAGAGCCGAGGTTGGATAAAGCGGATCGTTTGGCATAAAAACATTGTACATTGGAGCCGCCGGTTGGCTCCAAGCTAGGCAAAAAATCCCCCCTAAAACCAGGGCAAACAAGGGATAACGGTACCGTTGAAAACCGCTCTCTAAGGCCCTACCTAGGGCCATTGGCGAGGCAAAAACGCGGGTTAAAAACAAGAGGCTCACCAAGCCTAACAGAGCGAAAAATTGCTGGAACGGCCATAATAGTTCGGGATATTCCAAAATACCCATCGGGTACTGCCCAAAAAGTGCAAGCAGTGGTTTGGGGAAAAGGATCATTAGAAAAAAAAACAAGCTCCCCAAACTTAAAACCAATGCCAACCTTGCCCGTTGCAGGCGCGCTCGCTGGTGGAGCAAGGTTTTTTTTCCTAACCGATAGCCGAGCTGAATAACCGGAATGGCCCCAAAGGTGATCAATAAAAAGCTAACTAATCGAAAAAATAACAGAATACGAACCCGAAGCTCACCCGGTTGCTTTTGCTGGGTCGCGGCCTGATTGACGTCCCAGATGGACACCTCGGAAAACGCCATTTTTCCTTGGCGGTAGATGTGCAAGCTAGCAGGCACCTCGGAGCCTTCCAAACCTAAATCGGCGGTGAGGTAAGGAGTGCCCTCGGCCACCGTCGATAGGATCCCGGCTCCAGGCTCTTGAGTCAAACTAACATTTATCCATTTGGATCGCGGAAGGGGAATTCCAATAAAAAGCTGGTTTGCCCCCCAAATCATTAATCTTCCCTCTACAGGGTCGGCCCACACCTGATAGAGGATCTCGCCTTGAGGGTCGCGAAGTTCGAACAGTTGGACCAGATTGGCTATCCCTTCGGGCCCAAGCTCTAAAGGTAAATTAGCGAATTTTAGACAAAAGCTGGTCCCCACGGTTGAACCCGACGAAAGCGCTACCGCTTCAAAAACGTTGGGATTTTCCTGGTCTGAGTGGTTGGAGTTAGTCGCAGTTTCCGTGAAGGGGAAATAGGCTTTTAGGTGAGTGGAGCTGAACCATCCCCCTGGATTCGACCAGAGACTCGCTAGGCTCCCACCGGCGACCCACAAAAAAACGCCAAAAATCGCACAAAGCAATTGCTTAAAGGGCAGCAACGTTAAGGGTCTTGGCATAGAAATTGGCTAGATAGGGCCTATTTATAAAGGCCAATAGGGTTTAACAGCCTGAGGGACCGCCCAGCTTTGGGGCCCAGGTTTAGGTTCTAGTCTAATCAACCTCGAACAATTTGCTCCAGGGTTTAAACCCCAAAAGTATAAAAAGCCCCGCGTAACCTAAGCAAAAAGCGCAAAAATAGGTAAGTCCCAAAATAAATCGCTCTCTGGTGCGCTTTATTTCTAGTTGCTCGTTCTGCTGGAGATACAAAAGCCCCATTTCCGATTCACTTAATGGGCGATCCCAAATACTCAATGAACTCACAATTCCCACCAACTGACTTTCGGGATTAAAACCCCGGCCAATAAACAACTGATTGGAGGAATCCACATCTTGGGGGTCAAAGGGAATTTCTTTTTCTAAATTCCCGTTTACATAAACACGAGCAATCCCCTTTTTGTAGGAAACGGTTAAGGCAGCAAATACCCGTTTTTCGAGCCCCCAGTGAAAAGCCGTATCCTTATAAGGCCCTTTAAAGGTGGCGCTACGCAACAGCGAAGCAGCTGAATTAACCCAAAGCGTCAACGTCGGATGGGTGGGATTTGTTTCGGTACCATCCCAGACCAGTGGTCGCATTTGGTCCAAGTAGAGGGGCTTGACCCAAAGAGCAACGGTCCGCTCCGTTTTGCCTTTAGCAACCTCTTTCCAGTTGGAAATTTCCAGATAATTATTTGGATCTCCCGATAATTGCAGGCCCAGGTCCAAATAGTCTTGGCGGTGCGAGTAAAGCAGATGTTGATCGTTTTCGCTGTAATCGCTCAAATTGTTATATAACGGGAAAAAACCAACCAACCCTTTAGCAAAAGGAACCTGGAAACTACCGGGGAACTGGTGAGAAATAAAGGAAGCATTAGAGGCAAGAAGCAACGCCAACAACAACATGCTCAAGGCATAAATGCGTTTACTGCTCATGGTTTTTTCCCTGGGCCTTTAATCTTAAAAAATCCATTGGGGCCACTTCGATTCCTCCAAGAAACCTTATCGGTGGCATCGGCGAATCGTTTTTTGGATGGTCTCTTTAAAGCAGTGTGGTTGAAAAGTGGGTATAATCTTTCTCCAGGTTTTACGGGCGACGCTTGGCTACCTGGCCAAGTGTGTCCATTCAACGAACCGTTAAGACGACGTTGTCCTTATATTCAGTCCGGTTTCCCCTAAAACAGCGTTTTAAAAGCACTCCCCTCGACCTGTTTGGCACATTAAAACCGAAAACAAGGCTGCCGCCAGCGGTAGACCAGCGCAAAAGTTGAACGAGAAAACCCTTATTTGCCTAAATCCTAGCCTCAATTCAGAAGCTTGGTCAAGCTTCGATCCAAAACGATAACGTCCCCTTTTGCAAAAAAATCAGCCTGCCGAAGTTGGTCCGCTTTGCGGTGTCTTTGACCAGCACAGGCACAAGTTTTCAATCCAGGGCATGGGGGGATAAAAAAGCAGCATATAGCTCTAGCTTTAATCCACCCGCAGCAAACAAAACTTAGTGCCAAACGAAGGTTTGGAATACCGCAGTTCGCAGGCCGCAACCGTTGAGGCCCATTTTTTTAACTATTCGGTTTCTCTAGGGTTCAAGTGTCGTTGCTTTTTGTAAAATAGATAGGGCAGCCCACCCAAAACACCGGTCCCCAAACGAATGATGGTGAAAACGGTAAACACATCGGCTCCCCCTTTTAACCCACCTTGCAAAAACAAATAGTCATAAGCGGCATGGCCTACACCAATCCCACCGGGGGCCAAGGGAATTATCGTCGAAAGCTCACCCAAAGGAGCCGCAAAGAGAATATGAACCCAATCTGCTTGAGGGTCACAAAGCTGCCGCGCCACCAGCCAAATGATCAGCACAAAAATCAACTGGGTACTAACGGACAATACCAGCGCCAAAGCCACTCGAAAGGGATGTTTCTTAAAGGGTGCTAGACCGTTGGAAAACTTTAGTAGCCATTGGGAATAGGGCAGCTCGTACACTCGGCAGATCAACCAACCTTTTAAATGGGTATTGGGCAAGGTCCAAAATAGGGCGATAGCCAGGGCCCCGGAAAACAAGATCACCACAAACCCGCCCACAACACTCAACGCAGGATTGGACCAAATCAGCGGCCAATGCAGACCAATGGCAACTAGGCTGACCAACACAATGGCAATTAACGCAGTCAGTTTGTCGAACATTACAACCGTTATACAGTCCACCCGCGAAACCTGCCCCCCGGTTTCCTTTATCAGGTAATAGGCCTTGACGCCTTCGCCGCTAACGGTTCCCGGAAGTAGGGTGGAAAAAAAAAAGCCGATCCATTGTATCGCATAAAGCCGCACGATCCCAAACGATATACCATGGGCCCGCAATAAAATTTGCCAGCGTAGGGCCATGAGCCCATTGCAAAGGACCACAACCAAAAAAACGGACGCCCAAAAAATTAGCGGTTGTTGATATACCATGGCCGTCGAGGCCAAGTCCAGTTTACCGCTGTTCCACAAAAAATAAAGTATCAAGCCAACGACACTGGACTTCAGCAACAGCAAAAGGGCGGTTTTTTGATAAGAACTTTTTTTCATGGTAATTCCGGCCAGGGGATGTCCGTTATCTGCTTCCCTGAGTTTCCGTTGAATAGATAATTAAAATCAATTACCACCATGTCACGACTTTTATATACGGGCTCGCCTAACTCGCTGTGGGTGACGAAAATAGTTTGGTCCCCGGTCTCGACAGGGCAATACCTTTGTTCCCGTTGGCAATCGCTGATGCTAAAGGTTTCGTGGCGAGCGACTCCTAAAAGAGCAAGGCGAATGAAGGCAGATACGTTGGCCTGGATATCGAGCGACTTTCGGTTAAATTCGTCGGTAACGCTGGGTAGACCGTTGAAGCCAACTTTATCGTTTGCCGCTCTAATGATATGAATTCGTTTGATCGGCTTGCCCTGATATTGGGCAAGGATACTCCGGGCATAAGCCAATTCTACACTGGTGTTCCAAGTGTTAAGACTGGTGGTCCGATTAGCACTCATGGCGCCATATAAAGCCAATGCCGCCGCCCCCAGATAAAGCGTTATTTTCTGTGCTTTGGGCTTTAATCCCACTAGGCCCGCTAATTCTACCCCCCGCACCCAGAGGACAAACAAAACCAACAGGGCCAAGACCGAAAGGGGCATTAAAAATCGGTAAAGCAAATGCCCGGTGTGGCTTAACACCCAAGGAAGCATGGAAACAAACAAAAAGGCGGCCGCCGGAAAAACCCTGGAATATAAATTGACCACCAAAGCACCGCGTTTTTCAGATGCCCATCGAACCAACGAAAATATCACCGCTGCCAAGCAGATTACCCAAGCCAACCGATTGCCCCAATATTCGCTGACATAGACGTTCCAATAGTTAAAGGCCCAAGGCATTGCGGCTTGAAAAAAGGCGTCTAGTTTCACCCAAAACTGGCTAAAATTGAGGCTAACCTGATAATTTTCCGGTAACATTGAGGGCTGATAGTCCATCAACGGGTGAATCACCTTTTTGACGACCAGCAAAAAACCAAACGACGCGGCCCCCAATAAAGCCATATCTCGAATCGCCAAATGCAACCCGGTCCTCCAAAAAAAACGTCCCGAAAAGGGAGCAAAGGCCAGGGCTAAAAAAGAAGGGGCCAAAAAAAGGTAACTTAGGGCGGGATAAGTAAGGGTCGCTAAAAGCAGCAGCAATAAGGAGCTCAGGTATCGTCCGAACAACTGGTAATACGTTTTGCTCGGCCACAAAAGAGCCCCGTATGACATTAGACCTAGTAATGGGGCTAGGGCATTGGGCAGGTTGGTCATAAAAATCGTGTTTTGCGCCCCTGGTAGGCAATATATTGCCAAAGCCATCAACCCTGCCACCCCCAGGGGTAACCCAACCGCCACCGCCAAAACCGCAAGTAACGTTGCCCCGGCGGCCATCAAGATCAGCACCAAAAAGCGGAAAAAAACCAAGTCTTGCAACACAAACACCCGCGTGGCAACCTGACATTCCAAAAAAGCGGAAATCGGCCTTCCGACCAAAAAGAGCCATTTGTGTTGCCGGTCAAAAGCGCAGCTTGCCTTGTTGGCCAAGTCGGTGCCATATTCGGTAAAATAGCGCGTTTGGTCGTGGTGAGCCGTGGGGAGGTTGAAATTATCGGCGTAGATAAAATAGAGTGCCCCTAAAAGCAACCCGAACAAACCTAAGGTTTGGGCTAGGCTAATGAACTTCACCGCTCCTATAATTTGCGGTTTAGGGGCCTTCAGAAAAACACCATGGAGCGCCTTGGTTGGAGGTTTAAGGATGGCCCGCAAGCTACGCAGCATGGGCACACTCAACCAAAGACCGACCAAGGCCAATCCTAAGGCCACCAACCGATACAACAGGGTTTTACGCCCTGCCTCATTTGCATAAAGGGCCTGTTGTGTTTGGTCGTGCTGGTAAAGCTGGTTAACCTCCTGAGGGCTCAAGGCCCGATTCCATATCGTCCAACCACCCAAAATTCCATTAAACCTACGTTCTGGTTCCAGGCCTCGTCCTAGGTAAAGGGTGTCGGTCGTTTCCAAACCAGGCGCTTCGGTTGTGCCTTGATAGGCCAATTGGCCATCAATATAAAACCGAACCATTTTTTCCCGGTACGACAGGATAGAAGTCAAAAAAACCGGGCCCTCTGGGAGCTTGGTTTCCAAGTCGAAACTGTCGATCCGGGTTAAGCTGTGGTGGATAAGCTTGCCTTTATTTTTGATCCATAGCGAATGAATCGGACGACCAGGACTCTTTAAATCTCCATCCCAAAAAACCGGCAACTCGCTGGCGTATTGCAGTTGCTCGAATTGAGGCCAGACCCAAAGCGCCATGGTTTGCTCTTGAGCATCTCTATTTTGGCGCTTAAACCAATCATCTACCTGTAAAAAGTCTTTTTCGCCTCCGCCCAAATAAAGCCCACCTTTCGCCTGTTCGCGCCGAGCGTAGAAAATAAGTTGCGGTGCTTCTGAATGGCTGGCCCCAAGGCCTTGTGCCAACGGATAGTAGGCGGTCAAACCTTGTTCAAAAGGGAGCGGGGTAGGGTCGCTTAAATGACGGTGCCCCCATACTTCGGCCTGTAAGTATAGTACAATAGCCGTCAACCCTAATAAAAAGGCACCAACAAATCGCAACCATAGACCCAGAATTTTCATGTCCGCTTACCTTCAACAACAGGAAGTGTGGCGATAGGGAAAAATGTATTCACGAAAGGGGCTCCTGGTTCTTAAATATCGTTGGAATCAGACCTAAGGGAAAGATTGGCACAGCGGTTTTCCAGCTTTGGCTCTAGTTTAGGTGTCAATTTTTTATGTCAACCGGTTTACCCCGTAAAAGATGGCACCTAAAAACAATGGTTGTTTTGCTGCACCAAAAAAAGATTACGTCCCCTTATAGCTCCTTTTTTAGCTTCTGCCTAGCGTGGAGAAGGTATCATCAACCTAGAAAAACCTAGGTGATATCCCTTATCCTGGCAATTATTATTCCGGCTAGACGCCCGAATTTAAACTTTTTGCTAGCTTTTCCTATTAAAAACTGATAGGCAGATTGAGAAATAAGCTGTGCTTATGACGGACCGTTGTGAGGAGCATTCTACCGTAGAAGGGGTGTGATGCTTCCCCCCAGAAACCCTGAAGAAAAAATATGAACGAAGCGCTTCAAATCAAAGCCAACCCTTGGGCCGAGCAAGTCAAAGGGAAGCGAAATATCGTAATGCTGTACCCTAAGACCGGGATGGACGTTGGCGGAGCCACGGTGGCTCCCCCGCACTCCCTGTTGGCCGCTGCGGCGCCAATGGATCACGCGGGTTATGATATTAAAATCATTGATATGCGCCGTGATAGTGATTGGAAAGCGTCAATGGAGGCCGTGGTCAGCGAGGAAAGTCTTTTCGTAGGCATTTCCGCGATGACCGGCACACAAGTGCATTTTGCGATTCTGATGGCCGAATTTGCTCGCAAGCTAACCAAAGGCAAGGTTCCCATCGTTTGGGGCGGGGCGCATGCCTCCATTCTTCCTGAACAAACTTTGGAACATGCCCTAGTGGACATGGTGGTACTCGCCGAAGGCGAGGTGACCGGCTTGGAACTGGCTAACGCCTTGGTTTCAGGTGCGCCCTTGAGCCAGGTTCCAGGTTTAGGCTTTAAAAAAGACGGCAAGCTGACCTTAAACGAGAGCGCGGCTATGGTCGATGTCGATGAACTCTTGCCGGTTCCTTGGCATTTGATTGATGTGGAGTCCTACATCAGCCCTGACAACTATTTCTTAAAAGATAGCCCCCGCACCCTCGATATCGGCCAAACTAGCCGCGGCTGCCCCTACAAATGCGGCTTTTGTGCTAGCTCCTCGATTCTGTACAAACGCTGGCGGGCCATGTCGATTGACCGGGCGATGAAAGCGATCGAAGAGCCGGTGAGGAAGTTTAACTTAACCGGGGTTTGGATCCGGGACGACGAATTCTACGTCAATAGCAAGCGGGCTTACGCGGTCTGCGAACGCATCCAAAATTCCGACCTCAACATCCAGTGGTACTCCACCGGCATGAGGGTCAACGACTTTCTGCGGGCCAAACCAGAACAACTCGAAATGCTAAAGCGGTCGGGTGGCACCATTATGAAATTTGGGGCTGAATCGGGCAGTGACCGGATTTTGAAACTGATTCAAAAAGGGATTGTCGCCGAGCAAACCCTTGAAGCCAACCAGCGCTGTAAAGAGTTTGGGATTATTCCGGCTTTTAGCTTTATTATTGGCTTCCCCACCGAGACCTTCGAAGAGATCAACCAAACCATCGATTTCGCCTTTAGGCTCAAGAAAGAAAACCCCGACGCCCAGCTGGAAACCTTTGCAACTTACACCGCGTTCCCTGGCACCCCCATGTACCCCTTAGCCTTGGAGTACGGACTTCGGCCCCCGAAAACCCTAGACGGTTGGAAGGACTGGATTCTCGATGATTATGACGAAACCGGCGATAAATTGCCTTGGTTCTCGGAGGAAGAACGGGAATGGATTGGCAACATCTCTTACATGAGTATCTTGGCCAATGCCATCGACGGCATCGGTCGGGGGATCAAATCGGATATGTGGCGGAACCTGTTTTCTAAGGGCTTGATCCCCATCAAGGGATACTACGGACACCAACTCAAGGCGCACCGGTATAAGTTTGTACCGGAGCTTAAAATCGCCCGGGCGATCCGCAAAAAGGTCTTCTACCGCTCCGAAGAAACCGTCCAGTAAAACCCGAACCGCCTAGACTTTGCGGGTCTGGGCGGTTTTTCCCTTTTAGGGTTGTTGTAAGCTGGGGTCGTCAGCGGTCCCTAGGCGGAAACGCCGTTTTTGAGGCTCCCAGTAAATTCCCAGGTCCGCTAAAGCCCTTAAGGGCTTAGGGTCAATCAGATAACCCTCTGAATTCCACCCATCGGGGTGATCCTTGAGACTGCTGTTGGCCATCTCCAAACTAATCGCCGGTTTTTTCGCTTGGGCCCCCATTTCAGCGGCATATTGCAACTTCCCGCTGAGGGTAGAAAAAGGTAGTTTAGCCAATTTCTTCGGCCCTTCGGTGGCGCGCACTAGTCGGTTCATGTCTAATACTACCGTCCCAGGAGAATCCACATAAGGGGTATCCGCCATGGCTTGGGTGACCAAAATATGCCCCCTAGGGCTACCTTCAATACAGGGTTTTTGCGCCCCATCGCAGCGGGCTAGGTGGTAGCTGTAAACCTTAAACACCCCCTCATCGCCAAGTTGACCACTTCGGTCATGTCTTGCCAAAAGTCGGTATTTTTCCGATTAAATTCGTCGCCGATTGAGGGCAAGCCGTTATAACCCCGTTGGTTGTCACCGGGCCGCTGCACATGGATTCGGTTGATCGGGCGATTAGAAGCCTCTTCGATTAGGATCCGCGCAAACAACAACTCCATTTGATTATTTAGCACATTTTGGGTCATTGTATAACTGGCTCCCAAAGCGCCTAAAGTCGCGAAAAAACCGGCCAAGTAGGACAGGCCTGGCGCAGTGGTACGCCTTAAAACCCGGCCCCCAACTTGGAGAATTTCCTGGCCGACCTGGAACAAAACCAAGATGGCCATGGCACCGATAACCGGTAAAAAGCGAAATTGCAGATGCCCGGCCGGGCTTGCCAACCAGGGGACCACCGAGGCCCCAAACAGCAAAAACAACGGTGGTAGTCGTCCGAGTATAGTGGACCCCAGAATCTGGACAACCGGTTAAGATAGATGTATTGGTTCGAGTTAATGGGACCGAGTGACATGAGAGATCTTTTCGGTTAAAGACAAACCAACCGAGGAGGAAGATGAAACGGACGAAGTTAACAGCCGAGGAGCAGTTGGAGGTGGTTTTAGCCCTGCTTCGTAAAGAGGAGCCCGCTAGGGTGCTGGCTCGACGCTACGGGATTTCTGAACCGACTCTTTACCGTATGCGGGAGCGTTTTTTGTCAGGGGGTAAGAATGCCCTGCAAAGCCAGGATTCGGACGGGCGGGCTAAGGAGATCAAGAAGCTGGCCAAGGAATTAGGCGAGCGGGACCGGGTGATTGGAGAGTTGACCATTGCCAACCGGATTCTAAAAAAAACGGCAACCGGAGGACCGTAGGCGAGGAACTGTGCCAAAGCTTGGATGAGCTTTTTCAGGAAGTCCCTAAACCAAGGCTCAAGGAGTTGCTGCAGCATTTGGACTTGTCCGCGTCCAGTTGGCACAGAACATCAGCGGCGAAGAAAGAGGCTAAGAAGCGCCCTGGGCCCAAGCCGCAGGTTTCGCTAGCGTTGATTTCCTGGGTGGAACTTATCGCCCTGGAAAACCCGTGGTATGGTTATCACAAGCTGGCGATCTTGTGCCGCCGAAGCGAGATCAAGGTTAGTGATCGTCAGGTTTACCGGATTTTGAAGGATAAAAAGCTGCTCAAGAAAAAGCGCAAGCGCAAAGCCGAGGAATACCCAAGCGCAAGGCTTTTTGAGCTGTTGC
>MFNE01000015.1:0-1215 GCA_001783695.1 Candidatus Lambdaproteobacteria bacterium RIFOXYD2_FULL_50_16
ACCGAATGAGCCTGATCAATCCCGCCAAAAGGCCGGTGACTGATCTGGGCGATCAGCAACCCTTGTCCATTGGTGATCAAACTAACCGACCCCACCTGATCTGGATGAAAAAAGGCCCAGTGGGTTGGGTTTATTAAAGCACTATTCATCGGAGTAGCTCTTTTTAAAATCTGTTTTCTGCATCGGGACTTCTATGGCTTTTTAAAACCTGTTATGCCTTAAAAAAGGTACAAAATGTTTATATCGTATTTATATCCATGATAGTAGCTCATGTCTTCAAGGGAGAGGGTCAAAGGCTGCAAAACAGTAAAAAGAAACCTTAATGGAAATGCATCGTGAAAATTCGATTCGAATCCATAAGCAACGGAACTAATCTGTTGTCTAAATTCGCTATTAACATGGGTGCAGCTATTTTTGATCTGATCTGTTAGATTATCATTCACAGCTTCAGCACAGGCACCACTACGGTCATTCCCATTGGTAAAATATGCATCTGTTTTATACCGGTATAACCCGGTCTTGTATCCTAAAAAAACACTAGTTGTATGGGTTGACTCTGATTTAAAGAAGTAGTTGCCCATAGCTAGCCCGGACATGCCAGTTTCTCTAAGTTGTCCTAAATCTGAATTATTGTAACGCGTTGACTGTGCCTTAACAATTTGGTTTGTAAAGGTAGTATCTGAAACCTCACTCACTAACCCCCAGCCGAATCCTGGGTCCTTTGAAGATAGAAATAAATACCCCAAAGTAAAGCCAAAACCACTTTGAAATTCTGCGCTTTTGTCCGATGATACTTTCTTGATTTCCTGTTTGCCCCACGGAGAAACCATTGAAACAAAATATCCTTGAGGCTCTCCATAGATTAAATTTGGCTCACAAAGTATGCTTAACATCATGATTGATAAGCACCCAACAAACAAAACCCCATTGCGAGCCTTTTGTTGATTAACCATTTTTTTTGTAGCCATTGCTGACTCCAAACCAATATCCGAACAGGCCTAGAATAAAGCCATTTCGCGCTTCTTCCGTTGAATCCTCAAACGATTTATGCTCCACAATGTTTGCATAGGCTCCAGCGTAAAGGCCTGCATTTGCACTTACTAACAGCCAATTAGGAGCACCTATTGAAAAAATTCCCGCCATTACAAAACCTTCCATTGCTCCAGCGGCGGCTCCCGCTGCTCCTCTGCGAAATGCGTCTACTCCACGATCACC
>MFNE01000015.1:1221-8497 GCA_001783695.1 Candidatus Lambdaproteobacteria bacterium RIFOXYD2_FULL_50_16
ATAAGCGCTTGAGTATCCTTGTATGAAGCCCTGCACTGCGCCTCCAGCAGCGAAGCAAAGGGATAGACCGGTCGCTCCTAAACAAGCGCCCGTTGCGGCCGCTCCTGCACCAGCAGCCACCATCGACCAAACCATTTTTCGATTTTCTGGTTTCGACCAAAAATCATGCAGGTGTTTGTTTTGTTTATCTGAAAGTCCAGAACTAATAGATTCAGCACAAGTACCGTTATCCCAGCAATAATTCCCTTTGCCATCTCCACTACTGCCTAAGCTAAGACTAAAATTATCCAACCCCAAGATATGGGTGACCTCGGCGCGGCGGTGGTCTAGGGAGCGGACCAAGGGGGTGTTTTTGGCATAGGCTATATTGGTTTTTACGGCTTCGACTGCGTTATTTCCGACCTTCTTGACGGTATCGATCGTGTCGTTGACTGCGACCTTACCGCGACAATATAAATCGTACCAATGGCACCCCTTATGCCCGGTGGGGTCGTTGAAGTTGATGGGGTTGTTTTGAACGTAGGCGTAGCGGTTGTAGGTTTGGGAGACCGATGGGCCCTTGGGGGTACTATTGTCGGGGCTAAGGAAGCGGCGCAGGCTGGGGTCGTAGTAGCGGAATTGGTAATAGATCAGCCCGGTTTCGGGGTCCATCTCCTGGCCGGTGTAGCTGGCCCAGTTTTTTAACGCCTCTGGCGAGCCCACCGAATGAGCCTGATCAATCCCGCCAAAGGGCCGGTGACTGATCTGGGCGATCAGCAACCCTTGCCCATTGGTGATCAAACTAACCGACCCCACCTGATCTGGATGAAAAAAGGCCCAGTTGCCAACGGAGGCACTCCCCCCCGCCGTGGTCACCGTCTTTACCGTCGAGCCCGCCGAACTGGTCCCCGAACTCACCACCACCCCTGGATCACTCGCCGGCATCGAGGGGTCCACCACCGCCCCGGTCTCAAAGGGGCTGATGCTGGAATAGGAGGAGGAACTTTTTTTGCAGCCCGCAGTCCACATCATCATCAATACCAATCCAAAAGCCAAACCCCGTTGCCAGGGCGCAAAGCGGCTATCAAAAGCGTCCATTCGTTGCTGGCGAACCCAAAGGCCCGCTAGGAACAACATGGCGAGTAAGGTCAAATATTCAGCGTAGTTTTTAACCAACCGGGGTTCGCTGATTAGGCTTAAACCCCGGTAACCCAACCCCAAAACCCAACCGGCGGGGTCTCTATCCTCAAACAGCCCGGCATAGGCGCCCCAGCCTCCGGCTTGGGCTAACTGGGCGCTGGTGAAGCTTTCGTCGTAACTGGCCAGTTTCTGGCCGCCTCCACCGAGTATCGCTTTGGTAACCGTGATCTGGCCGGTTTGATGGTAGCGAATCCGCATCTCTGGAATGGGGTCGTACTGGGTGTACAACTTTTTTCCGGCTCCGTCGAATACTTCTTTAATAAAGCGAATGCCACCGCCATCATATTGGGCCTGCTGGACCAACTGGCCGTCCTTTTTGACCGTTACTAGGCGGTTTTGCGCGTCAAATCCGTAATCCCACGTGATCCCGCCTTGAACCTTGCGGGTTAGGTTGCCCGTTCCGTCGTATTGTGCCGTAAGGCCATCGCCGCTAACCAGACGGTCCCCGTCGAAATTAAAGCGGTTCCCGCCTTGGCCGCTCACAAAATTTAGGTTACCCACGGCGTCATAGCCGTATGCCTGCTGCCCGTAGGGACCAGAGGCCTGGAGCAGTCGGTCTAGTGAATCATATTGCAGGGTTTGGGAGTAATCAACCCCAGTGCCGGGCATATAGCTAGGCAAGCTGGTCCCGGTGTGATCGATGATCTGATTGATGTTTTTGGTGGCGCTATAGGTGACCGAAAGGTCCCTAAGCCTGTTGTTTTTGGCGTCCGTGGTTTTGACACTCGCTAAGAGCCCAAGCTGGTTATAGCTATAGTCGGTTTTGACCATTTGATTGGTGCTTGGTTGCAGCCGAACTTTTCCGACCGCACCGCGGGCATCATAACCGCCGTATTCAAACAGATTCACTCCGTCTAGGCCTATCTTCCAGAGGTTCCCTGCTTCGGTATAGTCATAGGTCTGCTCGGTGCGGGCAAAGGGGCCAAAGTGGGGGAAGCGCTTGGCGCGGACCCTTCCGGCTAAGTCGTAATCCCATTCGCTTACAAAATTATACCCCTTGAGGGCCGCAAAGCGGATTGCTTGGTGGCTGACCTGCCCTTGTTGGTTATAGGCCATCTCCAACACTCGGCCCGGTTCGACGACCTTGGTTAAATGACCAATACTTCCCGCAATCGCCGGGTCGTCGTAGGTCATCAGGATTTCGGTGCCTTCGGGGGCGATTTTTTTTATGGCGCGGTCTAAGGCGTCATAAAAAATGCGAGTCGTCCGCCCTCGGTTATCGGTTATTTCAATGGGGTTGCCCTTGAGGTCATAGTTTTGGGTGCTGGTCCCCAGGGTGGGGTCGATCTGCTTGCGCAGTTTGCCGAAGTTGTCAAAAAACTGGCTCAAGGTTTTGCCATCGGGGCGGGTAACTTGGGTGACTCTTCCAGTCCGGTCGTAGGTATAGGTAGTAGTTTGTCCCGCGCCTTCATTGACGGAGGCTATCTTGCCATACTGGTTTTTTAGGTAGGTCCTGGTTTGGGTTGGGCTCAAAGTGACTACTGTTTTGTTGGGGCTGTAGGAGATGGTTCTTTCGGTGCCGTCGGGATCAATAAATTTGAGCGGCCGGTTTTTAATATCCGATATTTGCTCTACCCAGCGGACAGTCTCGCCCGTTACATAGGGCATACTTTTCTTTTTGGTTACTTTTCCCAGTGCCAGGGCTATCTCTTCAGCTTGATAAAGGGGGTCCGAATCATCGCCGAGTTTGCTCGTCAAGTAGGTTTGGCCCTGCCCATCAAAATAGGAGGTCATACTGGCAAAATGTTGAGGTTCGCCGGGTAAGTTAACCAATTGCGAAACCTTTTTAAACTGGCGGTTGGGGTCTCCATAAGTAGAATAGTAGGTTTGGGTTAGCCTGCCGCCAGGCCCCCGAACCTCAAACACTCTGCTATAGAGATCATACCCGAAACTGGTAATCTGGCCGTTGGCGTCGGTCTGCGACTGAGGTCGCCCCTTAGGGTCATAGGTAGTTTTGATCTGATGGCCCAAAGCGTTGGTAACCACTGAAGGCAGGGCAGTAAAGATGGCGTCGTACTGGAGTTGGGTTTGGGCCCCGTTGGCGTCTATCTCGGAAATCGGCCTGCCTAAGGCGTCAAAGCTGGAGGTTTTGATTGTTACCCAGGTGCCGGTGCCCTCTGTGCAGTTTTGTGCTTGGGCACAGAAAAAAGCTTCTTGTTTGGTCGGTAAATGGTCGGTATAACTAGTCCTTTGTGCGGACAGAATATTTCCTTGGTGCAGGGTTTTATTCGCTAAAGGTAGCCCCAAAACCCAGGCGGTGGAGTCGTTGGCGTAGCTGGCCGTCGAAGTGGTGCAGTCAGCCTCGATGCAGTCCGTAACCTGGGTTTGTTGGTCATAACTGCCATAAACAAAACTCTGGGTGTTGGTTACCTCCAGCACCCCTGCCTCGAAGCCTTCGGTTTTTAAACTCACCATCTGCATCGATTCGGTTCCATCTGCATGGACCACCTTTTGCCAAACGTGGGTCTGACGGGAAAGGATGCGGTTTTGTTCGTCAAAGGTTTCGACCGTTTTAGGCATCATCTCCAAGCCCGTGGTTTGGAAAAAAGTAGTTACCTTCTTGGCCCCGGTATCTGCCTGGATTTCGGTAAACTTCTCAAAACCTAAGTTTTTGGCCTTGAGGCGATCTCCAGGAATAAATCGACCGTTTGTATATTGATATTGTTTGGTTTGGGTCTGGCCACGGCCATTGGAGATTACCTCCTCAACCGCTAAATAGGTCGCTTGGAGATTTGGCTGGCTGGGGTCAGTGTCGTCCGTGGGGCTTTGTAAAATGGCACCTAGGTGGGCACTACGTAGCTGATAGGCAACTGCTAGGCTGCCCCCTAGGCCATTCTCGATTTGTACCAGCGCGTCTCTTTTTCCTGGTGCCGCCGGAACTAGCCGAGCCGAGGCGGCATCGTCGGCAACACTCAAAAGATCAGAGAGTCCGTCGCCATTAAAATCCCCGGTAATTACCCGTCTCGAGGCACTATTCCACTCAGCCTGCGAAAGTCCAAACAGGCCGTCGATCACTTTGACTTCTTCGAAAAAACCTTGGGCTGAGCCTTTGAGGTAATAGCTGGAAGTACCAGGGGTCAGGCTAGAAAAGATCAGGTCCATAATCCCGTCCCCTTCTAAGTCGTGGGGAATCACATTGTACTGATCCATAGCCCAAAACTTTTCGGTGAGACCCCATTTAGCCGAAATATCTTGTACCGTTTCAAAACCATCACCAGTGTTAACCATCATATAAACCAGACGGACTGGGTGGGTCGGCCTGAAGATCAAGTCTTGTTTGCCATCCCGGTTGAGATCTAGTGGCATGATAGAATAGTTATAAGTTGCCCAAAGGTCAGGAAACCCGCCCCAACGGCTGGTGATGTCTTGCCATTGGGGGTATAGGTGTTTCTTTAACGGAAAATCGTCGATCTGAGCCGGGGTCATTAAACTGCCATCGGCGTTGCGGATGTCAACCTGAGTGTAGAGATAGGCCCAGTTGGATACCCCTGGACTAGGAGAGGAAAAGACGGGTCGCAAAAGGGTGTCGTTACTGCCGTTGTCGTCCAGGTCAATCTGCAAGGTTTGATATTGTTGTCCGGTGATGCCCGGTGGCATGTAAATGGTCGGCCAAGCACCGTTGTAAGCATATTGATCATAAACCGGGTAACTAGTCGAACTGAGGTTGTTGGCGTTGGCGTAGAGGGCGATTTCTGTAAAACGGACCCTGTCAAGGTCACTTACTTGCAGACTAGCAACTTGATGGTGGAAATAAACAGGCGGTAAAAAAGTAGTGGGGCGGTAACGTCTCGCCCAGGAGTGTGGGTTGCCCGTGAGGTCTTGATATTGCTCAAACCCATTCACAGTGCCGATCAGCACATAGCTATAGTACTGAGGCGAGGCGGAGTCGCCCTGACTGCCTTGCACCACCACATCATCATAACCATCGTCGTTAAAATCAAAGGTGTGCAACTGGACTTTCATCCCGGCAGTGGTGAATTTGCACAGTTCAAACAACCCCATGTCCGTAAATCCACCACTATTATTAGCCCGGTATAGTCGCAGATGTTGCAGATCATCACTTAAAACGAAGTCTCTGCGCCCGTCCCCGTTAAAGTCGCCGAAGTGGAGGCTATTGGTCCCGCTTAAAATATTGGGAGCCACTGTAAAAGCGGTGAAGGGTACCGCGGTAGGAACGGCCCCGCCTTTGGCGTCATGCCACTTGAGTTTTTGGGTTTTTAATACCGCCACATCGTCTGCGCCCATTTCCATGAAGGCAGTCAAACGTTTGCGCCCGGTGTCTCCACTGATTTCGTAAAACAAGCGGTACGAACGCAACAGTTGATCACCAGTTTTGACCGAAATTTTCGATAAAAGCTTAGTTTGAGAAACCTTGCCCCCGCCATGATACTCGGCAACAGAGTCTAAACGGTCGATCCAGGTAAACTCGATTAAGTGATTGCCGTAGCTGATCTTTTGCGGATAATAGGCCCCGGAGCCATCTTCCAGATAGGTTACGTTGTAACCGTTGCCAAAGAGGTCTTCATTGCGGTGTAAGGCCCAGACTCGCACCGCCCCGTTGCGGTCTAGCGCCTCAATTCTTGAATCAGCGGTGTTTCCATAAAAATTCTTGCTCCCATCGGCAACGGTCTCGGTCCAACTGCATGGCTCCCCCACCATGCCACAAGCGCCCAGAGGGACAAACTTACTCCAATTTTGAAACTTGTTATAAAACACCGACCGATTGCCTGAAATATCCACCAATAGGCCATTTGGCCCGGTGTAGCTGTCGGCATTGCCAAAATGAATCCCTTTGTCTTGCTCGGTGCGACCAATCGCCGCCAGTCCAGCCAGTTGGCAGCCAATGCCACAGCTCCCATTGCCCATTTCGCTGTTCAACGACAAAGACAAAGAAGGCTGGATCCCCCTCACCCCGGCCGGGACTTCAATGGGAAAACTATAGGAAAAGGAACCGTCGCTTGAGATGCTCGCGAAGAGAGTAGGGGGGAAACAAAAGAAGCAAAAACATGCAGTGGCGAGCCCAAAGGCAAAAGATCGTAACATCAGGGAACTCTCAAATTTAATTAATTAATAAGGTCAGACCTTCCAACGGCCAACCTGCCCTGGAGCTACCCCCAAAGGCATTTAAGCTATGCTATTACTATCAACAAACAGCTTAAAATAATTTAAAGCATAATCCCGTGCCGCTTCCTTGAGGAGCGGAATTGCTTTCACACCTGGGGCGAATAGTAAACTAAAATTCTATTACGCGTCAATTTTATTTTGATGAATATTTCAATAAATTATTTATCTGAATGAAATAAAATGCTTTTTAAAGGTAGTGTATGATGGCTGACTTAGACCAGCAGGGATTTTAAGATATATTAAGACCCCTGCATAGTTGAAGACCTTTCGATTTTTAGCTTTTCTGCCCGGTTTTTCGTCAAATTGTCCCCTTTGAGGGGCTGTTTTTCCCCGATTCCCCTTGGGAATTTGGGGATAATGCCCTTTTTGGGCGCAGTTATCCCTTTAAAAACACAAATTCACTGCCTTTTTCACGTTGAAACCAAATCCGATAAACGCCCATTCGTAGTTGAGTTTCCTTGCCCCCAGATACCTTGCCCAGCTCAAACCGTAGTTTTGTTTTAAGGTCCCAAAGCCCCGCTCGGTTTTATACCTAAAGCTTGAAATTAAGCGGTTCCTGGCTTGATCCACGCCATCCAAAGGCTTGCCCCGCACCGCCCGTTTCATCAAGCCGTTGGTCAGGTCTTTCTTTTTAAGCAGTTCCCTATTTTCAGCGCTCCCTTAGGCTTTTCCTTCATCGGGACCGCCTCAACCAGTCCCCCTAATTCTTTACCGTCAAACCGGCTGGCCGCCGTGGTGTGGCCGCCGAGATAAAAACCGTGTTTGGCGTCCATCATCACATGGGCTTTGAATCCGTAGATGGCTTTGCCCAGTTTTTTTACCCAGTTCGCCTCGGTGTTTGCGGAAAATTCAACTTGATGCGCTGGGCCGACTTGAGGGGTTTCATCCTCTTTTCGGTATTCGGGGATCAGGTTTACTTGTTTGCGAGGCCGCCGTGGTGTGGCCACTACGCTGGCATCAATGATGGCCCCGG
>MFNE01000016.1:0-14527 GCA_001783695.1 Candidatus Lambdaproteobacteria bacterium RIFOXYD2_FULL_50_16
GCTTCGCTTAGGCACCGCCGCCACCACTACCTTAGGTATGGGAGCCGCCGAGATGAAAGAAATCGCCGCAATCCTTTATCTGGTTCTTTCTAATATCAAACCGGCGATTATTGCAGAAGGCAAGAATCAGGGGCAGGCCTCTAAAGCCAATTATGTATTAGACCCCGCCGTCCAAGCCCAAGCCCAAGCTCGAGCCCATGCCCTTTTGGGCCGGTTTGTACTTTATCCAGAATTGGATTTGGACTTTTTATTGGCCGGTATTAAGTAACACCCAAGCCAGTACCCAAAAAACCGGGTTTAAGCCCGGTTTTTTTCGCTTTTTTTTAAGGCTACACTTCGGGCGCTTTGGCCAGCAGCGCGTCTAATGCGATCTTGGGTCCCTTTTGGACCAATCGAATGGCCGCGTCCTGGCCACTTAGGCGCTGCACGCTCCACTGCTCGGTGACCACCAACAAATTATACCAAGGCCAAAGTTCGGGCAGCGACAAAACCTGTTGGCCGAGATTGTAAAAGTTGACCTCTGCCTTTTCCAAAGCTCGCTCCGCCTCCTTCGCCTGGGTGATCAACCCAAAAGCCAAAATCACTTCGGCAAATAATCGGGATATTTTCCCAGCGCTGACCATCATCGCTTTTGGGTCGGTCGATTCACGTAGGTCCGCCACTAAGAGGAATAGCCCACCCGCATAATCCTTAAACTGCATTACCGACTCCTTTATCGAGTCGGTTTTGGCCGCCTGGGCCTCTAACTGGCCAAACTCTTCAAAAAGCGCCAAGAAAATACGGCCCTCTTCCTCGGTTACTAGCTGTTGTAACCGCAACTCTTGGTCCAGGTCTGAACCAGTTAGCCCAGCCAGATCAAAGGCTAGCCTAGCCTGCTCGGTTAGTTCAGGCGCTCGGTCGCCCCCTAGCCTTCGCGCCCCAGATTGGGCCTCCCAAAGGGCCTGATGCACAAAGGGTAAAAAAATCGCTAAATATAGGTCTAAAAGTTCGGCAAATCCCCCGCCCAGTCCTTGCTCTGCAAAGGTCAAACAGTCCTGATAAAACCCGGCTTTCAGGCTCGCCCCCAGCAGCCCAGCCGAAAGTGCCTTAAGGCCAACCAACTCTTCCGCAGCGCGCGGGTTAAAAAATAGGGGACAGGTTTTTTCAGAGTCGTCAAGATCGGGAATTTCTTGCTCTTGGGAAGCCTCGCCAGCGAGGCGCGCCGCTTCGTTAACCAAGGCGGTTTGTAGGGCCAAGAGTTCTAAACGGGCTCCACGCCAAAGGTCTGCTTGAGCATCGGCCCCAGGGGCCCAAGCGAGGAGTTCAGCAGGGGCCTGATCAAAGTCGGCTTGTATGGACCAGGTGGTTCCACACATCTGCACCCCCCGGCCCCCAACACGAAACAAAGCAATTTTGTCTCCTTCCTCGGTGGGAGAAAGCGCAAAAACCAAATACACCAGTTCTATCCCTTCTAAAGCCCCAACCAAGCGGTTTTTTCGCCCGGTCAGTTGGTAAGCGCTCCCGACTTTTTTGGCTAACAAGGTGGATTCGGTCGAACCCAACACAGGGGGGTACCAGTCAATAATCGCTTGCACCTGCCCATTTTGTAATTTTGAGACCAACGGGTCTTTGGGGGGCAACCAACGGACGGCGGTTCGGTTTTGGATCAACCGCAAGGACAATTCAGGATCTAGCTTGGCTAGCTCCATCTGGTAAAAAAGCTTTAAACTACTAGGCAGGGCCAGGGTTTCAAACTCATTGTGTTGATGGACCAATCGCCAGCGATTGGCTTTAACGGGGGTGACCTCAAAGAGTTCTTTAAGATCAAGCAATCCACCCTCAACCCACTCACCAAATTGGACTAAGGCGGTTTCCAGGTTAAAGCCGGCTAATCCCTTGGCATGCCCAAACACCTGGAGTTTTAGAATTTTTTCCAAGTGGAAGCGGGCTAGATTTGCAGGGGTCATGGATTTGCTGCGGGAGGTGGGGTTGGGGCGGGTTTTGTTGTATCTTTGGCCGCGTTATCTCCGCTAGCGTCACCACTGGTGTCAGGGGCCAAGGCCTTCTCGGCTGCTTCTGCCTCTAGCTTCATCCGTTCTTCTTCTTCGGGAGTCGGCTGGGCTTTGCCTGCTTTAAAATCTCGTTGCCGCTGTTCCCAAGCCGCCTTTTCATCCTGTATCTTTTGCAACCTGGCCGCTTCTGCTCGCTGGGAGGTCAATTCGGCATTTTTCTTTTCCGCTGCCAGATCAACAAATTTTCCATCATAAGGGGTGCGGATTAGCTTAGTCAGATCAAAGGCCCACCCCTTGCCCTCTAAAATAGCCGTAAAAATCACGTCTTTGAGCAGCACCCGCGTCGGATTAACCTTGTTTTCAAACTGCATGCGCACATGAACGGTGGCATAGTTACGGTAGAGGATCTTAACGTCTTTAATTTCTTCGATTTGGTTAGAAGGCTTCCAGGCGAGGTCCACCATTCGCTGGGCAAATTCGCCTTTGGATAACTTGATGCGGCTGGCCCTTTGGCCCAGTTCATACATGTCAAAATAGAGTTCCTCTTTCCACATGTCCGTCAATTGATTGTACGCCTTTAAGATGTCTTTGCGAATAATCCGCATCTCATAAGCGTTAGGGCCTGCGGTCACAGGGGAAGCCAACAACAAGCCAAACACCAATAGCAGTGACAAAAAGGCTTTCACTTATCCTCTTTAGTGGGGGCTATCCCCTTGGCCGATTTTTTAGGTTTTTCAGCGGTCTTTTCAGAAGCCGATTCGGGCTTTTTGGTTGCGCGTTTCCGCCCCGCCTTTTTTGGCTTTTCTTCTGGGATCACTTCAGGTTCAGGGGTTTGGGCGTAAAATTCTTCATTATTAAGAATTTTTTCGTCATACAATTTTTTGAGCCATTCCTTCTGGTTGGGCTCCATGTATTCGAAGGTATAACCGCGGTCGGTTACCTCCCAAAACTTACGTGATTTTACTGCCAGCAAAGCGTCACGATAGTTAATCAGTTTTTCGGTGGTTTCCCCCAAGAGGTCGGCGATTACCAGTTTAAGTACCCTGGTTTCGCCTTGGGAATACATATAAGTCCCCAAAATGATCTGCGCCTTACGAATCGCGTCAAAGGCCATGAAGTCTTTTTTGGGATCGACATTGTCTTCTAAAGACATAAAAATCGAGACCAACCGCTCTAGGTTTTCCATCTTTTTATCAAAAGCGGTGGCCACTAATCCGCCTAGATCAAAGGCGGCGGTTACCATCACGAACCACAGACCTTGCTGCAAGCAGGTTTCGCCATAATATTTGAAATAAAACAATATCTTGGCACTCATCTCTAAATCGTATTCATAAACCGATTCAGCAAGTAGGCGGTACTGATAAAAGAGGTTAAAAATGGCCCTAACGTTTTTATCGTTGATCGAAATACGAATATAGGTATTGTAAAATTGGACAATCAAATCAAGAACTTCATCGTCTTTATTGCGAATCGCTTCCTCACCCATTAAGCGCATGTTCCGAGCGATAACACTTACCGAATCGGGCATGGTGCGAATGGCGTTTTTGTAAATCAATTCCATATCCATAAAAGCCTTGGACTCTACCCAGAGCTTTTTTTCGCAAATCTCATTATAAAACACCTGACTAATCCCAACGAAAAATTCTTGGGGCGCATTAAACCAATCCTCTGGCAGATCTTTTTTAAGTTCTTGGTAGTCCAGCACAATCTCGCGGATTTGGTTAATCGCCATTAAACCTAAGTTCCGGTCCATCTGGTTGACTGCGGAAAGGGCCGAGTCGGTTACCTGTTCAATTGAGTCGGTCACTTCACGCTGCGCTTTGGCTATCGCAGCCCCACCCTCTAACCCGTCCGTCACCGCTTGTTTAGCCGACTTTTGGATGCTATATAACAAGTTGGTTGGGGTCAGGAATTTAAAAACGTAGAGGAAATACGGAGCGAGCAGGGCGATTTCGATTTGAGTCGCCAGCAGCAAAACAATAATCCCCACTTGTGGTAGAAAATTTTCTTTCACCCCAAAGGTCAGGTAAATCGACCACATTAGGGTCGCCACCATAAAAACAAAATAGAGGCGGTTGATCTGGTCTTCTAAGAACAAATCGATTAGACGGGTGCCATATCGTTGGGCAGCCAATTGAAGCACGATGGCAATCACCGTGATCATAATACCCAAAATCGCTACTAAAAGTTCAACAAAGGGGCTTATTGCATCGGCCACCGCATCCTTTTCAGTGGTCAAAAGCGTAAACATAAACCCACGATCCAAGGTCCAGTCGAAGTCAAAAAGACTTATGGCAAAATAGAAAACTAGGGCCAACGAAAACAAAAACCACATGGGAATAAACCAAAACCGCAGAATCACCTCTAAAGTTTCCGGTTCGACTAAGGGTTTTCGTTTAGGGCGCAGACCAATCCGGGAGTTTTTAGGAAGATGTTCAACTCGGCTTTGCTGTTCTGGATTAATCTCACTCTGCATCTTGTCTTGGGCTGAGGTTTGGCCTATGCTGAGGGCCTAGGTTTCATCGTGGGGGATGGGCTCCCAATATTTAATGGCCTGCCGGTTAACTACTTTTCCAGACTTAAGGCCCAGATGTTCTACCGTATGCCATCGAATTTGATCAATCAAGTATTCTCCGTCCAAGAAGGCAATTCGGATCGACCTTTTTTCAGCGATCAGTTTACTAAGGAGGAGCCGGTCATGGGGGACCTCGGTCTTTGGATTGGTCATGTCTGATTCTTCACTTGAGGATCGGGGCCCGCGAATTGGGTTTGACTTAGGAACCTTGACCCTCGATCTTCCTCAAAAAGCAGTTGAGGCCCTGGCCTTACCCTTTATGGTCTGGGACCCGAGGGCCGAATTATTTCGGGCGCATGGGTATTATTACCGAGAATTGATTCGGTATTTTTACAAATCCCAAAAACCTTATCAGGATCAAGCGGCTCAATATAACAGGCTAGAAATAAAACTGCAAAGCCCCCATGCCCCCAGGGACTACCAAAAGGATGCCCAGACCGCCTGGAACCGTAGCAAAAGGGGAGTTTGCGCCCTGCCGACGGGTTCAGGCAAATCCTTTTTAGCCCAGATGATTATAGCCGACTTGGGCCGCTCTGCTTTGGTCTTAGCGCCAACTATCGACTTAGTTTTGCAATGGCAAGCCAACCTTGCTGAATCCTTTGGGGTGCCCGTGGGGATGTTGGGTGGGGGCAGCCATGAAATCTTAGATATCACCGTCAGCACCTACGATTCAGCAAGACTTTACGCGGAGCAATTAGGCCCTCGGTTTTGTTTGCTGATTTTTGATGAGTGTCACCATTTGCCCGCGCCGGGCATGGCAGAGATGGCCAAGTCCTTTATCGCCCCGTATCGCTTAGGCCTAACCGCTACCCCCCCTATTGACCCCGAAAAACAAGCCTTGCTAACCGATTTAACCGGGCCCCTGGTTTATCAGCAACAGATTAGCCAACTTTCAGGCCTGCACCTGGCCCCCTACCGGGTCGAAACCATCGAGGTCGAGCTCAACCCCGACGAACGCGAGTTATACGAGCACTACCGGGGGGTTTACCTGCAATTTAGAGAGGGGTTTTCACTTTTGTTTCGGGGAAATCAACCTTGGTCGCGTTTTGTGCTGCACGCCTTTAAAAGCAAGGAAGGGCGAGAAGCTTTAAACGCCTTTCGGGTGCAAAAAGACCTTGCGATTGGGGCCCTTGCCAAATTCGAGGCGCTTGAAGAACTCTTGCTCAAACATCGAGGTTCTCGTATCCTGATCTTTACTAACGACAACAAAACCGCTTACCGGATCAGTAGCCTGTTTATCTTACCCCTGATCACCCACGAAACCAAAGCCAAAGAGCGGCGCGAGGTTTTGGCCAACTTTCGGGGGGGGCGCTGGCCAGTGCTGGTTAACAGCCGAGTGCTTAATGAAGGGGTGGACGTGCCCGAAGCAGAGGTAGCTATCATTGTTTCAGGCACCGCCACTGTGCGCGAGCATGTACAAAGATTAGGGCGGATTTTACGCAAATCAGCGGGCAAGGAAGCGGTTCTTTATGAGTTGGTTACCAGCGACACCACGGAGATTTATGCCAGCAGAAAACGTCGAGACCACCAAGCCTATGCCCCCTTCGGCTGATTCATGGCAGGGAAAACGTTATTATTCAGTGGGCCAATATTACCAAGAACGCTTTGGCAAAAAGACCTACCGGCTGGCCTTAAGTATGGGTGGCTCCTGCCCTAACCGGGATTCGGCGATTGGAGCCTGTAGTTTTTGTGATGAGTGGGGCTCGGCTGGGTTTTATGTCCGCCCGCAACTTTCTATTGCCACGCAAATTGAGCAGTACAAAACCGGTCTAATCCGAAGATTCAAACCCGAAGCCTACCTAGCCTATTTCCAACCCTACACCAATAGTTTTGGCCGCACCGAAGCCTTGGCCCCCTTGCTTGAAGAGGCCTTAGCTGCACCTGAAGTGATTGGACTGATTTTAGGCACCAGGCCTGACTGCTTAAGTTCTAGTTTGTTTCCCCTTTTAGAAGGGTTTATAGCAGCCGGGGCCTATGTCAGTATTGAACTAGGTATCCAAAGTTTTGACGAGCAGGCCTTAAAATTTCTCAACCGAGGCCACGGGGCAGCGGCTTGTCTGGAGGGGCTCAAAAAGGTGGCGGCCCACCCAAAAATTGACCTGGGGGTACATCTGATGTTTGGTCTTCCTGGCGAGACGGACCAAAAGCTGATCGAGACCGCCCATAGATTAAACGATTCTGGTGTATCCTTGGTCAAATTACACCAACTTCACGTCCTGAAAAACACCCCACTTGAGGCCTTATATCTAAAGGGTGAGTACCAACCACTCGAACTGGACGAATACGCCCGCAAGGTAACCCTTTTTTTAGAACAGCTCGATCCAAAGATTGCGTTGGGACGGCTCGCGGCCAATGCGAGTCACGTTGAAGAATTGGTGGCCCCGCTTTGGAGCGGGGAGAAAATGCGGCCCATAAACCATATCGAAAAATATTTAGAACGCCACTCTGCTCGACAGGGCCGACTAGTGGCTTGAGAACAATATGGACCTAAAGACACAACTCAAACAACTAGGTCACCGATTCCTTAGCGACTGGAATTGGGACAAGTCCATTCGAACCTTAGACCTAGGCCTACTGCTAGGCTTAGCCATCCTAGCAGGCTCGCTGGCGGCGAACCTTGCTCAGATTGGACTAGACCCGCCGATCCGCCCTAACCGGGGGTTAGCCCCCCAACCTCGGGATCCTTCTCAACCTTTCGAAACCTTTTTAGCCATAACCACCCAAAACCTCTTTGACGTAGAATTAGGGGCCGACCCCGTCGCCAATGAACAACCCAAGGCCCCGCAAGGCGACTTAGCCCCCTTTTTAGCCAAGCTCGAACTGCGCGGGGTATATCAGGGCCAGCCCAAGCTAGCGGTGCTGTACAATAAAGATACCCAACAAGAGGGGGTATTTGCCGAAGAGGAAAAGGTTTTCGACGGGCCTTTGCTTTCTAAAATCGAAGGGGAAATGGACCAGGAGCGGGTGTTATTGGTAATGGGTAGCGCCCAAGGCTGGCTGGGCCTAGCCGGAGTAGATAAACCCGTGGTCGCCCCCACCCCCATTGCAATTCGCGCTGAAAACCCAGCGGAAAAAGGGGTGGAGGAAAAAAGTCAGAGTTATTCCGAAAACGGAAAGGATTTTTTCTTACGCTCAGAAGAGGTGGACAAGGAGCTTAACAACCTGCCCACCTTACTGAATCAAGCAAGAGTGATTCCCTATTTTAAAGAGGGCCAGCACCAGGGTTTTGTGATTAAGGCGATTGATAAGGGCAGCCTATATGAAAAATTGGGCCTACAAAACAACGACATCATTAAACAAATCAATGGAGAAAAAATTGACAGCCCAGAAAAGGCCTTCTCTTTGCTTAAGATGTTGCGAAACGAACGCGAGATTACCTTAAACCTAGAACGGCAAGGTGGGGCCAAAACCATGGTTTACCACATCAACTAGCCAACGGGTTTTAAAAAATTACTCTATACCAAAACAGAAAAAAAACTTAGAACAAAAAGAAACCCTCACCTTGGCCTATATGAACGACGACAACCGCACTCTCGCGCAAGCCGAGCCCAAGGTCATCCGCGTTGACAACACGGAGGACTATATTCTGGAGGTCTTCTACCAAGACCAAGTGCAGGAGCGGATCAAATCCCAATTGCAAAAGGTGATCAAAGAAGAACTGCTTAAAATGTCTGATTTGCTACGCGAAGCGGTTCGCGATTGGGTAGAGAAGGAAAAGGCCAAGTCCAACCCCGAAGAGGAGCGGCAAAAGCAGATCCTTTTGAGTGAAAAACTGGAAAATTTCGAGGTTAATAATAAAAAGCTTGAAGAAGAAAACCGGGCGCTCAAACGCCGGATGGAGCTTAAAGAACACGAAAACCAGATGATGATGCGAGGGATCAAAAAGTTTATGGATATGAGTCGAAAGCAGTGAAATCGTTGGTGAAAGCATCGTCCCTGGTAATGATCTTTACCGGGTTAATCCTCACCCCTTGGGCTTTAGGGGAGTCAGAGATAGCGGTTTGGGTGCATCTCTTGCTTGGCTTTGGTTATAGCGTGCTTTTTTTGCTGTTTGGTTACGACCATATTAACGGGCATAAAAGCGAGTTAACTAAAAAAACCTTAAAAAATCTGACCGGCCTAACCCAGACCTTTGCAGGCGGGTTGGCCCTGTTGAGTGGGTTTGTGTTGTACCTTTACGGTTCAAAACCTATGGCTGGTTGGAGTGAGGTTCATCTGGGAGCAACCCTGGTCTTCGGGGCTGGGCTGGCCCTTCACCTTTTTGGCAAGATCAAAACATGAACCTATTAGAAACGGTTCACAATAGTTGGTTTTTGTGGATGATAGCGGCGGCAGGGCTGGTTGCTCTACTTCGATTTTTAGCCAAAACCAGGAGAACAGAGGTACAGCCCGGTATGGCCACTAAATCGGATCAGTTTTCGATGCGCACTGTTTTTTTATCCTTTCGTTCTGGCGAAGCAGGTCTGTTTTTTACGGTGCTATTAATATTAATCAACTGCCTCTTGTTTTCGGTCTCTGTGGCCCGCGAGGTGGTGGACATGTTTGGCGGCTAGGGCCAGTTGGCCAAGATTTTCAGCAGTTCATCACGGTTATTAGCCCCCTGCTCTAAAATAATCACAAAAGGCCTTAACCCCCGCTGAGTTTGGATATAGCCCGCAAAGTTGTAAACCCCAGTCAAAGTCCCTGATTTTTCAAAAACCTGCCCTAGTTTCTTGTGTTTAGAGAGAAGTTGGTGATGGTCTTTTAAAGTCAGTAACACTTCCGCCATAAAGCGGGCGGTGACCCGGTTTTGGCGACTGATACCGCTGGCTTCCTCTAATTCCCAGCGCCCATTAGCCGGGCCAAAGCGTTTAACTAGCGCTTCTTTATAGGCGTCCAACGCTTTTTGCCGGTCCGCAGGCCAACCTTTTTCCTCGCCGCCTAAGATTAATAAAAGCTGATTCGCGATGTAGTTGTTTGAATATTTGAGCAAGCCCTCTAACATCTCGGGCAGGGCGCGGCTGTTGCGGTGTTCAAAAATTAATTGATACCCCTCCAACCTCCCAAAGCTCACCGGTCCGCCAAGATTGATCCCTTCGTGTTTAAAAATGGCGGTGATTAATTCGGCGGCGTACACCAAACTTTCAGCCGGTTGATCGGTCAGATTAATCCGATCAGCAAACCCTGGCTTTAGGGCCATCGCCTTTTTTTGGGCGATTGGGGTAAGGGGGGTAACCTCTTCAGCAGAATAAGGGGTGCCGTCTTTTTTTCGCCCCACAAACAGGCTGTTAAAGTTAACTACCAAGGCTCCGTTCAGCGCATCATAGGGATTGAGGCTGCCCACCGTCCCTGGGCTTTTGGGCTCAGCTAGGAAACGGCTGGCGTCTAAGCGCAGCCCATTAAAATGCGAGTGGCCCGCTTGCTTTAACTTTTGAGCAATCAGGGCCAACTCTTCAGAAACCAAAAAAGGGTCCCCATAGCCCATCACCCCAAGTTCCCCCTTAGGCCCCAAATAAAAACCGGTGCGCCCTCGGTAATTTAGGCCTAAGCTGTCGATCATCACTTGGCTGGTTAATAGCTTAATTATCGAGGCGGGCACCCTGGCTTGGTCGGGGTTATAAGCGAGAAGTTCATTCCCCTCTTCGTCTAGTAACAACACCGCCCCAGACTGCACCAACCCCCGTATTTCAGGGGGGGCGGCAAACAAACCTAGCGGCCAAACCAGCAGGGCCAAAATAAAAATCCAGAGGGGTTTCATGGATAACTCTTTGAAGGCCCAGAATAAATGGCAGGGAAAAAACCAAAAAAACAACCCCCTCGAAGCGCGAACCTCGCGATTCTTAGGGGCCTTTTTTAGATACTGTATTGTTTTTGAGAACTATTTAGTCCCAAAAACAAAAGGGAAAGGTCTGTGAACGCCCCTTCCCAAAAAAAACTAACCGACTCAAATCAATAGGTCCGGTAGTTTGGGGCCTCTTCGGTAATGTACACATCATGCACATGACTTTCTTTGAGGCTCGCTGCCGAAATATGTACAAATTTAGGGCTGGTTCGCAGAGTGGCAATATCAGGCGAACCGGTATAACCCATTCCCGCCCGCAGCCCACCGATCAACTGGTGCAAGGTTTCTGAAAGGGGCCCCTTATAAGGCACCCGTCCTTCAATCCCTTCCGGTACCAGCTTAAGTTCCTCGGCACCCTCTTGGAAATATCGGTCCTTGCTACCGTCTTTCATCGCCCCCAGGCTACCCATGCCTCGGTACTGTTTATAACGGCGGCCTTGATAAAGCACTACTTGCCCTGGTGACTCATCAGTCCCGGCAAGCATACTGCCAATCATCACTACACTCGCCCCGCCAGCCAAAGCCTTAACTAAATCGCCAGAAAACTTGATCCCGCCATCAGCAATAATCGGGATGCCCTTTTTCTCGGCGGCTTTGACACAATTAAAGATAGCGGTCATCTGGGGCACTCCGATCCCGGCAACTACGCGAGTGGTGCAGATCGAGCCCGGTCCGATTCCCACCTTGACCGCGTCCACTCCGGCTTCGATCAAGTCGCTGGTGGCTTCGCCAGTGGCGACGTTTCCGGCGATCAACTGTACCTTGGGAAAAGCGGCACGAATCTTTTTCACTTGCGCTAAAACCCCCACCGAATGGCCATGGGCGGTGTCGATTACCAACACATCTACCCCTTGGCTGGCTAGCGCTTCGGCCCGCTCTATGGAATCTGCCCCCACTCCAATAGCCGCCCCTACCCGCAACCGTCCAATTGAATCTTTGGTCGCTCTAGGAAACTTATTGGCCTTTTCGATGTCTTTTATGGTGATCAGGCCAGTCAGCTGGTAATCTTTATTGACACGCAAGAGCTTTTCGATCCTGTGCTGGTGCAGCAATCCCTTGGCCTCTTGAGGAAGGATTCCGTCCTCGACCGTAATCAACTTCTCTTTAGGAGTCATCAAGTCGGCAACCGGCTTGGAAAGGTCTTGCTCAAAACGAATATCGCGGTTGGTCAAAATCCCCACCAGTTTGCCCTGGTCGAGGACCGGGAAACCAGAAAAGCCATAGTGAGCCATTAACTTAATCACATGACCAACTGTGTCATCAGGGGTGACTGTGATTGGGTCTGTAATCATCCCGGCCTCGCTACGCTTGACCCGGTCCACCTCTCTGGCTTGTTGTTCTGGAGGAAGATTTTTATGAATAATACCCAAGCCCCCTTCCTGGGCCATGGCTATAGCCAAAGCCGACTCGGTGACCGTGTCCATCGCCGCCGAGATAATCGGGACGTTAAGCTCAATCTCTTGAGTCAAGTGGGAGCGTATATCCACTTGATTAGGCAGGACCTCAGAGCGGGCCGGAACCAGCAAAAGGTCGTCGAAGGTCAGTCCTTTTTCAATAATACGTGGGTTATCCATACCTAAATCCTCCTTTACATCGGCGGGCCATTCCTTTTTAATGGGGCTTACCCCAGGGCGTCCCGTGCCCGATAGCTAATATTCCAGCATAAGGGCTTTTCTAAAACTCGTCAAACGATGAAGGGCACACCCAGTTTAAATTTGCGGCTCGAACCCTTAGTGGGCCAAGTTCAAAAACTTTGCCGCAGTGGCCAAGCCTTGGGCGGGGTACAGGGCAGCATGGCGGCGGCCCTAGCGGCCTGGCTCTTTGCCCAGAGTGGCAAGGATTTGTTACTCCTCCTGCCTGATTATGAAGCCGCCCTGGAACTGGCTGAAGATCTAGCCTTTTTCTTGGATACTGATAAAATTAGATTTTTCCCCCATTACGACTCCATCCCTTATGACCCCCAATCGCCAGACAAGTCGGTGCTGGCTCGTCGATTAAGTGCCTTGGGCAGCCTGACTTCAGGGATAAAAGGGATCACCGTCACCACTAGCCAAGCCCTTTCACAACGCCTTCTGCCACCAAAGGTCCTTAAAGAAGCGATTTTGGAACTAAAAAGGGGAGAGTTATATGAACGGTCCGATCTGGCCCAAAGGCTGGTCTCCCTTGGCTATCAAAGGGTCGAGCAGGTTGAAGACAAAGGGGAGTTTGCCCTAAGGGGAGAGATTTTAGACCTGTTTGCTATCCAATACGAGACCCCCTTTCGCCTGGACTTTTTTGATATTGAGTTAGAATCAATCAAGACCTTTGACCCTCAAACCCAGGCCAGTATTGCTGCGGTGGACTCCCTACTGCTCTTGCCCGCCCAGGAAGTGGTTTATTCTTCAAAGACCCGTGAGCACGCCTTATTAGAGATTAAAAACTACCGCGAAGCCACGGACCCGGCTGAGTTTGGGCGGATTTTAGAAGCAATTGAGGCCCAAGAGCCTTTTTCTGGAATTGAAAACCTATTACCCCTCTTTTACGAATCTCCTGCCGGACTGTTCGATTATCTAAGCCCAGAGGCTTTGGTCTTGGTTTTCGAGCCAGACGAAACCCGCTCCAAAGCTGAAAATCATTTTAACGAACTTGCCCAAGAATATGAGTATAGTCGGGCCCAAGGCCTGCCCACGCTTGAGCCAGAACGGCTTTATTGGTCTGAAAAAAGGCTGATTGAAGAGATCGGCAAACGCTCCCCTCTTTACTGCCAAGCCCAGGTAACAGAAGGGGGCCCAAGTCTCGATTCTTTAGGTAACTCAAACCTACCCGCTCTCGCTGCCGAGCCCGAATGGGCGCGGATGACCCCGACCCGAAAAATTCTACAACTCCTTAAAAAGTGGCATACAGAAGGGGCTAAAGTCTTAGTGGCAAGCGAATCCGCCACCCACGCCGCGCACTTGGCCGAATTATTAGCCGAGCTAGAATTAGGGATCACCACCCAATTAGATTGGGGCCCTAACGAGCATTGGGGCTATCTAAACCAGTTAATAAAGCCCGAAAACCCAAGCTTTGTGATCACCAAGGCGCATCTTAATCAGGGTTTTCGGTTGGTGGGCCCTTTAGGCCAAACCCAACTCATTCTGATCAACGACGAAGAAATCTTTGGCCCTAAACAAAAAAAGCGCAGCGCCAAAGGTGCCAACCTCAAAGCGATTTTTTCCAGCCTCGAAGATCTACAAGTGGGCGACCATGTGGTCCATGTGGAATATGGCATTGGCCGTTATGAAGGGCTCCACCGGATTGAGGCTGGCGGTAAGGGTGAGGATTTTTTAGTTTTAAGCTACGCTGGCGGCGACAAGGTTTATGTCCCCATCGAAAAGTTTGGTCTGATCCAAAAATTCACCGGCAATGAAGGTGCCTCTGCTCCGAGGGTGAACAAGCTGGGCGACAAGGTTTGGGTTAAAACTAAGTCCAAGGTTAAAGAGGAGATCGACGACATTGCCGAGGAGTTGGTCGCCCTCTACGCCCGCCGCAAAGCCCGCCAAGGTATCTCCTTCTCCCCAGACGGCCCCCTGGCGCACGAATTTGCGCTAGGTTTTGCCTATAATGAAACCGAAGACCAACTCCGGGCGATTGAGGAGGTTTCCAAAGACATGGAGTCCGAATCGCCGATGGACCGTCTGGTTTGCGGAGACGTGGGTTTTGGCAAGACCGAAGTGGCTATGCGGGCTTGCATGAAAGCGGTTTTAGACGGCTACCAAGTTGGTTTTTTGGTACCTACCACTATTCTGGCCCAGCAACATTACGAAACCTTTATAGAGCGTTTTAAAAATTTCCCTATTCGTATGGGTCTGGCCAGCCGCTTTCAGAATCCCAAGACCTTAAAAAATAGTCTTAAAGATCTGGCCGAAGGCAAGCTTGATATCATGATTGGCACCCACCGGCTGCTTTCCAAAGATGTGACCTTTAAAAATTTGGGGCTTTTGGTTATCGACGAGGAACAGCGCTTTGGGGTTAAGCATAAAGAACAAATCAAGGCTTTTAAGTCTCAAGTGGACTGCCTTGCGTTATCGGCCACGCCGATCCCCCGGACGCTGCATATGTCGCTTGTGGGGATTCGAGATATTACGGTGATCAACACCGCGCCAATGGACCGGCGGGCGA
>MFNE01000016.1:14543-18021 GCA_001783695.1 Candidatus Lambdaproteobacteria bacterium RIFOXYD2_FULL_50_16
GGCGGTCGGGCGGGAACTGCGCCGAGGGGGCCAAGTCTTTTTTATTCACAATCGAGTCGAATCAATCCATGAAATCGGCACGTTACTGCAATCGATTATGCCCAAGGTCAAGATTGGTATCGCCCATGGCCAGATGAATGAGCACGAGTTAGAAGAGGTGATGCACGGCTTTACTCAAAAACACTATGACCTGCTTTTGGCTACGGCTATCGTCGAATCAGGGCTCGATATTCCTAACGCCAACACCATAATTGTTAACAACGCCGATCAGTTTGGCTTGTCTCAACTCTACCAAATTCGTGGTCGCGTTGGCCGCTCAAAAGCGCAGGCATACGCTTACTTTCTGACCCCAAAAGAGAAACTGCTTTCCGACCTAGCCCGAAAACGCCTAAGTATCCTTTCTGAACTCAACCACCTGGGCGCCGGTTTTAAGATAGCAAGTTACGATCTTGAACTGCGCGGAGCAGGAAACCTTTTAGGCAGCAATCAATCAGGCCATATTCAAGCAGTAGGTTTTGACCTTTATACCCAGATGATTGAAGAGGCTATCTCCAAACTTCGCGGGGAACCGATTATTACGGACCACAAAGAGATTCAAATCCATCTGGGCCTAGAGGCTAGCTTGCCAGAAAGTTATATCCAGGGTATGAATCAAAGGCTTGAGGCTTATAAAAAAATCGCCCAAGTAGCCGATGAAGCGGGGCTTTGGGAGCTTCGGGCCAATTTAGAGGACCGTTTCGGGCCCTTGCCAAAGACCGGGATTAACCTCTTTTTGTCGATGCAGTTTCGTCTAGTCGCCGCTAGACTTGAAATTTTGCGGCTAGAATATAAAGACAGTCGGTTGGGCCTCACCTTTGGCCCCAAGTTTTCTCCTGACCCTAAGGGGCTGGTGGAATTGATGAAAGAGATGCCGCTGCGCCCCTCTCCAGACGGCAGGCTTATGGTGCAGGTCGAGGGTGGGCTCGACAAAGCCCTGGTGTTACTCAAACAATTAGAACCCAAGTTGACGCTGCTCTGCCAACCTGCATGAAAACAAAATTTTACATCTGGGCGTTTTGGACCCTACTAGTTTTTTTGGGCGGCTGCGACCAGGAGGAAAAAAATCTGGGGGGCTTAGTCCCAGAAGACGAAACCATTGGCATTGTGAACAACGAGCGGATACCCCTGCAGAAATTTCAGCTGCGTTTCCAGAGCTATATCAAATCATATCCAAACCTCATCCCTCCAGGCACCAACAATCACCAAGATATCAAAACCATTGTGATCAATCGGATGATCGAAGAGGAATTGATTCTCCAGGAGGCAAGTCGCAAAGGCATACGGGTTTCCAAAGAAGAGCTCGAAAACGCGGTAGAAGAGGCTTTGAGCCCTTATCCAAACGCCAATTTTGACCGAGAATTGGCCTCAAAAAACCTTTCTAAAGAACAATGGAAAGATCGTTTGATGGTGATGCTACTCACCACCAAACTGATAGACCAAGAGGTAAACCGCCGGATATCGATCTCCAAAAGGGAATTGGCCGCTTACTATGCGATCCACAAAAATGACCTAAAAATCCCTTTTGCGGTTAAGGTTCGTAACATCACCCTAGCCACCGAGTCCGAAGCCAAGGCGCTGCACCAACAAATTGAGCGTGGCGGAGACCTTTTAGAGTTAATCCGCCAGCACTCGACCAGCCCAGACCGGGTCAACGATGGAGACATGGGTTTTATCGAAAAAAACGAAATGCCCCCCGAGATCGAATCGGCCATTTTTGCTTTGGGACCCAACAAAAAGATCAGTCCACCTATTCATTCTCAAGACGGATATCACATCTTTGTCTGGGTCAAAACTCAACAGTCGTTTAAGCCTAGCTTGGAAGAAAGTAAGGATACTATTGCCAATATCCTTGTTGCCGAGCGCCAAGATGAGGCCTATGCGGCTTGGCTAGAGCGTTTAAAGGAAAACGCTACCATTACCATCGATCAAGACATGTTAAAGACGGAGGAGGGTTTTTGAATATCCTCTTTGTGGGCTTTATGGGTTGCGGCAAAACCGCTTTTGGCAAACGGCTGGCCACCCGCCTGGGGTATGCCTTTTTAGATACGGATAAATGGATTGAGGCGCTTGAGGGCCAGTCAATCAGCGATATTTTTGCTCAAAAAGGGGAGCCCTATTTTAGGGCCAAAGAAACCGAATGTTTAAGGGCGCTCCAAGGGGTTAATAACCATGTAGTGGCCACTGGCGGAGGGATCTTGACCACCGAAGGCAACCTAGAATTGATCCAACAAATCGGCACCAGTATCTTTATAGATGCCGATTTGGAATTGATCACCGAGCGGATCTTAAAAAAGGACCACCGCCCTTTAGTCAAAACCGAAAACCCCCAAAAAACCATTAAGGAGCTTTGGGAGAAGCGTTACCATCTCTACCAGCAGGCCGACATTTGTTTTAAGCCAGAAGGCACGCAGTTCGGCCCGATTTTAAACCAAATCATTCAGTTGCTTTAATGGCACTCTCCCAAGAATTAGAAGCCCGTGGCCTGATCGACCGGTTGACCGCCGAGGAACTTAAAGAAAAGCTCGACCAAGGGGGGCTGACCTTTTACGTTGGTTTTGACCCTACCGCTGATTCACTGCATGTGGGCCAGTTGGCGGTGTTTAACTTAATGGCCTGTTTGCAAAAGGCCGGGCACCAGCCGGTGGGCCTGATGGGCGGGGCGACCGGGATGATCGGCGACCCAGGTGGCAAGTCGGCAGAACGCAATCTATTAAGCGAAGAACAACTTAATCAAAATATTGTAGGCATCGGGGCGCAGATTCGCCGGTTTTTGTCTTTTGACGGCGGGCCAGAGGCGGTGATTGTTAATAACCACGATTGGTTTAAGGGGATCGGTTATATCGATTTTTTGCGCGAGGTGGGCAAACATTTTTCGGTTAACCAGATGATCGGGCGCGATTCAGTCAAGTCCCGGCTAGAGCGCGACGGGGCGGGGATTAGTTATACCGAATTTTCTTATATGCTGCTGCAAGCCTGGGACTTTGTGATGCTTTATGACCGCCACGGGGTGACCCTGCAGTTAGGCGGCTCGGACCAGTGGGGCAATATTGTTTCGGGCATCGACCTCGGGCGGCGCTTTGGCAAGCCGCAGTTTTACGGGCTGACCATGCCCCTGATTACGAAAGCCGATGGCACCAAGTTTGGCAAATCCGAAGCGGGCACCCTTTGGCTTTCGGGCCAAAAAACCTCTCCTTACGAATTTTACCAATTTTTCCTCAACACCGCCGACGAAGACGTGGTCCGCTTTTTAAAGCAATTGACCCAATTGCCCTTAGGCGAGATTGCCACTTTGGAACAGGCGGTGCTTGCGGCCCCGCACCAGCGGGCTGCCCAAAAAGCTCTGGCCGAAGCGGTCACCTTGCGGGTCCATGGCCCAGGGGAGCTAGAAAAGGCGCAGCGTGCCAGCCGGGTCCTCTTTGGCGAAAAGATCGAAAACCTG
>MFNE01000016.1:18093-22623 GCA_001783695.1 Candidatus Lambdaproteobacteria bacterium RIFOXYD2_FULL_50_16
GGTTTGCCCCTGATCGACGCCCTCACCGAATCGGGCGCCTGCAAATCCAAGGGCGAGGCTAGAAAGCTGATCCAAGGCGGCGGCGCCAACGTCAATAACCACAAGATAAGCGAGCTGGAGTACGTTTTAGGGGTGAAAGACTTGGCCTCCGCCTCCCATATTGTGCTAAGGACGGGGAAGAAAAATTATGTGGTGCTGGAGTTTAGGTAATGTCGTCGGTTGAACTGACTTGCCAGACTTCTACTCTTTGGAATTCCGCATTGCCAGCGTTGGCTGCATTAGGTGGGGCAATGATTGGTGGGTTTTCAACTTATTTTGTTACCAATAAATCCCTTAAAGTAGCTGCTAAAGAAGAAAAAAAGAGGCTATTGCGGATGAAAGCTGAAGAGCTTTATCTTTCGATATGCGAGTTAGAACAAAAGCTTAACATTTCAAGTTTAGAGCCTTACTTACAGCAAGCTCCTAACTACAATGGGCGCGAACCAATTGACCTATTTCCAATAACTTCTAAAGTTTCACTCTACCTTTCACTTTATTTTTATTGGTTAAAAGAGGAAAAAGCGCAATTTGAAACTCTTATTAAAAAGTCTGCCGAACTCAAAGTTAAACTGATATTAGGTAAGTTCGCAGACCAAGAGAAACAGAAAAAAGCGGCTGATGAAAATTTGGAATTTTTGCGATTAGTATCTACTTATTGCGCAGACCTTCGTGAAAAACTAAAGATTTGGGCTGAGAAATTATGATCCTTAAAATCCAACTCCTCTACCCCAACATGCCGCACCCCCAGAAGGCGCATTCGACTGATTCGGGGGTGGATTTGACTTGCATGGCGGTGGAAAGGAAGCGGGCGGGGGTGTTTATGTTGGACTGTGGGATTAGTGTCGAGCCGCCGCCGGGCTATTACACCGAACTTTTTCCCCGCTCCTCGATCTTTAAAACCGATTTTATCATGGCCAACAGCGTGGGGATTATTGATCAAGATTACCGGGGCACTATTTATATGCCCCTGCGCTGGTTGGGCGAAGGGGACGGGCTCGCCGCAGCTCAGGCCCTGGTGGGTAGCCGAGTGGGGCAGTTGATTTTAAAGCGGATCGAACCCTTTGATCTGGAAATAGTCGCCAACCTAGCTCCCACCCCCCGTGGCCAGGGCGGTTTTGGCTCGACCGGAGCCTAAAGTCCCATGTCGCCCCTAGAAGATATCGAAAATCTGGCACAACTCCAAGGACTTAGGGTGGCTATTTGCCACTATTGGCTGGTCACTTGGCGAGGGGGGGAGAAGGTGTTGGCGTCGATGTTAAAACTCTTCCCAAACGCCGATATTTACACCCTGTTTTATTCCCCCAGCGTTTGTGGGCCTCATCTGGTTGGCCATCAGGTCTATTCGTCGGTCCTCGACCGACCGGGGGTGAGGCAGTATTACCAAAAGCTCTTTCCCCTTTATCCAATGGGGATTAAGTCATTGGTCTTGCAAAAAGATTACGATCTTTTAATCAGCAGTGAATCAGGTCCGGCCAAGGGGATCGCCAACCCCAAAAAAGTCCCCCACCTCTGCTACATCCACACCCCCATGCGTTACTGCTGGGTGGACCGCCAATCCTATTTGGAGCGCGTCCCCAAACGGCTCCGGGGCCTCGCCGATCGGGAATTCGAGCGGTTAAAAAAGTGGGATTTAAAAACCGCCTCCGCCCCCGACCGCTATGTCGCCAACAGCCAAAACGTGGCCGAGCGGGTGCGCCGATTTTATCACCGCGAAGCGAGCGTCTGCTGCCCCCCAATCGCGCTCGACCTTTTCGAGGGTCCGCTGGGTTGGAATCCTGAAGGATTTTATTTGAGTTTCGGGGCGCTCACGCCTTATAAAAATATAGACTTGTTAGTCGAACAGTTCACCCGGTCTGGCGAATCCTTAAAAATCATCGGTGACGGCCCCGAACGTCCGCGCCTAGAGGCCCTAGCGGGGCCTAACATCCAATTTTTAGGCAGCCTGGAAACTAGCCAACTAGCCCAAGAAATCGCCGGGGCCAAGGCCTTGCTGTTCCCTGGGGACGAAGATTTTGGTATGATCCCCTTGGAGGTGATGGCCAGGGGCATCCCGGTCATCGCCCTGGGCAAAGGCGGGGCGTTAGAGACGGTGGTGGAAAATAAGGCGCGACCCGAATCCTCCTCAGGCGTCTTTTTTGCACAACCGACCCTGGACGATTTGAGCCAAGCCCTGGCCCAATTTGAAGCCCAGAAACATCGGTTTGATCCCGATTGGATCAGGGCGCACGCTCGAAATTTTGGAGAGGACCGGTTCCTCACCTGCTTTGGAAACGAGGTTACTTCTTTGCTTAACCGCTAATGCTTAAAAAAAAGTCGGAAATCTTTCTGACCCTCTTATTTCTGGCGGACCAATGTATCGTTTGGCTCTGTTGGTCGCTGGCCTATTATTCTCGTTTTAGTTGGTTCGATCTGCCCGCTGTGGCCATCCAACCACCCTTTATCGCCTATTTTAAGGCTAGCTGGATCGTAGTGGTCCTCAGCGCCCCCATCTTTGCCTACGCCCAACTCTACCACCCAAAACGGGTTTTTCACCTAAAAGGCGAACAGCGGGCCATCCTCAAAGGCTCGGTATTACTCTACGCCGCCCTCTTAGGGGCCAGCTTTTTTTACCGGGAATTTAGTTTTTCTCGAGTCTTTTCGGTCCACTTCTTTATTTATACCTTCTTTTTCTTATCGATGTTCCGGTTTTTGGTCCGCCAGTTTTTGGCCTATTTACGAAAAAAAGGGCGGAATTTACGGCATGTTTTGCTGCTTGGTGGGGGCAAATTGGCCCAGATGTTTGAAAGCCGGATTGCCAACAATCCTGAATTGGGCTTGGTTTTGCGAGGGTATCTAGCGCCCGAGGCGAACGATCAATTAAAGGCTACCTATTTAGGCGATTTTTCGGGTCTCCACCTCACGATTGCCAAAGGGATTGATCAGGTTTATTTAGCACTCGACTCAGATCAACAGAGCGAATTGGAGCGACTAAACCACCTCTTGGCCGAAGAGACGGTTGATGTTAACATCATCCCCGACATCTACCACAGCTTGGCGATTAACCCTGAGTTTTTGGACCTCGACGGCATGCCGATTATTGCGCTGCGCCAATCGCCAGTCGAGGGATGGAACCGGGTGCTTAAGCGGGGATTCGATCTATTGGTCGCTTGCTGTTGTATCACGGTAGTAGCGCCTTTATGGCTGATTTTGCCCCTGATAATCAAACTCACCTCCAAAGGGCCCGTCTTTTACCGCCAAACCCGCACCGGATTGGACGGCAGGGCTTTTGAGATGCTCAAATTTAGAAGTATGCGCCAGGGCGCCGAAGCCCAAACCGGGGCGGTTTGGGCAAAAAAAGGGGATGACCGCACCACCCCCATTGGGGCCTTTATGCGCCGCACTAGTCTTGACGAAATCCCCCAATTTTTCAATGTCTTGCGCGGTGATATGTCGATCATAGGCCCCCGCCCTGAGCGCCCGGTTTTTATCGAGCAATTCAAAAGCCAAGTGCCCAATTATATGTTGCGCCACAAAATCAAAACGGGCGTCACCGGCTGGGCCCAGATCAACGGCTGGCGCGGAAATACGAGCTTGGAAAAACGGATCGAATACGATATCTATTACCTGACCCACTGGTCCATCTGGTTTGATATGAAGATTTTTTTGTTGTCTATTTTTAAGGGTTTCAAGGACCCCAACGCTTATTAAAGGGGTAGTAGGTGCTTTTTCTAACGGAATAGACTACACTCAAAGAGGCTGATTTGACAGTGCACAAAGAAGTTTGGACAGAGGTTGGTAAAGCCCTTATGCAGTTGGGCAATTTTTGTATGCTCGCTATGGTATTTCAAACCATCAAGACTTTCGATTTGAACGTTGCTTTGGTCGGTTGTGGGGGATGGTTGTTTTTTTACTGCTGTGGAGGGTTTGCGGTTAACTACGCTAGGAGAGAAACATGGAACTGATGTTATTTTTTGTGGTTGGGGTAGTCATTATTTTCGGTGTCCTATTTTTATGGGATCGATTCTCCCCCAATCCTCCAAGTCATCCTAATGCACGCCAAAAACATGACTCCCACCACAAAGCAGCTTAATTGATGGCGAAATCAACAAAAAACAAATCCTCCCAGTTTTCCATTGAGATGGACTTCCGGGGGGTCCTGGTGATGGCGTTATTGGCCATTTTGACCGGTGCTACCATATTTTATTTGGGGGTGGTCTTTGGCAAAGCCAGTCGTAACCCCCAAGAAGCGCTTAAAATCGCCCAAGAGACGGGCCAAGCCCCTGAAGGGGAACCCCCCAAAGACCTCAAGATCTACGATCTGGGGACCAAAGGGGCCGGACCTTCGAGCCTGCAATCTGAATTTGAAGCCATCAAGTCTAAAACCGATTCTCTAGTAGTCTCAGAAGAGGGCGCAGTCAAACGCGAGGAAGAAAACCAAAATCAAATTCAAGCCAATCTGGCTACCCCGCCAGAATCAATTGAAGCCGCTAAAACCGAAGCCGCCCCAGCCCA
>MFNE01000016.1:22638-59545 GCA_001783695.1 Candidatus Lambdaproteobacteria bacterium RIFOXYD2_FULL_50_16
AGCCCACAAAGCCAAGCGAATCAGACGGCGGCATTAGTTGGCCCGAAGTGGCCGAAGAAACCTCGGACAAGGCAGGTGACCTTTATACGGTTCAGGTTCTTAGCACCAGCCAAGCATCAAAAGCCAAAGCCATCGTCGCTCAGCTAAAAAACAAAGGGTTCGATGCATACACTGAAGAAATCAAATTAGATAACAGCCAACTATTCCGAGTACGGGTGGCCAAACTAAGCAAGGAAAAAATCCAGGCGGTTCGCGAAAAACTGACTAAGGTTGTAGATGGATTAGGGCGGTTGCAGGTGGTGAAGGTGTCAAAGTAAAGCAGCTAAGACATCTGCTGCATAAACCTGCGCCAAGCAATCGTTTGCGAGTATTGCATCTCCACATATCCCGCCTCAATCCGCCAGTCTCCCGTAAAAACCAGGGAGGCCAAACGCTCAAGCCGGTTTTTGGATAAATATCGAGAAAAAAGCACTGGGATAATGCCGGTTTTGTCGTTTTGCAAGATGTGACGAATCGCTCGGCTCAACCGAGCGTCCGCAATCTTTTGGGAGACTTGGGCAGAAAACACAATCCTTTCGGTTTCTGGGCGCGTGGAGAGCCATTTTAGCAAATAATCAAAATGCCGGTAATCAAAGTGATCCCGGCAAATCTCGGCAAACAACTGATCCGCTTGAGCAAGATCATCAGGATGAGTCAGTTCGATTTCAGTGATTTTTTGGGCAATCGCCAGTACACAAGCAGGCCTCGCCTTAACCTTTTCTCGAAAAACCGCGAAAAACTTTTCGGTTAAAAGGGTCATAAAAACCAAAGATAACTCCTTTTCCATCCCCTGCCCCACAATCTCATGATCGGTCACCGTTCGTTGAATCAAATACTGAACAAATCGGCCCTGGATCATGTTAGCCAAAAATTGGCTGGTAGGTTGGTCCAGAGCTGGGTTGCCTGGGTCTAGTCCATCCAAACAGTTTTTAATCGCTTGCGTATAGGGATTCAGTTTGGTTACTTGGTTCATCAAAGTCCTTTGATTAACTCCGTAAATACGGGCAGGCTGCGACGAATCATCTCGGTTTGGAAACAATAGGCAATCCTAAAATATCCGGCCAAACCAAACGCCCGACCAGGAACTACAAGTAGATTTAAAGCCTGCGCCTTTTCGCAAAATAAAAGGTCATCCGCTATAGGGCACTTCGGGAAAAGATAAAAGGCCCCTTGGGGTTTGACACAGTCCAGACCAAGGCTGGTTAAGTGATTATACAACAAATCCCGGTTGATCCGGTAAGGTTCGATATCCACCTTGGCCCCTTTTACCATCGGCAAAAGTCGCTGCATCAAGGCTGGAGCGTTTACAAAACCTAGGGTACGCAGCGCCAAAGGAGCCGCTTGCCCCAAGAGGGCACGGTCTTGGTGCAGAGGCGAAATTGCCAAGTATCCAATCCGCTCGCCCGGCAGGGCCAGATCTTTGGAAGAACTGGTCGCCAAGATCACGTTATTATAACTATTAAACACACAAGGGGGTTTCACCTCGTCATAAACCAAAGCCCGGTAAGGTTCATCGCTGATTAGGGTTATTACCCGGCCCAACTCAGCCGATTTTTTGGTTAATAATCCACCCAGAGCCTCAAGGGCTTTTTGATCGTAAATAACCCCAGTTGGGTTGTTGGGTGAGTTGATTAAAACCGCCTTGGTCTTAGGCCCAATAGCCGCTTCGATTGCGGCCAGATCAATCTGAAAGCCGGGCCCTGAAAGCACCGGCACCGCCTGCCCGCCGTGATTTTTAAAGTAATAATCATATTCGACAAAATAGGGACGGATTACAATCACCTCGTCACCTGGATCGAGGAGACATTTCAAGATAACGTTCAGCGCCCCACCAGCCCCCACACACATACAAATATCGCCAACTAAAAATGCTAACCCCGATTCGTCGGCCATTAGGCTGGCAATATAATCGCGGGTCTCTTTGTACCCCGCGTTGGGCATGTAGCGATGGGTTCCAGGTTGCTCGCTCTGGGTTAAGGTTTTTAAAGCCTCAACTACCGCTAAAGGCGGCTCAAAAACCGGATTGCCTAGACTAAAGTCAAAAACTTTATCAGGCCCTAGGGCAATTTTTCGTCGCTCCCCCTCTTCAAACATCGCTCGAATTAGGGATGAGCCTTGGATACTGGCCTCTAGGGCCTTTGCGATGGCCATTAGAGGAATTGCTCGGTAAGTTTTGTTTGCAATAAAGTGAAGGCCTCTTCAACCGTATCTACAATACTAAACATCTCCAAGTCCTCTGGGCTGATCACGCGCCATTCCAATAGCTTGTCAAAGTTAAACACCCCATTCCAAAACTCCTTACCGTAAAGAACAATCGGTACCTTTTTGCTCTTTTTGGTTTGGATCAGGGTCAGGAGTTCAAAGAGCTCGTCCATGGTGCCAAATCCGCCCGGGAACACAATTAAGGCTTTGGCCAAAAAGGCGAACCAAAACTTCCGTACAAAGAAATAATGGAACTCAAAGCTGAGTTGGCTGCGTTGATAGGGGTTTGGGTCTTGCTCCATAGGCAAATGGATATTAAAACCAATCGAAGTGCCCCCCGCTTCAGACGCCCCGCGATTAGCCGCCTCCATCATCCCAGGTCCACCCCCGGTGCAGATGGTGAAACGTTTTTCAGGTTGCAGAATCGAATCGCTCCAAAGGGTTAGACGTTTGGCCAGTTCACGGGCCTGTTCGTAATACCGAGCCAGCTTAAGGTCCATCTCTGCATGTACCCGAGCGTCTTTCATGCCCTCAGTCACCACTTCAACTAAGTCATTTCGACCCTCAATCGCTTCAATATCGCTCCTCACTTCGTTCATAGACTTAGAACGAGCCGAGCCAAAAAAAACAATGGTTTGGGTAATCCCTTCACGGTTTAAACGAAAACCCGGGGCTGTCAGTTCCGAAAGCACTCTAACGTGCCTAGCTTCATCAGAGGCTAAAAACTCTTCATCCAAGTAACAAAGAATTGGTTTGGATTGATCATAGGCTTTGCTCATTATTCTCCTTGAGACAGTGTCTTTTTATACTCTGCAAATTCCGCCCTGCCAAGCCTTTCTGAGGCTTGAGATAAAACGGGGTCTGTGGGATGATGAATCATCTTAAAGGAGCATACCTTGTCTAGTCAGATCGTTAAAAACAAAAAGGCTTATTTTGATTATGAGATATTAGAAACCTTTGAGGCGGGGATTGTCCTGGTGGGCACAGAGGTTAAGTCGTTGAGATTAGGGAAGGTTAAGTTGGTTGATGCCTTTTGCCAGATCAATGACAAAATGGAATTAGAACTTTTGCAGATGGAGATTGCTCCCTATAGCCACGGCAATCGCACCAATCACGAAATCAGCCGGTACCGAAAACTGTTAATGCACAAAAATCAAATCCGTCGGCTCTTTCAAACCATGCGGCTTAAAGGCCTGACCTTGGTGCCTTTGTCTATGTATTTCAAGCGGGGAAAGGTCAAGGTCGAGCTTGGCTTAGCGCGAGGCAAAAAACTGCATGATAAGCGCTCAGTTTTAAAAGAAAAGGATGCGTTGCGCGAGATTGATCGCAGCGTCAAAATAAAGGTTTAAATAAAAATTACACCCCTTTGAGCGGATTTTAAGCTTCTCTCCCCTGATTCCCCTTGTCCAATCGGGCAACTAGGCCTACAATAAGACCTAGAAAGACCCAACCGGTCTTGCCCACCTAATGGGGGTGCATTGGAATTCGACTGGGAAATGGGAAAGTAGAGTAGCAAGCCTGGGGTGATTGAAGGGCCCAGTAAAAAATCAATCGAACTGTAATTGCTAACAACAGCGAATACAACCTGAACGAAGTGGCTCTAGCCGCCTAGTTCAGTTTTTCGGACCCCGGCGTAAGTCGCGGACCGGACGGGAGTAGGCCCGATGTTCGGTAAGGCTTGTCTCCTGTAATAAAAATCGGACTGGACCTCTGCGGTGTCGATACGTAGAGGTTAAGATCAAAAACGACTGGTCACCTCTGAGCCTGTCCGGCAGCAACATGAGGGGGCGAGATGCGAAAGACGGACTAAGCTTGTAGAATCCTGCTGTACCGCTCCACAGGACGGGGGTTCGACTCCCCCCACCTCCACCATGATTGTTTTGTTTATACAGTTAGTTAACCTGTATAAATGAAAAAGGGGCCAAGGGCCTGCTCTTAATCGGGAAAATCTTTAGTTTTGTCCCAAACTTCACGACGCGGGACGTATTTGCTATGCTCTAGGCAATCCATGCTCCAGAAGTCCGTGAAGCGGCGCTGGAGAAGGCTGAAAAACATGAAGGTAAAAGAAGCCGAAAGTCGAGCAAAGCGTCTAGGAAACGCAGGCCTACAGCCAGTTTCCCAATAAACATTGGCGGCCTATCAGGACCAACATTCCGGTGGAACGGGTGTTAAAAGAAGTCAGACATTAAACCAAGGTAGTTACTTCCTAGATGGGGATTCGGCTCTAATGCTGGCAGCAACAGGGCTCTGGCCCATCACGGGAACGAAATGAGCGCCAAAGAAATATTTGATCCTACCTGCTCCAAGAACTAGAGCTTGAACAGCACCGCTCTGGTTAACCACATTGCCCAAAAAAAAGCGAAAGTTCTTTGACCCTACCGAACTGCGTGTTTTGATTCACGCCTGTTCAGCAAGCTCAAATATTGACAATATTTAAAGGCGAAATCCCGCCACTTTCTAAGGGGCAATTTTGCCAGCGTCTTGTTGGCGTTAGAGTGCTCTAGCCCAGCGCAAGGGTTGGGGGCATTAAAGGGGGAAGATAGTAGCGCCAAAGCAGTCTAAATCCTCAAGGAAGGCTTTTTAAGGTGATAAACTTACCCTGCAAAAGAGGGAAGGTTTCAGGCAGTTGCTTTAAAGATGGGCTGTCGGCCAGAGCCAGAGTTGGCGGGAACTAGAAGTAGGAGAGGTCGTCGGTTTTGTGAATTTCGTCGAACATTAAAGCTAACCAGGTTTCTTCAAGGCGTTTACCGCCTTCGTCGGCGTCATCCGCTTGGCAACCTAGGTTGGTCAAACCCCGACCATCTTGCCATTTACCTCGAACGATAATGCGCAATTCAACGTCATCTTCGGCCTGCAACTCGTCACATTCGAAGATCACTCTTAACCGTTCCCCTTTTTCAACAAAATTGGGATTTGTTAGCGTAATTTTGATGCCGTTGGCCGAAATATCCTCAATTATCGCTTTTTGGCGAATTGAGTCGTCTTCCGTTTTAAAAAGTATAGCCGGAAATTCCCGCTGAATCCTTGAATTCCGCCGTCCCTCTCCAGCATTGGTAGTTCGTTTATTCAACCCCCCTCTCCCTCAGTGTATCCGCCACCGTTTTAAACTAAACGAATTTTTCCCTCCTGCCTACCTAGGGAAACCCCTAGGGGTTAACCCAAGGGGTTGCTTTTTTGCAATGTATCACAAGGTTACATAGGGTGTAAAGCAAGCACTAGGCCCTATACCTTCTGTACTGAAGCGTTGGTAGTGACAAAGGTATGGTAGGGGAGCTTTAATACGTAGCGCATTAAATAAACAGCTGAAATCACAAAGGTTAATACGCAAGCTAAGTAGAAGCCAAAGCCATAATACCTAAAGCCCAGGTTATATGCAGCCAAGGTGAAACTGGCACTAGTTACCAAAAATATGGTTTGCAAGGTCATGTAGGCCCTACGGCAGTCAAAGTAGGAAAGAATAATATTTATAAACAAAGTTAAGGTCTGAAAAAAGCTCCCTAAAACCCCGTACCGATAAATTGAAATCTGCAAGAAGTTGATTTTAAAAAGGTTAAACATGGGGCCTGCCATCAAAATAAAGACCACCGTTAGACAGCCTTGGAACACAATAAAGTTTCGGGCGCTGGACAATATAGCTTTGATTAAAACTTCGTGATTCTCCCTGATATCTTTTAAGGTCGCCTTTTGTTGGATATCACGGTAAAATTTCAAGTAATGCTCAAAAAAGTTGGTTTCAATAGACATCACAAACATGGCCATTGAGGGTACGATCGATAAATAGGCCAAAAACATGGCGCTGTCATAGTTGGGGTAAAGCGGTAGTTTGGTGAGGCTGTGGTCCGATTCGGGAGCGTGCCACATGATCCACTTATCGACCCAAACTGCGGTGTTATAGGTCACTCCAGAGACCGCTACCTCCCAATATTTTGGGAAATAAACTAAAAATGCAAAGGGGTCCTTAAACCGGTAGGGATACTCGGCGAAGATACGCGCGACCAAAAGCGCAACTATCAAAGAAAGGCCCAGCGAAAAGCTGTTGAGGATCCCGATTAAATCGTATTCATCCACCAACAATCCGGTAGCCAGCACCCCAAACAACATCCCAAATCCAAAAGCCGCGACTACGGTTTTGTAATCTTTGAGGGCCGTCACAAAAACGCTGATCAACCAAATCTCAGAGATTAATAAAAAGTTGATCACCGCCGAGAAGGCCAACGCACTGGATATATTGGCGTAACCAAAATAGAACCAAACCGACAAGGGCACTTCATAGGCAAAGACCAATAGCGTGGACCCCACTAAGATACCTGGTGTCCGCTCGACGTTACGGTCATAAATGCTGTCCGCAAGAAAGCGGGTCACCACCATATAAACCGGGGCGGTAAACACCAACGAAAAGGAAAAATTATAGATTACCACCCGTCGAAACTCAGAGATGGTTTCGATGCTAGTAAATTTACCGGCAATAAAAGTAATCCCTCCTAAAGAGACAATCGTAAAAATCCAGGGGCCGGTTGAAATCAAGCTTGAATATACGTAGGCCTGAAACAACCCCATAAGGTTGTCTTGTCTGGAAAGTTTGCGAAGGACAAAGCCAATCCCAGCCATTATTTCTCCTCTTCCTCAGACTTATCTTTAGGTAAAGAACCCAGCGTCTGGGGTTGCTCTGAAATAAGGGCAAAGAGGCTCGCAAGGTCTTGTTCGGAAGGCTCCACCATTCTAGGTTGGGCAAGGGGTTTCTCTGGGAGGACTACTTGAGCTGGCGGCTCGAAGTGCTCGTTTTGTGGATCCTCCTCGGACCACTCTTTTTCCATTTGCTCTAAAGCAAAATCACGCAAAACCTCCAACTCTTCGGGGGTAGGTTCGCGGGGCAAGGAGGTATTTTTGGTTTCTTTGTCTAATTGAGCAATTAGTTTTTCCATGGCCGGTTGATTTCCGGCCACTTCGGCCAACCTTTTGGCTACCGCCTCGGCTGAACGGGCCAGGTCTTCCTCTTGTGCGGCTCGTTCTGCCTCGCGTTGGGCCTGGACGGCTTTGGCCTCCACCTCCCATTCGGTGGTGACAAACTCATCAAATTCCACTTCTTCAATCCCTTCGGTAGGCTTTTGAGACCGCCTTTGTAGGTGTCGGGCCAAGCTGTCCACCTCTTCGATCCTCATCATTTCATTATAGATTTCCCGGTAGGAGCGATGCTGATCTTCTTTGCGATAATAAGCCGCCACACGGGCCTTGATCGCCTTTGAGCAGGATTCGTAAAATTTGCGGTCGCTATAAAGCCGAATGATCCCTTCGGCAACTCCGGTTGGCGAAGCCAGCGGGCAAATCACCCCGCCCGGTCCCAATTTGGGTTCCTCCTCTGGGGCACCATAAAGTAGTTCAGAGCAAGCACCCACATCAGTGGCAACCGTTGGTACCCCAACTGCGCCAAGTTCCAAGATTACCAAAGGTTGGGCTTCCGAAAGACTGGTAAGCACCAAAATATCGATTTTCCCGGCGTAATCTTTAATATTAACCTTACCCAAAAACTTAATTACCTTATCCATGCCAGTAGCCTCGACCATGGCTTGGCATTCGTCGAAATAGTTTTGGTCTTCGTCAGTGGGCCCCATTATCCAGAGTTCCGCATCCGAAACCACTTGGTTCACAAAGGCAGCGGCGCGGATCAAGGTTTTAACGTCTTTAATAGGCACTACCCGGCCAATAAACCCAACTATTAAACGCCCACCCTGTTTGCGCTCAATTTTAGAATAGGTTTCGTAGTCAATCCCGTTGGGCACCACCTTTAGTTGCTCGGGCAAGGCACCGTCTTCTAGTTGTAATTCCTTGTTCCCCTCATAAAGGGTAAGGCCAATTTCCATGGTTTGATAGGTGAGCCGGGAATAACTTGTAAAACTGTCGATCCAAAAATCCCGAAGACTCCGTTGGGCCAAACGTTGATCCACGTTGAAGTTTAAGGAAGCCTGATCATCGAGCCAAGCGGCTGTGCCGATCTCTATGCGTCGCTCGTTGGTGTAGATCCCATGTTCAGTCAGCATACAAGGGCGCTTGGTTTCCAAACTCACTCTTGATAAATAAAGCCCCGCAAAGCCGGTGCACAAGGAATGGTAAACCTTGGACTTAGGAATGGGGGCGAGCAAAACTGAAAAAAGCCCACCCAACAAAGAGCGCCAAGACCAAAAATAGTCCAAAAAACTGGAGTTGGGCAAGGTCCGGTCATACATCCGGCAAAGGAGGTCAAAAGACTCCTCTGAATCGGTTAACAATTCGCCTCCAAAGGGGCGGCCCAAGGCTTTGCCAAGGTCAATAATCTCTTGCAGGTCCTCTAATTTAGCGTTGGTAGCTAATCTTAAGAGTGGTTCTTCTAAGCCTTGGCAAAACTTTGCTTTTTGCTCAAGAGTAAGTTTGGAGCGCAACCACTTAAGCTTTTGCAATTCCACATGGACAATTTCGACCACATTTTCGGGTATCTCATATTTTGGCACCAGCTTCATACCTCTGGGTGTCAAACAAATCAGCGAAAAGGTTAGATCTGGCTGTTCTTTTATTAGTTCGTGACACCAGCCCGAAACCCCCCCGGCGACATAGGGATAGGTACCTTCTAAAACCAAAGCGATGTCTGTAATCTCGGGCTTGTTTTTCTTGGTCTCGAAAACCCCAGTTTTGACCGCGTGAGGGCGCCGGAAGTGACGGATCAGATTCATATTTGATCCATCAAAAGCAGTTTAGGATCCAGCCCTTTTTGCCAAGAGGCGATGATATCGGTCGAAGATTTATTAAATTGATCTGGTGCCTCAACGGGCAATTTGTATTCTGCCAAGATTCGGTGCATTTCCCTGATTTGCCCCAGTTGAAACAAGGTTTGCAAATGCCAGATCCGAATGTTGGGCCGGTCCATACCCCCTTCCTTAATACAATGCCAAAAGTCGTCTCGTGCCGCCTCCCACATGCCTGCCTGCAATTCCAGACGAGCCATCGTAAAACGAATTTTGTAGTCGTCTGGCCTTAGCTCCAAGTAGGAGCGGTAATAACCCACCGCCAAAACCAGCATATCCTTCTTCCGGGAGTCATCCAAGATACCACTAAAAACATAGGAGTCCGCCTGCTTGGCCAGGGCTAACAATGCATCCGCGTCCTCAGGGTCATCGTCGTGTTTTTTAGTCAGCCGCATCAGGTCGGTCATATACCCTTGCTCAATTCTGGCGGTTACCGTAGCGGCTTGAACCCGAATGCTATTGGTTTCATCTTCGAGGGCGGCCCTTAAGGCGGGAGCAAATTCGCGGCGAAAGTGTTTAGCGATTTTAGTTAGGGCGTTGCGCTTTTCAGCGATGGTGCCCACAATAAATACTTCGTTAAAACTCATCATCCCGTCTTTGCGGCTGAAGTCGTCCTGGCCGGTTACAATCCGGTGGAATACCTCTTCTGATTCACTATGCTCTTCATCGGGAAACATAGTTTCAAACCATTCGGCAAAGCTCATCCGTTGGCCTATAAAATAGCGGAACGCAACAAAGGACATCACACAAATCACCGGGCCAAAAGGCCCCATTCCAAAGGTGAAAATACTAATCATTAAAAGGTATTTAATATCGTAGGTTCGCAGGTATAAAAATCGAACCAGACCAAACAACAAAGCACAAAGTAAAAGGTGTATAAAAATACAAATCGCGGGCGATAACACATCATCTACTAAACTCGAAATAACCCAATATTCCAGGGCAAAAATTACGATACAAAGGCCCAAGTGAAGGGCCCAATCTAAAAAGGTAACCCCTTCGGAAAGGTTTTTAAGCGGAACCTCTTCTTCTTCTGGTTCAGTGGCTTTATGGCCGATCCGCTCAACAGGCCGGGTCGGCTCTTCAACTTGGGGGAAGGATTCTGATTCACTAGCGGAGAAAGGCAGTGGGCGGGCCTTGATCTGGCGGTATTTGACTTTTTTGAAATCTTGGGCCCTTCCAAGAATACTTGGGCCTAACCTAGGGCGGAGCCTTGAACTTCGTTTTAGTCCTGGAGGAGCCAGATGGAAAGGATGGGGAGGCTCTAGCTTAGGGCGGGGCAGCAGGTCAAAGCTTAATTCTTTCTCCTCTAATTTAAGAACCCCTGCCGGTTTGCCAAGCCGGTGAGTGGGCTTTACCAGGGGTTGCTGGGAAGGCTCTATTCCCGCCTGTCCTTGAGGATAAAGGTCTTTAGGCTCGCTCATACCTCAGACACCTCATATTCAAACTCAAGATCAGGGTATTGTTCATGTTCTACCGCTAAAAAAGCCTGTAACATATTGGCCACTCCTTGCATCTGCTCCTTATTGGCCCCCATAGGGATCAAAGCAAACTCGGTGTGGTTTGATTTTTTTGCAAAGAGCAGCATGTCATTGGGCAGGTGCTCTTTGGTAAAACTAACTAGCCGCCGCCCAAAGCGAATGCGGTCAGACGCATCATCGTAGGTAAGGTCGTTCACCTTAACCACGAGCTGGAAAAAGGGCATTTGGTGCAGGTCGCGCACCCGGCGTAAGTAGCTGGTATAATACTTGTAAAATGCCGAAGACAACACCCCAGACTTGGTCGAATGCAACATGTTGCCATAAGCTTTTTGGAACTGGCGTGCTTGAGAAAAGGTCGCCCCTGCCCAATCAAGCATCAGCTTAAAAGTCTCTACGTTAGTGGCGTTTAGTGCCATAAAATCGAGCCGCTCAATCTTGATCATGCCAAACACCATCCCGTTGATCGGGTCAATCAGGGGGCCACACATGATACCATCGGTATCGAGCAGATCGGCGTCTTTGGGGTTGATAGCGCAAACGATCCGTTGGGCGCCGGACATCTCGACAAACAAAGCAGTTTCAGGACCGAAACCCCGGGGGTAGGAATGTTCATCCTCCCAACCGTGAGCGTCAATCAATTCAAAACCGTTGGGGCTAAAGATGTAAACCGAAAACTGCTCTGGTGCGGTGACCGTGCGCACAACCTCACTAATACCGCGAAGCAAAGCAACCGGGTTGAGCTTGTTGACGTTGCGCATGGCGTTAAAACTGTCGATCGAACTCCGCAACTGCCCTACCATCCGAGTCTCCATCCCCTCTTTGATTTCTTTGAGGTTTTTATAAGACTTGGTGATTTGCTGTTCCCGCTGTTTGACAAAGCGGTTTTCTAAAAGCAATTCGGCATTGGCTTTTTTCAGTCTTGCGGTCATCTCGCCAATAACGACAGCCGCCAAAGTCCATAGAATGGGGCGGTAAATCACTTGCACTAGATACTCGTACATCGACTGGTTGATGGACTGCGGGGGCAGATTATAAAGCAACAGATAGGCCGAGCTAAAGACAGTGGCAATAATCCCTTCGTTGGTCCCGTATTGCAAGGAGATTAGGAGGACAATGATCCAAAAAGGATGAGGGTCAATACTAATAAAACGGTCCGCACTGCCCACAAATTGGTCTATGGCGGCGCAGACTGCTGTAAAAAAGAGGATCTCGATTAAAGCCGAAAGCCGAGGGCGAGATCTCAGGCGTCTCCATAGTGTTTGTCTAGGCCATGGCGAAGAGGGAGCAGTCATTATTCGATCAAAATCTTCTTTTAGAGTGGCCATCGCATCTGAAAATAGAGTTCTTCGGTGATCAATCGGTCATAATATTGATTGTATCCGAAATGTATATCCAATGCTTTCATTGGTTTATATCCTTGGTCTAGCCCAAACAGGAGGGCATCGCCACCGAGTACATTGTGGGCAAAGCCTCCGTACCATTGACTAGACCAAACTTCACTCCATTTAACTTGCACCAACAGTCTGAAAATATAGAGGTGTTGCTCAAATAGGCTACCAAACCGGTCGTAGCTGGAGGTGTAGTCCAACGGTTTTTCATAGGTCCAATAAAACTCCCACCTAGCCAAACTGGGGGCGTTGGTCCGGTCCACCAGCCAATAAGGGTTGCGTTCAGAGTAGTAAAAATAGCCGTCAAACGCTTGGGTATCGGCCAAATTTTGCTCGCCAATCACATCGTAATGGCGCTTTGAAAGTGCGGCCATTAATTCGTATTGAGGCCCAAGGCGAAAGAGCCGCTCTAAACGGGTTTCGTCTCTACTGGTTTCACCTAACAGTCCTTCGGCCAGCCCCCAATAGGGTTCTTTCTGGTGCAAAAATAGTCTGGTTTCGCCAAATAAATCACTAGCTTTGAGGTCTAAGCCGGTCCCTTTTATCTGTTCTTGGTAATACCAATTAAATTGGGCGCTCAAATGAAAAGGCAGATCGGCCCCAACAAAGTTGACCTGCCGCTGGATATGCCCAGCCGTCTTGGCGGGCACTTCAGGGGCCAGGGGGCGCAAGCTATTGGCTAGGTAATCGTTCCATTCATGATAGGCACCGAGATAAGCAAGGTCGTAAAAACGCCAGTTAAAGCCGATCAAGCCAATATCTTGCACTAAAATACGTTTAGTCCAAAGGTGCCGGGCCGAGGCGTAAGCTTCGGTGCCCCTGACCTTGAGCAAGGCTCGACGAAAATCTCGAAACCCTTCGTTGTTAGGTTCTAACTCTATCGCTTGGTCTGCTACAAAAAGTGCTTCGGCCCAATTGCCCAGTTCTAAATGGGCCGCGGCCAAAGCCATCAATACTGAAGGGTTTCGGCGGTTGGAACGCTGGAGTTTATTTAAGAGTTCCATCGCTTGTAAGGGTCGGCCCCGCTGTAGTAAAAACTGCACCTCGACCAGTTTAAACCCTAACGCCGCGTCGTCGAGGGGAACGTCTTTTCGGTAAGGGTTAATCAGCGTGACCGTTATCCCAAACCGACTAGGCGTGGTCTTAACCTCAAGGTCGGGGTTCAATTTTAGAAAAAAAGTGTCATAACTGACGTTGATTTGGTCAGACCAATCACGCAAAACGGGCATCGCCTGGGATAAAGCAGGTAGGGTGATTCCTTTTGAAAATCGAATCAAAAGTTCTTGGTCGTCGGTAACCTCTGCGTTCACCTCTGCCTCGTCGGTCCAACTAAAGGTTAAATTTATGCGGTCACCAAGCGTCTCCCAATTGAGCTCCACCGGCATGGCGTGAACCACTTGGGTCCAAAGTAAAAAGCAAAAACAGAGCCCCAGTTTACTGTGCACGGATTAGGTCCTCAGCCTCTTTCATCCGCCCTAATTCCATCAGCCAACTGGCCAACCCCGCTTTGAAGCTAACCTGGGTAGGAAATTGGGCGATTAAATCGCGATAGATTTGGATTGCCTCTGCCGTCTCTTTGAGACGCCAATGGGCTTGAGCCATCAATACCTTGGCCTCAACATCATCTTTCCCTAAGGTCTTTAGCAAGTCTAGTGTCTTTGTGAACCATTCCTTTGCCTTAGGATCATTTTTTCGCGCTAAGAGTTCGCCGTAGAAAAAGAAGGCGCTCGGGTCCTCGTATCCCTGGCTAAAGGCCTCTGCTAAATAGGTTTCAGAGGCGGTGAATCTTCCCTGGTTAAAAGCGTTGATCCCCAGCTTGGCGATGGCCTCTTTGTTCTCGGGCATAATTTTTAAAAGCTTTTGGAAAGCCGCCGCTGCCAGGGGCTGGTCACCAGCCAATTGAGCAAGCCGCTTCAAGCGGAACTGGCTTTCTTCCTTTTCAATAGCTTCGGACAACATTTTGTAAAACTTTGCTTTATCACGCTTTCCGCCTAGATGTTCTAGGTAAAGGTCCATCACGTATTCGTTTTGCCAAGGTTTGACTTGGTCCACATAGGCAACCAGCAACTCAGCCTGCCCGACTTGGATTAAACGCCGGTACCAACCGGCTTTGATCCGTCCTTCGCTATTTTGGGCGCGGTCATCAAGCCAAACAATCTTATCTTTAGTAGGTCGCATACCCCAAAGGAAAATCAACTGTTCCACTGCCGGACCTTCGGGGCCTTCCTTCTCCGCTTGGGACATAAAGATAGCCTCGGCCTCTTTTTTGTAGTTGTGTTCCAAAAAGGTAAAACCAATTTCGCTGCGCTCTTTTTCGGTGATGTTGTGTCTTGCCAGTTCCTTTTTCCAGATCTCAAGCCATTGCTCTGGCTGACCGTTTCGGTATAAGGCCTCCGCGTAGGCTGCACGCCAGTCGTTGGGGGCTTTGGCGTATAATTGGCGAAGCAGGGGCAACGCTCGTTGGTAGTTTAGGTTAAGCACTAATGCGTTCGCCAAAAACTCGTCCGCTTCTGGACTAGGCTTAAGCCGCTTATAGGTTCCGGCTCCGATTAAGGCTTCTTCAAAATGTTGATAACGAACGGCCACAAAATAAAGGTTTCTGTAGAGTTCAGGCTCTAGGGTTGGGTAGCGTTCAATCCAGGCCATCACCACGTCGATCCGCCCCATGGCACTCAAATTAAGCATCCAACCATATAGAACCGGTAACTGGACCACCAAGGGCTGACCGGCAATTTTCCGCTTCTCCATCTCAAGCATAAGATGCGCTTTTTGCGAGAGGTCATAGGCCAAATAGAGTTCCACCACCTCTGGCATGGTCAAGTATTTGATATCAGAAAAGTTATCAACTTGATTTAACTGCTGTTTGGCCAGTGCGTCTTGGTGCATATCGTGGTAAATCTTGGCCATGTAAAGTCGGCGCCATTCGGGCAGTTGGCGGCTGTTTTGTTGCGTTTGCGAAGCATCAAGCGATTCCGCCCCGCCACCAATGACCTCCAAGACCACTCCAACCATCCAATAATCGGCCCTTGCTTGCTTGGGTAGCCTTCGTTTTAGTACCAACGCATCATCGTTCAAGTGGTACTGAATCAATAATTTAGCGATTATCAGGTAGTGATCTTCATCCATAAAGCGAAGATCCGCCTTTTGTACAAACTCCGAAAGTAAAGCCGGGTCCTCTGTTTCGATAACCAAGTCCAAAAGGGTCTCAGTTAAACTAACTGGTAAGGTATTTGCGCGGAACCTTTTAAGAAGCCGTGTGAGGGCTTTGTCGTTTTCTTTTAGCGCAATCTGCACTGAGATCAAAGCCACCAACACCCCTTCTTTGAGGTTTTCTTGGGCTTCAAAGGGTTCTAATAATCTATAGGCAGTGGGCAGCGCCCCTTTTCGCTGGAAGAGGTTAGTAATCCGTTCCAGGTGACCTCCTTGTTTGGCTTCGATCACTTTGTTTGCCAGTAACAAAGCAGCGGGTTCTTGCCCGAGGTCTAACATTAGGCTTAAGGAAAAATCGATTTCCTCTGGAGTGACCTCGTTAAAACGACGTTCAAAAAGTTGGTCTAAAACCTTTAAAGCATCGTCAAAACGCCGCTGGGAAGCATAGAGGTAGGCAAGGGCGATAAAGTCTTCGTGGTCGGCCTCGAAATCGGAGATAATTAGGTGAAGGGTTTCCGCCTGCTTTTCGTAACTCTCGGTGTAGTTATAGATCTGGGCCAATTCCCGCAAAACCTTTCGACCAGGAGCGATTTTGGCAATGGCTTCTAGGTTGCTTAAATAGTCGTTAGGACGTTGCGCATATTGATAATATACAGACAACCTTTTTCGCACTTCGAGAGTGTCCGGTAATAACGGAAGGGCTTCTTCTAAAATGGCAATGGCCTTATTGACCTGGCCATATTGCAAATAGAGGTCACATAAGGGCCCCAAAAGGCCGGGGGACCTATTTCCCGCTTGGTACTCGGCCTCATAGCGGACCAACGCGCTTTTGAAATCTTTGTCTTTGAAGTTGAGATAGGCCACCTCATTGTCGTTGGGAATCATCATCAAACCGGCGATCACCCCAATCGACGCCAAGGTAAAAACGGCCCAATAAAAAAAGACGAACCGCTCTATTCGTATCGCCTGACTTCGTTGTCGATCCAGGGGATCCGCTTTGGGCGGCAATATTTTTATGCCCGTGCCCGGTGCGCTTGACCCAGCGCGTTTGCGAGCGACAACCGCGCTCATTTGATACGCACCTCGTATCTTTTCTTAAGACGACCGCTTTTTTTAAATTCCACTTCCATCACCCCTCTTGCTAATTTAATGGATAGCTCCCCTGGAGGAACTAGCAAACCTTGCTCGTTAAACCATTGATATTCCTTCTTTGAATCCACCACCCACTTCATTTTGCCCTTGCTCCAGCCCTGGGTGTTAAAGCTGAATCCTTTAAAAGTACGCTCAACCCCCCAAACTGGCCAAGTGCTGAAATACAAGGACGGCTCTTGCCCAGGTTGTCCATCGAACCCGAGTTCGAAGTCCTTTAAATGTATCACCGGAGCGTTCACACTTGAATCTAAATAAACATAAAGGCTTCCTTGTAAATGCAAATGTCCAACCAACCCCGTTGAACGTCCATAATCTACCGTTTTTAAAGCATGATGGTCAAAACGGATGGTTTGCAAATCCCCGCGATTTTCGATCCGCCAGCTTTTGGAGCTTAAAGGGATCAGTTGCGCCGTAAAAAAACCTTGGGCTAATTTAGAAAACTCGCTGGCCGTGATCATGGTCAGTCTTTGGCTTCGGGCCAACTCGATATTAGAAATGAGGGCCTGAAAGCTGGCGTCCCGCTCACCAGAATACATATGGTAATAGATGTTAAAAGGCTTCACCCGAATCGGGGATTCGGTATTAAAGATGGTATTGGCCAAATAGCGAAATCCATGAAACCCACCCGTCCAGAGGTCAGTATAGGTATTTTCGTTGCTATTAGAGGAGTAAATTTGCTGTTCGTTGCCCGCTTTTCGCCCAATCGGAGAAACCCAGGCGTAAGAGGGGTATTTGCGATCCATCCTAGAATCCCCTCCGTTTATGTTCACCAGCCCCAAGTTTCGGGCTTTGACCAAGGCCGCTTCAAACGGAGTGGTATTGCCAGACCACATAATCAACTTAACCTTTTTGCCCGGTGGGGCAAGGGATTCTAAGTAACGAGCAGAGCCTTCGATCTCCTTATTAAGGTCAAAGCGTTCGTTGGCGTAAGCGCGAGGGACGGTGAAATCCTTAGAAAGCCCACTTCCTTCAAGATAGATGTTTTTGTCGTCTTCGCGGTTAAACATCCCCATCAAACGGCTTAAGGTCTTGGGCCGATCCCAGGCACCATGGCGGTAGCGGGAGAGGTAGGCCCGCTCCCGATCGGCATCGCCGTCGGCGAAAAACCCCCACTGGAAGGGGTGGGAATAGGTGTGAGTGCCCATTTCTACGTTGTCTAAGGCAAATATTTCGCGCGCAATTTGCTGGGATTTGGGTGTGCCTACCCAGGTCGGATCGACCTCTGCGGCAATGGCAGAGACACTCACTGGCATGTCAGGATAAGCCTTTAAAATCTTATCTAAAATGACTTGAGAAGATAAAATATCCTCTTTGCGTAAATCCTCCAGCAAGGTCCGGTTCAGCCAGCCGTCACCGTCAATATGGCTATAATAGATCCGATTTCCGGCTAAGGTGGTGGTGTCTGGTTTGGGTAAATCATCCGTATCGAAGGCCCGCCTAAAAAACTCGAACGGATTGATAAACCATTGGCGGATCTGGCTTTCTCCTTGATATTCAGAAAATACGGCGTAGCCATCTGCGATATAACCCCCTTTTGGGCTGATTAACACCAGGTCTGCCTTGGTGTCGTCTTGGCCCTTTCTTTGGATCGATAAAAAGGATTGGGTTTGATAATTGCCCGCTTTAAGCCGCTGGTAAGCAGGTTTTACACGGACAAAGTGGCGTTCAAAGCCAATCATATTGGGGTCTGCATCCACAAACTCATGGTCGTAAGTAAGCTGGACCCACTCCTCTAGGTCTTCGATCCCCATTTCTGCCAAAAATCGCTTTGACTTGCTGGCAATCGCTAACTCAGAGCTGCTCCCCGCCCAGAAGCCGGGGTCGCCAACAATCACAAATTTCTTGCCCGATTGGACCATACGGCGAGCCCAGTTGAGGTAGTCGCTTTTGCTGCGCAAGGTGGTCCCAGACAAAAACCAACTCAAGACTCCTCGGACCTCTTTATCCTCGCCGATTTCAGGCAAACCTTTAGAAACATCGTGGGGCCTTACGTCCAGACCCAGATGGTTTAATATCATAACTGCGAACCGGTGCGATTCGGAGTTCTCAAAGGTAGAGTTTTTGCCGTTGTAAAGGGCGATCACCACTCTAGGCAGGGGGCGTTCGGCTGCCAAGATAGGCCCAAGCCCGAATAGGCAAAGCAATAGGGTAAAGATTAAAACCATTCTCATCGACTACCTCGGCTCGGGAACGAGTTGATTTAGCTGAATGGTGGCGACATAGGGCATAAACCCATTTTTACGCTGTTCCGTATAAATCCGCTTGATTCCCTTGGGGTCTTCTGGGTTCCAATAGTCCAGGGTGTAAATCTGAAGGTGGGGAAACTGAGTCTTTGCCTTCTTTAGAATGTCAACCTGTTGTAAATAAAGCTCGGTCTTTACTAATCCGTATTTTTTAGTTTCAAAATTATAGTCTGCAAACACCGATTCGCCCAAAATCATGTCCACATATTGCCCACCATCGGGGTACAAATCGTAGGCCCGGTTCAGCATAATAGGAATGTTGGGATAGTGTTCGCGTAGGGTTCGCAGCAGATTAACCGCCGCCGCTCGCATCCCTTTAAAACGATTGGGGTTGGTGTCTTCTAAGTACCCTGGATTGTCCAAAGTGTCTAAAAAGAGGCCGTCAAACCCTTGGTGCAAAATGGCTTGCGCCAAGTCCTCGACAATCCGGCGAGCCCAGCGTTTGTCGCGTAAATCGACGAAGTAGGAACCCTTCCAGGTCTTGTTTTCCATCAACAAAATCCCCTCTTTTTTCACCTCTTTAAAATAAGATCGGTGCTCCTCCACCTCGCCAAGACTAATGTAACCTAAAATGATTTTGTCTTGCGCCTTCAGGGGCTCTAATGGAGGGTGGTAAAGGCTGTCTAAAACCAAGAGCCGGTAACTAGAAAAAGCTTCGGTGGTTTCTTTATCCGAATAATAGACGACCCAATCGGCGTGGGGCTCGGCCAGAACCTGGGCTACAGGGAGGACCCAAAGGGTCATAACAAACCAGGCGAGGGTTGATATACGAAACATTAGTTTCATTTTAGAACCCATGGTTTGCACGGATTTTTTGCATATCATAGGTCAAGGCTGACGCAGCCTGACCAGCGCCTTTGACCTGACAACGTTCTCCCATGACGATTCTAAGCCAAGGAGTCACTTTTTCGACTCGCAACATCAATTGATCAGTTTTATAAAGGTCTTGCGAGTCTTTAACCAGCCAGCCCGCCCGTAAGAAAGGATCGGCCTCCCATGGGTTTTGAAGCAGAGTTTCTTTTAAAAATTGCTCAATCGTTTCTTGGTGAAAAGTAAAAAGCCGATTGGCAATCACCCTCGCTGCTTCCGAATCGCTGCGGACAAAGGTAAGATAGAAGTCTAGGGTTCCCTGATTGGCAATAATCATCCGCTTTTGCAAAAGGAAATCTCGATGGATCTCAGGCACCATATCCAACACTTCTTTAACCAATAGGTTAAAGCAGGGGATGTTAGAAAACAAAGTGGCCAGTACAAACAAAAGTTGCATCACGTGGCCACATTTTAGGTTGTTTTCCATGACCGCGTCTTTGCCCCCGTTGAGGTAAGCTTGAGCGGCCTTGCCCACTAATACTTTATCTAGCGGATAAATAAACAACCCCGAACCTTGAAACAATTTATTGATTCGTTTTAATCCTTTTTGGCGATCTTTAACGATGTTTAGATGACGGACCATATTTAGATCATGGTTCAACTCCTTCCTAAGCCGGTGCACCTCTGGGTCTCGTTCTCCCTGAGATTGGTGGTTTAGGCGTTTAACCCGGTCCCCGTGTACTGCCAGAAAACTGGTGTACATAGCCATAAACCAATTGGCATTAAATAGGCTTAATCCCCCGTTATTTAAAGCCAAACCCATTTCTACAGTGGCCCCATGTAAAACATCGACCTTAGACAGATCGGTCGCTCCGGCTTGCATAGCGTCATTAAAGACCAAAATGGCATTTAGTCCATGCAGGTCGGCGTTGTTAGGGTGTTGCTTTAGCGCCTCTTTAACCTGGCTTCGAATGTTAGAAACCGTTTGGCTACCTGTAAAGTTGTTAACCTCTTTGCGCAACTTCGAAACATCAAATTTGTCTGTTTTTTTAAAGAAACCCTTTTTTTGGCCTGGATATTTGGGCTCTTCTCCAAAAAAGCCAGGACCAAGAGGGAAAATGCTGAGGATTTTTCCAATCTCACGGACTAGCTCTCTTACTTCTAAGCTAGCTTTCGACTCGGTTCTACCCTTGGTGGGGCCGCCACCAAATTCGATCCCTGAGCCCTCAAAGGACTTCTCTGCTTTTATAGCCATTGGATAGGTCCTGGGAAATTAGTAAAATTCGGGTCTGGAGGCGATTTCAGCGAACTGCACTTCTGGATCAACCTTCGTTTCTTCATCTTCGAAGTCCTCCCCTTCCTCCTCTTGGCGAGGGTCAGGCATTGCCTTCCATTTGAAGAGAAGGTTGTTTAAAGCTCGTTGTTGTTTAAGCGACTTATAGATTCCCGCCAAAAACATAAAGATCTCTTTGTCTTTTTTCATTGAGAGGGTGTCTTCTAAAACTTTGGCGGCAGCCATGTAATTTTTTTCCTTAAACAAAATCTTGCCCTTTATATACATCGCCTGACGGACACGCTCGCGTTCGTCTTCCTCCAGTTTCTGTTTGAGCCGGGCGATTTTTTCTTGCAAACGTTCAACTTCCTCTGGGTGGCTTAAAAGGCTTTGGATACGAGCCTCTTGGCGAAGGGTTTCCATCCCATAATTTAGTTGGGTCGCCTTTTGATTCGCTACCAGAGCATCACTAAAATGCTTGGCCTCGATCAATTCTTCGGCTTGTTTCAGATAAAGGTCACGAACCTGATTAAGTTGTTCCTCAACAAAGGCAGAAGAGGGGTCCACTTTTTTCATCTGCAAATAGGCGTCAATCCCCTGCTCTGGGTCGCCTTGGGCCAAATACAACTCACCCAATCTAGCCCAGACCTCCACCCGAGGCTCTGCCAAAATCACTTCCTGATACAGCGCAACCGCCCGGTCAAGTTGTTGGGTAGGGGCGTATTCTTCAGCCTGAGCAATAATACTAGGCAAGGAAATCAGGCCTTCAGAACGGGCCAAAAGATTGGCGGCTAAGCAAAGGTAGTGTTGGGCTTGCGGATTTTTTTTGATTTTTAGGCAGGTCACCCCCAAATTTAAAATCAGCTCCCGGTCATAGGGATTTTCAGCGGCCAGCTTTTCATAGGGAGCCAGTTGTTCAGGCTGGGGGTCATTGACCAAACTAGCCAAGATGTTAAGTTCGCTTAGTTTAGGTAAGTTAGCCTTTTGCGCGACTAAGCGACCAAAGGTCTCGGACGCTTTTGAAAAATCGCGGTTTTGCAACGCATAAAGCCCCAAATTGTAGTGGTCTCGTTGCAAAACTTGCTGAACCTGTTCTGGTCCGTAGTTTTTCCAGTCGTTTTTGATTTTATTTTGAATCGCTTGGGATATTTCGGCATATCCCGGCTCGGCTACTCCCGCCTGGCTCAGTTCAGCAGCTAACTCGCTGATTAAATTCGGGGATTCCTGATAGCCAGGCAGGTGCCATTTTTTTTCAGGAACATGAGTGTCAATAAAGGCTTGAACCTCCAAGTCATAGACCTCTACCATCGCCAGATTGGCTCCCCAATTGAGCCAAGCGCGATCATAGTCAGGTTTGAGTTGGAGCGCCGCTTGATAATGCTGGTTGGCTAGGTCGCGTAGTTTTAACCGGCGGGCGCAATTGCCCATTAGGTTATGTAGCTGATAGTTGGAGGGTTCGAGTTTGATTAAAAATCGTCCAAGGTTAAGTGCCGCCTCGACCGCGCCTTCTTTATAAAAAACAGCTAATTGTAGCGTGATTTTAGACCGGGCTAGCTTTGGGTCTAGTTCAATTGCGGCCCGAAGCTGATTCCCAGCCGCCTGCATCAATTTGCCCTTTAAAAGCAAAAAGCCTTTGTCTAATACCTGATCCAAGGAGGAGTTGTCTTCACTCACTAGAACTTCTCAATTGATTCAGGGACCGGCGGCCCAGATTGTTCGGCTAGCCCTAAGGTAGCTAAAACCAAGAGGATTTCAGCAATGAGGGGCAAAAAGCCGATTTAAAAAATGGTTTGAACGCTGGCCCAGCTTAATCAAAATCTCCTTTCGAAGCAAACTCTTTCTACCGATCTTAGGCTTAAGGGAAAAGAAGGGGCCTAGATCGACTTATTTGATTAGAAAGGAGATTTTTAATAGTAAAAACTCTAGGAGATTATGATGTCTGGCCCAGCTCCTTGGTTTGGAATTCGAGGGGGGATTAACTCGCAGAGATAGGTCATTGAGGTTTGAAAGACGGTGCTACAGCCTGGGTTATCACAGCGGTGAGTCAGTAAGGTGCAATCCTCGCCTCGGTCCGTGCGAATCACCGTTGCCCTTGCCCCGCAATGGCGACACTTTCCTTTGATAATATTAGACATAAGTTCTCCTAGTTTTCAGAGTTGGTGCAAAAATGTAGGTCAATACAAAGATCGCAAAGCTCTTCACCACAAAAGGGACAAGCGATTAAAGACCCCTCGATCACTTGCCCGCATTGGGCGCAGTGTGCACCAAAATATTCGTCCTCTAAAGGCGGTAAATTTTCGTCAAAAGAGGTAAACTGAGGATTCCTAAATTTCATGTTTTGCTCCGCAAAAGGGGCCTTTTGGCCTGTTTGCTCGGTTTTACAGGGGCACTGGTAATTTAATAAGAGGAAGGCATTCTTCGCGAGCTTGATTAAACCAGTCTTGACGGTCCCAGGCGGTTGAACTACTTTGAAGGAAAGTGAAGCTGGCAGCACAGCCTAGCTCCTTGCAAACCTGCAATACTGGGGAACCCATGAAAAAATTCTTGCCTGCCCTGTTGATGGGCCTTTTGCTCGCGGCTCCGGCCTTCGCCCTAGATGGAAAAGATTTGTACGAAAGCAAAAAATGTAGCATGTGCCACGGACCTGCTGGTAAGTCGTCTAACAACATGTTCCCGGCTTTAGCAGGAAAAGACGCCACCTTCTTGGCTCAAGAAACCTTAAAAATCAAAAGTGGCGATCGAACTGGGAAAATGACCGGTTCCATGAAAATGAATCCTGGTGTTAAAAATTTGACTGAAGAAGAAGCTCAAGCAATTGGTGAGTACCTTTCTAAGCAGTAGGCTGTACTTTTTGGCAGGCCAGATTCGTCGAGGATCGGCTTGCCCATAAAGCTTCAGCTATGTATGAAATCGGTGAACCAACCTAGATTCGGAGTTGTTGTTTGCCCGCTTCCCCCCCTGAGCAAGAACTCAACCAAATCCGTAAAGAAAACCGTCGCCTACATTTACGCCTTTTGGGCCGTGAACGGGGTTACCAAGCGTTGTTTAGTTTGGCTCAGCAACTTCAAAGCGATCCTAGATACCTAAGCCCAGAACGAATCACGCCACTTTTAGAGCGGTACGAAGGCGGTTTTTTAGTAATCGAGCCAAAAGGTCTTTTGGCGGCAAATAGTCTCGGGTTGGAATTAACAGAAGGATGCCAAGGCCATCCGCTTGGGTGGGATATTAAACAACAGATCCAAGCAACCAAAGGGCTGGCCAAAAATGGGGTGTTCGAGGCCCAAGGAAAAGCCGGTTTTTGGGAGCAAGCGGTGCTGGTGCCCTTGGCAGGAGACAGGCAGTTGGTCTGCCTTTGGCCCGACCTTTCTGAAACCCAAATGGGAGAAATCACCGCCAGTGAGGCCTCTCTGCGAACCATCTTTAATTCGGTTCACGATGGGATTTTTATTCACGACCTCGACGGGAACCTTCTTGATATCAACGAACCGGCCCTCAAACTCTTTGGTTTAAACTCGAAAGAGCGGGCGTTACGCTTGAGCTTTATTGGGGATTACTCGGCTTCATCTAATCCGCTGGAACGCTTGCCAACTTTGTGGCAAAAGGCGCTGGGTGGACATTCAACCCTGTTGCAATGGAAGGCTCGCCGCCCTGGTGATGGGAGTCTTTTTGACGCAGAAATAGCCATTGGCAGCCTGATCCTGCACGGGCAGCCGGCGATTATGATTAATTTGCGCGACATTACCTCTGAACAGACAACTTGGCGAGACCTAGCCCAAACCCAAGCTAATATCGAATCGATCCTAGAGTCCCAACAGGAACCGATTTGGGCGGTGGATAGTCAATTTCGCTTCTTGGTCTTTAATAGTTATTTTAAAGCGGTTTATAAAAAGCTCTTTCAAGTCGAGGCCCAGCCGGGGGTGTCCTTTCTGCACCCGATGGCCAAGGAGGAGGCCAACTTTTGGCGCGAGCGATTGACCCAGTCCTTGGGGGGCGTCAAATTAAACCTTGAATACTCGGTCACTTTGGCCGGAGAAAAACGGGTCTTTGAGGTAACTCTTAATCCAATCCATCAACAAAACCAATTTATTGGCGTGACCGCATTTGGTCAGGACATTACCACCCGGATCGAACTTGACCAGCAAAAAGAGCGACAAAAAACCTTCTTGCGTAACCTGATCGACACCGATCCTAACCTGATTTTTGTAAAAGACAAGGAAGGACGTTTTATCGAAGCCAACCGTGCGGTTGCCCAATTGTACGGGGCTGATGTGGAAAGCCTGATTGGAAAACTAGATAGCGAATTGGCCGACGCCCCGGCGGATATTTTCCGGTTATACGAGGCCGATTTAAAGGTTTTAGAACATGAACAGCCCTTTTTTATTCCTGAAGAAAAGCTTAAAAACCATTATGGAGAAGACCTTTGGGTTCAGTCGATTAAGGTCCCTTTAGCCGATGAAACTGGCAAGTTTAACCAGGTGCTTACCGTAGCCACCGACATTACCACCCGCAAACGGGCCGAAAAAAGGATGTTTGAGGCGAAAACCAGTGCTGAAAAGGCTAACCAAGCAAAGTCTGAATTCCTAGCCAACATGAGTCATGAGATCAGAACACCCTTGAATGCCATTTTGGGTTTTGCCGAGATTTTGAGGTCCCAAATCAGGGACGAACGGTATCAGGAATATTTACATAGCATTGATTCTGCTGGCAAAACTCTACTTTCGTTAATCAATGATATCTTGGATCTTTCAAAGGTAGAAGCAGGGAAACTCCATTTGCAGCTTGGCCCAACCGATCTAAATCAGGTTATCTACGAAGTGACCCAAATATTTAACCAACGGATACTCGACAAGGGGTTGGAGCTTTATTTGATTATTGACCCCCTGCTTCCTAACTGTTTGCGGCTCGACGAGATTCGGATTCGCCAGGTTTTGCTTAACCTAATGGGCAATGCAGTCAAGTTCACCGAGTCTGGTTATATAAAGGTAGAAATAAAGGTGGAATCGGCGTTTACCGATTTGTTTAACCTGCTGATTATGGTCGAGGATACCGGGGTAGGCATAGAAGACAAACAGCTTGATCTTATCTTTAAAGCCTTTGAGCAACAGCCTGGGCAAAGCAATGCTAAGTATGGAGGCACGGGTCTGGGCTTAGCAATTTCGCGCCGTTTGGTGGAGATGATGAACGGTCAGATTACGGCTACACACAATCCCGAAGGGGGCGCGCGATTTGTACTCCGTCTGTCTGAAGCCCGAAGGGTTCCTGATTCTGAGGTATTAGCGCAGTCCCCCACTAAGATTGATCCCTCAAATCTGGTTTTTAAACCCTCAAGGGTTTTAGTGGTGGACGATGTTCGCTCCAATCGGCAACTGATTCATGGTTTTTTACCCTACCCAGAATTAACCTTGGCCGATGCTGCTGATGGGTTAGAGGCGATTAAACAGGCTGAATTATTCCCGCCAGATCTGGTTTTGATGGATCTTAAAATGCCGAATATGGACGGATACAAGGCTCTCGAAGCGCTGCGCAAAATACCTGGGCTAGAGCAAACCCCGGTGATTGCGGTAACCGCTTCGGTAATGAAATATGAAGAAGTGAGGTTGCAAACGATCTTTACGGACGTATTGCCCAAGCCGTTAACCCGTAATTCATTGCTTACTTGTGTCTCCCGATATTTAGAACATAAATTGGATCACACCGCGACCCGGGAGGTTTCGGGGACTGCCCGTCAGCATTTATCCAAAGCGGATTTAGTTGTATTAGAAGCCTTTAATTCCCCGGAAGCTGCTCGTAGTTATCTGGATCGCTGCGCTTACTTAAAGCGCAGTTTGACTATCAACGAAATTGAAATTTTCGCACTTAGTATCAAAGAGTTAGCTGAAATCCAAGGGGCGGAAAACCTAATCCTTTGGGCTTCTGGTCTCGCCCAAGCTTGTGACCTTTTTTCTTTGCAGGAAATTACCGAAAATTTAGAAGAGCTCGAAAAGGCACTTGGCTTGTTGAGCCTTGAATGATAGTCCAGCATAACCTGGTCAACTATTGCCAGACTGCCCAACCTTTAAAAAACCTATGGATCCCCGTACTAACTATCTAAAAAATACCGCTACCGATTCAAAAGACGATTTTGTCCGTCTGTTGTCACAGGTTGAACTATTTAACAAGTTACCTCGCGCTCTTTTAGAGCGTATCTTTGAATACGCCAAGTTTGTCACCTTAAGCCACGGAGACGAACCCGTCCGGCAGGGCCTGTTTGACCAAGAGGTTTTTTTGTTAATCGGGGGTCGCTTGGAGGTCTTTATTGGACCTAAGACCGATGAAAAGATGATTGATATTTTGGAGGCCCCTTTTACCCTCTTCGGAGAGCGCTGTATTTTAGGACAGCCACGAGGCGCCTCGATCCGCTCAGCCGGGGAAGGCCTTTTATTAGGGCTTGATCTTTCGAGCCTCCCAGACTTAAACGACCATCTTGAGAACCCTTCTGAAAGGGAACCTGACGAAGATTACCAACAAAATCTCGATATGTACTTGATCTTTGCCAGTGTATTAATTGAGCGGCTCGACCGTCTGGTTCGGGATCAATACAAATTGATCCATAAAATCAAAGGTGTTCGTAAGACCAGTAGCATTTGGAAACACAATGTGTTGATGACCCGTCTTTTTAATCAGTTTGCCTCTGGCGGGATGGAACCAGAATTATTGAAGCGTCAAACCTGGACCCGACTCACCCGTTGGCCGCAGGACCCTAAGTTGCAAGCGGTTTTAGCCGAAGATCTAATTGATACCCGTCTCTTGTATCACGAATTGATCCGCATGAAAGCGTTGGGAATTATCGAAGAGCTTGACCCTTTAGTGTACCGGTTGATCTCCCGCTTAGCAGATGCAGCCCAATTTTTGCCCGCCTACTATGAGCCCTTGCAAGTAGAAAAGGCGATGCTGCCGCCCTTGATCCCGTTGTCAGACTGTTTGTCTGATTTGTTTTTTGAATTGCAAAAATCTGGGATTTTACAAAAACCATTAAGTATTAGCGATTTTTTTGACGCCTTAATGGCAGGCCCTTTATGGAGCCCTGCAAAGCTGGCTGCGGAACTCGCTAAAAAGGGACATCTAAGTGGGGTATTTGGGCAGGCTCATTTAATGCTGTTTTTTTGTGGGCAACTCATCGAGATGGTTAGCCGTGCTAACCGTATCATTGGTGATTATGTAGCCCACTTAGCTAATTATCACGCCTCACCCCGCCAATTTCAAGGGCACCATGGCCAGGAGTTGGCCACCGAGTTTCAAGTTTTTTTCAAAAAACTTTCTGACCGCCCCTCCTCTGACCAAGCCCCCAAGCCTGGGGGAGTAAACGACCTATTGGCCCAATTTGGGATGTAAGGTTAAAATGTGGCCGTAACCGCTCGCAGTTGAGTGATACTTTGCGTAATCAAGTTAGGTAACTGATTTAAATATTGGGGTATTTGACTGCGAAGTGCTTCATTGTTGGCTATTTGGATTAGATAACACAAATCAGCCAATTTACTGGCCCCTAGGTTGGCGGCAATCCCCTTGATTCGGTGGGCTTCTTCAGCTAATTGTAGCCAGTCTTTTTTTTGATAGAGATCGTTTAGCAGGGTTAGGTTTTTTGGGGTGTCTTGATCAAACTTATTGATCAAGGAAAAGTAGAAATCCTTCCCTAAAACCCGTCTAGTTTCAATTAATTCAAGATCTAAAACCGTATCTTGCCGCCAATCAGTGGTCATAATTACTCCCTTTGAATGGGGCCAAACCTACCTGGAAGCCGCTATAAAAGAAAGATAAAACGAGTTTTTTTTGTAGAGGTTTAGGATTTTAACAGAGAACTGACCTTTACCAATTCGATCCCTTGCGCTTTTAAATCAGGCAGGGCCTTGGCTAACATCTCGTAGGTCGATTGTTTTGAGCGCCCCACAATGACTGCAATTTTATGGCTTTTGGCGATTTCAATCGCTTTATCGAGTTGAGCTTTTGCGGATTGTTCGTCAGCCCCTTCGTCCAGATAAAGATTTCGACTAAAAAAGGGCACTGCAAACCGGTTTGCTTGCCCCAAGGCGATTTCGCTGGGTGCGGTCCGGCTATCTAAGAAAAACAACCCTTTATCGCTTAGCCCCTTCATTACCTGTTCCATGGCGGGCTGGTTGCCAACAAAGGCGGACCCCATGTGGTTACTGGCACCCACTGCAAAAGGGACCTGGGCCAGGTTTGCTTCTAACTTTGCGGCCATTTGCTCTGGTTTATCGGCGAGCAACAAAGCTCCAGGCCCAGGGTTGGTTTGGGGGTAACTCTTGGGTTCCATGGGGATGTCTAATAAAACCTCAACCCCCATTTGGTGCGCCAATTCGGCAGTAGCCTTGGACTGGGCAAGGCCGGGCAGCACCGCGAAAGTAAGGCTTTTGTTTAGCTGGGCAAACCGCTTAAAACGACCCAGGTCACTGCCCATATCGTCTATGATAATCACCAGCCGCCCTTGCCCAGCGATTATAGGCACCGGCGACAAATTGGGTTGCTCTGCACCCTGGAGCGCCACCGTTTCCGCAACGGGGGAGACTTGGACGGGTAGTGTTTCAGCCGCGTTGGGCAATTGGACCTGCGCACCTAACTGGGCCTCAACCCGTACCCAAAGTTCGTTTTCTTTTTGAAAGTCTAGTTGAAATCTGGGCAGATCTGCTTGATGCGCCAGTGCGGGTAGGGCTTTAATCTCGACTGACAAACCCTCTTGATTCGCAAACTTTTGGGCTAGATCAATCAGGTTCGATTCTTTGATCCGATTAAATTTCTGCAAATAAGTGACGTAGGTATGCCCCTCTTGCCCCCCAACTGCGGCCACCCGGTCCAGTTGTTTAACCATCAAAAGTCCCCCATGGGACTGCCGCATAAAGCTAGCAAATCGCCCAGAAAATTCCTTTTGAGCTTGATAGTTTTCCCCTGATAAAATGAGGTTTTCTGACGAAGGCAGATCCTCTGGAAAGCTCGGGTTTCGCCCAAATATCAAGGACAAACAAAACAATATGGATATTAACCCCAGGCCGAAATAAGCAATTCGAAGATTGGTATTTAAGCGTAAAGCGAGGGATGATTCTGGCGATTCTTGGACTTGCATTGCTTTGGTTGTTTTGAGGGTTCCAAAAAAACTTGAGCTTATCTAAGCAAGTTCCGTTCCTCCAAAGCCTGGCAAACCGCTAAAAATAAACCGGTCGGTTTATTAAAACACGGGTACATGATCAAAGAAATGAGTGGTTTCCATCCGCCTGAAGGTCCGTGATTCCCCTCTGGCAACAAAACTATGGGTGACCGCCCCATTTCTGGTAAACCGCACCCCCCCTAAAAACTCACCATGAGTAATCCCGGTGGCCGCAAAACTCACCTCTTGGGTAGGGACTAGGTTTTCTACCCTTAAAACGGCGCCCTCTTTTAATTTGCAAGACTTGATTTGTTCTTTTTGCATCTCACTTGTAGGTTGCAGTCGCCCTTCTAAATAGCCCCCCAAACAACGGATTGCCGCTGAGATCATCACCGCATCTGGCGCGAGCCCAATCCCCATAAAAAGATCGGCTGTGCCTGTTAGTGCGGCCAAAGCGCCTGAAATCTCGCCTGCCTCTAAACGCTTGATCCGCGCTCCGCATTCTAGGATTTGAGCAATCAACTCTTGGTGCCTAGGTACGTCTAATACACAAACCGTCACGTTTTCGGTGTATTTACCCAAGGCGCGCGCCACGCGCTTAATGTTAATAATCGGCGATTGGTCGATCGAAACCAACCCGTGGGCCTCTTGTGGCACCACTAACATATTCATCCACATCCGGGGCAAAGGGCGCAGATTCCCTGGTTTGGCTATCGCGGCATAACTAGCGGCGTTGTTTTTACCTTGGGCGGTCGCTTCGAACCCCTCCACCGCCACGGCGGTTAGGTCCATGTCCACCTGGCCACTGCCCACCTCTACCGGCAGTTGAACAAACTCTTCGCCTTTGAGCCGGTCAATCACCAACCGACCTTTAACGTTAATCCGGTTGAGACCACGAATCAGGGATTCACGAGACGCGTTTAACAACTCCACCGGCTTTCCTTGGCCCTGGTGAAGCGCGGCGGTCAGTGCGGCTAATTCGGTCGCCCGAACCAGTTCCATGCCAAAGTTTTTGTCCATAAGGTGGGTCTGGTTATTCGCCTAGCGCCCGAATCTGGGCCAGAATTGATTTTTTTTCTGCCAGTAATTCGGCGGCTCTAAAGGTATCTTTTATCTTCAAAGGCCGGTCAAACGAATCAATCACCTCGATCAACAAGGGCACCGATTCAGATCGGGTATTGGCTTCTTTCATCTCCTCCGGGGTTGGCAAGATAACCCCGTATAGTTGAAGCGGGGTGTGAACCAAAGCGTGCCCACGGTTGTAATAAGCTGCAGCAAACCCACCGTCTATATTTATGGCCACCCCATCTTCAGACGCCATCTTTTTACCCTTAGTCACATCGACCGGTGTATGTCCAAAGATCACCCGTTGCGCATTAAATTCCTTTAACATTTTTTGCTTAAAGGCATCGGTCTGCATATTGGTTTTCCAGAACAAACTAGGTTCTTTTTGGCATTCCTTATCTTTGCGATAATATCGCTCAAAGGTTTTCATCGCCTCCTTGCCAAAAAAGGGCGACTTGGGCCCACACCAAAGGTAAAAAAACAAGGCTCGGTCGGCCACTTGGGGCTCGGTCCCGGTCAGATAGGCTTTCCCGGCGCGTTTAATGCTGGCGTCAATAAAATCGAGCAATGCCTTACCCCGCAGCCCTAAAAACTCCTCAAATTCTCCATCCGCAGTCGAGGGTACCAGAGCATGAATATTAAGCAGGTTATAATGAACGTAATAGGTGTGGCCGCGCTCAAAGAAGAATTGTAACAACCTTTTTAGTTGCACATTGTGCAAAAACTGTTGCTCCAGGTCGTCCATCACCGCTGCTTCTTCAGCGGTCAGGCTTGCAGGAGCGGCTAGGTCAATGGTGGGGAAGAAGTGATCATTTAAGTCAGAAGATTCCCCCAAAGAAAGGCGGGCGGCCAAGTCATGTATAGAGCGGCGATGCCCCATCTCGTACTCGGGGTGCTCTCCGATTAAGTGGTCTTCTAATTTAAACTGAATAACCGAAAGCGCCTTCTCCATCGCTCGACCTTCGGCGGTCTTAGCTTTTATGGCACCTGTGCATTTTTCCACGGGGTAGGTTTTTACAGCAAATTCCAAAAGCCGACTTAGGTTAAAGCCCAAACGGCTCATGAGTTCGAAGTGATCGTAGCGGCAGGTAATCCGCATCGCTTCGGCGATTAGACAACGATTGCCAACCGCCGCCCCCATCCAAAGCACATCGTGATTGCCATAAACTAACCTCACCATCGCCGCATAATCTTTAGAAGCCAAAATCCGAATAATTTTATCCGGTTGGGCCCCTCGGTCCCAGATGTCACCTAATACCATGATCCGGTCCACCAAAACCTTTTTTATCGCCCGACACAATTCGCCAATAAAACGCTCGGCGATCAAGGGCTCTTCAAAAACCGGATCAGGCACCGCGCGCCCGGCTAAAAGCCGACCCACCCAGGGCCGGTACTCTGCCTTGACCATACCGCCCAGATCGTGGGCCATGCCTTCCAACTTGTATTTGATCACTTCGGCTAGACACAAAATCACGTCTTGGCGGTCCATGGTCAGCCCAGCTTCTGCAAGGTAGCGTTGCTTGCGAATAACTCGGACTAAATATTGTAGTTTTTGGACGGAAAAGGTTTTAGGGAGGGCTTCTTTGCAGGTTTGATAAAGCATCCCAAAACGACCCCTTAGGATTGACTTAAACCGATCTCCTTCACCGTGAAGGTCTGAAATCCAGAGGGTCGAAGGGATGTTGGAACCTAGCGTGCCTTCTATCTCCAAAAGCCGTTGAGATAATTGGTCAAGCTGCTGGAACCCACTTTTGGCAGCAGATATATTCATAAGCTAAATCAATCAGCCGTTGGTTGAATCGTTAACAATAAAGAAGAGTTCTTTACGCACTAGGTCCGAATCGCCGGTGTTTAGTTCCAATAGTCGCCGAAGGTGAGTCAGCGAATCAATCCCGATTTCGTCAAAACGAAACCCACATTGGTTGTCTTTTTTAAAAACCAAGGTCGAGTCTGCTTGAATTTGCACTGCCGTTCCAGCCAACTGAACCTCAACCATCGCTTTTTGGCCAGATTGCGCAGGAAAGTCTTCCGAGACTTCCACTAAAACCCCCTTTAGGGAAACGTCAAGCAACTGGCATTCATAACGCTCTCCAGCAGAATGAAGATACGCCTCATGATCAAAATTAACTCGGCTATAATGCCTTCTTTCTTGTGACATAACTTCACGCGGAAGGAGTTTTAAAAGAACCTAACTTCGGTAGTCATGTTACCCCTTTTTTTAACCTTAGTCCAATCTTCTTTGGACGCAGAGTTGGTTCTAGCACCCCAACGCCTAACTAAACAATTGCCCTCCCCATAAAAAATTTCGACCAAACAAACACCGTCTAATTCAGTTGACAGCCCCTAGCCAGTGGCCTACTGTTAAGGGCTCTTTACGAGAAGTCGAGGCGTAGCGCAGTCCGGTAGCGCACTTGTCTGGGGGACAAGGGGTCGCTGGTTCAAGTCCAGTCGCCTCGACCATCTCAACCCAAGCTGATCAAGGCTTTACGGGTTTTACCTAATCCCCAAATTCCTGCGTTACCCTCTGTCGCCTGAAAAAAATTCGCACAAAACTGGGATGGACTTTGCACAAGATGCAAAGTTTTTAGCGCCGCTTTGACAGCTTCGCAAGTGAGGAAAGTGGCCCCCAAAATCTAGTCAGGGGAGCCAGTTTACTGGCGCGACCTTCACCGGGCTTTTGAAGGAGAAGAAGGTGCAGATCAGCATGGACCGCAAGGAGCGGGCGATGGACAATATTTTTGTGGAGCGGCTCTGGAGAAGTCTGAAATACGAGGAGATTTACCTCAAGGAATACGCCTCGGCAGAAGATTTAAGGCGCTCCTTGAAGACCTATTTTGAGTTCTACAACCTTGAGCGGCCCGAACCGGGGCCCCCGAAAACCAAAGGTTTTTGGGGTGGCAGTCAGTCGCATCAAGGACGAACCGAAGCAGAGGTTCACTTTGGGCCAAACCCTGAATTGGGTTTAGCCGACTAAACCCTCGGCTCTATCTTAAAAAGATGGAAAGGGTGGCTTGACGATGGGGTCCACTTCATTATCGATTGGTTGACTGGTACTTGGTGAATCAACGTTTGATGCCTTTGAAGAGGTTGATTGGTATAGATCAACTAGATTAGGAAATAATGCCTGTTCGATATAAGGGCGATTAGGTTGTTCAATTGTTGAAATACCAGAAATCGGGATGATTTTCGTTTTATCTTTGATTTTTAGTGCGATAACCTTTTCTCCTACTGCCAATAAATCTCCTACTTCTTTTCGTCCAGATTTGTACTCAACTATTGATTCGAATCCCTTTGTCTTTTGAACGGTAAGGTATGAATTAAATTGCCGCTTGGCATATTGAGGTGGTATAAATATAAGCATTATTATCATTATAATGACCCATATTATTCCACTTGGTGATTTGAGTTCCAAATGTGCGGTTATGCTTCTAATTGACCAGAATAAAAATGGAAATAGTATTATGCAAAGTGGCACATAAATAACCTTAGGAACACCCTGTGCGTGGGCGTGCTTTACTTTTTTCATGACAACCACATACCTTGTTATGATTATTGGGAAGTTAACTGTTTCCAGAATAACTACAAGGCAGCCGACGATTGTTAAAGTAAATACCCACGCCCATAGCATTTCGTTGGTAAATATGCTTCGATGAATAATGTTAAAACCTGACAAGATAGATTCTTGAGGACTTGGGTGAAAATGCGTGGTCGGTAAACCGAATAGCGACATTTCATAACTAAATTCTTGCTCTCCAATCACGAAGAGGTAACCGGTTAAGCAAGAAATGAATAAAGTCGGGTGTTCAATGATTTGCTGAACAGAAAAGACCTTCTTGATTAATTTAGTATTTGCTTCATTTTTATCCTGCTCTTCACGCTGTTTTCGCAACTTCCTATTCCATAATGGATTGAAACGGCTGTACGGGCTTTTCCTCAAATTACCTCCCAATCCAACACGAACAATCGTTTCTTCACTTCGGTCTGGCGAAGTTCCTGTTCCAAATCATCCAACAGATCATCCTTCTTGGTGTCCACTTCGTCTTGAGCCTGGAACAGGTTCTGGCGTAACTGGTTTCGCTTCTTTTCCATGTCCTTGATTTCTCCCTTTGGGCTGCTAACTTCTTTCCAATTGAATCAAGGTACGTGACTCGTTTTTGCGAAGTCGAATCTCCTTGTCTAGGTTCTTGATTTCCAGTTCCAGCCCTGCCTTCAAATCGTCGGCCCATTCCTCTAACTTGCCTAGTTCGGTATCGAAGAATTCAGCATTCTTTTGAGCAATGTGAGAAATGACTTCCTGGTGTCGTTGTTCCAATCGGTCTTCGACGGATTGTTCTAGGTATGCACTTGAGCCATCCACCGACCGGGTAATGAGAAAAACCGCTCACATTGTTCCTGGTCAAACTCCGTCCCGTCTGAAACGACCCCTGCAAAAAGTAGGAAGTTTTCTTCATCAACGGATACAACTTTCTAAGAGTTATCGTCAAATCTGGTGTTTGAGATCCTTAGGCGACCCTCGGTTGTTCGATTCCGTCTTTGAATTTTACCCCCTCAATTACCTGAGCCAGCCGGGGTGATCCGTCGAGCTTTCTCCAGGTTTGTGGGGCTTCCTGCATCATCTTGAAGGCCCGGCTCACCACCGTATCCCATAAAAAGCAACCCCTGGCCTTGGCCCTGCGCAGCCGCACAGTCGCCAAGGGCGATTTGATCAGGTTGGTGGTCGGCAAAGCCGATTGCGTTGAGTGTACCCCCAAAATCCCCACCTCCGCCGAACCCCCCACTCCACCCCGCCAAAAGGAAAGGGGCAGTTGCCCAACCTTCAGACCTCAATCCCCCCTTCCCCCTAACCCGTTGTGCGGAAATCTTGGGGTTCGAAATTTTTTCGCTCCATCCTTCCCCCCTATAGAGTTGCCCTTTGCCCCTGGCTTGGGGTATGAGGAGGTTAGGCCTTCAATATTAAAAACAGATGACCCCGACCAAATACAACGCTAAGTATGCCGCCTTCGAACTTACCCGCCACGCGACTGCCCAGAGTTTGGACCGGCTGACTGCTTCCTTGTTTGACTCCAAGGTGGATCTCAACCCGCATCAGTTGGAGGCTGCACTCTTTGCGCTGGCGAACCCCCTTTCTAAAGGGGTGATCCTGGCGGACGAGGTGGGTTTGGGTAAAACTATCGAGGCGGGACTGGTACTTTGCCAACTGTGGGCGGAAAAGAAGCGCCGATTGGTGGTGGTTTGCCCGGCCTCGCTGCGCCGCCAGTGGGCCGCCGAACTCGAAGAAAAATTTCACCTCCCCGCCCGCATCTTGGACAAGCGCGCTTACGAAGAGGACCAGGATTTCAAAATCCGGGACCCCTTCGACCAAGAAAAGGTGCTGATCCTCTCCTACCCCTTCGCCGCCAAGATGGCCGAGGGCCTCGCCAAAAAGGCTTGGGACCGGGTGGTGCTCGACGAAGCCCATAAATTGCGAAACGCCCACCGCGATTCCAACCGCACTGGCCAAGCGCTCCGCCGAGCTTTCCCCGGAAGCCCCAAACTGCTTTTGACGGCCACCCCCCTGCAAAATTCGCTAGTCGAGATCTACGGTCTTTCGACTTTGATTGATGAAGAAATTTTTGGCAGTTTGTCCGCTTTTCGCCAGACCTACATGAAGAACCAAAGCGACCTGGCCCAGTTACAAACGAGGCTTCAGGGCTTTTGCAAGCGGACGCTGCGTAAAGACGTGGCCGAATATGTTTCTTACACCAACCGCCGAGCGATTACTGAGCCCTTCAGCCCATCAGACCAGGAGGTTAGCCTTTATGAGCGCATCTCCGCCTTTTTGCAGCGCGAGAACACCTACTCCCTGCCCGAGCGGCACCGGCACTTAACCCTGTTGATTTTGCGCAAGCTTTTAGCCAGCAGTTCGGCCGCCATTGGCGACACGTTAGCCAAGATGTTGCTGCGCCTAGAGCGGCTGCGGGATGGGCAGCGCAACCCCGAAAGTTTGCTCGAAGAACTCACCTTGGACGAGGAGATCGAGGACGAATATTTAGACCTAGCCAACTCAGTACACGAAGAAGAGCGGCCCAAATACGGCAAATCCAAACCGACCCACCCACTCGACCAAGAAATCAAGGAAATCAAAGGCTTTATCGCCGACGCTCAACGAATCCAGATCGATTCCAAAAGCCGGGCGCTGCTCACCGCTTTAGAAACCGG
>MFNE01000016.1:59563-66004 GCA_001783695.1 Candidatus Lambdaproteobacteria bacterium RIFOXYD2_FULL_50_16
AATCCCGCCGGACCCAAGAATACTTGCGGGAATTTCTAACCACCAACGGATACCAAGACAAACTAGTCACCTTTAACGGCTCCAATACGGACCCCCTGTCCAAACTTCGGCACCAGCAGTGGCGAGAGCGAAACCAAGGCACCGACAACGTCACCGGCTCCCTAGCTATTGATCGGCGCAGCGCCTTGATCGATTGTTTCAAGGAAGACGCCCAAATTCTGCTGGCCACCGAAGCGGCGGGCGAGGGGATCAACCTGCAATTCTGCTCGATGGTCATCAACTACGACCTCCCCTGGAACCCCCAACGGGTCGAGCAACGCATTGGCCGCTGTCACCGTTACGGCCAAAAGTTCGACGTAGTGGTGATCAATTTCCTTAACGACCGCAACCAAGCGGACCGCCGGGTTTTAGAATTACTCACCGATAAGTTCACCTTGTTCGACGGGGTTTTTGGCTCTTCGGACAGCATTTTAGGTCAGGTCGAATCGGGGCTCGATTTTGAATCGCGTATCTTGGACATCTACCAGTCCTGCCGCAGCGCCGAGGAGATCGAGAACGGCTTTAAGGCCCTGCAAAAGGAATTGGAATCCCAGATCAATGAGACCCTAGACCAGACCCAGGGCAAGCTGTTTACCCATTTCGACCAAGCGGTCCACGACCTCCTCAAGGTCCGCCAAGCGCAGGCGGACAAGCTTCTGGATAAAACCGGGCGGCTCTTTTGGGGGCTTACCCAATTTGTTTTAGACAAAAAGGCCCACTTCGAAGAAGACAGCCACGCCTTTAACCTTTTGGAGCCCCCCATCCCGACGGTGCCCAGCGGTTTTTATCAGCTAGTCAAGCAAGCGGGGCAGCAGGTCTTGGGGCATGAATACCGGCTAGGCCACCCCTTGGGCAATTTTGTGATCGAGGCGGGCAAAAACCTGCCGACCCCTGGTGCCCATCTGCGCCTCGATCTAAGTGGCCACCCCTTTAAGATCAGCATTTTGGAATCACTCAAAGGCCGCCAAGGGGCTTTGTTGGTGCTCTTTAGCCAGATCAAAAGCCTAGAGACCGAAGAAAAACTCTTGGTCGGCGGTTGGCTCGATTCCGGGGAATCCCTAGGCGCCGAAGAGGCCGAAGCCCTGATGAGCCTGGGTGGGCAGGAATTAGGCCCGCCTCTAACCCAACTTTTAGGGTTAAAAGACCCCCTGGCGCTGCAAGAAACCCTTACCACCACCTATACAAAAGAGGCGGAAAACCGTAACTTTGGCTTCTTCAAGCAAGAGAAACAAAAACTCGAATTTTGGGCGGAGGAAAAAAACCGGGCGATTGAGCTAGAGACCGAAGAGGCGAAGGCCGAGCTCCTGCGCTTGCAAAGGGAGTCGGCCCAGGCCCAAAACATGGCTGAGGCCCAAGAACTCCAGACCCAGGTTTCTGAAGCGGAGAAAAAATTGCGCCGATTACGCCGAAACAGCTTAAACGCCATGGACGAAATTATTGAGCAACGAGACGAGCTTTTAGAGCGGCTGGCCAAGCGATTAACCCAAGAGTTACAGACCGAAACCTTATTTTTGATCACCTTTACCCTAGTTTAAGCCTTATGAAACGCACCCTTGCCGAACTGCAAACCAAGCTCAAAGAGATCTTCCAGATGGACCGGGGGGACCTGGACTTTGGGGTGTACCGGATCATGCGGCTCAAGGCTAAAGAGATTGAGGCTTATTTAAACGAGCGCCTGCCCCAGACCATTGAAGAGGAGCTAGGCAAGGTGGACCAAGCGGAGTTGGAGCAGATCAAGGCCAAGATAGCCAAAATCGAGCGCGACGCCGAGGAGATGGGCGGGGACCCCAACAAAAAGCCCGAATACCGGGAGTTAAAAGCGAAGCTAATTTCCGGCAGCGAGTCCGAAACCCTCATCCAAGAAGTGGCCGCCTACCTCTACGACTTCTTCGGCCAGTATTACGACGACGGCGACTTCCTCTCTAAACGCCGCTACAAAAAGGACCACTACGTGATCCCCTACGAAGGCGAAGAGGTCAAGCTCCACTGGGCCAACCAGGATCAATATTACATCAAGTCTGGCGAGGCCTTCCGCCACTACGCCTTTGTCTTGCCTTCGGGCACCAAGGTCGAGTTTCGGATCAAAGAAGCCGAGACCGAAGCGGCCAACAACAAGGCCCAGAAGGACCGGGAGTTTGTCTTGGTCGAGGGGCCGGGCGCACTTGAAGAGGGCGCAGGCTGGTTGCGGTTGTGGTTTGAGTATAAGGGGTTAGAGGGCATCAAAAAAGAAGAAAACCTAGAGCGCACCTTGGAGCGAGTGGGAAAAAGGCTCCAGGGGCCGCTAAAAATGGAGTTGATAGAACCGCCTGCGGACGGCTCAAGCGCCCCCCTGGCCAAGCACCTTAAGATCTACAGCGCCAGAAACAAATTCGACTATTTTATCCACAAAAACCTAGCCGAGTTTTTAAACCGGGAACTGGACTTTTATTTAAAAAACGAGGTGTTAGTAATCGACGACCTCTTGGCCGGAGCGCCGGAAGTGGCGGACCTGCGTTTTAAAAAGGCGCGGGCGCTCAAAGCCGTGGCCAACCAGCTTATCCAGTTTTTGGCCCAACTCGAAGAGTTCCAAAAGAAGTTGTGGCTCAAAAAGAAGTTTGTGCTGGCCGCCGACTACTGTGTCACCTTAGATCATCTTTGGGCGATGGAGCCCAAAGAGCGGGACCCGCTTTTAGCCCAGGTTTTAGCCAATGAACTACAGCGGCAGCGATGGGTCGAGCTGTACCGGATCGACCAGATCAAGGGGAGTAAAAACCAGCAACTCGAACTGGGCCAAGCGCCTAGTCCCGCTTACCGCAAGCCCTTGACCCTGGACTTCCTAAAGGCCAACCCCTACCTCGCCCTAGACACCGCCCTCTTTGCCCCCGAATTCAAGGAAGCCCTCCTCGCCGGGATCGACGACCTCGACCAAAAAACCAACGGCCTCCTCATCCAGTCCGAAAACTTCCAGGCGCTGAATCTGTTGCAAGAGCGGTATAAGGAGCAAGTGCAGTGTGTTTATATTGATCCGCCTTATAATACCGGCGATGATGGTTTTCCTTATAAAGATAACTATCAACATTCAAGTTGGATGTCGTTTCTGATGGACCGTTTACATTTGGGAAGAAATTTACAAACTGATAGTTCCGCTATTGCAATAAGTATAGATGATGAAGAGGTTGATCGCCTTAGCGTATTAGCAAAATTGGTCTATGGAGAAAATGAGCTAGCAAAGTTAATTTGGGATCGAAATAGAAAAAATGATGCGACATTTTTTTCAGTAGGGCACGATTATATGTTGATATATGCAAAGTCAATTCAATTTATTAAGGATAGAAAAGTTATTTTCAGAGAGCCACAAGAGGGGATTGAAGATGCAAAAAAGATTTTTTCGAACCTACGTAAAAAGCACAAAGACGATTGGGAAAAAATTCGAGAAGATTGGATGGGTTGGTTTGAAAATGTTTCTATAGCAGACCCCAGGAGAAGATTAAAGCGCTTTACTAAAGTTGGAATACGCGGTCCCTATAGGACGGATGGGAACATAAGCTGGCCTGGTGGTGGTGGCCCCAAGTACGAAATTATTCACCCAGTTACAAAACTGCCTGTCAAAGTTCCTAACGGTGGATGGAGATATTCAATACCTGAAAGATTTTGGGAGGAATATGAAAAAGGAAACGTAGTTTTTGGTGTAGATGAAAAAACAATACCAGGAAAATCAAATTATCTTTTTGAGAGTGACGGCCAAGTAATGCCTTCAGTTTTCTATAGTTACGCACAAACTGCTACTATGGAGTTCAATGATATATTCGGGCATTTGGCTTTCCCTAACCCAAAAAACTGGAAGGACATTTCAAGGGTTACTAGTTACCTTTCGGATCGGGAAAGCACCATATTAGACTATTTTGCTGGCTCTGCTCCCACCGGCCACGCCGTGATTAACCTCAACCGGGAGGATGGGGGGCAGCGTAAGTATATCTTGGTGGAGATGGGCGAGTATTTTGAGACCGTGACCAAACCTAGGGTGCTTAAGGCGGCCTATTCGCAGGATTGGAAAGACGGGGCGCCAATCGGGCGGCAAGGGGTGAGCCAGTTGGTCAAGTGCCTCAAGCTCGAATCCTACGAAGACGCCCTAGACAACCTCGAACTAATCGAGCCCGATCCCGCCGCCATGGAATTGATCCAGTCCCTGCCAGGGACCCAGGATGAGTATCTGCTTAACTACATGCTCGACCTAGAAACCAAAGGCAGCCTGCTTAACCTAGCGCAATTTAAAGACCCCTTTAACTACCAACTAGAGGTCAACGGCCAGGGCGGCAGCCGCAAGGTCACCGTCGATCTAGTGGAGACCTTTAACTATTTGATTGGCCTTAAGGTAACCGCCCAAAGCCGCCAGGGGAAGGTCTTGATGCTCGAAGGCTTGGGCCGCTTGGGCGAGAAGATCTTGGTTTTATGGCGTAACCTTGAGGAGGTGAATAACGAGGACCTAGGCGACCTCCTGCGCAAACTAAGGATCAAAACCAAAGACAACGAGCTAGACCTGATCTACGTCAACGGCGACAACCACCTAGAAAACAAGCGCCGCGCCGACGAGTCCTGGAAGGTCCGCCTGATCGAGGCCGAGTTCCACGCCCGCATGTTCGAAGGCTTATAACCATGGCCCCTAAAAAAACCAAAAAGGCCCCTGCCGCCCCCTTTAGCAGCCGCTTGGTGCTTTTTGAGTGGGCGCTCTTTCAATTTAACGCCGCCCGCTTTGAAGATCTGGCCACCCTCACCCTTAAAGACGAAAGCCTAGAGGGCGAAGGGGACAGCGGCCAGAGCCGCTACCTTGAGCACCTGCTGGCCCTAGACCCGCCCCCTAAAATTTCCGAAGAGGACCTCAGCCGCTACGACCTAAACATCCGCCGCCACACCGGGGCGATTGCCAAAAAGCGGCCCATCACTTGGAAATATTTCCAGTACCTCTGCTTGCTGTTTGTGGAGATATATTTAGACAAATATTTCCGCGATCCAGGCGCGCTGTGTGAAGAATTAAATCAATTTTTAATCCCTTTTAACCAAGCCCGGCCGACCGCCGAACCGCTCCCGACCTATACCCCAGAAGACCTAAGCAAGCTCGCCTTTTGGAATGCGACTGGGTCGGGCAAGACCTTGCTGATGCATGTCCACCTCTTGCAATATGAGTTGTACCGGGTCCAGGCGGGCAAAGGCAAGGCCAACAACCTGTTGCTCCTCACCCCCACCGAGGGCCTAAGCCGCCAACATTTAGAGGAATTAGAACTTTCGGGCATCGACGCCGCCGTTTATGACAAACGCCTCTCCCGAGGCGGCCAGGAGCAGACCCACCAGATCTTGCAGGTGATCGAAATCAGCAAGTTACAAGAAAAAGACGGGGATAAAACCGTTGCCTTTGAATCCTTTAGTGGCAACAACCTTTTGCTAGTGGACGAGGGCCACCGAGGGGCCGAGGGGGAAGCCTGGATGAAATACCGCCGCGCCCTCTGCGCCGACGGCTTTAGCTTCGAATATTCGGCCACCTTCGGCCAAGCGGTGGGCAAGGGCCCCTTAGCCCCTGAATACGCCAAATGTATCCTCTACGACTATTCGTACAGTCGCTTTTATAAAGACGGGTTTGGTAAAGATTACCGCATCTTAAACCTCGACCAAAAGGGCCAAGCCCACAGCGGGGCCCACTTTACCTACCTCACCGGGGCGCTACTCACCTTTTGGCAACAGCTGCGCTATTTTGAAGAAAAAAAGGACCAACTTGGCCCCTTTTTGATCGAGCGGCCCCTCTGGATTGTGGTAGGCGCCAAGGTCAACGCGCCCACTTCGGACGTGGTTGACGTGTTGCGCTTTTTTGGCCACTTCCTCACCCAGCCCAAACTCGCCCAAAAAGCGATGGAACAGGTTTTTGGGGGGACCTCTGGAATCTTAGTCAACGGCGCCGATCCCTTTAGCAAAAGCCTGGGCTACTTGCAGCAACCCGGCCTAAGCACCGCCGATCTATACCACCAACTTTGCACCGACTTTTTCCACGGGCAAGGCAAACTCCATATCGACCTAACCAACAAGGCCGAGGGGGAGATGGTGCTTAGGGCGGGGGACGCGGAAGCGCCTTTTGGGGTGATTAATATCGGGGACGTAGCCAAAGTTTTTAACCTAATTGCTGGCCGTAAAAAGGGAGCCAGCGCCGAGGAGCGGGCGGTTGCCAAGGAATTTGAGACCTTTAGTGTCACCCAAGAGAAGGCAACCCCCCTGGCCTATTTTGCCGAAATTTCCAAACCCCACAGCCCCATAAATCTTTTAATTGGGGCGAAAAAGTTTATTGAAGGTTGGAGTAGTTGGCGGGTGAGTTGTATTGGCCTGATGCGGGTCGGCCAGAGCGAGGGGCCCCAGATTATTCAGCTTTTTGGACGGGGGGTC
>MFNE01000016.1:66022-84392 GCA_001783695.1 Candidatus Lambdaproteobacteria bacterium RIFOXYD2_FULL_50_16
TTAAACGTCTTTGGGGTGCAGGCGGGCTACATGAAAACCTTTAATGAGATGCTTTTGGACGAAGACTGCGACCCGAACAGCCGCGAGATCGAGGTCGAGTTGCCCCTTAAATCCAATCTGCCTAAAGACCCCCAACTCTGGCAGCCCCGCCTGCCCCACGAGCGGAAGTTTTTGACCCAGGGCGAGCGGATCGAGGTGGGACTGCTAGACGATTATTTTTCTACCCATAAAATAATTATTGATTGGTATCCCAAAATTCAGGGGGCTTTGAGGGGATTGCCACAAGGGGAGACCGAACAGATGGCCAAGGAGAAGGCGCAGTTTTCCAAGGGGCATCTGGGCCTGCTCAACTGGGACCAGATTTACTTTGAACTACAACGCTTTAAGGCCGAGAAAGGGTGGTACAATCTATCTTTGGGATCAAGCTTGTTTCGCCAGATGTTTGAATATAAAGAAGTGGTTTGGTACCAGATTTTGATCCCAAGAGATCAAATGAAACTAACCAGCCTCGCCCAAGATTTGCCTCGCTGGCAGGAGATTGCGGTCGCTATTTTAAAGAAATACCTAGAGCGGCTTTATTACCGGAAAAAAAGCGAGTGGGAGCAACAGAAGGTCCAGGCCGAGCGTTTGGCCAAAGGCGATTTAAATCTACCTGAATCGCAACTCTTTAAAATCAAGCCTGAACAGGTCGAGGTCTTAGCCGGAATCCAGGCATTGGACAAAAAAACCCAAGCAAAAACAGCGGCTTGGGAGGGATTTAGATTCCCTAAAAATCAGCCTGATATCGAGGTCTTTATGGCCCAGCGGCACCTCTACGAACCCTTGGTTTATTTAAACAAAGCCGGGGCCGAGGTGATAACCCTGGACCCGGCGGGGCTCAACGAGGGGGAGGCCGGGTTTGTTAACGACCTACACCAATACCTTTCGAAAAACCCAAAAGCCACCGGGGAACACCAGTTGTTTCTATTAAGAAACCAGTCTAAGGGCCGAGGGGTGGGATTTTTTGAAGAAGGCGGATTTTATCCTGATTTTATTTTGTGGCTTGTCAAAGGCAAACGCCAAGAGGTCGCCTTTATCGACCCCAAAGGCCTGCAACATATGCACGGCCAGGACTTTACTAGAAAAATTGGATTCCATAAAAAGGTCAAAGAGCTAGAAGCCAAGGTCGAACACCCAGAGGTAGAGATTAAGCTCCACTCCTTTATCCTTTCTTCCACCGAACTAGCCGCCCTCAAACGCCCCGACGGCCCGCAAAATCTGGCCGAATTTAATGAGCAAAACGTCTTTTTTGTCAAAGAGCAAACCGAGGATTATGTCGGCAAACTCTTGTTCCAAATTTTAGGCGGAGCCTCCGCTTAACCCCTAAAAAATAAAGGTATATTATGACTACTGCCGTTTATAAAACCGTTGAATACAAACTCCAAGGCCTGATCTCTAGCATCGAAACCGGCGATATCGGCCTACCCGAAATCCAGCGCCCCTTTGTTTGGCCTAAAACTAAAATCCGCAACCTGTTTGACTCTATGTACCGGGGATACCCGGTCGGCTATTTCCTCTTTTGGGCCAACCCCGGCGGCAAAGAAACCAAACAAATCGGCATGGATAAAAAGCAGCAAATCCCTAGTCGCCTGATTGTCGATGGGCAACAGCGGCTAACCTCTTTATACGCGGTGATGCGTGGGGTGCCGGTGCTCAACAAAGACTTCGCCCAAGAGACCGTAGAAATCGCCTTTAACCCCTTAGAAGAAACCTTCGCCGTTGCCGACGCTACCACTAAAAAAAATCACGCCTTTATCCCCAACATCAGCCAACTTTGGGCCGAAGGGGTGGATTCCTATAGTTTTATTACCGATTTTTTAGCAAAACTTGAAGTGAAGCAACCCCTAACGGAAGATGAAAAAAAACGCATCCCCGCTGCGATCCAGAAGGTTTACAATCTTACCCACTATAGTTTCACCGCCTTAGAAATCGCCGCCGAGGTGGATGAAGTACAAGTCGCCGAGGTTTTTGTGCGCATCAATTCCCAAGGTAAAGCCTCAATCAGGCGGATTTTATTTTGACTTTAATGTCGGTTTACTGGGACGAAGGTCGAAAGAATATGGAGGATTTTTGTCGTGGGGCAAAAATCCCTTCAACCGGCCAACCCAGCCCCTTTAACTACCTCTTCCAGCCCGATCCAGACGACCTTTTGCGGGTTTCTGTGGCGCTGTCTTTTCGCCGTGCTAAGTTGCAATATGTTTACCTAATCCTGCGTGGCAAAGATTTGGAATCAGGCGATTTTTCGGAAGCTCGCCGAGACGATCAATTTGAGCGCCTCAAAGAAGCACAAGCCTACGCCCTTGATTATCAAAACTGGCACGAATATTTTAAGGCCTTGCAACAGGCGGGCTACCGAAGATCAGAGACCATCAGTTCTAAAGTGGCGCTGATTTATTGTTACACTTTATTCCTAATTGGCAAGCGGGATTTTAAGCTAGACGCTTACGAATTACGCACCTTAATCGCTCGCTGGTTTTTTATGGCGGCCTTAACCAGTCGCTATTCAAGCAGTCCAGAATCCCAGATGGAAGGCGAATTGGCCCGTCTTAGAGGCTTGCAAACCGCTGCTGAATTTAAAAACCATTTGGATCAAGAAATAACCAAAAGCCTGACGGAAGACTTTTGGAATATCGAACTGGTCGGTTCACTAGACAAGGCCTTGGCCCGCAACCCAGCCTTATATGCCTACTACGCCGCGCTTAATTTGCAAGACGCCAAAGGTTTGTTTTCTAAGATCAAAATACGCGAGTTACTAGAAGAAGGGGTTTACGCCAAAAAATCAGCCTTAGAGATGCATCACCTCTTTCCGAAAAATTATTTAAAAACCGAATTGAGTTTAACTGACCGGCACGACACCAACCAAATCGCCAACTATGCGTTGGTCGAGTGGAACGATAATATCAAAATATCCGACGATCCACCAGCGGTTTATTGGCCAAAATACGCCGCCCGTTTTTCTCAAGAGGAGTTGGTCCAGATGTGTGCATGGCATGCCTTACCGGAGGGTTGGGAGTCAATGGAGTATTCCGATTTTTTGGTTGGACGCCGCCATTTGATCGCCAAAGCCATTCGAGCAGGATTTCAAAGCATTGGGTAGCTAACTTATGCACTGCCCTGCCGTTGGTAAGGCAGTGCCATTCATCATAGAACGAATGCAATGATTAATAAATTAATCCCTTATTGGCGAGCATGTCTAGCAGACGAAGACCGAATGGGCTTAGGATCGGGTAACCTTAAGGATGCGGTTAAGCTGTCGGAGGGCCAACTTTCGGCGTCTTGCCCGGTTCCTAAAAAATACCTAGATCAATGTTTTGAAAGGGAAGAGGCTAAAGAGCGAAAATTTTCGAGCCGCAAGCCCTCCAAAAATGAGCCCTATCTGGTCAAATCCCTCATTTTTTTAGTGCTTCCTTTTGCCCTAAGGCTGCGCCCTGATCATACCAAACAGGCAGCGGGTTCTACTAGACCCCAGATGCTTTATCCCCTTTGGATCCCGCTTAATTTGGATCGCGAAGGCCGCTTCACGCCAAGTGAAGATCTACCTGATCCCTGGTTCGCTAGGGAATTGTTGCAGCCCGCCGCAGATTCGGTAATTACCCTGGGCGACCTAACGGATCAAGACAGATATTTGGGGCAAAATAGTTTAACCCCAGATGCCTCTTGGGATAGGAGAAAGAATTTTGCATTTGCATTATATAAATTTGTTTTAGACGGCAGTAATACCGATCTTGAGGCCTTGGGATATGACCTGGATTTATCCGCGGCATGTGCTTTCCAATTCGATTTAATGGATGGGGCTTCCCGCGCAGTGATTCAGTTATATGACTTTCTCATTAAAGGGACAAAAGACAAAACCACCTCGGTCCCCTCCCTTTTGGATAAGTTGGGCCGAGCCAGCATGGCGCCAGAACGGCGTTTTTTAGACTCCCTTACGGTAGCCCAAAACAGCCGCCTACACTTGGGACAAATGAAAGGCAATTTTGGTTTGCAAGAATCTCAGCGCGAGGCAATTGCCCACTTGTTACTAAACCATCCAGAAGAGCCTTTAGTGGTTAACGGGCCACCGGGCACAGGCAAGACTACCTTAATTCAAAGCTTTATTGCCACCAAATGGATCGAGGCCGCCCTCAAGGAGGAGGACCCACCGCTTATAGTCGCCTCCTCCGCTAATAACCAAGCGGTTACAAACATCATTGATAGTTTTTCAAACAAGCACCAGAAGCCCTCTGCTCTTGAACAACGCTGGCTGCCAAACCTAAAAAGCCACGGTCTTTATTTGGTTGCAAATACCGCAGCCGAGGCTGCAGAAAATAGCGGTTATTTTTATAAAACCCAAGGAAACTCCAAAAGCTCATATGCTGAGTTTTTAAATCAAAATATTCAGGAGCTAGAGGAAGCCTTTGTGGCGGCTGCAAAAAAGGAAACCAAGGAGGAATTTAATAGGGTAAGCCAGTGGAAAAATCACTTAAAAGCGAAATTGGACCATTTGCGAGGGGTATTAGAAACGGGCCTTGAGCGAAATCTAGCTTATTTGGCTTTAAAAGGTACGCTAGAAAAGGAATTTGGCCCAGCACATACTTGGGCGGTAATTATACAGCAAATTGAGGCAGAAATAGTGGCTAAAAAAAGCCAGCTATCGGTCCTCAGCAACGTGCCATCGGCTCTAAAATCGGCCCTCAGGTCGCTTTCCTGGCGGACCCGTTTATTGGCTTGGTTTCCTTTTAACAGCTTTGCTAAAGAAGAGCTTTATTATTGTTGTGAGGCTTTTTTAGTAACCCTAGGTTTTAGGATATCTGTAGAAAAACCCCATCCTAAAGCCATTTTACAAGCAGCTCGCCAGGCCTTGCAAGATACGCGGGAAAGGCTATTTGATCTACAAGCCTCCCTAGAAAAGCTCCAACCCAAGTTGGCGGAACTGGCCGCATTAAAGGCCCAATTTCTGACCTGGGCCAAAGAACAAAAGGCGGAGGTTGATCCCGATTTACTCCTGGAATTTGACAACCCCCAAGGCCTCTTACCTTGGCTCGACAAAAATGTCCGCTACCCCATGTTTTGGTGGGCAACCCATTATTGGGAGTGTCGCTGGCTTTTGGCAGCCAATGAGCAGATCAAAGGGTTCGGGGTGGAGACGGCGATCAAAAAGCTCAAGCGAGACGCCATGTTAACCCCTTGTATGGTCACCACCTTATTTAAAGGACCAGATTTTTTTAATTACCCCCATGAAACAAACGATTTCAGACCGTTGCTTGAGGGAATTGATTTATTGGTGGTAGATGAAGCAGGGCAGGCGAGCCCAGCGTTGGCCGGCGGTATGTTGGCTTTGGCCAAGCAGGTTTTGGTGGTAGGGGATGTTAAGCAGATCGAGCCAGTGATCAAGGTGACAGAGGCGGTGGATTTCGGCAATGCTCGCCGCTTGGGGCTTTGTAAGGACACAGTTGCCTATAAAAAGTTAAAACCCCTAAAAATACTCGCTTCTTCGTATTTTGGGGGAACCAACGGGAATTTGATGGGGTTGGCCTCTCGGCAGGTGGGTTGGCAAAAGTACCAGGGTGATGTGCGCTTCTTGGAGCGAGGACTGGTGCTTTTGGAGCATTGGCGGTCGGTTCCTGAAATTGTAAATTATTGCAACAAACTCTGTTATCAGGGGTTGCTCAAGCCCCAACGCGCTGATTCTAATAATTTTCCCTGGCCGCGGATGGGCCTTTATCCCACCCTAGGCGAAGAAAAAAAACGGGGCGGCAGTCGATATAATCCCGCTGAAGCCGAGGCGCTGGCCGCTTGGATTGAGGCGCAAGAGGACTTTTTGCTGCGGGAATATCCTGGAAAAAGTTTAGACCAACTCATCGGAATCGTAACGCCCTTTGCCGCGCAAAAAGAGGCGATTCGGACTGCCCTCTACAATCGCAAATTAAAAATTGAAAAAGTGGGCACCGTCCACACCCTGCAAGGGGCCGAGCGCCCGATTGTGCTTTTTTCCCCGGTGTACAACCCCGGATCGGTGAGACAATACTTCTTCGATCATACCCCAAACATGCTCAACGTCGCTGTTTCCCGCGCCCAAGACGCCTTTTTAGTCTTCGGCGACCCCGCCGTCTTCACCACCGCCGACCCCGACGCCCCTTCATCGATTTTGGGGCATTATCTGGTGGAGGCGGGGTGATTTATCTATATACAACCTGAGCTAAACCAACATGGGCAACTGCTGCTTTAACTACCACCAAGCGGGGATCGGGGAAGAGGTTTATTTTGCGGAACATTCAAACACTTTGCTGTTTTATCTGTTGCATATTTGGGCTGACTTCGGCAAAATAGATATACTATTTTCTATTAACCTAAATTTAGGATAAGTTATGAAAGTATCCATATTGCATTTGAGTGATACTCATTTTTCTAATGAAAAAGACGGGCTATTTTTAAAACAAAAAAAAATAGTAGACGCTATTAAAAATGAAATTAAAGGGGTTGACTTATTGGTAATTGCAGTCGCCGGTGACATTTCTCTTACCGGAAATATTGAAGAACTCAATGAAGCAAAACGGTTTTTTGATGAACTTCAAACCTTACTACAAGATTCTTTACACGAAAAACAAATCCAATTCGTCGTTATTCCTGGTAATCACGACTGCAACTTAACAGGCCCACAGTCCATAAGAAACACTCTAATTGAGAAAATAAGAAGCACCCCTGAAGCCATTGACGAAGAGCTGGTTACGGGGTGTGCAAATGTCCAAAATAATTTTAATTGTTGTTTTGAAAGCTATCTGTCTCAAGGAAAATCAAATTGTTTTGGGCTTGTTCGTACCATTTTTTTTGAGGTTCATGAAAAACGGATACAGTTTAACTGTTTTAACACCGCTTGGATTTCAACAAAAGATGAAGTTCAAGGCAAGCTGTATTTCCCAGTTTCTTATGCTGAACCTGTACGCAACTATGAAAAGGCTGATCTACAGGTTAGCATGTTGCATCACCCTCTAAACTGGATTGAAAGTTGCAATGCACGGGAATTTGATATTTTTCTTAGAGACACCTCAAAAATTGTACTAACTGGACATGAACATCAATCTGATGGGTACACACGTATTGGACTGGACGGAGAGCCTACATTGTATTTATTGGGTGGAGTCTTACAGGACCAGAATAATAATGAACATAGTTCCTTTAACTTAGTTGAATTTGATCTAGCGAATGAATCGTCTCGCATATCAAAGTTCGCTTGGATTAGAGAAAAACAAGCCTATACGCTTGAGAAAGAGCAAAAAGGACAGCTTCCAAATTCAACTAGAAATACGATCAAACTTAGTAAAGACTATTTAAAATTGATCGACGATCCAGGAATAGCTTTTACGCATCCCAACAAGTCCGAACTTGTTGTAAGCGACTATTTTGTGTTTCCAGATTTGGAAGATTTAAAAATTAAGAAGAAAACTTTTTCAACTGTTGAAGATACTTTTTCTAAGAACAATACCTTGCCTGATAAATGTATTGTATTTGGTGAAGACTCGTCAGGAAAAACTTCTTTTGCAAGGCAGCACCAAAGGGAAACAAACCTTAATCACGACAAAATATCCATTTTGTTAAATGGGGAAGATTTAAAAAAAACAGATATCGAAAGTTTTAGGAAGGTCTTAAAACGAAGTTTTTTAGACCAATATGAACCAAGTGGGGACGAATATTTCAACCAAATTGACGAGAATTTGGTGGTTATAATAATTGATGACCTGCACAAATCCTCTTTAAATATTGACTATCTTTCGAACCTTCTTGCCCAAGTTAACAATCGCTATAAAAACATTTTAATTTTTTGTGGGAGTTCGTGGGAACTAGAGCTTGAAATCAACCCGACACCTCATTCTGTTTTTATTGAATATAGTCAACTTAAAATCAAAGAAATGGGCCATCAAAAACGAGATGAAATAATTGAAAAATGGATTAAAATTGGCAAAATAGAATGTATTTCAAACTCTGATTTGCATCATCAAAAGTCTCAATTTGCTCAAACAGTGAACACTACCATGGGGCGGAATTTTATTCCAAAATACCCAATTTTTGTTCTAACTATTCTTCAAGCTATCGAAGGGGGTCACTCTAAGCTTCAAGGTAGCTCATATGGACATTATTATCAATATCTTATAAGTTTTTCTTTAGGCCAATCGAATGCAAGACAAGATGAGTTGGACTTCTATTTTAAACTTCTAGGTGCATTGGCTTATTATTGTTTTAAAAGCGGCATACATGAACTTCCTGAGTCCGACCTTTCAAAGTTTTACCACAATCATTGTACTATGCTGAAAATTATAGAGGAATATAATAAAACCAAAACAATTCTTCTAAAGTCAAAGCTTTTGTCAGACCGTCATGGAAGTTTTCGTTTTACCCATAATTACATTTACTACTACTTTGTGGCTCAACATCTTTCTGATAACATAAAAAAACCAGAAATCTTTGGTGTTGTTCAAGATATCTCAAAGCGTCTTTATAGGGTCGAATTTGCGAATATAATAATTTTTTTGGTGCATCATACCAATGTTGAAGAAATTATTGGCATTATTATAAGTGAGATTGAAGGCCTTTTTAAGGAGCTTAGTATTATGAAACTTTCTATCGAAGAAATTAGGAAAATCAATGGACTAATCGTCGATGAAATTTCAGTTAAAATTGCGAATAAGTCTGCAGACGAACATCGAAAGGCGATTCTGCAAGGGCAAGACGCGATTGAGTCAAGCTCCTCGGTGATTGATGATCGACATCAGGCGACAATTACCGAGCCATTATTAGAACTAAATATTGTAGGAAAACTGAATCTTGCGCTAAAACTGATTGAAATTTCAGGCCATATCACCAAAAACTATTTCGGTTCCATAGATGGTGAATATAAACATTTTCTTGTTGATGAGACTTTTTCCCTGGGAATGAGGGCGTTAAGATCTATTTTGGAAAATTTTGAAACAGACACGGAGACTTTGGTAAGTGAGCTTTTGGAACTTTCTAAAGACCAAGGTGTCGACGACTCACAAGTAAGAAAATTTGTTTTCCAGTTTGCATCTTTTCTTTCATTCTCTTTCGTTAATCGATGTGCTTCAAGCATGGCTTCAAAAAAACTAAAACCCTCCTTAGATGATGTGTTTTCAGGAAATTCAAACGTTTCATTTAAACTAATTGAATTGGCAATAGATCTGTCATTTGTCGATGGTCTTGTCCCAGACAAGATAGCTAAGCTGTATAAGGAATTGGGCAAAAATCATTTAGCGATATCTGTTTTGAAGTATCTGGTGATTTCACACCTTTATTTATTTGATGTTGATCGCCAAAAACGAGAAAGTGTTTGTAAGCGCATTGGGATTCAGACGAGGGGGAATGTAAAAATTCTAAGTGCAAAAGATACCAATTAGGGAACAACCTACCTTCGGGTACGGTGCTATTCTGCTTCCTGTCGGTTATCGGTTGCGCTCCTTCGAAAGGAGCTATAATTTTTTTATTAGCTATAATTGAAAATGAAGCTGATTAAATTGTTAGCCAAAAACATCAAGCTAGCCCTTTCCACCATCCTCCCTGCTGGTCTAACTAAAAACGAATGGATCAGGGGGCTGCGCTGGACCAGCAAGGTGATATTGGGCTCGGGAGCGGTTGTTTCATTAACCCTATTTACCCTGTTTGTGTTGTCCATCCGCCGCCGTTTCCGAAGATGATTGGAGGGCTGGAAAAGTAGTCATTCAGACTCGCATTTAAGGTCGCCACATTTTGGGCTTCGGCCAATTCGCTTGACCAAGCAGGGGTTGTTTGCAACAAATTAAACCTACTATTTTTGAAACCAGATTTGGCAGGAATGTTAATGGAACATCAAACCGGCAGGCCCCTAATCGCGGGGGGATTGGTCGAATTTGCTTTTGATTGCCCAAAATGCGGCACTCGGAATGAGGGAGAATGTGAGATTCCATCTCCAATTTTAGCCGCGGAAAAGGCTAGCGATTCGGAGACGGAAGACGATTACTGGTTTTCCTGCCCCAAATGCGAAACTGAATACCGCTGTGAAACATACTCCTCCTTGTATAACGCCGACATTATCATCCAAGGTGCTCCTGACGACACCGAAATAAACATAACCGAATACAATGACCGGGATCGGGAAGCAGAGGACGACCCGAATTATTCGGGCGTAAAAGACGAAGCGATCGATAGATCGGGCGCGGGGAATGGGGATGGAACCGGCGACGGCTCAGGGCGTGGTTCAGGTGCGGGAAACGGGGATGGAACGGGCGATGGCGGAGCGTTTGACAGAAGCTTTGGTCAGGACTTCTCCCTTGTCGATGGAGACCGCACTCCAGAAAAAACCGTCCTGTTTGTCAAAACCGGTTGGTGTGATTATTACGATGGGCGCGCGGGCGACGAGCCTAAGGGGGACGCTTTATTCCTGCAAGAAAATGTAGGCCATGAGTTTTATAACTTCAAAAACTTAAACGGTAAACTTTTCGGTTATTTCGAGCCGCCTGGGGGTAATCGGGTCAATGCAGAACGGGTCCAACCGGGTGCCCCGAAGACCAAACTAGCGGACTGTTTAATCATCATGCTCGCCCCTAATCCTGCACCCGATAAAACCGGGCTTTGGGTGGTCGGTTGGTATGAAGGGGCAACCCTATATTGGGAGCGGCAAGCAGGGAGTGAAGAGCGAGGCGGATACTCCTATTTGATCGAAGCGGAAGCGGAGAATTCGGTTCTTTTAAAATTGGAAGATCGTTGGAAATTAGAAGGGATCGAATTCTCGCAGCGGCACGCTATTTATTACCCTTATGATGACAACGGCCAGTTTCGCTATCCTGCCGATGATCCAAACTCTTGGTATTGTAAGGCCTTAGATTTTGTGACCAATTTCGAAGGTGCTGACTTAATAGAGCGCCCAGAGGAATTAAAAAAGAGCGATGTCTGGATGATTCGGGGCCTCGGAGGTTCCCTTTACCAAGCCTTTTACCATGAGCAAGCTGCCCTAATCGGTTGGCCTTTAGGTAAAGACCCCGCCCTGGCCAAAAAATATAATGAACTTCGCACCTGGGTTGAGAGGAAGTACCAAGACGGTAAAACCAGTAAAAGAGCGATCACCCTTTGGACCAGCTTTCTTTGGAATTTTAGCCGAGTATTAAAACCAGGAACCAGGGTTATCACTGTTAATGACGGCAGCAACGGATATCGTTACCGGATCGGCGAGGTTGAGGAAAACTATCGTTTCGATCCCGTAAGCGCTGGGGATTTCCCTCACCGTCTGTCGGTGCACTGGAGAAGCAAAGAGATCAAACGGGAGGACCTTTCAGCGGAAGCCCAAGCAACCTTGAGGACCCCAATTACCCTTTTCCTGGTCAAGCCAGCGATTTGGAAAGAATTGGAAAAGCTTGCTCCACCGGAAAAAAAACCAAACCCAGAAATGCCACCCGGCCCTCTTCTGCCAGATCAAGTCCGTTCTGACGCGGAGTTTGGAATGGGGGCCAGCAACAGCGATGCCTTGGGGGCTGCCGAGCTGGCCGCAAAGTTCGCCAAACTATTGCCGCAGGTCAGTGCCCCTGCGGTTTTGGGTTTATTCGGCCAGTGGGGGCGAGGCAAAACCTTTTTTTACAAGGAATTGTGCAAAGAGTTTCAACGGCTTTATGATCATCGCTTCCACTGGATGCATTTTAATGCTTGGCTGTACCAAGACACCCCGGCCACTTGGGCCTATCTGCACGGGGAGATTCTTAAGGAGTATTTACTGTTAAGGGGCGAGTCGCCCTACGCGGAACCTGTTGTCGGAAAAACCTCCCTACGCAAATGGTTTCGCCGACAAATTAGGCGGATCTATTTTAATTTTAAATGGAAAAATGCTCCCAAACTTTTAGGCTGGTTTACCCTTACAATTGCTTTGGTAGGTGCCCTTTGGCTCGGTGGTATGCCCTTGGCAGAAAAGGTGATTGGCAAAGAAGATGCGGCCAAAGGATTGGGCGCGTTGCTGACTGGCAGTGCAGCCGTTGTTTGGCTTTGTTTTCTAAATTATATCGACCTAAGCAAAAAACGACTTTCTGTTTTATGGAAGCTTAAGCGCTACGATCAAGCCCTTGGGTTGCAGGCGGAGATACAGGAGGACTTGGCGGAATTGCTTAAAAAGTGGTTCCCCAAGGGAAGCTCGAAAAAACTGTTTCTGTTTATCGACGATTTAGACCGGTGTGACGAAAAAAAAATCGTCACCTTAATTGATGCAATTCGGGTGATGATGGAGCACCCTGATATTCAAGACCGGATCGTTGTTTTGGTGGCGGTGGACGAGCGCATTTTAAGCCAAGCGGTGGAGATCAAATACCACGATTTTTTCACCGATCCAGGCAAATCAAAGCCTTTGGTGGTTCACATGCCGCAATTGCGAAATAAGCAAAATCCAGCTGCTCCCCAAAGCCCTGCCGAGCCCGACAACCCCCTCTCTCCTATGGTGCTAGCCCGCGAATATTTGGACAAACTATTTCTCTTCGGGATCAAACTTCGGCCCAACACTCCCAAAGAGCGAACGGCGCTTTCGGACTTGTTTTTGCTGGAAAGTAGGTTAAATGATTTTGACACCTACCACCGCGCAGCAGAGGCTTTACTGGTAAGGCTGCAAGTTATTTTTGACTGGGTCAAAGAACAAACCACAACAATCAACGATATTGAATGGGACGAGGAGCACCGAGCTTTTTTTAAAAGGGCCCGCAGCCAGGAACAGGCGGAATTTGATTCCTTTTGCCAATCTACCCAAACCACCGGGCACTTTTGGATACCCGATTTATTCCGAGAAATTCAGATCAACCCGTCAGGTGTTGAAAAAATTGCCTTGTCCTTTTCCAAAACTGATTTAGCTATAAAAACAGTCGAAAGACATTTGGCCGAGGCTAAAAACCTACTTCAGGAAATTCAAACGGTGGGGCAAAGGGCTGGTGAAATGGGCTTGCTGAAGGACGATCGCCTGTTTTGGGTCGACACTGCACAAACCAAAGCCCTGCATGTTGTCCAAAGTGCGGATCGGTTGTTGGGCTACTGGGAAGCTGCAAAAGAGCTAGCTATTGATCCCAATTCAAACATGCCGAAAGGACCAACTCCCTCGGGTCAAACCGAGACGGAACCCATTGCCACAAGGACCGAACCTTTAGTTGCAGGTAAGGCACTTCAAGGTAATAAAGAGGCGACTACCTCTGGGTCAAGTTCCCCCACCAGCAATGCTAGTTCAACAAAAAGTGCGGAAAGTAAAACTCACCTTGGAGCGCCAAGTTTCGAAGCCCCCCAAAACGCTCCCTGGCTATTACCTGCGGTAGAACTACCTGTTAGGTTTCACTCGCTTGAAGAGGTAACGGAGTTGGAAAAAGCATACGAAAATCTAGGTCGGGTCACACCCCGGCAGATGAAGTCCTTTTATTTTAAGTATCTATTCGGCAGGTCTTTGCTTAAAGACGAGGCTAATCGCGCCCAATTTAGCAACCTATTGGCCTTTGCCTGCAACCCAGGACTGCGGCCTTTTGCAGAGCATTGGTTGCTTCATGATTCACCCTCCAAACTAGAAGCCTTCCTTTCAAACGGGCAAGATGGTGACACTTGTTTTGAAACTCTCAAAACAACTTGGGAAACCCTAAAACAAAACCAAGAACAAAGAGACCAAGTTAAAGAAATTCTGCACATGCTAGTGGCTTACTAAACTTACCCTAGCTGAAAATTATGGTATCCAGACTAATCTCAAAACCAAGGCTGATTACATATTGCTTGCAAAAAAACCATCATCTACTGATACGCCGCGCCCATGAAGCAACCTGATCCAACGCTTGAATGCCTCCTTGACCTGGACGGGGAGGCTTTTGCGATTTCGGAGGGTTATTTTGTGAGCTTTAAGGTGTAGCGGAGCGAAGCCGGAGGTTTCGCATGCCGTCAAATATGCGTTTACCCTGTTTGACAAGGGCAAAAACCGGATCGTCGGGTTTGATAACGCTCATGGGTACCAAGAGCGGCATCGAGTGGGATCACGTGCATAAAAAAGAGCGGGTGCTTCCTTGCCCGTTCGAATCGGCAGGCAAACTGTTGGAAGACTTTTGGGGCAACTTGGTTTTTGGAGATGACCTCATGAAGAGCAGAACCTTGACCCTGGGGATTTTGTCCTTGGCCGAGCATCAAGCCTGGACCCTTAAAATCGCCAAGGGGCAATACAAGCCTAGCCAGGGGGATCCCCCTCTATTCAACCTCCCCTATAGCATAACTGGTACTCCTTCCACCGCCCTTGTTTTTGGTCAAGAGGCCCCTCAGCACTAGGTCGTTGATATCTCTGGTGGCAGTATCTTGGGAGCATTTTCCTAGTTTGGCCCATTTGGACGAGGTGAGTTTGCCTTCGAAGCCGTCTAGCAGGCGGTTGAGAATGGTTCGTTGGCGAGGATTTAGGGATTCCTGGCCAAAGCGTTCCCAGAACCGGGCTTTTTGCAGTACGTTACCTAAAAGGTCCTCAGCCCCCGTAAAGGCCCGGTCCAGGCAGTCCAGAAACCACGTTATCCAAGCGGTGATGTTGGGGTCGCCCTTTTGGGTTTGTTCCAGAATTTGGTAGTAGGCGTTTCGTTCCTGCGCTATTTGATTGGACATGCTGTAAAAGCGTTGGGGGCACGCTTCGGACCGGGCCAGTTGCATCTCGGTCAGGGCCCTGGCGATCCGGCCATTGCCATCCTCAAAGGGATGGATGGTGACAAACCAGAGGTGTACCACTGCTGCTTTGATCACGCCGTCCATCTTTTGTTCTGAATTACACCACGTTATAAACCGCTTCATCTCTTGCCTTAACCTAGAGGCCGCAGGGGCTTCGAAGTGAATCCGCTCTCGGCCCATCGGGCCCGAAACGACCTGCATGGGTCCGCTTTTTTCGCCTCTCCATTTGCCCACACAGATTTTAGTTAGGCCACTTCTTCCAGTTGGGAAGAGGCAGGAATGCCAGCCGTAGAGCCGGGAAGCCGAAAGTTTGTCGCTGTAGTTTCCCGTGGCGTCGAGCATCATTTCGACAAGTCCCTCAACCTCTCGGTCGGGTGGGGACAACGTCGCCACTTCCAATCCAATTCTTCGGGCGATGGAAGAACGGATGGATTCTCGGTTAAGTTGGTGCCCCTCGATCTCATTGGATTTTAAAATCTCGGTGGTTAAGTACTGCAAAGAAGCCTCTGTTTTCAGGGAAAAGCCAAGCCCTTCCATTCGCCCGATCAAGCGTCCCTGCCGGTGCCGGACCGCTGCGAGTTTCTCGGATAGGGCCTCGGTGTCCCAAGTGAAGTTAGGCCAAGTGGGGAGTTCGTGGATGTAGCGCATGGTTAATCTCCGCAAAGTACACCGATATAATAGCCGATTATCTCCGCATGCTCAAGTGTTATTCTATGCACGTTGTGCGGATATTAAAAACTGCATTCTCCGCATTAAGCGGAACAGCGGACCGCCAGCAGGGTAACAGGATGGTAACAAGAAAGGTGTATTTGGGCGGTTTTTGGCGTATTCGGGCGGACTCCAGCGGGCACCCTGCTTCTTGGTTTAAGTAAGTCCAAATAAGGCTTCGCAGGTTTTTAGAGGTTCGCAACGAAAAACCCAAAATCGCCCCCTTTACCCTGGGGGACAAGGGGCCCAAGGTTCAAGTCCAGTCGCCTCGACCATCTCAACCCAAGTTGATCAAGGCTTTACGGGTTTTACCTAATCCCCAAATTCCTGCGGTACCCTCTGTCGTTTGAAAAAAAATCGCGCAAAACTGGGATGGACTTTGCACAAGACGCAAAGTTTCGAGTGGGCCGCTTTGACATGTTCGCAAGGTTGAGTCAGGCTATTTTCACCTGAATTCAGGCGCTCCCCGGCCCACTCCGATACTCGCAACAATCTATTTAGGGGTGATGGCCAGATCCTACGCTTGAGTGGGCACGCCCTTTAAGACGCTTTAGCGGAGTTTGCATCACATGCCCCCAATTGGTAGATACCCTGAAAACCTGCAAATCACCAATCAAGATTTTGCGGATGCAAGATTAAATGAAATCCTGAAGGATAAAGACGAAAGTTCTACTTACACTTTTAGTAACGAATTTGCTGAGCGTGCAAAAGAGGCAAATTCCTTTGGCCGAGACGCTCAAAGCAAGGTGTTGTGGCTTTTTGCTGATGCCTGTGATTACGCTTTGCAACCTAGCAATCCAAAAAACCCATTCACTCCTAAATGGGTTTTTAGCGACAAACGCTCGATTTTACCGGAAGATTTCTTTGAAGATGAAATTGCGTTCTTTACTGAGGTCCTTTCTCTAATCACTAATCCATGGGTTAAAGCCCGTATCGCAGATACGATTCTGGTTTCACCGCATTCTGGGGGAGTTGATTGCGCAGTAGAGGCCATAGATGCGTACCTTGAAATACCCTTAACCCCAACGTCTTGGAGGCAAGGAGGTAGGCAATGTATCGAAAGGGCCTGGCAACTTGCCCGGAAACTTAAGAAAGGGGCTGGTGATAGAGCTAACAAAATTGAATCTGTTCTAATAGAAACCTTTAAATCAACTGAAAATAGGGATGGGGAGTTCCTGAGAAGCCTTTCGCAAATGATGCTTGAATCCAAAATGGGACAAAGTGAAGCATTAAATATTGCTCGACGACTTAAAGAAGTTGCCCAGGCTTATATCAAAAGTAAAAGCTTTCTTGAAGCGGCTGAAATGTTTCAAACCGCGCTTGGTTGGTACGAATGCACAAAGGATAAAGACAACAAATTCAAAACGTTGGCTGCCTGGGCGGAGGTTGTCGCTCAAGATGCTGAATCCAGAACATTTGGGAAAAAAACCAGCTATTCTGCGGCTCGTGGACTTTATGAACAAGTCATTAAGATTTATCGAATGATCCCTAAAAGTGAACGGCCCAAATATGGGGTGGATCATAAGATTGATCAGTTTCGAACTCGTCTTAAAGAGGCAGGTGAAAAGGCGATGGAAGAAATGAAGCAATACAGCACGGAAATAGATTTAAGGGAACTTATCGAAAGTTCCAAGGACTCGGTCCGTGGCAAACAGCTAGACGAGGCTTTAGTTGCTCTTGTGAGTCTATATTCAGGAGTGAAATATAGCGTATTGCGCAAGTCAGCGGAAGAACAAATTCGGGACTTCCCTCTGCAAGCAACGCTACCAGCCTCAATCGTCAGTAGTGATGGCAGGCAAATTGGTAAAAGGCCTGGACTCCAATGGAATATTGACGAGTCTGAAGAGAACCAGATGGTTGTACATTCCGTTGTGATGCAGCACTATGTCATGTCGCTTCAATTTATTGCTCAAGGGAGAATATTGCCTGCTCTTCATTTAATCAAGGAGGAGCATGACATAACAGAGGAGTACATATCCGATATCGTCAAAAACTCCCCCATTATTCCTTCAGGGCGCGTTCCATTAGTAACTAAAGCCTTACTGTTGGGGTTTCAGCTTGATTTTGCCACCGCCATACACTTGATAGCTCCTCAGATTGAGAACCTGGTGCGTTTAGCCCTCAAAAAGTCGGGAGTACATACAACGACTCTTGATTCACAGGGCATTGATCTTGAGAATGGCTTGAGCTCTTTGATGGATAAACCTGAAATTGAGGAAATCTTTGGTGACGACTTGGCTTTTGATATTAGGGCATTATTTTGTGACCAGTTTGGCCCCAACCTGAGAAATGAAATAGCCCATGGTTTGATGGATTACGCTGCGTGTCAATCTCAAGCCTCTGTTTACGCATGGTGGCTCCTATTTAAGCTTGTTTACTGCGCATTTTGGCATGAAAACTGTTCTGGGTCAGCGTGAATTGGGCTTTTTTGGCTCCATTATAGGTGACTAACTAGATACTGTAGTCACGAGATAGACTTTTCTATAAAATACTGTTATGCCCCGTTTATCAAACATTTCCTCACGGGGCCTCCATGACTATTCCAGCGCACAGACGGCACGACATTTCAGACCATGTTTGGCACAAACTTGAACCACATTTGCCCGGCAGAAAAGGAACTTGGGGCGGCATCGCCCAAGACAATCGCCTTTTTGTCAATGCAGTCTTTTGGATCATGCGCACAGGCTCGCCCTGGCGCGATCTTCCTCCCGACTTGGGCGGGTGGGGTAATACCCATCGGCGTTTTATTCGTTGGCGTGACCAGGGAGTTTGGGAAAAACTCCTTGAAATTCTTATTGATGCGCCGGATTTCGAATGGTTGATGATTGATGCAAGCCATTGCAAGGTTCACCCGCATGCGTCGGGAGCTATTGGCGGCAATCAAATGATGCGCCGCACAAAAGGGGGCTCAACACAAAACTGCATTTGGCCGTGGATGCGCATGGTATGCCGCTCAGGGCTGTTA
>MFNE01000017.1 GCA_001783695.1 Candidatus Lambdaproteobacteria bacterium RIFOXYD2_FULL_50_16
GTCGAACTCGCGCCAGTCGCCGGAGGAGGGGTGGAAAAAACCTAATTTTCCGGCGTGCAATAATTGCCGGTCGATGAGGCCAAACTCGCCAAAAATCGGCTCTTCTTCGCCCTGATAGATCCGCAAAAACCGCTCGTCGCTCTGTCCGTAAAGCTTGTCCCCCAAGATCGGCATTCCCAGCCATTCGGCGTGGCAGCGAATCTGGTGGGTCCGCCCGGTCAGCAGTTCTACCTCGACCAAGGTTAGCCCACCAGCCTTGGCCAAAGGCCTAAAGATACTCTGGCTCGCTTTGCCTCCCGCCTCGATTAGCTGGCGAATCCGCACGGTCTCCGGCCCTGCGGGCTTGACCTTGCCGATGGGCTGATCCACCAAAACCTCCTGTTCCAATTGGCCAATTAATACGGCTTGGTATATTTTTTTCGTCTCCCCCTTGGCGAACTGAAAACCCATGGCCTTGGCCATCTCCGCGCTTTTAGCCACCAAAACCAAGCCAGAGGTCTCCTTATCCAGACGGTGGACCGCAAATAACTCTGAGTAGCCTTCTTCCTCTTTGAGGACGTTTATCAAGGTGTTTTGATAAAATCGGCCCGACTCTACGATGGGGATATTCCCGTTTTTTTCCACCACCAACAAAAACTCATCTTCATAAACCATCTTATACCGCCGGTCTATCGCTGGCTCTAAGGCCCGCTCCCTCCGGTATTCGATTTGGTCGCCGGTCTCTAATATCTGTGCAGGCTTAGCGTTGGCCGTATTTACGGTCAAGGCCCCGCTTGTTACCTGTTCAATCCACTTGAATCGAGGGTGATAGGGGAACCGGCGGCATAAAAAATCGATCAGTTCTTCCTTATTTTGTTGATGTCGAACGTAGCGAAAGACCTGCATCGGCGTAGATTTTGCTTAGATGATTAATTAAGAGTTCGCGGTCACCGCGGTCTCGGGGAAATGTTTACAGGTTTGGGCGGGTCTGGTAGTCCTTGGGGAAACCCTAAGGCTCAAGATGAACCTAAAACTTTTACTGGTTTGTGCCAACGACTTCCCTGAAGATCTGCACCAACGGATGCAAGATTTTGGTTTTACAACCGAAACGGCACGCGGAGGGATGCGGCTCAAAAGTTTGATGGAGGAACAGGACTTCGACGCCTTTGTTTGGTGTTTCGATGACTACGATCAGGCGCTTCGCCAGGATCTCTTGGATATCTTCAACAGGCGCCCTAAAAATCCACTGGTTTTATTAACCGGCGATTTGGAAGCACCCGATTTTTTAGAGCAAATAGCCGGGCCTTATGGCCAGCTTGATTTAAACGACGACCCAGCCGAACTCTTGGCCGCTATTGAGTTTGCCTGTTTACAACCACTAATTGAAGAAGGGGCCCACTTGCAAGAAATTGACTTTAAAAATCTGGTTCACCAAGTGACCCATGATAAATCACGCTTCGCACACCAAGGCGCGGGGACCCTTAAGTTACAAAGTGCTTGGTTGGCCGTAGATGGGCGGGAAAAACGGATTTTGTCTTCGGCTAAAGAACCGGTCAAAACCGGTTTTTTTGCTGGGTTTGCCCAGTGGTTTAAAAGGGCTTGAGCATTCGGCTTTGAGCCTCTTTGACCCGCCGTTTACGCCGCTCGCAGACCCGTTTTTCTTCCTCTGGGTTCTCGCAAAAGTCGCAACTTGGAATCTTCCCCTCGTCCACATCACAATTGCTGCTACCACCGCAGCTTTTTTTGATCGTTTTGCCTGCAAAGATCACTCCTAGAGACATCCCCAGCATCACCAAACCAAACACCAGCATCGAAGCAATCATTTCCATATAGAACTCGTTTGAGGCCGCTATTCGCCCGCTTCGGGGTTGAGTAGTTGATTAAACGCAGCGGTGCCACGGGTTTTAAGGGAGTCTTTGTCGCGGTAGATAAAATAGGCGGCCAACCCTTTTTTTTCAGCCAGTTGGAATCCCTTTTTCTCGCCTAAGACCATTAAGGCTGTCGCCCAGCCATCGGCGGTCATACAACTCGAATGGATCACACTAACACTGGTTAAATCGTGTATCACCGGGCGGCCTGTGTGGGGATCAATGGTGTGGGAATAGTTTTTACCGCCTTCGCTAAAGAAGTTGCGATAATCGCCACTAGTTGCCATCGATTGGTCGCTCAATTCAACCACTCGGTTTACCCCACCTTCGGGGACCGGTTCCTCAATCCCAATCCTCCAAGCCCCGCCACCAGGGCGTTCGCCTAAAACCCGAATCTCCCCGCCGATCTCGACCATATGGTTTTTGATCTCCAGATTTTTAAGTAAATCAGAGACTTGATCCACTCCGTATCCCTTGGCGATAGAAGAAAGGTCCAGGGTCAAATTGCTGGTTTTTTTTTGGATTTGCCCACCCTTGGGGTCTAAGGCCAACTTATCCAACCCGGTTTTAGCCAACGCCTCTTGAATCTGATCTTCTGGGGGAATCCCCTTTTGTTCGGTCGGACCAAAACCCCAAAGGTCCACCAAGGGCATCACTGTAATATCCAGCGCCCCACCTGATTCTAATCCCAAGGTTAGGGCCTCACTTAAAACCCGATAGGTCTCCTTACTGACCGGATACACTCCTGGTTTGACCGCTTGATTAAGTTTAGAAAGTTCGGAGTCTTTTAAATAGGTGGACATCTTTTGCTCGACCTGACTTAAGGTCAAGGCCACCATGCCTTGAACTTCCGACTCTTCAGGGGTTTCAGCAGTGGGAAGATAGAGAATTTTATAGGACGTCCCCATGGCTCGCCCCCGCAACTCCACTGGTTCGGGAGCCGATTTCAGGCAGCCTGCCAAAGAGAGCAAAAGAAAAAGGCTCCCCAAAAGGAGCCCTTTTTTTGGTGAATACCAACCCATGGGCAAAGCCTTTTAGCCTCCGAAGTCGTCGAGCAGGATATTGTCCTTTTCTACACCGAGACTTTGCAGCATATTAATCACCGCCGAGGTCATCATCGGCGGGCCACACATGTAGAACTCACAATCCTCTGGGGCCTCATGGTCCTTCAAGTACTGCTTGAACAAGACGTTATGAATAAAACCTGTGGCCCCGGTCCAATTGTCTTCAGGCAAAGGGTCCGAGAGCGCAACATGAAACACAAAGTTCGGATGGTCTTTGGTCAACTGGACAAAGTCCTCGTAGTAAAACATTTCGCGCAAAGAGCGGGCACCATACCAAAAGCTTACCTTACGTTTAGTATTGAGCCGTTTTAGCTGGTCAAAGATATGGCTGCGCATTGGGGCCATACCGGCGCCCCCACCGACAAAGATCATCTCGGCGTCCGTGTCTTTAGCGAAAAACTCGCCATAAGGACCCGAGATCGTAACCTGATCACCTGCCTTCAGGTTAAAGATGTAACTAGACATAATCCCTGGCGGAACCCCTGGCTTATTAGGCGGGGGCGAGGCAATCCGCACGTTGAGCATGATGATGCCCTTTTCGTCGGGGTAGTTAGCCATCGAATAGGCCCGAATACAGGGCTCGTGGTTAACGGCGTGGTATTGCCAGATATTAAACTTATCCCAATCACCCCGGTATTTGGGGGCGACCTCAAAATCCTTATATTGAATATCGTAGGGACCACATTCGATTTGAATGTAACCACCAGCCCTAAAGGGTACATCTTCGCCAGCCGGCAGTTCCATTACCAATTCCTTGATAAAGGTAGCCACGTTGTTGTTACTACGAACGGTACATTTCCACTTTTTGACTTCTAAAAATTCGGGTTCCACCTCGATCTTCATATCCCTTTTAACCGCCACTTGGCAGGCCAGCCGCTCGCCTTCGCGGGCTTCTTTTTTGCTAATATGGCTCAACTCGGTCGGCAGAATATCCCCACCGCCCTCGTGGATCTTAACCCGGCACTGGCCGCAGGTTCCCCCGCCGCCACAAGCAGAGCTTAAAAAGATCTGTTTGTCCGCCAAAGCTCCCAATAGCTTAGAACCGGGAGAGAGTTGGATTACGTGATCGGGGCCGTTAATCTGGACGTTAACATCTCCCTTGGGTACCAGCTTAGAGCGGGCACCGAGGATCAAGGCCACCAAAAAGAGGACAATCGCGGTGAACATCACCACGCCCAAAATGATCAATGTCATAGCTATCTATGGTGTCGGGCTTGGGCCCGGATTAAAGCTGAATCCCTGAGAAGGACATAAAGGCCATGGCCATCAGTCCTGCCGTAATGAAGGTGATCCCTAGACCCCGAAGCCCATGTGGCACATCAGAGTATTTTAATTTTTCTCGAACCCCGGCCATCAGCAATATAGCCAGTGCCCAACCAGCACCTGAACCAACCCCGTAAACCACGGACTCGGTAAAGTTGTAATCCCGCTCCACCATAAACAAAGAACCGGCCATAATGGCACAGTTAACCGTGATCAGGGGCAGGAAGATACCCAAGGCATTATACAAGGGTGGAAAATACTTATCCAAAGCCATTTCTAAAATTTGCACAATGGCCGCGATCACCCCAATATAAGAGATAAAACCTAAAAACCCTAAATCCACCTCCGGCATACCGGCCCAGGAGAGCGCACCCTCTTTAAGGAAAAAGGTGTAAAGCAGGTTGTTAGCAGGCACCGTCACCGCCTGCACCGCAACCACCGAAATTCCAAGTCCAGCTGCGGTTTCCACCTTTTTGGAGACCGCCAGGAAAGTACACATCCCCAAGAAAAAGGCCAAAGCCATGTTCTCGATAAAGACGGACTTGATAAAAAGGCTCAACAGATGTTCCATATTCAGGGCCTCCTAATCGTGCTCTTGTTGTTCCGTCTTCCAGGTACGAAGTCCCCAGATTAAGAATCCGATGATAAAAAAGGCCGAGGGTGGCAGGATCATCAAACCGTTGGTTTGATACCAGCCCCCTTCGGTAATGGGGGTAAGGATATTAAAACCGAAAAGTTTGCCCGAACCAGTCAGTTCGCGAATCACGCCAACCACCAGTAGAAGCAACGAATAACCCAATGTGTTACCAAGGCCATCTGCCGCTGAAAGCCCGACCGGGTTGCTCATGGCAAAGGCTTCGGCGCGACCCATAACAATACAGTTGGTAATAATCAGCCCTACAAATACCGAGAGTTGCTTAGAAATAGCGGGCATGTAGGCCTTTAAGATTTGGTCCACCACAATAACCAAAGAGGCGATGATTACCATCTGCACAATAATCCGAATTGACGAAGGGATCAGGTTTCGAATCGCTGAAATGCCGATGTTTGAAAAGGTAGTCACAAACATCAACGCCGCCGACATAGCAAAAACCGTCTCCAACTTACTGGTCACCGCCAGGGCTGAGCAGATGCCCAGGACCTGGAACATGATTGGGTTGTTGTCGAAAATCGGGCTAAGTAAGGCCTTTTTGACCGTCATTTGGCTCATGTTTAGGCTCCTTGTTTTTTAAAGCTTTTAAGTAGCGGGCCATATCCATTGTCGCCCATCCAGTACCGAATCAGGTTGTTAACCCCGCGAGTGGTCAAGGTTGCCCCACCCAAGCCATCTACGTGATGGACCGCCATTGGCGAATCAGGGCTAACCGTACCTTTATCGACTTTGACCGCTAAATTACCTTTACCGTCAAATATCGCTTTACCGGGCCACTGGGCTTTCCAGCGGGGGTTGTCCACCTCACCGCCCAGACCAGGGGTCTCGCCATGTTCATAAAAGGTAAGGCCCTTAACCTGATTGCCATCGGCCGCCAGGGCGACAAAGCCATACAAGGTGGACCACAGCCCCTTGCCATAGATCGGCAGAATTACCGTTTCAATCTGGTCGTCCTTTTTTACCAAGTAAATCAAAGCCTGTTTGGCACGCTGGCGAATCTTAGCAATGTCCAGATTGGCTGGGATCTGATAATTGGTACTGCTGTCTTTAGAGGCTTTAATCGCGTTAAATCGAGAAGGGTCCCCATCACTAAAGGTACCCGACTCCAGGTCCACCAAGCGGGGCTCAACCTGGGTAAAGGCTTTATCAATATCCATCCCCTCGGTATAAATACCAGCCGCTTGGAGGATATTTTTCTTGGTCTCCAAGGCCTTGTTACGCTCTTGGGCAGGCCTTAAGGCAACCGTAGCGCTGGCCACCAGGACCGAACAGACCAAACAGGTAACCACGGCCACCATGATTACTTTTTTGGGAGATTCCTTAGACATTGCGCAGCTTCCTCCGAGTAATATTGGCTTTGACCACATAGTGATCAATCAGCGGGGCCACGGTGTTGCCCAGAAGGATTGCCAGCATCATCCCTTCGGGGTAGGCCGGGTTGATCACCCGCACCATCACCACAATAAACCCGATAAATCCGCCGTAAACAAATTGCCCCCTAAAGGTCATGGACGCCGAAACCGGATCGGTTGCCATAAATACCAAGCCAAAGGCAAAACCGCCCAAGACGAGGTGCCAACCAGGAGGGACACTAAACATGGGGTTGGTGTCCGAGCCTATCAGATATAAAATACTAGAAAAGACAAACGTCCCAACCAACACTGAAAGCATAATCCGCCAACTGGCCACGCCAGACAGCAGCAAATATCCGGCTCCTAGCAAGCAGGCCAACGTCGAGGTTTCCCCCATTGAACCAGGGATGGTGCCCACAAAGGCGTCAAACCAGCTGTAAGCTTCGGTCAGCCCGGTGTAACCACTGCTTGCAGCCAAGGATAAGGGGGTTGCCCCACTAAAGCCATCTACAGCAGTCCAGACCGCGTCCCCTGAGATTTGCGCAGGGTAGGCAAAAAAGAGGAACGCCCGTCCAGTCAAAGCTGGGTTTAAGAAGTTTTTGCCTGTTCCCCCAAATACCTCTTTGCCAATCACCACCCCAAAACTAACCCCTAAAGCAACCTGCCACAAGGGAATGGTTGGGGGTAAGGTTAAGGGAAATAAAAAGCCTGTGACCAAAAATCCTTCGTTAATTTCGTGACCGCGGATCAGGGCGAAATTGGACTCCCAAAAACCGCCAACTAGCTGAACTACTAGGAAAATGGGCATAAACCAGAGTAATCCGTGGGCAATACAAGCGAAAATGGAATCAGGGTCAAAACCGATACCGAGATTTGCCAAGACACTGCCCCGCCAACCCTCTGGGCGAACCACACCCAGACGAGCCAGGGCCCGGTTGGCTTGCAGCCCAGTGTTGTAAGTAGCCATGATCAAGACCGGCTGCAAAGCAATGACCACCGAAATCATCATCCGCTTGAGATCAAGCTGGTCTTTAACGTGGGTCCCGCCCTTAGTGGTTTTGCCTAAGGTAAACAAGAAGGTATCGGCCATTTCGTAAATGGCGTACAACTTCTCAAATTTACCCCCCTTAACAACATGGGGGTGGATGGCGTCCAGCAGGTTTCTTAAAGGTTTCATCTAGCCTTCATGTTCGATTTGGGTCAGGCTCCGCCGCAAAATCGGGCCGTAATCATACTTACCAGGGCAAACGAAGGTGCAAAGCCCCAGATCTTCTTCGTCCAACTCCAAGGCCCCGAGGGCTTGGGCTTGGTCTGTGTCTCCAATTATCAAAGAGCGGAGTAAATAGACGGGTTCCATATCCATGGGTAAAACTGATTCATAACTACCCACAGGCACCATCGCCCTATCCGACCCACCGCAGTTGGTCGTAAAATCAAAGAGGTGTTTCGGGTTTAGCGCCGAATGAAATACTCGCTTAACCGAAAACTTCTCTGAGCCAGGCTTTAACCAGCCCAAAAACTCTCGGTTAGTGCCTTCAGGGAGCACAGAAACTTGATTGTGGAAACGGCCTAGATAGGCTAATTCCCCTTCGGCCTTGTGGCCCCAAAGTACCGAACCTGAGATCACCCGGTTTGATCCAGGGCGAATCTCGCCGGTAATCAATTGGTCTAACGAGGCACCTAAACGGGTTTTAACCAAGCGTGGCATAATCACAGGACTTCCACCTAACCCGACAACCCGGTCCGTAAAGAGCCGCCCCGTTTCAAAGAGTTTAGCCATCGCAATCACGTCTTGATAGCCAACGGTCCAAACCGTTTTATGGGCATGCACCGGGTCAAGGAAGTGAATATGAGTCCCGGCCAATCCGGCTGGGTGAGGTCCTTTAAATTCGGCGATAAAGGTCGAGGCTGAACGCCCAGAGGGGATATTGCTGCCTACCTCTTTACACAAATAAACCTTGCCCTCGGTCAGCTTAGCAAGCAGTTCCAATCCCGCCGAAAAGGCCTCAGCATGCTCGTCAACCACCACTGCCGGATCCACAGCAAAAGGGTCCGTGTCGATAGCGGTAACAAAGATACTCACCGGTCGGCTGCCCAAATGGGGGGTTTTAGAATAGGGCCTTGTCCGAAAGGCGGTCCACATCCCCGATTTAACCAGATTTTCTTCAATCTTTTGGGCGTCTAAGCCAGAGAAATCTTTAAAGGCGCATTTATCGAAGGTTTCCGCTTTATCGCCCTTAAGCTCGATAACCACTGACATCAGGACCCGCTTGTCGCCGCGATTGATTTCAACCACGGTCCCCGAGCCAGGGGCGGTAAAAACCACTCCAGGATTTTTTTTATCCTGGAAAAGCTCTTGTCCTAGTTTAACCTCGTCGCCCACCCTAACCGCCATGGAGGGCTTCATGCCGTGGTAATCTGGGCCTAGAATAGCCACCCGACTCACCGGATGCGACGGCGTGATCTTCTGCGAGGGTTTACCTAAGATCGGCAGATTTAAACCCTTTTTGATTGTAATCATTGCGTCTTTAAACTACAGCCCAGTTGACCCTGGGCGGTTTGGAAAAAAATGGGTTGCTTTCCTTGTTAGACAAAAAAAAACCCGCCGTCAAGGAAACAACAGATTGGGTATAACTTTCCAGTACGGCTTATCTTGTTTTGAAGGTTCAACTCTCCTCCTAATGCCTGCCAAGTCTAGGCTTCCTCCCTTGGACCTTGATCAAGTCGAAGGATTGTTACAGGATTAGACCCGGTATTGCAATTACCCAATTTATCAAAACAATACATTCTAGTATTCGAATAGTCTCAAATCCGGCTTGAACCTATGGTCAAGATGATTAGGATCCACTTGTTTTTAATGTCACTAGCCCTTCTAAGCCTAGTGCCACTATGGGTGATGTTCACCAGTAGCTTGACCCAAGGGGGGACCCATTTGGGGCTCTCGACCCTGTGGCCAGGATGGGACCGACTGACCTTAACCAATTATTCTGAAGTTTGGACCCAAGGCAACTTTGGCCGATATTTTTTCAACTCAGTCTGGGTAAGTTTTTGGATAACCCTTTCAAACCTGTTGTTCGACGCCATGGCTGCCTACGCCTTGGCCCGCCGCCGCTTTGGTGGGCGAGGGTTATTAATGGCATTGATCCTGGCCAAGTTAATGATCCCAGGGGCGGTTTTAATGGTTCCCCAGTTTATTTTGATTAAAGCGTTAGGTCTTTATGACGGCTATTTGGCCCTAATCCTACCCATGGTCGCCGAGACTTTTGGTATTTTTATGCTGCGTCAATATATGCTCAGCTTGCCTAAAGAACTAGAAGAGGCGGCTCGCTTAGAAGGAGCGGGGGATATAAAAATATTTTTTTCGATTATCCTGCCCTTGTGCCGCCCCGCCTTGGCGGTGGTGGCTATTCATAGCCTTTTGGTAAGCTGGAACGCCTACGTTCATCCCTTGATTCTCACAAGTTCAGACGCAATGCGAACCCTCCCTTTGGGCCTCGCCTTTTACCGCGCCAGCCACTCTGGGGTGGATACGGCACACCTAATGGCCGGAGCGATGATCGCTAGTTTGCCCGTGATGATTGCTTTTGCTGTTTTCCAAAAACAGATTATCTCGGGGCTAACCCAAGGCGCGGTTAAAGGATAATCTACGCCGCTTGCTTCTTTTGACGGATTTTTTTATCCTTGGGGCTTATCTAACCTTTGCCTTGGAGTGCCGTGAGTAACCTGCCAGATAACGATCAAGAAGCCAAAGATGTGGCCAAATATAAAAAACTGGCCCAGTGGGGGATGTTTTTCGCTATAGCGCTGGCGGTGGGTTTGGTGGCACTGCCAATGTCTAAAATGCGCCGCAACAACCGCAACCGCATGGTTGAAAATGGCCAAGTACTCTATGTGCAACATTGTCAAAAATGCCACGGCGAGAAGGCCGTGGGTGAGGATGCGGCCCATCTGGCAGGCGGTCTTAAACCAGACGGCACCTTTATCGCTCCTGCCTTAGACAGCACCGCCCATGCTTGGCACCATTCCAACCGCGAACTCTTTGAGACCGTCAAAAACGGCAGCCTAGACCCCACGAGTTCGATGAAGGGTTTTAAAGACCAATTAAGCGATGAAGATATTGCGGCAGTCTTGATTTATCTGCAATCCCTTTGGACCAATGAGGTAAGGGAGCGCCATAAAATCATGTTTGGCGACACCACTCGGCAATCGTCCGAATTTAATTTTTAAGCCTCTGGTTTAGGCCCCGCCGTCTGGCAAGCGGGGCTACAAAAAAGAAACCCTTTTTTTTTGATAGCCAACTTCGGGTCAAAAAATACCCCGCAAGCAGCACAAGCGACCAATTCGCTAGGGGCTTGTGGGGCAGGGCCCGCCAAGAGCCCCCGAATCCACAAGGTTAAGCCCCTTTTAGCTAGCCGATACAAGAGATACATCCCTAAAAAAAAGATCAAAAACTTTAGCAGGAGGCTGATCATCTAGTCCCCAAAAAGGAAAAAATCGCCTCCGCCTTTTTTAAATCCTTAACCCCAGGGCTCACCTCAATCCCACTGGACAGGTCAATACCGTAGGGCTGAACTTGATCCAGAGCCGCACCTAGATTCCCCAAGTTAAGCCCTCCCGCCAAAATCACCTGATACCTTCTGGCTACCTCCTGGGCAAGGCTCCAATCGAAGGTTTCCCCGGTGCCGCCCATGGCTTTGCCGCTTTTTGCGTCGAGCAAAAAACAGGGGCAATCGTAGGCCTCAAGCCCGGCTAAGTCTTCAGCGCCCCCAACTCGAACCGCCTTAATCCAGCGAATCCCCAACCGGCCCAGTTCTTGGGCATATTCGGGCGACTCTTCCCCATGGAGTTGAGCCAAATCCAACCCAGACTGGGTGACAATCTCCACCAACGAATCGAGGGGTTCGTTTACAAAAACTCCGGCTGTTTTAACCAAGGGCGGCAGGCCGGCAATCAGGCCTGGCAGCCGTTCGGGCTCGACGTAGCGAGGGGAAAGGGGGTAACAAACAAATCCCAAGGCATCGGCTCCCATAGCAGCCAACGCCAACGCCTGCCCCGCGTCGGTCAGGCCACAGATCTTTACTTTTGGACGGCTCATAGCTTTCCTCGTAACTCAAGTAGCGCGTGCCCTGGGTCCACTGCCCGCATTAATCGCTCCCCTACCAAAACCCCATTGTACCCAGCCTTCTGCAAACGTTGCAAATCGGCCCAGTCCCCGATTCCAGACTCGCTGATTTTAACCACTCCCTGAGGCATTGCGTCCACCAGTTCTAAGCTGGTGGCAAGGCTGGTTTCGAAGGTTTTGAGGTTTCGATTATTAACCCCAATCAAATCAAAGCCAAGCTCTTTGGCGCGGTCCAATTCGTTACGGTCATGGACCTCGGCTAAAACCGACAAGCCATACCCTTTGGCTAGAGCGTAAAACTCGTCCAGTTGCTCATCAAGTAAGCTGGCCAAAATCAATAGCAAAGCGTCCGCGCCCAGCTCGTAGGTTTCGCGAATCTGGCGAGGGTCCACAATAAAGTCTTTTCGTAAGATAGGCAGTTCAACAGCCGCCCTAATATCCAAAAGATATTGGTTACTCCCTTGAAAATACGCCTCTTCAGTCAATACACTTAAACAAGCCGCTCCCGCCTTTTGGTAAGCCAACGCAATGGCCACCGGGTCAAAGTCTGAGCGGATCACCCCCTTCGAAGGGCTCGCTTTTTTAACCTCGGCGATCACCCGAATCTCTTCCCCGGTCAGCGCGCCCCGGAAATCCTTGGGCCTCCGTTGGTCTTTGGGTCCCTTGACTAACGCTGTGATTCTTCCCAAACGCTGATCAACCTCAACCTGTTTGTTTCGGTTGATTTTATCTAATATATTCAAAGGTTAAACCTCATGACTAAGCGTCCGAATCCGCTGCACGGCTAAGAGCCCCTTACCCGAATCAATCAGTCCTTGAGCCTCTTCGATCCCTTCTTTGATCCCACAGTCTTTGGCCGCACTAATGGCAAACCCGGCGTTAATGGCCAGTAGGTCCCGCTTGGGTCCGACGGTCTGGCCAGATAAAAGGCTTAGCGTAATCTCGGCGTTATCCTTTGGGCTACCGCCCTTGATCTGATCCAGCCCAGCCAAAGCAAATCCATGGGCTGTCGGATCAAACAAAAAGCTTTCCGTTTTTCCATCTTTTAATCTAGCCACTTGGGTCATGCCGCCAATACTCACCTCATCAAGACCGTCTTCTCCGGCCACGACGTAAGCGGCCTTGCTGCCTAAGGCCGCTAGCACTTGCGCAATCTGACCGACCCGGTTTTTATCAAACAAGCCAATGATCTGCACATTGGCCCCGGCGGGGTTAGTCAAGGGCCCCAAAAGGTTAAAGACCGTACGAATAGCCAACTCGCGCCTAATTGGCACCACATGTTTCATCGCAGCATGAAGGGCGGGGGCAAACAAAAAGCCAAAACCGGTTTCCGCGATTAGGGTAGAGACTTGGATAGGACTTAAGTCAATCTTAACCCCTAATGCCTCTAAAAGATCGGCGCTGCCCGACTGGCTGGTCATGGAGCGGTTGCCGTGTTTAGCCACCTTATAGCCGCCCCCGGCCAATAACAAAGCCACAGTGGTTGAAAGGTTATAAGAACCCGAGCCGTCCCCCCCGGTCCCGCAGGTATCAATAATCAGATCCCCTTCAACCGCAATCGGGGTCGCGTGGGCTCTCATTACCTTGGCAAAGGCGGTTAATTCTTGGGTTGATTCGCCTTTAGAGCGCAAGGCGATTAAGAGGGCTGAGGTTTCCACTGGGCTCAAGTCGCCGCCCATCATCCGCCCCATTAAAAGCTCCGCCTCTGCTTCACTCAAGTCTTGGTGGTTGACCAACCGCTCTAAAATTTCTTTTGTTGTCATCGCTAACCACTCCTTGGGGGCTTTAAGGGGTCTAAAATCGTCCGAAAACGTGGATTCTAGGTCGAATAATCGAATATAAGGAAAAAAAAATTGTTTTTTTGCCTACACTTTGATAAACAGAAGGTCGGTTCATTTGCAAGTCTTGACGGTGGACTAGGCGAAAAACAGGCAAAAATCAATCGAGGAGAATACTATGGCGTTGTTAAACTGGAATGATAACCTAAGTGTTAGAATTCCGTCGATCGACGAGCAGCATAAGGTTTTGATCAACATGATCAACTCCTTACAGGATGCTATGTCTAGCGGTGACTCCCGGGCGGTGCTGGGTGACATCTTCGATGGGCTCTTAAAATACACCGATCAGCACTTCACCTACGAAGAGGCATTGTTTGCTGAACATGGTTACCCTGAAACGGAAGACCATACCCGCGAACACAAAGCGTTTGTTTCCAAAGTGACTGACCTTCACAAACAGTTCACTGGTAGTTCAAACTTCATGATCGGCGTGGATGTGATGAAGTTTTTGACCGACTGGCTGGTCAATCACATTCAAGGCGTGGACGCTAAATACTCGGACCACCTATTGTCCAAAGGCGTTCGCTAAAGGTAATAGGCCCCGGTTTTTATCGGGGCTTATCCTCCCAACCGATTTCGGCCATCTTTTCCATAAAGCAACTCGACATAATCCCTTGTACCTCTGAAAGGATCAAAGCCTTGTTTAGGTATTTTGCGTCCTTGTCGATCAAGTGCCAATAATAAGACTCTGCCAAAAAGATCTCAAAGCTGTTGGGCTCCGAATTGTCCCGGTAGTCTGAATCTGCTAAAAGCTCCAAGTGGCCCGTGTATTCCTTCATCTTTTTTACAAACTCTTCTGACTCTTCCTTATTGGTCGGATGGGGAAAAGGAATGTAATTAAGCTTGTAATATTCGATCCCCTTTTTCCAAACGGTTTCTAAAAACTCGCGGGTGTCGAACTGTTTGTTTAATTGGTCAAAATAACTTTGTTTGGCCAAGATTCGTTTGGCTTTGGCATCTCTCTCATTAACCAACCGCTCTGCGTCCTTATGTAAAGCGTAACTATAAAGCCGAAGCGCCTCGGTTTCATCGGCCATATAAACCCCATACTTAACGTAAATTGGGCGGTTTTTATAGCTTTCTAAGAGTTGCAGATAAAATTCGGGGGGGGCGCCAATCTCACCAATGAGGTTTAAAAAGGCAATGTTGGTGGCCACTTGACTGGCTTGGTCGTTTTGCTTTCGTTGGGTTAATCGGGCTGAGCGTTTAAGCAAAGTCTCCATTTTATCGTAAAACCGGTTAGGATCATCACCTCGCTTGATCCCCTTTTTATAAAGCACAAATCCACACTCGCGCTCGATCTCTTGGTTGGCTAGTAACATAAAAAGTTGGTGGTTTACCAACTTGCCATGGGTCACCAACTCTGGCGTGCGCGCATCGCCCTCAAAATAAAGGGTAAAGGGAAAGACTCGGTTATGGGTCTTAGCCGCCATTTCATCGATTTTTTTGTGCAGCCGAGCCTCAGAAAGGCCCGGTTGGCGGGGAATCTCTTGGGCGTAGGAAAACCCATTATTCGAGACATCCCCAATCACAAAGGCTTTGCTGCCTACTCGAACCGCAATCCCCACCAAATTGTTAGAGATCAGGTCAAGCCTTTGGGGGCGCGAGGTGAAGAGGTAATGACCAAAGGTCATGTCCTTCTGCACCCCGACGGCGGCTTCGTTTAGAAAATCTTTAAGCGTTTTTAACCCCATCCCCTATCTCATACGGGTTTGCTTGAGGCTATTATAGGCATGCCCAAACTTTTTTCAACTAAATCCCAATTAACGACGTCGCCGACCCTTTTTAGTTCCCTGGACCTTGGACTTGGCCTCTAAGAGTTCAAGGGCCCGCTCCATGCTCAAAGTTTCATAAGGCTCATCCTTAGGCAAAGACGCATTAAGCAGCCCATGTTTAACATAGGCCCCATAGGGACCGTTAAAGATGGCCACTTGGGTTTGATCGGTCGGGTGTGGGCCCAGATCGCGCAGGGGTTCCGATTTTTTGCGGCCCTTGCGTTTTTCTTCAGCAAATAATTCAAGCGCCTTTTCTAAATCAACGTCTAATACTGAAAGCTCTTTAGGCAAGGTGCGGAAATCTTTGGTACCGCCTTTTTCCTCTAAAACTACATAACTACCAAAGCGGCTAATGCCCGCCTTAATTGGCGCTCCCGACTCAGGATGGTCCCCTAAATGGCGCGGTAGGGATAATAAAGCGCAAGCAGCCTTCATATCCACTTGATCCTCCCTAAGCCCCTTGGGTAAGGTTACCCGTTTGGGCTTAGGCCCATCGGGAATCGCCTCGCCAAGCTGCACATAAGGCCCGTAAGCGCCGTTAAACAAAAAGACGGGCTCATGGAACTCGGGATGGATACCCAGCTCTTCCTGCCCCTTATTTTGCTGCATAAGGATCAGGTCCACTTGCTCCTGATTGAGATCAGCCGGAGTCATCTCTTTGGGGATGCTGGCGGTCTTGACCTCATCACCCTCTTTAGATTCCAAATAGGGACCAAACCGGCCAATACAAACCTTGGCGGTTAGATCGTCAAACTGCAAAGAGCGGAATTCGCCAGGGGCAATCTGTTCGGTTTTAAGGGTGGCCTTTTGTTCTAAACCCTCTGGGCCTAAATAAAATTCCTGCATGTATGGCAGCCACTTTTTCTCGCCTAACGCAATTTCGTCTAGGTTAAGCTCCATCTGGGCCGTAAAGCCTGGATTGACCAGATCGGGGAAATGTTGCTCCAACAACTCGACCACCGCAAAGGCAGTAAAAGTGGGCACCAGGGTGTGGCTGACAATTTCCACATAACCCCGGCTTTGAATGGTATCAATTACAGTAGCATAGGTCGAAGGCCGACCAATCCCTTCGGTTTCCAATTTTTTGACCAAGCTCGCTTCGGAATACCTGGCCGGGGGCTTGGTTTCATGGGATTTGGCCTCTAGGTTTTTTTGATCAATTAAATCTCCCGCTTTCATCTCGGGGAGCAAAATTTCTCGATCTTCAAGCGCCTGACTTGGATCGTCGCTACCTTCGACATAAGCTCTAAAAAATCCAGGGAACAAAATCCGTTTCCCTGAAGCCCTAAACTGGGCGTGGCCCACTTCAAACTGGGCGCTTAAGTGGAGCTGTTGGGCGTCTTTCATCTGGCTGGCGACGGTGCGCTTCCAGATTAATTCGTAAAGCGCCAACTCCACCCCTTTAAGCCCCGTTTTGTTGGGTGGTTCAAAGGTCGAACCTGCCGGGCGAATGGCCTCGTGGGCCTCTTGGGCCCCTTTGGATTTGGTTTTATACTCGCGAGGCTCTTTGGGTAAGAAGTCCTTGCCATAAAGACTTTCCACACACTTGCGGGCTGCTTTAATCGCCTGTTCGGAGAGGTTAACCGAGTCGGTCCTCATATAGGTGATAAACCCGCGCTCATAAAGCGCCTGCGCGACCTGCATGGCTTTTCTAGGGCTCAAACGCAACTTACGCGCGGCCTCTTGTTGTAAGGTCGAGGTAATAAAGGGGGGCGAGGGTTTGCTAGTGGCAGGTTTTTCTTCAACCGCCAAAACCTTCATCGGTTGCCCACTTAACTCGTTTTCTAAACCTCGCGCCGACTTTTCGTCTAAAAGCAGTCGTTTGGTGCCTTCTTTTAGTTTTCCCGTATTTTCGTCAAAATCGGCCCCTTGGGCAATACGCTCACCTTTGAGGCTATAAAGCTTGGCTTCGAAGCTGACACTTTTTTTGTTTAATTCGGCCACTAAATCCCAATAACCCGCCTTACGGAAGGCGCGTCGTTCACGTTCTTTAAGGACTAATAGCCGAATCGCTACAGATTGCACCCGCCCAGCCGAAAGCCCGGCGGCCACCTTTTTCCAAAGCAGAGGGCTTAGGGTATATCCGACCAACCGGTCTAAAATACGCCGAGTTTCTTGAGCCCGAACTAGATTTAAGTCCACCTCGCGGCAATGGTTTAGCGCGTCTTGAATCGCTTCTTTGGTGATCTCATGAAAGACCATCCGTTTGACCGGGATCTTGGGTTTGAGTTCCTCTAGCAAATGCCAGGAAATGGACTCCCCTTCGCGGTCCTCGTCAGTCGCCAGCAACAATTCATCTGCTTTGTCCACCAATGCCTTGATGTCCTTAAGCATCTTCTTTTTGTCCTTGGGGACCACATAGAGCGGCTCAAAGTCCTTCTCGACATTGACCCCCAATTGGGACCACTTCTCTTTTTTGTATTTTTCCGGGATCTCCGCCGCCGATTGTGGCAAGTCTCTGATATGACCCATGGAAGCGACCACCTCATACCCCTTGGGGAGAAAATCTTTGATGGTTTTAGCTTTGGTAGGGGACTCGACGATGACAACGAAGCTCATAGGAGGACTATATATAAGTGTGGGAAAAACACAAAGCAACCAGATAAAGCAAAGGATGGAGGCCCGTCAAGGGAAGCCCCAAAAAAGAAAGGTAACTAATTGGAATCTTGCGGTTTATATTTCAGGTGGTTTCCCCGGCTTTCGCGTCCAGGTAAGCCCATCGGCCATAAAGACGTTCCAATTCCGCCTTGGCATCACCCAAATTCTGCCACTTTTTTTCCAAGCCCACTAAATCGCGGGCCGCGTCCTCACTGGCTAAGTAGGCCTCCAACTCTTGAACCCTTTCTTCCGCCTTGGCAATCTTGCTTTCAATCTGCCTAAGTTCTTTTTGCTCTGGGTAACTTAAGGCTTGAACCGTTTTGGGTTTCTTAGGCGGTGGGGCGCTGGGACTAGCTGTGGCCGGAGCCTTAGAAACTTGGGCTTGGGCCCACTGGTCAAAGTCGGAATAAAGCTGTGGGTGTTCTTCGTCTAGTCCCAAAAGACCCGTAGCCACTCGGCTTAATAGGGCCCGGTCATGGGTCACTAAACAAATCGCACCTTGAAATTCCATTAGCGACTCTTCCAGGACCTCTAAACTTTGAATATCTAGGTCGTTAGTAGGCTCATCAAGAAGCAGCAAATCGGCCGGACGCAGCATCAACCGAGCGATTAAAACCCGCGCCTGTTCCCCACCCGAAAGCTGGCCCACGGGTAATTCGAGTTGGCTCGGTTTAAACAAAAACCGCTTAGCCCAAGTGATTATATGAACCTCTTTGTCCTGATAAACCACCGAATCCCCGGTTTTACTCAAGGCGTTTCTAAGCGGGATATGGGGGTCTAGTTGTTCTCGATTTTGGTCAAAATATTCAACCCTCAAATCGTCCGCTTTTTTAATGGTCCCCCGGCTAGGTTGTAAATCCCCGGTCAACAGGGACATTAAGCTCGACTTTCCCGAACCATTTTTGCCCATCAAACCAAGTCTGGTCCCATTAGACAGTTTAAACCCTAGCCCCGAAAAAAGATGTTTTTCCCCTCGGTCAAGTCCAAGGTTATAAACCTCTACCAACCTTCTTGTTTGCCGCCCGGTTGCCTCAAAATCGAGTCCCATTTTGGGTTTGGGGCGGTTGAGTTGTTTGATTTGACGAAGCTCTTCCTCTAGTCTTCCGGCTTCGTCTATACGTCCCTTGGCCTTGGTGCCCCGCGCTTTAGGGCCTCTTTGCAACCATTCGGTTTCGCGACGGAATTTGTTGGTTAGTTGGGACTGGCGAGTGATTTGGTCGGCGAGGAATTTTTCCTTTTTTTCCAAAAATTCATGCCAACGTCCAGAAACCGAAAGGTAGCCTTCTGGGTAATGGCTTCCTAGCTCAATTATCCGTTTGGGCACTCGGTCTAGGAGTTGGCGGTCATGGCTAACCAAAACAAAAGCAAAGGTTGCTTGGTTTAAAAGCCCCTCAAGCCACTCAATCCCCTCTAAATCCAAGTGGTTGGTAGGCTCGTCGAGAAACAGTAATTCAGGCTCGGGGAGCAAGGCGCGGGCGATAGCGAGGCGTTTTTTATAGCCCCCAGAAAGGACCGCGATTGGTTGAGCCACGCCTAAAAACCCAGTTTCTTGGATCCAACGCTCGACCAAACCCTCCTTGACCAGGGGGTCCAATTCGAGGGCGTTTGCAGCCTCGCCCAAGGCTTCACCCACGGTTTTAAATTTGCTGAAATCCTCCGATTGAGCCAGCCAAGCGGTTTTAAGACCTCGCTTAGTGACCCGCTCCCCTTCGTCAGGGTCTTCGAGGCCCGCCAATAAGCGCAGTAAGGTAGATTTTCCAGCGCCGTTAGGGCCAATCAAGGCTAATTTTTCCCCTTCTTCGATCCCTAAACTAAGGTCGCAAAACAAGGGCTGGGCGCCAAAGGCCTTCCTAATGGCGCGACAAGATACTAAAGGGGGCATAGGTTAGGCCGAGGCCGTTAGAGGTAATCGTCGAAACCGCGCTTTTGCCCTCGTCCTTCCCGCATCTTGCGCTTTTCTTCGAGTTTTTTGTTTTTGTACTTTTGGTAGAAGTAGGTCAAAACCCCGGTGGCAACAATCATGGCAAAAAAGATCAGGATCTCTTTCATCGGATTGAAGTCACGGTAGTAAAGCTGCATAGCCTTTGCCCAGTCCATAGCAAAGGCTTCTTCTGCCCATATAAACAGGGCCATAGCCCAAAAAATGGGCCGTTGTTTAGTTAAGAGAGATGGTAGTGCCATGATTGCCCACTTTGTTTTTGACCTACTCTAACAAACCCCAAACTCTTTGACTAGGCCTCTGGATCGGGAATCAGTGGTTCTTTGGTGGTGTAATCGGTATCGTTTAAAACTGCCTGCACGCCCTTGTGGGAAATTCGATTTACAATCAAAGGTGCGCCCAAATTCAAGGTCGCCTCCTCTAAACGTCGGCCTAAGGTAACAATGGCCATTTGGGCCAGATCGGCCCCTTTGGTTGCGTCAATCAAAGCCAAATCTTCGGTGCTAGGCTCAATCTTAAAATCGGCGTAAATAGCCACCGGGTCCACCACCACAAAGGTCAGGGCAGGTTCGTCTAACGATTGCAACATCCTAAACGGCCCAGCCTCTTCTTGGTCAATCACAACGTACCTCTTCTGCTTCTCGAAGCCGTAAAGACCCTCGGGAAAGAGGATTACTTCCTCGTCAGCGACCTCAATTAAACCAAATCTGGTGGTTGATACCTGCATGTAATCCTCAAAAGTTACTCCCCTCTCTAGGCGAAACCCTAACCGATTTTTGGCAAAGGAAATAGAGGAAAATCGGCCAAATTTAAATAATTCCTACTTAAGCCCCGGTTTTTATGGGCTTAGATTTTTTCTTTCCCCCAGCCCGCTTCGCCACCTCAAGGGCAATTTTGGACCATTTAAATAGGGTCTCCGAATCTTCTAAGATCTCGGCTGCCACCTCGTGATACCCCATAGAGTAAGCCTTGTCCGCAAAGGGGACAAACGGGCCCATCCCTAATTTTTCAAAATCTGGGCGGTTAGTTTCGTCGGTTTTTAGATAGAGTCGGTCCTCGGCGATCAGCCCAAAAAACCAGCCTTCCGCATACAACCCTACCCCGCCAAACATCCGTTTATACACAAGCCCCTCAAGCCCGTCTAATTGGTCTAAACAAAATTCTAAAAAATCCTGGCTATAGGCCATGTTTCTAGGTGATTTTTAAGCCACCGCTTAGTCGATTTCCAAAATAAAGGGAACCTCTCCCATTGAAGTCCCATTGATCTGCAAACTTAGCTTGTGCAGGCCTGGATAATGCTCGCGGGTGGACCTTTGCTCAAGCTGGACCCCTTTGGATACAACTAAGGTTTCACCTGGCCCCAAGGTGGGTTTAGCGGCCTTAAAAACCTTGGGGCTAAGCTTACCACCCGCCTTTTGGTAATGCACCACAAAATCGACCATCAGCCGTTGGGGGCGGCTCTGGGGGTTAAATAACCTGGCCTCAAAGCGCAGTTCCTCACCTAGGCGGTAGCGCGGTTTGGTCAAACAAAGCGACTTGAGTTCGACCAAACCCAAAGTTCCATATCCCAGAAGCGCCAAGGCCCCGGCATGCCCTTTTTTGATCAAAGAGCGCAGCGCATGGCGGGTCATCCAGTCTAATTCTGGGCTGGGTGTTTGATTCCACCGGGACAATAACGCTACCACTACCTCGGGATTGTCTTTGGCGATGTCATTAAGGTTGTTGGCCACCGAACGCCGCACATAAAGTTCAGGGTCATTTTTTAACACTTCTAAAAGGGGCAAGATCGGGCTAGGGTCTTTTTTAAAAGCCGGGAGGGCCCGACAGAGGGGAAGCCTTGGCCTAGTGCCCTCAGAGACCAGCCTACGCACATGGACGTTAGGATCCTTTGCCCACTCGGCCAATCGCGCCAAGGTTTCTTGGGGATATTTTTCGATAAAAAAGCGGATATCCCCTTCTGCCGAAAAGCAGCGGGTCATCTGGTAAAGCGCCCCCATCGACAACTCGAAATGATTGATCCCATAACTCGAAACAAACTGGGCTAAGGGCCAGATAATAAAATTATCCATGCCCAAAAGCTCGGAGCGTGTCAGTTCGGGCGGCAAGGCTTTGAGGATGATTGCCAAGGCCTCTGGGTAGGCTTGCGGCAAAAATTCATGAAGCGATTCCCGAATCAACTGCGCCCGCTCCCCAAAATTCAGCGCCGCTAATTTAGGACAAACCGCCTCTTCAAACCCCACCCGGTCAAATCCGGCCCAAGCCCCCAATAGCCGCCCCGCCTGCTCCTGCACCCCCTTAGGATTAAACGCCTCTCTAAGTAAAAATTCAGCCATTTTCTTTCCGTTTCAACCAAGGAGGCAGTTTGATTTTTCGCCCTTTTTGGGGAGGCTCGTCTTCGGTTTTTGCCTCGCTGGGTGCCTCACTTTTAGGGGCACCGATGACTGCTTTTTTGCTGACTAATTTTGTCCCATTTTTTAAAGAGGCTTTGGCCGCTTTTTGGGCGGCTTTAGCTGCGACTTTAGCGGGGTCCGGTTTTAATGATTTGCCCCAATTAGAAAGGGTTCGGGCAAGGCGCTCTGAAAGGGGCGCGCCCGTGCTAAACTGGGTCCAAGTCCCTTTGGGGTTGGACAATAAGGCCCCAATTTGGGCCATTATTTTATTGCTCCAATTCGTAACGGATTCCATTAAGGAATATATCACTGGCACCACAATCAAGGTCAGGGCCGTGGCTACACCCAAGCCATAGATCACACTACGCGCCATGGGCTGCCACATCGCGGCCGATTCAGAGCCAAAGGCTACAATCCCAGAACGGTAAAAGTTAATATCCATGCCTAAAACAATCGGCACCAACCCTAAAATAGTGGTGATGGCGGTCATTAATACTGGCCGCATACGCAGCATCCCTGAAAGCACCAAGGCGTCGCGGGTACTTTTTCCTTGGGCTTTGAGTTGGTTAATATAGTCAATTAAAACAATCGCGTTGTTAACCACGACCCCGGCCAAACTGATCACTCCAATCCCGCCCATCATAATCGAGAGCGGCGACCAATGAATAATCCATCCTAAAAACACCCCCATAAAACTCATAAAGACGGCCGTCAGAATAATAAATGGCAACAAAACTGAGTTAAACTGGGTCACCAAAACTAAAAAGATTAAAAAAATGGCAATTAAAAAACTCTTGCCCAAATAGGACTGCATCTCTTTTCTTGACTCGTCCTCACCGGTGTAACGGATCCTATAACCCCGAGGCAGCCCAAAGTCGGCCAGTCGCTCTTGCACCCGTTTGAGTACAGTTCCGCCTGGAACCCCTTCGGCGTCGCCACTGATGGTAATCACTTGCTTACCGCCAATATGGCGGATCGAACCCTTGCCCGGTTCAGTCGAGACCTTTGCCAACTCACTTAAAGCCACCGATTGGCCACTCGGGGTTTTTAAATACAGCCCCGAAATATCGGTCACCGAATTTCGAAAACGCGGGTCTAGGCGGACCACAATGTCATATTCATCCTTGCCCACGCGCCAAGTTGAGACCTCGCGCCCGTTAAAGGCGGTGCGGATTAGGTTGGCTACTTGCATGGTATTGAGTCCCATCTGGGCGATTTTTTGGCGGTCTAGGCGAACCTGAATTTCAGATCGAGTCGAAGAAAAATTGTCGGCCAGGTTTACTAACCCTTCAATATCCTTGATTTTCCCCTGAATATCCAACGAGAGCCGCTTAAGCTCTTTAGGATCAACCCCGTTTAGTTCCAGGTTGACCGGCTTACCCGTCGGTGGGCCTTGGCTGGGTTTAGACAAGGAAATCAAGGCTCCACCAAACTGGCTAAATGACTTTCTTATTTCCGCGACCACCTGACTCGGTTTGATATCACGCTCCTGCCAGTCGGGAAAACTTAAGGTAATGTGGCTTTGGTGACTCGTCCGTCCCCCGTTGCTCCCGCCAGAACCTTGGGGCTGGCCCACGTTGGCTACAATCGCTTCGGTATGGGGCTGGTAGGGGACCAAGCTGGCCTCAATCTGGCGGACAATTTGATCACTGGTGGCCAGGGTCGAGCCAAAGGGGGCCTCGATCTCCACTGTTGCAGAACCGGGCTCACTGCCGGGGAAAAACTCCACCCCCGCTTTGGGCAAGACCACTCCAAAATAGACCATCGCCAAAACCACCCAAGCGGTTATCACCATAAACAAGGTTTTGACCCGATTCTCCAAAGCCCAAAGCAGACTGCTGCGGTACATCCGCAAAAACCGGCTGTTTTCGGCCATCGAAATTTCGTCTTTTTGCTGAATATCCTTGTGTGGGTGCATCAAGGTCGAGCAAAGGACTGGGTTTAAAATCAGTCCTACAAACAAGGAGGCGGTTAAGGTTAATATCAGGGTTTTAGGTAGGTACCCCATAAACTCCCCGGCGATGCCCGGCATACCAAGGAGGGGCACGAAAGCCACCAACGTAGTTGCGGTCGAACTAATCACCGGAATTGCCACCTCGCCCACCCCAACCTGGGCGGCCTCTTTGGGGCTTAGACCGGTCTCTAGGTGTCGATAGATGTTTTCAACCACCACAATGGCGTTGTCCACCAACATACCCAAGGCCAAAATCAGGGAAAAGAGCACCACAAAGTTCAGGGTAATCCCCGCCCAGCTAAGCCAGATAAAGGTAAGCAGCATTGATAAGGGAATGGAGACCCCAATAAACAGGCTGTTTTTAAACCCCATCACCATCATCAACAACCCTACCACCATAATCATGCCGGTATAGATGTTGTTCTCCAAATCGCTGACCATGCTGCGAATACGTTTGGATTCGTCGTTAAGTAGGGTAAACTTAAGTTTGTCGCCATAGCGGGCCTGTTCTTCGGAGACGATAGCCTTGACCCGGTCTGCAATCGCCACTAGGTTTTCCCCGCTTTTTTTAGAGACCGACAGACTCACCGATTCAAGCCCATTAAGCCTTGAGCGGCTGGTCACCTCTTTATAGCCATAAATCACTTGGGCTAGATCATCCACATGGATCGGCACACCGCCCGGCGCGGAGATAACCATCTCCTTGATCTCGGCGGGACTTTTGATCTCGCCTGGGACTCGGATCATGTATTTCATACTGCCCACCTCCAAGTCCCCAGCGGGAATGGTGGTGTTTTCATTTTTAATCGTGTCTGAGACTTGATTCAGGTCGAGTTGGTAATAGTTTAACTTGTCCGGGTCCACCTCGACCTTGACCTCACGCTCCAGACCCCCAGCCCGCTTGACCTCTAAAACACCAGGAATGGTCTCGATCCGCTCCTTTAGATCGTCCGCAATGTTTCTAAGCTGAAACCCGTCAAAGTGGCCAGAGAGATTAACAATCATGATCGGTCGTTCCGAGAGGTTGATCTCGGTGATCGAATAATCCTCCACATCTTTAGGCAACTCCCCCTTGACCCGGTCCATCGATTCTCTGACCTTGGTGTGGACCTCGTCGATGTCGGTGCCTAGCTGGAATTCTAAGGTCACCATCCCTGCCCCTTCGGTCGCAGTACTGCTAATCTTTTTTAAATTGTCCAAGCCTTGCAATTCGGTTTCGACCTTGTGGATAATCAAGGCTTCCACGTCTTCTGGGCTCGCTCCTCTATAGGGAACGGTGACAAACAACATTGGGATTTGTATGTCTGGTGCCGATTCTCGGGGTAAAGCGTTGTATGCAGAGAACCCCATGCCAATCAAAATCAGCATAAAAATATAGATCGAGGCGGGCCGCTCTAAGGCCAGATCGCTAAGGGCAAACCGCATGGCTAGCGCGCCTCCTGTTTAGCCGAACGCAGAAGTTTGACCCGTTCCCCATGGGTAATCATCTGATGCCCCACAACAATCAACTGATCCCCAGCCTTAAGCCCAGCCGTCACTTGGATTTCCGAGCCCAACCCCACCCCCACTTTGATCGGATTTTTTTTGACCTGTTCGCCCACCAACAAAAAGACATAAGAACCACTTTCATCTTCTAAAACGGCGTCGCGAGGGACAATCATCTGGTCAAATAAACTCTTAGTTACCATCCGTACCCGAGCCAACATCCCGGAGCGTAACTCCCCATTAGGGTTGGGCACCTCCACCTCGACGCGAAAACTGCGACTTTTTTGGTCCGCCTCGAAGGACACCGAACTGATCTGCCCCTCGTAGATTTTACCCTCAACCGCGTCCAAACTAACCTCTACCTTTTTTTCCCGCCTTGCTTGGGTCACCTCGCGCTCAGGCACGTTAACATTGGCTTTGACTTGGGATAAATCTAAAATCTCGACCAACTCTTTGCCCATGCCGATGTACTCCCCCTGGTCGATCATTTTTTTAGAAATCACGCCATCAAAAGGGGCAGTGACTTGCGACTTTTTAAGGTCGAGCTGGCCCAGTTCCATTTGGTATTGGGTCACTTCCATACGGTTTTTGAGCTGGTTAAGTTGGGCTCGGGTAGAGAGCTTCTTGGCGAAAAGCTGCAATTCTCGCTGGTAGTCTTCCTTGGCCAGTTCTGCATTAGAGCGCGCCAGTTTATATTGAACCTCCAACTTTTTGGTTTCAATCTGGAGCAACATCTGTCCTTTTTTTACTTGATCACCTACACTAAAATCAGCCCTTTCAATCGCCCCGGCCACTTCAGAGCCAATCATAACCCGAGATTGCGGCTCCAAGTGCCCCATGTAAGTCGAATAGGCGGTCAAGGGCCTGTGGGCCAGGAGCAAGGTTTCGACGTTGGTTAGCTGCCTAGTGGTTTCCTCCGCCCAAACGGGCCCGGCCCACAAAAGGAAAATGCATCCCCAAAGGGCGCGATTATAGCTCATAGTTTTTCTCAAATTCGCCGGTTAACAGGGTCAGATTCAGATAGGTCTTTTCATAGCCAATCTTGGCTAAGGTCAAGGAGAGTTCGGCGTCAAGCAGGTCACTTCGAACCTGGGAGACGCGGTAACTGGTGGCCTTGCCTAAACGGAATTTTTGCTGCTCTTTTTCTAGTAATTGCTGGTTTAGTTCAACCGATGTTTGCGCTAAATCAATGGTTTGCAGCCCTAGGTCGAGGTTACGTAGCAATGAACCATAGGTCACTTCTAGTTGGCTTTTTGCGTCCCTAAGTTGCAGTTCGGCATTAGCCTTTTCTAGTTGGGCCTGGGCCAAGACCTGCTCGCTTTTGTGGTCAAAGAGGGGCACCGACCAAGTGAGCCCTACTTGATACCCAGCCAGTCCTGGATCCCCCACGCCCGAACCCGCCGTCCCGGCGTCATATCCATAGCCATCTAGGCGGTATTGAAGGTTAAGGTCTAAATTGGTAGAGACCTTATTTTGGGCTTCTATTAGATCTAGATCGTTAGATTTGATCTGTTCTTCGAAAATTTTAATCTCAGGATTTTGCTCCATAATCCGGCGCAGAGCTTCCGTGCTGCCCATTGGCTTAGAGTGGTTTTGCAAAGTTTCAGTTGGTTCATATTCCATCGGTAGGCTGCCCAACCCTAAGACCACCCGGATTTGGTCTTCAATGGATTTTTTGTCGATCCTGGCGGCTAAAAGATTTTTTTCGGCCATAGCTAGTTGAGCCTCCGCTAACTTAACCTCGGTTGGATCAATAGCCCCCACCGATTCGCGCACCCGATTGTCCTCTAAAAACTGCTTGGCTAGGGTGGCCGACTTTTCTAGGGCTTTAATGTTTTCACTGATCCCCACCAAGTCCCAATAAATCGAAGCTACCTGTCCCAATATCTGGCGGCGCTCTTTTGCTGCATTTAGTTCAGCCCTTTGGGCAGCAATACCACTGCGTTTTTCGGGCACCTCGTTGACCTCGCCCAAATCCTGAAAGAGGGGCAGATTGACCCCTAAAATCACCGCGTCTGCATAAACGGGATCGGTTAAATCAGTAAAAGCCCCCACCTGCCCACCACTTTGCTCGATACTTCCCAGGCTTGTGGTGCTGATACCTCGCTGGTAGGTGAGTCCGTAAGACAGCCCACTTTTTAACTTTTGCTTAAGCCCAGTCGAAAGCAACCTTTGTTGAGTTGCGGTTAGGCTCATGTAACTGGTGCTGCCTGTCTCCGAAATCAAAAAGCTGGCCGGACTGGTTGAGTAGGTTTGGCTGATTTGGTTGGTCCAGGTGATCGGCTCCATCCCTTGAGAGGCCTCATATACCTGCGCCGCCGCTTGGGTTCGGTTGCTGGCAATCTTCAGTTGAGGGGCGCGCTGTAGGGTGAGTTTAAGGATCGCTTTTAGGCTAACCTGAACCACCTGTTTGCCTTGGCGCTCAACCAACACAAACTCCCTTAAGAGTTCTGGGTCCAGCTTTTGGGCCCATAAAAAGGGGGGCAGCCCCATTAAAAGAAGGAAGAGAAAACTAGCTTTACGCATCGCTTTTATCGATACAATGGCCAATCAGGGCAAACACCTGTCGCGCCAATCCGGCTGGATCATTAAAGGGGCTTTTTTCGCCATGCATGGTCACATGAGAGATGTAACCTTCCCGCAATATAGTGACCGCGAAGGAGGCTAATTCGAGGTGCTCCGGGGTCATCTTGGAGCCGCCAATCTTTCGCAAGGTTTCTAATAAACTCGCCTGAATGTGGCGGCTCATTTGATTTAATCGTTCCGAAAAAACCGGGTCAAACATCGCCCGCTCCATGATCGTAAAAAAGCCCTTTGCGCTGTGGTTGCGGCTTAAACTTTCGTTGATATTATCAAAGAGGTTTACAAAGTATTCGCTTACATTGGCAGATTGCGCCTCTTCCAGGGCCGAAATGCGCGATTTGACCTTACGCATCATCGTATCAAACAAGATGGCGTCTAAATCAGGGAAATGATGATAAAGGCTTGATTGACTTAAACCGGCGGCCCGGGCGATGCTGCGGGTACTAAACCCCCGGATACCCTGCTCTTCTAAGATTTGGTCGGCAGCTTCGACAATCCGAGTCCGGGTTCGCTCACCCTTTATTTTCCTAAGATCGGTATGGTTCGAGTCCATATTTTCAATTAGATAAGGTTATATATCGAACAATCGATCAGTTATTATTGCGTATATTTTTGGGCTTAGCAAGGGGTAGTGCCCGGCGCTGGACTCCCGCTCAGCGCCGGACTGGAGGAACGCCTCTTGGGTGGCGTTGAAGATAGTTTGCCCCTATTTTTAGAGCGCATCATCAACAGAGGGTAAGCATTTGTAACAAAGAGTAACGATTTGCCCTTTTCGAGATGGACCAATTTAATTATACTTCGCCCAAACCTCAACGGCTTATTATGCGTATTTTCCTTGCGATCCTTCTCTTTTGGCCCGCCCTCGCTGGCGCAAAAAGCTTCGACAGCCCCTTAAGCGGGCAAAGTGAAGTGGCCCTGCTCTTAGCCAACACCCTAAAATCGCAGGGATACCAGGGCGATATCCCCAAGGTAGAGATCGAATTTAGTTTAAATCTGCCCAAGTCGATTCCTGGCCCTGGAAAACAGGCTGGAAAACAGGCCGGCCTGTTTTTCCCAAAGATCACTGAAAAATTAGGAGCCGGGGGCTTTGAAGCGGTAAAGGTAAAACTTGCGTCCTCTAGCCTAACCTCGGCGCAAACAGCGGCGCTCAAGACCGCCCTAGGCGGCCTATTGGGGCTTGACCCTCAAAAGGATTGGTTAACCCAAGGCGAGGCCCTGCCCGCTATAACTATCCCCGTCCTTGCAGAAGAACAAAAAGCAATCACCTCTACCGAAACCCTAATTATTCCCGAGCCCGAAGACGCCCCAGAACCAGATCTAACCCCAGAGCCCTTGGGCCCGGACCCGGCTAAAGAAGCTAGATTCAAAACCCTGCTCGCCTGGATTTGGGGGACTGCTGCCCTATTAGTGGTGCTTATGGTAGGTTCTACCTTGTGGCTTCGCCGCTCGCAAAGCCCTAAAGCAGATCTAAAACAATTAAGGAAACTTAAACTTGAAGAGGAAAATCTCGATTTTTCAGAGCTCAAGGAATTTAAGGAACTATTCAAGGAGTCGGAAAAACTAGCGCCCATACCTGCCGAAGAAGAGCCCGCCCCCCTCCCCGAAGGTCTTACTGAATTAGAACAGGTTAAAAACGACCTAGGTGACTTGCTACGCTGGCAGCCAGATTGGGCCTTGGAATTGGCTGAAGCCAGAAACGACCAGGAACTGTCTAAATTGATGGCCCTTTTTGGCCCTGAACGCTCTAAAGAGGTGTTTGGACCGGTTTTAGGTCCAGAACGGCTTAGAAAACGGTTGGAATCTGCCGCCGAAACCATCTACCGCCCCGACGAAGAGGGTAGTCTTTTGATGGAGTTACATAGAGGATTTTTCTTAGAAAAGCTTTCCATCCTCAAGGCGCAAAAGGAATCCCCCAAAACCCAGGCGGAGGTCGCCCAAGATCAAGCGGAAAAAAGCGAGGAGGCCGCAGCCTTTGCCTTTATTGCCCAAGTTCCCGAAGAGGAACTGTATCTGCTCCTTAAAAAGGAAACCCCATTGATCCAGTCTTTAGCCCTTCGCCACTGGGCGGGCCCTTCTGAAGAACTGGCCCAGCGGCTTCCTGATCCCTTAGCCCTAGAAGCGGAAAACAAAAAGCGAAGACCCTTGTCTAATGAGTTAGTTGGGCAGATCGCTCAAGGTTTGGCTGGGCGCCTAGAGGCGTTGGGCCACGGGGGGGAGTTGGACCTAAACCGACTGGAAGAATCCCTGATTTTGCTGGCCGACATGGCCCCCATCGAGCGCGAAGAGCATCTGTTGGCTGTGGCCGAGGATCAACCCAATCTAGCCGAAGCGGCCCGCCAAGCCTTTTATCCTTGGGAGGAGGTCGGTGGACTAGACCCCTCGCTTTTAATCCGTGCTACTGGCGCCCTAGACCCGCAAACCCTAGCCCAAGCTTTATCTGGGCTTGCCAAACCCCTACAAGAACCCTTGTTATTCCACCTATCCAAAGAGGCGCGGAGTCAATGTATTAAAATTTTGCGTGCCAACCCTCCGGCTCAAGGCGCCCGCCTTCGGGCCCGTCGTCTTCTGGCCATGTTACTCAAAGGGGCAGAGGCTTAATAAACCCAGTCCAATGAAGGGTTATGAAAAGAAATTTATGTGGGCAGTTGCTACAGTATTTCTATAGTTTCACCAACTAAATTTAGGGGTCCGGTTTTCCCGGAATCACGCCCTTTCCCTAGAAAAAATAACTTAGAGATATTTGGCGCCAATAGGGATTCCTTATGGCAGGGCTAAATCGAGCCGGGAGGAGGAATACCCAGGCTCGATTCGTTCAGAGGGGATCGCGCTGGCTTATCGGGGCTTTATAACAGACCGATTTTATACCGCCTTACAAGCTTTACCCCTACAGCAGACCTTTCTGGATACCAACGGGGAGGAAATAGCCCAAGGCAAGCAACTGTTTATGAAACTGAGGTTTGGCCTTCCTTATGGAGGCACCTTGTTTATGGAACCTTCGCTCGCCTTTACCTATTGGCCCAACAATGAAGGATTACCCCAAAGCTTTCAGGCAAAAGAAGACCCGTGGCCAAATCATTTTTTATTTGAACCTGGGCTGCATGTGCGGATGAACTTTTGACCGATCAAGACGAATGCCCTTTTAACTCCTTTACCAGGGGCATTTAAGCCAATGCCCCCACTAAAGAACTAGCCTAAATCAAGGTCGTCTAGGTCCTGGTGGCGGACGATGTAACCTTCAATTAAGTAGATCACGTCTTCGGCAATATTGCTGACTAGGTCGGCGATACGCTCTAAATATCGCGAGATCGAGGCGTATTGGAGCATAATCCCCACCTGATTGGGATTGGTACGGATACACTCGGTTACTTGGGCGAAGATTTCCTTGTTTTGTTGGTCCACTTCGTCATCGAGGCTGCAAACCTCAATGGCCAATTGCAGGTCCATATTTAACAAGGAATCGAGACTCTTAGAAAACATTTCCCCTACCTTTTTGGCCATACCCTTTATGTCGAAGCGGGCCACACAAGGGGACTGACTAGAAAGGTCTAAAACCCGCTCACCAATGTTCACCGAGCAATCGTTGATTCGCTCTAACTCATTATTAATCTTTAAAATCGAGATAATCAGCCGCAAGTCCACCGCCACCGGCTGGTGAAGCGCCAAAATTTTGAGGCACTCCTCCTCGATTTCGAGTTCGATGGTGTTGATGTCATCGTCGCCCGCAATCATCCGCTTAGCGGTCTCTACATCCACCGTCTCTACCGCTTCGGTGATGTCGTGGAAGTTTTTTTCCACTTTGGCGCTCATCGAAAGGATCTGGGATTTGAGCCGTTCGATTTCTTTTTGAAGTTGTATAGTCATAAGCTTCCCTTAGCCGAAACGGCCGGTAATGTAATCTTCGGTCTGTTGATTGGTGGGTTTAGTAAAGATGGTTTGGGTTTCGTCGAACTCGATCAACTTTCCCTCGTAAAAAAAGCCGGTGTAATCACTCACCCGAGAGGCTTGTTGCATGTTGTGGGTAACAATCACAATCGTATAGTTACCCCGAAGTTCCATGATTAAATCTTCGATCTTGGCGGTCGATTTGGGGTCCAGGGCAGAGCAGGGTTCGTCCATTAAAAGGATCTCTGGCCCCACGGCCACAGCCCTAGCAATACACAACCGCTGCATCTGTCCTCCTGAAAGTCCTAAGGCCGTTTGGTCGAGCCGGTCTTTGACCTCGTCCCACAAAGCGGCCCGTTTGAGGCTCAACTCGACCACCTCATCGAGTTTGGCTTTGTGATTTTCCCCGGCAATCCTTAGTCCGTAAATTACGTTTTCATAGATCGACTTAGGGAAGGGATTGGACTTTTGGAAGATCATGCCCACCTGTCGGCGAAGCTGAATTGGGTCTTGGTGTTTGTCGTAAATATTAACCCCGCCTTCAAGCTCAATGGTGCCGTTGAGGGAGACGTTGCCCAACAAGTCGTTCATCCGGTTCAAACAACGCAAAAAGGTGGATTTGCCGCAACCTGAAGGGCCAATCAGGGCGGTTACCTGATGTTTGGGAATGTCCATGTCGATATTAAACAGCGCCTGCGCCTCCCCGTAAAAAAGGTTGAGGCCCCGCACGGTCATCACCGAATCGTAGGTAAGGGTATCGTTCATTCTAATCCTTAAAAGGTCCGGCCTGCGTACCGCTTCTTTAAGCGGCTCCGCAAGATGATAGAAGCGGAGGTCATCAACACCACCACGCCCAGAAGCAATAAAGTGGTGACAAACACCATGGGCTTAGCCGCCTCGACGTTGGGCGATTGGAATCCCACATCATAAATATGAAACCCCAAATGCATAAACTTGCGCTCTAGGTGGATAAAAGGAAAACGCCCGTCCACCGGCAAGGTAGGGGCTAATTTGACTACCCCTGTAATCATTAAGGGGGCCACCTCCCCGGCGGCGCGGCTCATAGCCAAGATAAATCCGGTCATAATCCGGGGACCTGCCATAGGCAGAATCACTCGCATCAAGGTTTGGAATTGGGTCGCCCCCAGGGCTAGCGAACCATGCCGAATTTCACCTGGAACCGAGCCCAAGGCCTCTTCAGTGGCCACAATCACCACCGGCACGGTCAAAAGCCCCAAAGTAGAGCTGGCCCAAAGCATTCCACCGGTCCCGAAGACAGGGTTGGGTGCGCGTTCAGGAAAAAACAAGGCGTCGATCCCGCCGCCTACAAAATAGACAAAAAAGGCTAAACCAAAGATACCCCAAACAATCGAAGGGATCCCAGCCAAATTGTTCACTGCGACACGAATCGCTTGGACCAAAAATCCCTTTCGCGCATATTCTCGCAAGTAAACGGCCGCCACTACCCCTAAGGGAAAGGATACAAAACTCATCATAAACACCAACATCACCGTACCCAAAATGGCCGGGAACAGCCCCCCTTCGGTGTTTGACTCACGAGGCTCATCAAAAAAGAGTTCAAAAAGCCGTTTCCCATAAACCGCCAATTTGCCTCCGAGCCCCAATTGATTCGGCTGGAAATAGCGATGGATCAAACCTCTAGGGATCGACTTTTGGCGGTCAGTGGCGTCTTTAAAAATGGCTAGGTGTTCTAACGCGGCTTGGGCCAGTTCGGCTTGAGTGTTTACTAACCCTTCGAAATGTTCTTTTAAAGTCTCGATCTGGGCTTTGAGTGGAAGGGCTGCGGGGTCTTCTGCATTTTTATATTCAATCGCCTGTATTTTAAGCCGCAAGTCTTCCATCTGGTAGGCCAGATCTTTAATCTCTTTGGTTAAAACATGAAGCTTTTCTTGGGCCTCATGGCTGGCTTTATCTAAAGTGGCCAAGCCTTTTTGGCTGGGGTCAAGCGCAGGGCTCTGGGTTTGAACTAAAAACCCGTAAAAGTTCCCGTATTCCTCGCGCTCTAGGGTATAAGCATCTGTTGGATACTCGATTTTTTCGATTTCCGAGTCTGGGATCCATTTAAAATCTAATCCATACAGATCCCGGTTACCGATCTTAAGTTGGTAACGAAGCTTTTTTTTCTCTGGGCCAAAATGTTCGGTTTGGATCAATTCACCCAGATACCTTTGACCTTCGTGAGTAGTAATCAACGCCAAGTCACGTGGCCACAAGGCGGCAGCGCCGTTGGAGACCACCACATACAAAACCGTAAGGGCCATTAAGACAATCACCCCAATGCTGGTCGTAGAAAACCAGACATTGTATTCCCCTTCGCGCCAGAATTTTTTGACCTGTTCCTTACGGAAGGCCTTTTCTGAATCAAAACTCGGCATATTTCTTCCGCAGGCTGTTGCGGAATAGCTCCGCGATGCTGTTGATTAAAAAGGTGAAGCCAAACAGGATCAACGCCGAAAGGAACAAAACCCGGTAAAGCGAGCCACCCACGGGCGCTTCAGGAATCTCGACGGCAATATTCGCCGAAAGGGTTCTCATACCGTTAAAAGCGCTTAGATCAATGATGGGGGTGTTGCCCGTGGCCATCAACACAATCATGGTCTCCCCAATCGCCCGCCCCATACCTAATATGGTCCCCGCAAAAAGCCCTGGGCTTGCCGAAGGCAAAAGCACCTTCCAAGTGGTTTGCCAGCGACTGGCGCCCAAGGCGACCGAGGCGGCCTTTAGGGAGTCAGGAACACTAGAAAGGGCATCGTCGGTCATAGTAAAAATAAAGGGGATCACAATAAATCCCAAGGCGAAAGAGATAACAATGCTGTTTCTTTGATCATAGTTCTTGGTCACATTATCAAAGATCCATTGTTTAAAGTCTCCGTTAAAAAACCAAGACTCCAATAAAGGCTGACACCAAGCAACCAGGAACACGGTAACTAGAAGTATAGGTAAGATTAAGTATAGCTCTTTAGACTGTTCGATTAGCCGAATTTTCAGGTTGATCCGCAATCTGGACCAGAGTAGCAAAAACAGCCCCAAGTTCAGCGGCAAAAGCAGCAAAAAGCTAAAAAAGGCCAGTAGCCAATGGTCGATAATCGGAGCCAACCACAACGCGGCCAGAAAACCGATAATCACACTAGGCACTGCCGCCGTTATCTCGACCGCCGGTTTTACAATTCCCCTAAAACGGCGGCTGCCAAACTGGTTGGTGTAGATCGCGCCAAAAATCGCGATGGGCACTGCGAAACCCATAGCGTAGAGGGTGCCCTTGATCGAGCCAAAGATCAGAGGAACTAAGCTAAATTTAGGTTCAAAATCGTTGGTAGAGGCCGATGATTGCCAAACATAGCTGGGCGCTTGATAGTTCTCGTACCAAACCTTCCCAAAATAGACCTTCCAACTCCCCTCTGGGTGGGGAGCTGTCACCTGCCAAAGCTGCATTTGCCCAGTCTCATCAAGGGCCAAAAGTCCGTTTCCCCTGGCCGAGAAGGCGGAAATTAACAGGTTCTCTTTTTGGTCGAACTGGACCAATTCGCGTTCACTAGTGACATGGTCCAAAGCCATTTTGCCGCCTGCCAAACTAAGTACCGACTTATTTCGCATCGATGGCCAAATATGCTTCACTGGGTCTTTAAACCTGGTCAGTTCATGAATCAGGATCAGCCTTTTTTCCCCGGTCTCACTGCTTTGATTGCCTAAAAACCAAACACTCACCTGCCCCTTAGCATCGCCGACGGCAATCGACTCATCTCCAAAAACCAAGGCCAATGCGGTCAAGGCCCGTTTGTCGCCAAAAGCCAAGCGCACGTCCTTAAGAAACGGTTCGTCGGGATCGGAAAAATCCCAGAGAATCAATTTTCCGGTTTTGGTGGCCAAATAAAGGTTTTTCCCATCGCCGCTGAAGGCCATGGCGCTAATGGGGTCAGCTTCACCTGTCTCTACTTCGGCGGAGTTTTCGGTTTCGGTAGATTCACCTAAAAAATTTTCTTCGATTTTAGTAAAATGCACCTCCACTCGGTTGCCCGGCAACAAGGCCGCCACGGCCATTCCCCCGTTAAATTCCCGAATTTGAGCCGAGATAGGGGGTGCGGAAAAACGGTTGGCTTGGAAGGTTTTGACCACCTCTGTTTGGTGGGCAATGGTTCGGTTGGAATCGAGATCAAAAGAGGGGTTAAAGGAGACCGTAACCAGCGCGACCGTACCGTCGTTATAAGTCAAGGTATGCTGCCCAGAGCCGTAAGTGCTAACCGTTCGCACCTGTCCTTGGTACCCTGCTTGCCAAAGCTCGGTTTTTTCACCTTTAACTAAATCAACAAACTGGAATTCCCCTTGGCCACTAATGGCATAACCCGTTTCTAAATATTCATCCACCCCTAATTCCAGGATTTTTTCCGACGGCAAATCCAGTGGGAACCGGGTCAAAACCTTGGTTTCTGGCGGGTAAAATAGGGGCAAAGTCTCCATCAAGAGCATCACCAGCATGCCAATGACACAAATCAGGATCAAACCGCCGCCCGCAGTGATTCCCCACTTGGCAAGACGATCATTGCGACGATTTCG
>MFNE01000018.1 GCA_001783695.1 Candidatus Lambdaproteobacteria bacterium RIFOXYD2_FULL_50_16
TCGACCTCCTCACCAGCCCCGGCCCAAAACCCGCCGGGCAAGAACTACTAGGCCTCTCCCAAGCCAAAGCCAAACAAATGGCGGAGGAGTTGAGGGGATTGCTTAAACTAGAAACGGTTTCGGTATAGGGTAGGGGTCGGCGAATTGGCGAGTTGAATGATTGTTGCTAAGGAGCCCCAGAGGGCCTTGGGGTTTGGCGCAGTAGTTCTTTTTTGACTCGCCTTCGGCGATGGCTGTTTGTGGCAACGCTCCAGGTATTCGCGTTGCACGCCCGTCGCCCTCGGCTTACGCCTCGAAGCTCCTTGGCGAATCGCCTTCGGCGATGGCTGTTTGTGGCAACGCTCCAAGTATTCGCGTTGCACGCCCGTCGCCCTCGGCTTACGCCTCGAAGCTCCTTGGCGAGTCTGAACGCTTTCTTTCTCCTCACGGGGTCCGGCGCGAGTCGGGCCCCTAGAGAAAGTCCAGCGTTGAGGCCAAAAGCCGGGACTGTTTTTGGCCTTGATCCCCTGATTTTGAACGGGCACCATGGCAAAAAACACCTCCCCTAGGCTTTTATGAACGACCATCCGCTTTGCTATCCTCAAGTAAATCAAGCTATTGTTTCCAGGCATAGTTTCCGCGCTTTTACTAAGGAACCAGTGGATCAAGCCCAGATTACCCGGATCTTGAATGTCGCCCGTTTCAGTCCCAGTTCTACAAATATGCAGCCCTGGCAAGTAGCTGTGGTCATAGGGGAGAAGAAGCGAGCGTTAGACCAACTTCTTTTAAACGCCTTTGACCAAAATACCCCGGCAAGCCCCGAATTAAGCGCCTACCTAAAGGATTGGTTCGAGCCCTATAAAAGCCGTCGTTTCGCTTGTGGCACCGGTCTGTATGAGGTGATTCAAATCGCCAAAGAGGACCGCGCGGCAAGAGTGGCCCAAACACGAAAAAACTTCGAGGCCTTCGGTGCGCCGGCGGTGCTTATTTTTTATATGCATAAAGACCTTAACGAAGGCAGTATCTTTGATATGGGGATGTTTTATCAGTCGGTGATGTTGGCCGCCCTGGCCGAGGGACTGGAAACCTGTCCAGAAGCCAGTTTGATCGCCTATCCAGACCTGTTGCGAAATTTTTTAGACCTCCCCCAAGAAGCTCGGATGCTTTCGGGGATGGCGTTGGGTCACGGGGACTACCAGGCCCCGGTGAACCAGTTCCGCACCTCGCGCGAAGAGGTACAGGCATTTGCACGGTTTTATGAATAGAGGGCGGGGCTTTTGCGTCCAAGTAGGGTAATGCGCAAGAAATTTTATTGCTCCCTATTGACAATTTGCCGGGTGCAGGATTAAATACAATCCTTAAACAAAAAACGACTTTAGAGCCATGAAAACCACTCCATCCGTTAAAAAACAAGATTACCATGAAGGCGTCCTGCAAAAGGAATGGTACCTAGTTGACGCAGCCGACCAGACCTTAGGCCGGATCGCTACGGAAATCGCGATGATTCTCCAAGGTAAGCACAAGCCAACCTATACCCCGCACGTGGACACTGGCGATTACGTAGTTGTAATCAACGCTGCCCAGATTAAGGTATCTGGCGCGAAGACTAAAAATAAGATCTATTACCATCACACCGGTTTCCCCGGCGGGATTAAACAAGCCAACTTCGAAGAGTTGATGGCAAAAAAACCAACCGCTGCGATCGAAAAAGCGGTTAAAGGGATGTTGCCAAAAAATCAATTGTATCGGGAAGGGATCAAAAAGCTCAAGGTATATGCCGGAGCCGAACACCCCCATCATTCACACCCTTTGACTCCCTTGGAGTTCTAGCCCATGGAACAGTATTACGGCACTGGCCGACGCAAAAGCAGCGTTGCTCGAGTTTTCCTTCGCCCTGGAACGGGCAAGTTGATTATTAACCAAAAAGAAGCGGATCAGTATTTCCATCGGGAATTATACTTGACCCAAATCTCTGAACCCTTCGAGGTCACCGCCTTGGCGGGTAAATACGACCTACTTGCCACTGTAAAAGGTGGGGGCACCACCGGCCAAGCTGGGGCACTACGCCACGGCATCGCCCGCGCCTTGTTGCAGATCAACGAAGAAAACCGGGCTGCTTTACGCCAAGCTGGTATGTTGACTCGGGATGCTCGTGAGGTGGAACGCAAGAAATATGGTCAACGTGGTGCCCGCGCCCGTTACCAATTCTCCAAACGTTAAGCTTCAAAAACGATCAAAGAAAAAACCCGCTTCTGGCGGGTTTTTTTTTGGGCAGAGTTGGGAGCAAAGCGGGGTTGGCGCGGTGCAGGCCTACTCGGTGAAGCCCAAAAAATCTTCGGGATCGAGCAGGAAGAAGGTGTCTTCGAATTCTAGCTTTGTCCCTAGCCCGTTGGGGTTGGGGACTGGGAAGAAGTCGGGTTCGTCTGGGCCTAGGCGCAGGAAAGGCAGGCTTTGGAGTCGGGTCTCGTCGGTTTCGGTGCCCCGCAAGATGCCGATTTTAATATTGCCCATCTGTAATAAGTGCATCAGGTCTTCAACCAGCGTTTCTCCAAACTGGCTCACCTCAACATCGCCCGCTTCTTGGGCTAGGGCTTTGATTGCTAGAGCAACAGCCTGCTCTTTTATCTCGCTAGAAAGTTCGAAGTCCAACTAACTCCTTTTTGTTTACCCTGTTTGTTATTCTTGCCCGGCTTGGATACCTACTTAACCTTTATACCTCTATCCCCACACCCTAACCCTTTGGACCTGAAGCTAAAAGTTTTAATAGGTTGATTTCATTTCCTTTGTGATTAAAAGACACCTCATCCATTAAGTGTTTTATTAATCCCAACCCTCGGTGTTTAGCCTCTTCCCCGGTATCGGTAACCTTTTGTGCATCGAAGCCAGCGCCCTCGTCTTTGATTTGTACCAAAATCCGGTCCATTTTTAAATGAATTTGGAAAAATATGTTTTTATTGACGTTTTTTAAATTTCCATGTTCCACCGCGTTCGCCAGCCCCTCGTATATCGCCATTTTAAGGTCTGGAAAACTATCGTATTCTTCAGGGTAAATCAATTCGATTAGGTTATCCACCGTGTCTAAAAGTTTGAGGCTAGAGGCTTCACTAGACTTGATCACGGCCTGATAAAGGTTGGTCATTTGATAATTGACCAACTGGTTTTTTTGGAACCGACTTTTGTGGTAACGGATCGCTCGGCGCAGTGTCTCTTCGATCTCCGCTAAGTTCAGTGGTTTTTTTAAAAAACCAGCCACCCCTAAGTTAATCGCTTCGACCGAGCGGGCCAAACTTTCTTGGTCGGCAATCACAACAAAAGGGAGGTTTTGGTCGCGCACCCTTAGCCTTTTTAGGAGGTCTAGCCCGCCCTCTTTGTCATGACCTAGGTTGAGGTCGCCAATAACCAGATCATAATGGTTCTTAATTAGATTTTCCGCCCCTTTTTCGACCGTGCGCACCCAGTCCGCCTCAAAACGCTCTGCCACAAAAAATGGCCCTAACACCGGTTTTAATGCCGGGTCCAAAGCCAAAACCAATACTTTATAATGCAGCAATTCCATCGGTTTTTCCTCCAGGTCGGACTAAAAATGTACTTGGGTCGAGCGCCTTTGTCCAATTCCGGCTTGGTCTGGGAATCCACTTGACTTGAAGGGTTCGGCTTATTTATTCTTGGGCCTTGATCTGGCCTCTTTTTAGAGGTCAAGACACTTACAACTATATGGGGGCCTAGCCTCAAACTTGGAGAGAAAATGGCAGATCTAGACGGCATCAAGGACGGCAAGGACTTCGGACTAGACCGACCCCAGCAAAACAAACCCTTTTTCCTAAAGGGTTTAAACAACGTTGATTGGGGTATGAAAGCCCGAATGTCCCGTTTGTTTAACCCAAAATCGGGTCGTACGGTGATGTTGGCATTTGACCATGGTTACTTCCAAGGCCCGACGACTGGTCTTGAGCGGATTGACCTCAACATTGCCCCATTAATGCCTTATGCAGACGTATTGATGTGCACCCGGGGGATTGCCCGCTCGGTGGTAGATCCTGAATTGGGCAAGCCTTTGGCGCTGCGCTGCTCTGGTGGTAACAGTATCTTGGGCGAACTTTCTAACGAAGCTGTGGCCGTAGATATTGAAGACGCCATTCGACTAAATGCCTACGCTTTGGCCGCTCAGGTTTACATCGGTTCGGAATATGAGCACCAGTCGATTAAAAACGTCATTAAATTGATCGACACGGGCACCCGATATGGCATCCCCACCTTGGCAGTCACCGGGGTTGGTAAAGACATGGTTCGCGACGCTCGCTACTTTGGTCTGGCGACCCGCATTGCCGCTGAGATTGGGGCCCATTACCTCAAAACCTACTTTGTAGAAGAAAACTTCGAAAACGTCTGCGCTGCTTGCCCCGTGCCGATTGTGATCGCCGGGGGCAAGAAGTTGCCCGAATTTGACGCTTTGACTATGGCTTATAAAGCAATTGACCAAGGGGCAGCCGGGGTGGACATGGGCCGCAACATCTTCCAGTCGGACGCGCCCGTGGCGATGATCCAGGCTGTAGGTGCGGTGGTTCACGATCTGATGAAACCCGAACAAGCCTACCAAATGTACCAAGACCTTAAAGCCAAAGGCTAAGGTTCCGCCCCTGCCCCCCGCCCATTGCGGGGGGTTTTACTCGATCTGCCTTTAAACAACCCATGCAAAATCTCTGGTCTCCGGCCCTGCTTGAAGCTTTCGCTAAAACCCTGCCCGGCGTTGAATCCGCCTTAATCGAGCGGCTTTATGCGGCCCGCCTCTTGGGCCAAGAACCGGGGCTGATTTTACATGGTGGCGGGAATTCCTCGGTTAAACTTAAGCAAACCAACCTCTTTGGCGAAGCAGTGAGCGCCTTGTGTATCAAAGCTTCTGGCTTTGATATGGCCAACCTGGAACTGGCCGGGTTGCCCGCTTTGAATTTGGAAGGGTTAAGGAAACTAGGGCAACTCAAGTCGATGGACGACCAGCAGATGACAGGTGAGGTCCGTCGGCAACTCTTTGACCCTACCCAAGCAAACCCATCCATTGAAGCCCTGGTCCACGCCTTTATTGCGGCTCCATATGTGGATCACACCCACGCCGATGCGGTCTTGACCCTGACCTGCCAAGCAGGAGGCCAAGCGCTCTGCGAGGCAACCTTTGCCGGTTTTGTGGTGTTGCCCTACGCCGAGGCCGGTTTCCCCTTGGCCCTGGCGGTTAAAGAGGCTGTTGAAAAACATCCCCAAGCCAAAGGACTGATTTTGATGCATCATGGGATTATCACTTGGGGTGATACTGCCCAGGCTAGTTATAAAGCGATGATTGATGCGGTCACCTTGGCTGAAGAAAAAATCAAAACTTTAAAATCCAATGAATTTGCTGCGGTTACCGAGCTTCAGGTAACAAAAGCCCTGGCCCAATATCAAGCTCTGGCCCCCCAATTGCGCGGAATGCTGGCCAAAGCTAGTGGTGGCAAACGCTGGGTGTTGCGCCCCTTGATCGAGGCCTCAACCCAGGCGGTGGTTTTGCAAGCCCTCAACAGCCTCGATTCTGGCCCGTTAACCCCAGACCATTTGATCCGCACCAAGGAAAAGCCGGTGATTATTCGGGGTTTGCAGTCTGGTGATGCAGAGGGGAACAAAGCGAAGATCGAGGGTGCCTTGGCCCAATACGCGGCGCAGTATGAGGCCTATTACCAACGGCATGAAGCCAAGTTATCTCCCAAACTCGAACCTTTTGACGCCTTGCCGCGGATGATCCTATTAGAAGGCATTGGGGCCTTGGCAATTGGGCCCGACCAACGGCACGCCGAAGTAGCCAAAGATATTTTGCGCCAAACGATCCTGACCAAAGGCCAGATCCATTTAATGGGCAAAGTTTTCCAGGGCCTGGAGGAAGACCACCTCTTCACCATGGAATATCGCCCAATGCAGCATCACAAACTGGCTAAAACCACCAACAAACCACTTCGAGGTCGTGTGGCCTTGGTTACTGGGGCGGCGGGGGCGATTGGATCGGGCATCTGTGCCGAGTTGGCCGAGGCTGGGGCGCAAGTGGTGATTACCGACTTGCCCGGTGACAATCTTAAAATGGTCACCGAAATGTTTAACGAACAGTTCCCCCAGCAGATCTACAGCCATTCCTTAGACGTCACCAGCGAGGAAAGTATCCAGGCCTGTTTGGACGCGGTGATTGGCGAATTAGGTGGGTTGGACCTCTTTGTGGTCAACGCCGGCCTGGCCCACGTCTCTACTTTAGAAGAAATGGACCTAGAGCGCTTCCGGCTCCTTTCTCGGGTCAATGTGGACGGAACCCTTTTGATGTTAAAAGCGGCCAACCGCCACTTCCGCGCCCAGGCCTGTGGTGGCGATGTAGTGTTGGTTTCGACTAAAAACGTCTTTTCTCCTTCGGCCAGTTTTGGCGCTTACTCGGCGACCAAGGCGGCTAGTCACCAATTAGCGCGTATTGCCTCTTTAGAGATGGCCCCCTTAGACGTGCGGGTCAACATGATCGCCCCAGACGGGGTTTTTTCGGATCAAGGAAAGGTCAAGTCTGGGCTTTGGGCTTTAGTAGGTCCAGACCGGATGAAGGCTAGAGGACTAGACGAGCAGGGGTTGGAGAATTATTACAAAGACCGCAACCTCCTTAAAACCCAGGTAACCGCTCGGCATTGTGGAAGGGCGGTACTCTATTTCGCGACCCGCCAAAGCCCCACTACCGGGGCCACCATCCCAGTGGACGGCGGATTGCCCGACGCTACCCCAAGGTAGGGGGCCATGGGGCTAATCGACCGCTATATCACTCGTGAGTTTGTGGTCTTTTTTTTAGCCTGTTTGTTAAGCCTGGTGTCGATCGCCCTGACCTTTGTGGTGCTCTCCGAGATGGACGGGATCGGTAAAGAAGGCGGGGTCGAGCGGTTTTGGGCGAGCTTGCGAGCGGCAGTGCCCCTCTTGATCGAGTTGATCACCCCCATTGCGGTATTATTAGGCACCATCTTAACCTTTACTAGTTTGTCTAAAACCAGCGAAGCCACGGCGATGCAGGCTGCTGGGGTTAGTTTGGGGCAGATGTTAAAACCAATCCTCTATTGCGGTTTGATCATAGCGGGGCTTTCTTACCTCAATCAAAGCCACTTGGCCCCCGCTTGGGGATCCGATAAAAAGTTAGGTTTTGGGGAGGTCAAGCCCTCGACCAGTCTCTGGCGTTTTTACCAAGGCCGTCTCTTTTATTTTACAGGATTAGACCAAGTCCAAGGCGGAGCCCAAAGGGCTGGGATCTTGAGCTTTAACTCAGGTCACCAGCTTACCCAAATCCAGGAAATCGGTGGGATTCAGGGGACGGAAGAAAAATGGGCTTTAGGCGAGGGGCGGCTTTTAAAGTGGGAAGGGGAAAAGATTGTTTTTTCTCAAACCCCCGCCCAAGAGACCAGAGCCGACCATTTCCCAATCATTTTTACCCCGGAGCTGGCCTACCCCAAGTATTCTGGGTTTATCCAGTTAGGGCAAGAAATCAAAATCAAGGCAGAAGGGGCGGTTAACTATCAGCCGGACCTTTACGCCTTTTTCCAGAAGCTCGCCAGCCTCTTGGCGGTGTTTACTATGATGGCTTTGGCGCTGCCCTTCTCCCTCTTTTCTGGGAGGCAGGCCAACGCCAAAACCGGGATTGTGGTAGCTGTGATCTTAGGGTTCGTCTTTTGGCTCTTCGATCAATTGTTTTTGTCCCTCTTCGAGACTGGGGCTCTGCCCGCTTGGCTCGCCGCCTTTGGGTCCAATCTTTTGTTTGGGGGTCTGGCGCTCTTTCTGATCCGCCGCAAACTGGGCTAACCGCCCAGCTTCAACCATCTCCCAAAGCCGCCATAAGAGGGACTCCAGCCCTTCCTTGCTAACCGCGCTGATTACAAAAAAGTCCTCACCCAACGCTTTAAACTGGGCCTTGAGTTCATCTAGGTCTAGTTCTGGATCTAACGAATCGGCTTTAGTGAGTACAATCACCCGTTTTTTTTGGGTTAAATCTTCTGAGAAAAGCCGCAATTCCTCGAGTAAACATTGGTAGGTCTCCATGGGGGGCTTCGCGGCAAATGCGGTCCCGTCTAATAGTAGGGCTAAGCCTTGAGTCCGGCGGATGTGTTTTAAAAACCGGTCACCTAACCCAAGCCCTTCATGGGCACCCTCGATAATCCCAGGAATATCGGCAATCACAAAGTTTTTATAGTCCGCCATCTGCACCGCGCCCAAGTTTGGAACCAGCGTGGTAAAGGGATAATCCGCAATCTTGGGGCGGGCTGCTGAAACACTTGAGATCAAGGTGGATTTGCCCGCATTAGGGAATCCAACCAAACCCACGTCGGCCATTACCCTAAGTTCTAAGTCAATCTCCATTTCCTCGCCCGCCTCACCCGGCTGGCACTTGCGGGGCGCCCGGTTGGTCGCGGTTTTATAATGCACATTGCCCTGTCCGCCTCGACCGCCCTTAAGTAGAATTTGCGGCTCTTCGTCTAAAACCTCGGCCACTAGCTCTCCCGTTAGGCTAGAAGTGATCAAGGTGCCTAAGGGTAATTTAATCACCAGGTCGGCCCCAGACTTGCCGCTGCGCTCCTTACCCATACCTCCGCCCCCGGTCCCGGCTTTTTGTTGGGGGTTTAGCCGCAAGTCTTGTAGGCTGGTCATTCGGTGGTCACCTTGTATATAAACATGCCCACCGCGCCCGCCGTCACCGCCGTCGGGGCCGCCAAACTCGATAAACTTCTCCCGCCGGAAGGAGGCGCACCCTGCCCCGCCTTTTCCACTAGCGGCGATAATTCTGGCACTATCTACAAACTGGACCATAGGTTATTTAACCGGGTAACAGGTTTTCATCGACAAAGCTAAAATAGCGCTCTTCCGACAAGATTACATGGTCCAAAACCGCTATCCCGATCAATTGCCCCGCCTTAGAGAGCCGATCGGTAATAGCTAGGTCTTGGTGACTCGGCTGAACATCACCCGAGGGATGGTTGTGGATCAAAATAATCGCAGCCGCCCTGAGTTGAATCGCTGGCGCAAACACCTCACGAGGGTGAACCAAGGTTTGATCCAAGAGGCCCATGCTGATCATCTTAAGCCCAATTTGCTGATATTTATTGTCTAAAATAAGAATATGGAAACTTTCTTGTTTTTCTCGACCTAGCCGGAAACGGTAATGTTCAAAAATCCCTTGCGAGTTGGTTATCACCTGCCCAGGCTTTTCCCGCTCCATGTTGGCAATGCGAAACCCGGCTTCTTCTAAAGCCCTAGCAAACAATATAAATTCTTCTTCCTGCGGCCCAATCTTTTCTAAGATGGGCAAGGCTTCTAGCCGGCCAGTGGCAAAACCCTGGATCCACCGATTTTGAATCACCCCATTATGCCAGCGTTCTTGAGCTAAATATAACACCAACTCACGGGCATCAATCTCGGCCCCTTGGCCAAGACGTAGCCGGTTTTCCAAAGCTAGCCGGGTATCGGTTAGGTAACGTTCCTTAAAAAAACGGCAACCGCTTTGCAAAAAACAAGAGGGGCAAAGGGGGCTATCCATACAAACACTAGGAAGGCTCAAGGGGGCCAAGGGACCAAAGATCAGATCCCATCTTCGGTCCAATTGATAGGCCTCTTCTAGGCTCGCTTGATCCGTTAATTTATCGAACCATCCTTGGTAAGATTCGCTTTCGGTGCCGTCAAATCGCCGAAAAGCCCGGTACGCCCCTTGGGAATGAGGAAAGCCATACCCAATCCGACTCAAAAACCTAGCTGCCGCCCAAGGTTCGTCTAGTCTAAGGTCTTGGTAAAGTCCAAAAAGCGTGTCAAAGGGGTCTTCGGCAATTTGGCGATGATAATCCCCCCTATGCCATTGGTTGATTCGCTCTTGAAAACGTAATAGGCGAATTTGTAATAATTCTTGATCCTCGGGCTCTAAAAAGCCCAGCGGACTCTTGGAGATTAAGGCCTTGATTTGGGGTTGAGTGGTAAATTCGTTAAGCTGTTCCAACTCCGTTTGCCAAGGTCCCAAGGGATTTTGGGGCAAACATAAACAAGCCCGTCCCGCTTCTGGTAAGGCTTCGGGCAAAAAAGCCCTCCAGAGGAATTGGTCGGTCAGGCGAGGCGGGCGTGGTTTAGGTGTTAGGGCCGCTATTTGAGGACCAAACCCTTGTTTTTGTATCCATTTTTCAACCAGTCGAGAAAACTGCTCAAACATCAGCCCTTATCGATTCCCTTGACCTGGTGTGTAAAAACAGGCATCTGCACCCTCACTTTCGCCAAATAGTTCATGTCGATCTCGCCGTAACTAAGCCCTATCGGCAGGCCCCCATCGACCAATACTTTCCCCCACGGGTCAATCAAAAGCGAATGACCAAAAGACTCCCTTTTTGGGTTATGCCGCCCTGTTTGAGCAGGGGCACAAATATAGACTTGGTTTTCGATTGCCCTAGCCCGTAGTAAGGTTTCCCAATGGTAGCGCCCGGTTTGGGCGGTGAAGGCGGCGGGCACAAAAATCACTTGCGCCCCCATCTCGCGCAGTTTTTGGAATTGGTTTGGGAAACGTAAATCATAACAAATGGTTAAACCAAATCGCCCTAATTCGTGGTCGCAGGTGACCAATTGGTCGCCAGGGGAGACCGTTTTAGACTCGCAGAGGTTCAGTTCACCCAATTGCACGTCAAAGAGGTGAATCTTGCGGTAACTAGCCAGAATATTGCCAGAAGCGTCGATCAAAACCGAGGTGTTAAAGGTTTTAGTGGGATCAGCACTATTTTTTTCGCAAAACCCGCCGATTAAAATCGAGATTTTATGGCGATTGGCGGTCTCGCGAAAATTGGTAATCAAAGGCCCGTCCATGGATTGAGCGACCCCTAAATATTCCGCCTCACTTTGGCCTAAAAACAAAAAAGATTCAGGAAAACCAATTAACTTGGCCCCATTGCGGGCGGCCTCTTGGACTTGCGTCAAGGCAAGGCTCAGGTTTTTTTCGATTTGATGGTCGGCGCTAGTTTGGGCGAGGGCAATTTTATAGGTCATGGCGAATCAGCAGGGGCCGTGGTTATAGGTTTCGTTTTGGTCTTCTTTTTGGGTTTTTCTTTGGTTTTTTCTTTGGCCTGGGCTTTAGGCTTTTCCTCAGTTTTTGCTTGAGGGTCTGCCACTGGTGCTGGTTGAGCCAAAGCTTTGATCGCCGCCAACTTAGGGGTCGCCAAGGCGGCTAGTTCTGGATTTTGGGTTTGGCTAATCACCAGTTGCAAGTGTACCAACGCCGCTTCGCTCTCGCCAAGCTTTTCCAAACCCAAACTCAACCGCCAGTGAGCCTCAATCAGCTTGGGCGAGTCTGGGTACAATTTAATCAATTCCGAAAAATGACCGTTTGCCTCGCCGTAGGCTTCGGCCAAAAACTTTGCATAACCGGCCATAAACAATGCATCATCGGCCAAAGGCGACTTGGGGGCTTTTTTATATAGACCCAAGGCTAGCTCGGCGGTGCGTTGGTATTGCTTTGCCCCAAAGGCGGCTTGAGCTTCGGCAAAACCTCGATCTTCGGCCAAAACGGCGGCCTCGGAGGCCTCTCTTTGGGCTTTGATCATCTCCTTGAGTTCGAACAATTCTAGCGTATGCGCCGCCTGGGCCTGTTCTAACTCTTCTAATTTTGCTTGGACTCGGCGGGTCCCCTGTTGGCCCAATTCGGAGTCTTGGCCCACTTGGGACAGGTCCTTCTTTAGGCTTTCTACCTCTTCTAAAAACCCGCGGTTGGCCGCCTGTAGGGAAGTTATTCGTTTTTGGAGTTCCGTTTGGACTTCCGTATTTTTACGCTTTTCCTCAAGGTATAGGCGCTCTAAATCAACTAAGCGTTGCTCTGCGACTTTTAGGCGGTCGTCTAGGGATAAAGCCCAGAGTGAAGGGGCCAAAAGGAACAAAATGACACCGAAAACTATTGATTTCATGGCCACTCGATATCCCCGAAACTCCAGGTTGGGTTAAATTCTTGTACCGCTGGCAGAGAATTCGTCAAGCGGCGTTTATAGCTGCCATCAATCCTCATCAGATAAAGCTTTTGGACACCTCCCTGTTTATTAACAAAACAAATCTGGGTGCCGTCGGGACTAAAACGGGGCTGTTCGGAACTCCCAGGGCCAAAGGTCAGCCGCTTTTGTTTTAACCCCCTTTGGTCCATCAAGAAAATCTCAAATAGTCCGTCCTGTTGCCCAGTGAAGGCTAAAAAACGACCTGTTGGGTCCCAGGTGGGTTCAGCGTTGTAAGTGCCGTCAAAGGTCATCCGTTTGCTCTCCCCTGTAGTTAAATCCTTTTGGTAGATTTGTACAGTACCGCTCTGGTTGGAGACATATAGTAAGTGCCGCCCATCTTTGGAAAGCGCAGGGCTGGACTCGGTGGCAGTGCGGTTGCTTAGGGTAAATAAAACCGACGATTCTCGGTCGTAACGCAGCAGGTCCGAGTTCCCTCTGCGGGAGAGGGCTAAAATATATTCTTCTTTAATCGGCGTGAAACTGGCTTCAATGGTTTCGCCCAAGTGGTCGTCTAAGGGTTCGTCTAGGGTTTTTTTAAGGTGATAGATGCGCACCCTTGCTCCCCGGTTACCCAAGTGGGTGAACAAAATCCGCTTCCCGCCCCAATCGAAATGGGGCAACAAGACCACGCCTTTGGGCTGAAGTAAGGTTTTTTGGCGGGTGCCAAAGAAGTCGGTCAGTTCCAATCGAAAGGGCTGCCCTTTAATACGAGAGACATAGGCAATCACACTTTTAAAGGTGGGATACCTCCCGGTCAGGCCTTGAATTATATGGATGGCCTGGAGCTTTTGGGCTTCTTCTGAATCTGCTATTGGCAGGTTTAGGGTTTCGGCCATCAGGAATTCACCCTCACCGCCTATGACTTGGGTTTTTTGAACCTGCTCTTGGGTGATCAACGCCAGGGTGATGTCTGCGTCTTCCTCCAGGGTGGTTTCTTCAAAAAGCCCAGACCATTTGAGTTTGTGGATTAACCCTTGGCCAAAGGGGGCCTCCATGCCCGCACCGGCATAAAGATATACCACTCTGGGCAAGGACCCAGTGATCTCGATAATCTCTTGGCCCTTGGCCATAGGGGACCAAAGTAGTAAAAATACCAATCCCCAAACCCGAACCATTAACCCTCCTCTGGGCTAAAGCGGAACCAAGCCTCATAACTTCCGTTAACCAAAAATTCCCTTGGCGGCGGGGGCAAGGGCTGGGAGGTTAAAATAGCTTTTTTGGCGGCTTGATCGAGTAACTCAAACCCAGAGGGCTCTTTGATCTCAAGATCGTCAATACGGCCATCAGGGGTGATGGTGCAGCGCACCAAGATTCGGTAGTCAGCCTCGACTGGCGGGGTCTCCCAGTGGGCCTGGACAATCTGTTTCAAAAGGGATTGGTAACTGCGTTTATTTAACTGGTTTTTTAGTAGGCCCGTGCCCGCCGGAGCCCCTCCTGCGCCGGTTGGTTCAGAAGTAGAGGTCGTTTCGACAGGAGGCGATGGAGCCGCGATGGAGGTGGCATTTGACCCAGGAAGAGGAGAACCTTCTGCCTTGGGCGATGCTTCGGCTTTTTTAGGGGGAACCGGCTTGGGATTGGTTGATTTTAGTTTGGCGCTGCGAATCGCATCTGCTTCTTTTTTAGGTGTGGGTGGCAGCACTGGGGCTGGGACTGCGGGGGTGGGAGCCACCACCGGAGCAGGGCGAGGGTCTGGATTGGGAGCCAGGGCGGCCTCTTCAAAAAAAACCTCACTTGCAATCTCAAACAAAGGGGCTGGGGGCTCTTGTTGATACAAAACCCAAATTAGGCCCAAGACCCCAAGATGAAAAAACAACGATTGCCCGTACCCCTGCCAGCTAATCATTTTTCCGCCACTAACAATCCTAAACGGTTGGCCCCGGCCTCTTTGAGTTTCGCCATTAAATGCACGACTTCTTGATACTTTACCGACTTATCGGCCCTGATAAAAACCCGTTGCCCTGGATGCGCTGCTACCCAGCGGTGGACCTTTTTATAAAGTTCCTTTTCGGAAAACTCTTCGGACCCTAAAAAGAGTGCGCCCTTTTTATTGAGGCTTATAATCAACCGTTCCTCGGCTTTGGTATTGCGCTCCTTGACCTGTTCCTTGGGCAAATCAATGTTGATCTGGCGGTGCAAAAAGGGACTGGCTACCAGTAGCACTACCACCAAGACTAACAAAACATCCACAAAAGGGGTGACGTTGATCTCGGCGATGGGGTCCGAGCTGCGCTCTAGCCGCCGCCTCAAGGGGCCTCCTGATCGAAACATCCGATTAGTTCAAGTCCATAAGTTCGCAAAGATTCGCTACGAAAGCGGGACTTGGATTTGAGCAGGTTAAACGCCACTAGGGCCGGGATGGCAACAAACAAACCTAACGCCGTGGCCACCAAGGCGGCCGCAATCCCTGGGGCAATGGCCTGCAAATGGTCCGCCCCGCTTTGTCCTAATGCATAAAGCGAATCGATAACCCCTAAAACGGTGCCCAAAAGCCCAATAAAGGGGGCAGCGCTAGCCAAGGTCGCGAGCAGAACTAAGCCCCGGTTTTGAGCCGCCTCTTCTACTGCTAATTTCGCCTCAAAGGCCCGTTCTAGCCGTTCTAAAAATTGGGTGTGACGAATCCGGTCGGCAACCGGTTGGTTGCGACTGGCAGAAGGGGCCAGCTCTTTGGTAGGCCCTTCCTTGGGCGCGGGTTCTTTGCGGATCCGCTCCATATATTGCCGGTAAAAGTTCATCCCTTCGAGCGTGAGGTCCTTAAAGCCCCCTAAGGTTTTGTCCTCCACCGCCTTTTCTAGGTCGTCTAAATGCAGCGGGCGGCTTAGGTGACTTAGGAAACTACGATCCTGTAAATTCATCAGATTAAGGCCACGATTTTTAGAAAAAATCACGGCCCAACTGACCAATGAAAGTAAAACCAAAAGCCCCATAACCCCTCGCGAGATCCAGTCTCCCTCTAAAATTAGGGTCATCAAACCGATATTTTGCGTTGCCTGAATCATTTTATAGCCACCGTTTGGGCATGCGGTTAGTCCAACAGGACAGGATTTGATAGGTGACCGTACCCGCCCCGCGAGCTATTTCCATAGCCGTAATTTCTTCATCTCCTTGTTTACCCAAAAGGACCACTTCATCGCCTGGATGCACAGGCAGTCCAGTCACTTCCACCATGAGCGCGTCCATTGAGTTGCCGCCCCGGATTGGGCAACGTTTTCCATGGAGGAGAACAAAGCCTTTGTTGCGTATTCTAGGATAACCATCTCCGTAACCAATTGGCAAAACCGCTATTTTTGCAGGCGCTTCGGCGGTCCAGTGCATCCCGTATCCGACCTTGTCTCCAGGTCCCAATTCCTTAACAAAAGCCACCTTGGCTTTGACCTCCATTGCGGGCGCTAGGCCCTTAATCCGGCGGCAAACCTCGGAGGGATAGACCCCGGTTAAAAGCGCCCCGATCCGCACCATATCGCCATGGGCAAAGGGAAGGTCCAGATAACCGCCCGAGTTGGCGGCGTGGACTAGAGGTGGTTTAATCCCCTGGCTAGCCAGTTCCTTAAGCACCTTTTCAAAACGTTGCCACTGGAGATGGGCGTAAGCTTTCTCGGCTTCGTCTGATTGGGCGAAGTGGGTAAAAAGGCCAATTAGTTCGACCTGGGGCAGTCCAGAGATGTCTGTAAACAACCGGGCTGCTTTCTCCGGCAGCACCCCATATCGCCCCATACCCGTATCGACTTTAAGGTGAAGTCGAGCGGTTTTGCCTAGCTCTAAAGCCACGCGGCTGATCTCCTGGGCCCGCTCTAAGCTTTGAACCTGAAGGTCCAGGTTAAGCTGTAACGCTAACTCCAGGTCGGCGGTTTGTCGTTCCCCAAAAACCAAAATCCCAATCTGGGCCAACCCCGCTTGGCGAAGGGCAATCGCCTCTTCCATGCAGGCCACCCCAAGATAGGCTAGCCCTTCTTCTTGAGCGATTTTTGCCACCTGAACCAGTCCGTGGCCCAAGGCTTCATCCTTTACGACCGCCATCACTGACAATTGAGCTGGCTTTTCGGCCAGTATAAGTCGTAGATTTTGGCGTATTTGCTCTGGATTGATCTCGACTTGGGCGCGGAAATGGGGTTCCTTATGGCGCTCAAAAAAAGCGCGCACTTGGACCCGATCCGAAAAAGGGGTTTGTTGGTGACCAATAATCTGGTAGGTTTCATGTCCCTTACCTGCAATCAAAACCGAATCCATCGGCCCCGCCATCTCCAAGGCCAGAGCTATGGCCTTGGCTCGGTCTAATTCAATATAAAGATGGGTCTGGTCTTCAGGGGCGATCCCGGCGGCAATCTCCAGCGCGATTTTTTGGGGGTCTTCGGTTCTGGGATTGTCTGAAGTGACCACTACTTGGTCCGCATATTTACTAGCAATCGCCCCCATAATAGGTCGTTTGGTTGCGTCCCGGTCGCCCCCGCAACCAAAGACGCAAATTCCTCGCCCTCGGCATAGGCTCATGATTTCTTTGAGGATTTTTTCTAAAGCGTCGGGCGTGTGGGCATAGTCTATAAAAATATCGGTCCCTTTTGGGCTTTCGATTTTTTCGAAGCGTCCGTCAATCTGGCGGGCTCGCTCTAGGCCCTGGATTAAGGTTTCGAGCCGAATATCCATAGCCAACCCGGCAGCAAAGGCGGCCACCGCGTTATAAATATTAAAGGTCCCGGCCATGGGAAGCCGCACCTCCCCAAGGTCGTTACCGCGAAGGGTCAACTGAAATCGACTGCTTTTGCCGGTCATTTCTATGGGTGTCGCGCGCAAATCTGCGTTTTTAGCCCTAATGCCGTAGGTCACCAGCAAAATCCGTCCCATTCGTTTGGCATAATCGTCTAGCGCCACCACAAACTCCCCCGCGTAAGGATCGTCCAGGTTGACAATGGCAACGGCCTTCTTTTTCCCTTGGCCTAACTGTTTAAAAAATTTGACCTTTGCTTTTAGATAGGCCTCCATCGAGTGGTGGTGGTCGAGATGGTCTTGGGTCAGATTGGTGAAAATAGCGATGTCATAATCAAGCGCGTGATTCCGGTCGTAGTCCATCGCGTGACTGGTCACCTCCATCATCACCGCTTGGGCCTCCGCCTTTTTCATGCGGGCGCCAATGGCGAACAAATCAATGGCTAAGGGGTTGGAGAGATGGGTGGGTGGTTCTTTCGAATCAGGATAAAAGGTGCCGATGGTGCCAATCACCCCAGCTTTAAATTTAGCATGGGTCAAGATGCCGTCTAAGATTTGGCAGGTAGTGGTTTTCCCGTTGGTGCCGGTTATTCCAATCAGCCGCATGTGGGCATAGGGGTCCCCATAAAACCGTTTGGCAATTAGGGCCATCGCTTGGTTGAGGTGCCAACAAACCACCTGCACTACCCCGGCAGGCGGGTTAATCCGGGCTGCTTTACTCGTAAAAAGGCAAACCGCGCCCCGGTCTAAGGCCTCGCCCCAATGGTCTAAACCGCTGGGCTTGAGGTGGGGTTCCTGAAATTCTTCCTGCTCAAGACAAAAATACGCGCCTCCAGGGGTCACTTTCAGGGGATCGAAATGTAAAGAGGAAATCTCGGTCTGGAGGTTTCCAATTACTTGCAAACCCGACTCAGGCAAACCGACCAACAATTCGGCCAGGGTCATCTTATTTCCCGCCAAAACTAAAACTTCTGCCGCGAGAGGCCGAGCCCCTAAAACTGCTACCGACGGAGGAATTGTTGCGACCAAACCCCTGCCCAGCCTGCCCTAGTCGGCTTGATCCAGCACCTAATTGGGAAGGTCGTGCCGCTCGTTGCCCAAACCCGCCTTTGCCCACCTTTTGGCTAGCGGCTTTGGCTTGAAATTGTTTTTGGGTGCCGGTCGGTTTTTTAAGGCTACGGCTGATCCCCTGATTAGCGGTTTTGCCTTTGTTGGGATTGTCTATTTTGGTTGGAGAGGTCTGTTGGTAGCGACTGGGCCCAACTACCACCGTGCGTGAGTAGCTGTGCATCGAGGACAGATAAAGGCTGGTGGCTATCAGCGAAAAGGGTGAAAAATAGCCAGGATAATACCCATAACCAAAGGGCGAGGCCCAGAGTGGCCTGGGATAAAAATAGCTGCCATACATGGGGGGGTACCCCTCGCCTTGAGGGGCAGGCTGCGTGGTCCGTTCGACCGGGGCCCAGTCGTTAAAGACGGCGTTGTCCCCATAAATCTGCTCGTTGCCCACCACCTGGATTTCGGCGCGGTCGCCATTTTTTTCAATGGTAGCTTCCGCGATTTCTTGGCGTTCCCCTTTGGCCGGTTCGGTATAAAGCGAAAAGCCTAGCTTATTCTCGGTGTTACCAAACTCCGTCACCTGAATATAGTCCACCTTTTCGTCGTCATTTAGGTCCAGGTTATTGATACTGCTGGGCTCATTTAGCCGTCTTTCTAATTCTTGCCCAGAGCGCACCTCTTTTGCCAACCCGGCCAAGGCTTCTAACTTAAAACCCTCTGCCGCTTCTAAAGCGGGCAGGGGCGCGGGTTGTTCAAGCTGCTCAATTTGTTGTTGATCAGAGGGATAACCCCCAGAAAGCCAGCCCACTAACGAATAGGCGAGGTTGGCAACCAGGATAAATACCAATGCGATTTTGAGGGCTTTCATGGAACGATTTTTTTGAGGGTTGGCCCTAATCTTACAAAGGAGTAGGGCAGGGCGTCAATGTTATTGCTCCTCTTCTGTTTTGTGCAGGGCCGGAAGGTATTCGAGCATTATCGAGACGATTTCATTTTTTTTCATTTTCATCACCGTAAACTTATGGTGCCCAACGGTAACTTGGTCCCCGGTTTCAGGCAGGCAGTCCAAGGTGGACATAATCAGCCCCTGAACCGATTCATAGTCCCCTTCAATAGGGATTTCGCCAGGGATTTCCCGATTCAGCGTGACCACATCTAAACGACCAGGCACCAGCCATTTATGCTCGCCCATGGGCCTGATCAGGCCCATGGCCAAATCCTTCTCGTCGAATATTTCGCCGACTAGTTCCTCTAAGATGTCTTCTAAGGTCACCACGCCTACCATGCCACCAAACTCATCTACCACAATCGACATATGTATGCGCTCGGCTTGGAAGCGTTCGAGTACACTGGTTAAGGACTGGGTTTCATATAGGAAACTAGGTTGATCGGACAGATCTTTTAATTGACGCTCACCGTTTCCGTCTAAAAGTTCTTTGAGCGCGGTTTTGAGATTTAAAATACCCGTAATATGATCAAAAGTGTCCCCGTAAACTGGAATCCTTGAAAACATCTGCTCTAACAACTGGGCTTGCACTTGGGTTAAGGTATGGGTGTCTTTAAGAGCAAATACCTTGTTGCGAGGGGTCACGATTGGGTAAACCTCACGGTCGTCAAACTGGAAAACCTTTTCGATTAACTGGCGCTCTCGAGAGTTAATCACCCCTAATTCCTGGCCCCGCTCGACCATATTAATCAAGGTTGATTCGGTAATCCCATTTTGTTTTGAGGCCCCAAAAGCCTTACCCATATAGGTCGAGGCCAAAGACAAAAGGAGGGTCAAGGGACTTAGCACCTGTGCCAAAAAGTAAACAATGGGGGCGACAAAAAGGGCGATACTGCGATTGTGCGTCATGGCGACCGTCTTTGGCGTAACCTCACCGAAGACCAGGATCATCAAGGTTAAAAAAACCGCAGACAAGGTAGCCGCAGAGCTTTTGCTAATATCTAAACTCGGGGCGGCGTCTATGGCTAAAGTAGTTGCTAGGGCAGACGCGCCGATATTAACCAGATTGTTGCCCACTAACACCGTCGAAAGCAACTTTTCGCGGTTTTCTAGGAGTCTCTTTAAAAGCTTACGGTTTTTGGCGCGAGATTTAAAAATCTCGACCTGATCAAGATCGCTTAGAGAGATAAAGGCGCTTTCAATGCCAGAAAAAAAGGCGGACAACGCAATCAAAACGATCAGCGCAACTATACCGGGTATCAAGGCAACCCTAAAATAGGTTTAACCAGCAGTTGAGGCTGGCTCGCCTTTGGGGCGATAAAATAGCAAGCGGCGACAATTGGGGCATTCGCCCTGACCGGCTCTGATGATTTCATTAAAAATTTGCGCCCTAATACTAATGGCACAACCCAAACAAAAGGCATCGTCAATGGCCACAGCCGCTGGTGTCAAATTGCGGGCAACCAATTTTTGATATTTAGCCAACAATTCGGCCCCTACTTTAGAAGTAAGGGTTTCAATCTCCTTTTTAGCGGCCAGGATTGTTTGGCTTAGTTTGTTTTCTTCGGCTGCTAGTTCTTTGTCCTGTTCTTCAAAACGAGCAGCTTCTTGGGTGCGAATCTCCTCTACCTCTGCAAGTTCGACGTCAAACGGTTCCACCCTCTCTTCTAAGTCTAAGATTTGGTCTTCGACCTTTCTAATGGTACGAGTGGCCAGATCAATCTCCTTTTGCACCGCCATATACTCCTTCTGATTAGAAACCTCCATCATCCGGCGGTTGGATTCTTCGATCTTTTTGTTTTCTACCTCGATCAGCCGTTCGCGGAGTTTCACTTGGAGTTTAAGCAGGCTCCGGTCTTGGGAAACCTTTTTCAGGCGTTGGTCAACCTTGTCTAGGTTGGCCCTTACCTTAGCTCGTTTATCCGGTATTTGCGAAAGTTTCTGCTGGCTATGGAGGATCTGACGGTCTTGATCGGCGATCTGAAGTATCGCCAAACTGGATTCTTGCATGGGTCTCCAAAGGAGTCTTCCGCGGGATGGTAGGCCCACCTGGACTTGAACCAGGGACCGTCCGGTTATGAGCCGGATGCTCTAACCAACTGAGCTATAGGCCCCAATCAGTTATTTTTACGAGGCCTAACCTTTTTGGTCAAGCGATTCTCGCTTAAAAGGTAAAACCTCTTTTTTGCTTTGATTTTTCGGGCCCTTTTGTGTAGCTTGTTCTCAAAGTACCCGGTTTACCGGGCCAAAAGTTAACACTAGCAAATCTATCCACTTAGGAGCGGCCATGTACGATCAAGAACTGACGATTGATTCGATCTTTGCCAGAGAAATTCTCGACTCAAGGGGTAACCCAACCATTGAGGTGGACGTAGTTTTGGCTGGCGGGATCATTGGCCGGGCGGCGGTTCCCTCGGGAGCTTCAACAGGAGCCCATGAAGCGGTCGAGCTTCGCGATGACGACAAAAACCGCTACGGTGGCAAAGGGGTGGCTAAAGCCGTGGCTAACGTAAACGAAATTATCGCCCCCGAATTAGAAGGGATGTTGGTTTCGGAGCAAGCCGATATTGACGCCTTAATGATTGAGTTAGACGGTACCAAAAACAAAGCCAAACTAGGGGCCAACGCCATTCTAGGGGTGTCTTTGGCCTGTGCGAAAGCGGCGGCTGAAGCCCATGGGCTTCCGCTTTATCGCTATTTAGGTGGGGTCAATGCGAAAGAAATGCCCGTGCCCATGATGAACATCTTAAACGGCGGGTCTCACGCGGACAACACCGTAGATATCCAAGAATTTTTGATTATGCCGGTTGGGGCTAAAAGCTTCAAAGAGGGCTTGCGCATGGGTGCAGAGGTTTTCCACGCCCTCAAGGCGGTCCTAAAAGCAGGCAAACATAGCACTTCGGTAGGTGACGAGGGTGGGTTTGCACCCAACCTAAAAAGTAACGAAGAGGCTTTGCAGGTAATTACCGAGGCCATTAAAAAGGCGGGTTATGTACCGGGCAAAGACATTTGCCTTGCAATTGATTCCGCGAGTTCGGAATTTTATGACAAAGAAAAGAAGATTTATAACCTCGCCGGGGAAGGGGTGACCAAAACGGCGGCCCAGATGGTGGAATATTACACCAAGTTATGTGACAAATATCCGATTGTTTCGATTGAGGACGGCCTCGACGAAGACGATTGGGAGGGCTGGAAAAAACTGACCGAGGCCTTAGGTAAAAGGGTGCAGTTGATCGGCGACGACCTCTTTGTGACCAACGTCGAACGGCTCTCCAGAGGAATCAAGGAGGGGATCGGCAACTCGATTTTGGTCAAGGTCAATCAAATCGGCACCCTGACCGAAACCTTAGATACCATCGAAATGGCCAAGCGCGCCGGATATACCTGTGTTATTAGTCACCGCTCTGGCGAGACCGAGGATTCGACCATTGCCGATATCGCCGTAGCCACCAATGCCGGGCAAATCAAGACCGGGTCGCTCTCCCGTTCGGATCGTGTCGCTAAATACAACCAACTACTTCGTATCGAAGAAGAATTGGGTGAGCGGGCCTTGTACCGAGGCAACGATACTTTCTACAACCTTTAAGCTAGGTCCTCTTTGGCGCTCTTACCTAGGCCAGAAAAAAAAGTGATCCAGGGCCTTTTGGTCCTGGTGATCTTGATTGTTTTTTTGCTCTCGATTGTAGGAGACAAAGGGACCGTCGAACTCTCCAGGGTGCGTGAGCAAGAAGCGAAGCTAACCCAAGAGATTGGGGAACTGAAACGCCAAAAAGGGGAGTGGCTAAAAAAGCTGCAATCCCTTAAAGGCAGCCGCGAATACCTGGGCAGCCTCGCTCGTGAAGAGTTGGGTTATATCAAAAAAGACGAATTTTTGCTTTTGCCTGAGGTCGCCCCATTGGCCCCGATCCTCTCGGCCTCTCCGCAAAATCTGCCCCCCAATGCCAGCCCCGATTCAGGCCTTGCTGCCGAAGAAGAAGCCCCTACAGGTCCACCTGAAGAGGTTAGTTCCCCTTGAGTCCAAATGGCTTATAACGCTTGTTCTTTAAAGCTAGCTTTGATTTGGCCCCTTTTGATTGCCCTTGGGACCTACGATTTAGGGGCAGATTCCATGAAGGGCCCCGAAGAGGTACGCCTTAAACCCCTGACCTCAGAGGTGGGAAGCCCGTCTTGGATGGGCCAAAAGGCAGTGGGATTTTTCCAAAAGGTGATCAGCCCTGCCGATGGCCCCCGCAGCCCAAGCTACCCAACCGGCAGCGCGTATGCTTGGCAGGTTTTGGGGCAAGAGGGATTTTTTTGGGGCCTATTAATGACCGGTGACCGACTTTTCCACGAGGCAGACCTACCTCTAGGCCCAATGGTGGAGATCCATGCCAAACAAAGATTTTACGATCCGCCCAGGTACAACCGCTATTGGCGCGAATAAAAGGAATCGGGGAAATCGGTGTCCTTGAGTAAAAAGCGAGCAAGGAATTAGAGGAAGATTAGGGGTATTTGATCTCTAAAGTCGCCAAATAAATTCCACCAAAGTCAATTTGGCTCGGCTTTCCCTATTAAAACTAAGAGACACTGGCAGGGCACTGAAAAAAACACGAACCTGCCTAGGCTGGGCACCTTTTCCAAGCAGTGGAACCCTTGGGCTACTCCCAAACCAGGATTTACGCGCTTACAGCTTGGTTGGCAGAACCCCGCGTTACTATCCAGCTCAAATTTTAGGTTAAGCCCAATGCTAACCCAACCGATTCGGAGGGGGGGCAAACTGCGGGAGAAAGAAATCGATCCAAGGCCATTTTTTTTAAATTCCAAAAGGGGTGACCCAACGGTTTGGAAGGAGCAAATGGACTAGAGGTTCCAGCTAAGTCAAAATGTTCAAAGCTGGGCAGTTTAAATATTTCCTTGGATCAAAAAAGTTTAGGGTTCCCACGGCTCAATTGAGCAGGTACGCCTAATAATCAAAAAAAGAGCCCCCTGCTTGGCACCCAAGGATTAAACCCAGTTCCCCTCCCAAAGCGGGCTCAAGTCAAAGCCGAAGTGGCGTCGCTGGGAACCGGCTGTATGCCGTAAAAGGCTAGTTCGGCAGCCTCGGCGATACTATTGGGTAGTGGAACCTCCAATGCGTGATAAACCTCGGGCCACTGATTGTTTCCTAAAATTCCCTTTGATACAAGTTGGAGATGATCAAAAACCAAGCGTTTTTGTTCCTTGCTTAGTTGGCTTTCCAGTATTTTAAGGCAATGCTCAATCCCTGCTCGTTGCTCTATCGGATGAGCTAAGTGGCGGCGGGAAAGTTGTTTAAGACGGAGCAAATATTCGTCTAATTCCACCGCACTGACATTACCGTATTCTTTGGCAAAAGCGATGGCCTGAACCTGTTGATCCTCGGTCCAATCCCCTGAAGAACAAACCAACAAATAAGCTAAATAATAGATGCTTTTGGTGGCTTTAGGATTAAGCCGAGGCGGCATCCCAGGACGATTGATCTTAATCGGAGGCGCCATATTTCATTCCGCAAAGCAGGGATAAAACCCTAGGTTACATTTTTATCTTACCCTCCCTGGTGGTCTGACCACAAGTTAGCGCCTGGAGTTAAAAAAGGGCATGTCGAGGGTTGTTTGGGACTAGGATATCAAATTAACCAATCTTTTCCACCTTCCTTTGGATTAGGAGTTTGGCACAATAGTCGGTTTTTTTGGCCAAAATACGAAAGCTAGTGGCAGGCTCTTAGGCTAAAAAAGGGCGTATTAAAACCTAAAAGCCACTTGATCAAAAACGGGGGAATCGTTAAGAGTGTGTAATAAAAGGGGATGGTGGGGATAAAAACCCAGGCCAGACTAGAGGGTGACTAGTCCGGTTTGGATAGCGTAGCGGGTAAGTCCGGCGACACTGTGAATGTCTAGTTTGTTCATCACTTGGCGGCGGTGTGCCTCCACGGTTTTGACACTGATCTCAAGCTCAAAGGCGATTTCTTTGTTAGAAAGGCCCTCGGCAATCAATTGCAATATCTCCCGTTCACGGTCAGAGAGTTGGTCTGGTTTGGGAAGATCCGCTTTAGGTGGGCCTGATTTTAAAAAAGCGTCTGTAACCTTGGGGCTGATAAAGCGGTCGCCCTTTTTAAGGGATTCCAGAGCCAAGCTTAATTCTTCAATCGCCGAATCTTTACTTAAAAAAGCGTCTGCCCCTGCGGCAAACATCTCGCGGACCACTTCCCCCTGGATGTACATCGAAAGGGCTATGATTTTAACCGATTCATCTTGAGCGCGTAACCTTTTGGCAAACTCGACCCCGTTCATTTCGGGCATATCAAAATCGGTAATCACTACGTCCAGAGCGTGCAAAAGGGCCAATTCCAAGCCTTCCTTGCCGGTAGAGGCAGTTAAGACCGTGTCATAATCGCCAATGCGCTCAAGCAGGGTTTTCAAGCCGAGTCTGAATATATTTTGGTCGTCAACAATTAAAACTTTGGCCATCTCTCCTCCAAAATCAGGCCCTATAAACAAAATAACCTAAACTGCTAGGCGCGAACATAACACGGATTGCGACTTGGGTCTAGGCTCAAATGCTTTGAGGATGCCAAATTATAGGTTTTTGGGGATTAAACTTTAAAAACCTAACTTTTAGAGCGGTGAAAATCGGCGAAGAGATTAGTAAAGTAGAAACCTAAAAATTATAACCAGCGGCGACTCTTAAAGAAGGCCCAGACCGAAAGGGCAGTGGTAGCCATAATTCCAAGCGCCCAGAAATAACCATATTCCCACTGTAGTTCGGGCATATAACGAAAGTTCATCCCATAAACCCCGGCTAAAAAGGTTAGGGGAATAAAAATCGAGCCCATCATGGTTAATACCTTCATGATCTCATTCATGCGCTGGTTAGTAAGCGCCAAATATTGAGCCTGCAAGTTAATCAAAGCTTCGCGCTGTCCATTGAGGGTCTCGGTTAGATGATCGGCGTGGTCCACTAGGTCGTGTAAAAAAGGAGAAACCTTGGCGTTTAACATTGGGCTATCTGCGCGGATCAAAGCCAAAGAGATTTCTTTGAGGGGTCTCAGGTGCCGATGGAGTTGTAACACTAGCTTTTTAAAGCTGTGAATCTCTTCTAATAAGTCACCCTCGAATTGTTCAAACAAGGCCTCATCCAGGTCGGTAATGGCCTCCTCTAACCAGTCCAACAGTAAGGATTGGCGGTCTAAAAGTAAGTCGATCAAGGCAAAAAAGAGGTAGCCAAGCCCAATCTCCTGGATACGGTTTCTACGGATCTTTAGACGTTCGCGGATTAAAGAAAAATAGTCTTCACGGCTGTTGTGGATGGTCAGAAGAAGTTTTTTATTAAGGATTAGGTTGAAGTTTTCTTGAACCACTTCTTCACCTAAGTGACTAAAAATCTTCAAAATCAAAAATAGGTTGTTAAACTCTGGCTGAAGTTTGGCTGGGTGACCTGCATCTAAAATGTCTTCTAGTACGAGCGGGTGAATACCAAAACGTTGGCCTAAAACCTCCATTTGGGCTGCGGAGGGCATCCCTTGAAGGTTGAGCCAAGTGGGCAGTTCGGTTTCTGAATAGGCGAGGGCCTCTTCCAGGTCGGTAGTCTGCAAAACCTCAAAGTGGTTTTGGTCGAATCTAACCACTTGGCACATAGCTAGCTGGTCTTCTTCTTCGCCAACAAAAACCAGGGCTCCTGGAGGTAAGCCGTATTTTTGGGAGGTTTTTTCGACCATGGTTTGTTTTTTTAAAGTTTTAAGTCGATCTTGGATCAATCAAATGAACATCCAATTGAGGGAAGGCGATAACAAGCCCGGCCTCTTTAAAGGCTTGGTCAATAGCATGGCGCAGATTACTCTCAATCTGCCGCCGATCAATTAAGTCTTTAACGGCGATACTTACATACAAGGAGAATGCCAAGGAGGAATCCCCAAAGTCTTGAAATAGCACTAAAGGCTTGGGCTCGGCTTGCACTCGGTCCGTTTTCATCGCCACCCTAAGCAGCACCTCTTCTACCTTTCGACTAGGAGTGCCATAAGCGACCCCTATATCTACCCCGCAGCGGACCTCATGGCTCGAAAGGGTCCAGTTTGTGATATTTTTTTCTAAAAAAGTGCTGTTAGGCACCAAAATATGGACATTGGCCAAGGTCCTAACCCTGGTACAACGAGCCCCAATCTCTTCAATCACTCCAAAATTGCCGTCGATTTCGATTAAATCCCCAATCTTAATGGGGCGCTCAAACATCATTATAAAACCGCTGATAAAGTTGTTCATCAGATTTTGCGCCCCAAAGCCCACACCAATGGCTAAAGCCCCTCCCAAAAAGGTGAAGGCGGTTAAGGGGATATTTACAATCGTCAAGGAAGCGAGGGAAACCAGCAATACCAGCAGATACCACACCCCCTTTTCGGTTGCGTCGCGGGCGCTTTCGTCTAAATGGGTTTGGCTAAGTAACTTTTTTCGAAGCAAATGGGTCAATCGGCGCGAGGCAATCAGACCTAAGACTAAAAGGACTAAAGACAAGGTTATTTTTTTTAAGGTGACCGGCTGATCGTCGATAACCCATAGCTCGACCTCCCATCCATCTTTAATTTTTTGGCCAGCAGCCCCTAACTTTTCTTTAAAAGCCAGACTTTTGGCTCTTTGGCGTAATTCGTCACTTAAACGTCCAAAAAGTCCTTTGACTCTTTGTAACTCGGCCAGATACTCCATGCCCCGCTCTATCCTTTTGCGGATTGCGCCACTCCGGTTGTTTAGCTCCTTTTTAACCCATTCACTATTGGCCAGATCGGCCTCTTGTTCGGCGGGCAAAAGTAGGGCTTGCAGATGGGTCTGGGTTGTTTGTTGCACATGGACTAATCGTTCTAAATCAAGGATGGCCCCATTGGTCTCATTCTGCCAGAGGTTTAGGTCTTCTGGGGTTTTTTCTTGGAGCAGACGGTAGCGGCGCTGCCAAAGCCTTTGTTCTTTGGTGATCCAAGAGAGTTGAACCTCGGTTTGTTCTAGGACCTCCTGATAGGTCTCGCGCCAAGCTTGGCGGGACTTTAAAAGCGCGTCTGCCCGCTGGCGGTAGATCTCGGAGCGGCCCATCTCTAAGCTTTGGTTAGCCTCTAACCAGGAGGCCTCAATGTCTTTTTGCTCCTTTAATAATAAGGCGATACGAAGCTCTAAAACACTGCGCCGTTCCTTTAAACGGGCGAGTTGTTCATCTAAGGGTTCTTGAGCATAAATCAGATCTTTTAGAATTAGGGAAATCAGAGTTTCAACACGGGTGATTTTGCTTTGAGTAAGGTTTAACTCCTCTTCTAAACCAGTTAAAACCAGATCCTCTACCTTCTGCTCGACTAAGCTTAAGTGGCGTTCTAGTTCAGCGTCTTCCAAATCGCCAGGGTTATTTGGCTTTTGATCTTGTAAACTCCGCAATCGGCGCTCAGCCTCTTTTAGGCGTTTACCGGACTCTTCCTTGGCTTTTTTAGCTAAGCTTAGGCTTAAATTTAAGGTAGCAAGCTTTTGCTGGGCGGCCTCTAATTGGTCTTTTTGTAGGTCAAATAAGGGGAGTTGGTAGGGAGGCGGGGGCAACTCTTGGTCTGGGCTCCAATCCTTGGCTGAGCTAGACGCGAGCGCCGCTTCTTGGCCTAGGGAGGCCAGCCGATTGGCCGCAGAGACTTGGCGCTGCAATTGGGACTGCAATTCGCGAAGTAAATTCAAACGTCTAGCTAGTTTTTCTACCCCTGGTGCTTGGTGTTTGCGTAGTTCGACGAGGCGAACGCTTAGCTCGTTGGCACGTTTTTCGGCCTCTTGGATCGTGATCCCAGGGCCCTCTGGCGGCTCTGGCACCGCCCCAGACAAATAGAGTGGCACAAACCAAAACAACAAAGTCAATAACAACAAGTACGGACCGCGCCTCATATTTCACCTTTTTTTTAATAAAACTAACCTCATACTACCCATACTTTCCAAAAAAGGCCAATCCATAGCTCCCTGGGTTTCTCGGACCTTGTTGCACCGGCGAACTTGACAACTTTAGGAGGCAATGTCAGACCCGTGAACATCCCTTTCTTTGCGATTCTATGAGCTATCACATCCTTTTTTTAATGGACCCTTACGCCTCTTTAAATTTAGAGACGGAGACCTCGCTGTTGTTGATGACCGAGCTTAAAGCCCAAGGGCACCGGGTTTACTGGACCGAAATGGACCGGTTATATCTGGACAATGGCAAACTTCGGGGCAGGGTTAGCGAGGTGGAAGGGATTTCCCCCTTTAATCTTGGTGAAGATGAAGACCGAGCCTTAGAAGAACTTGATGCTTTGATTAATCGCAAGGACCCACCCTTTGATTTGAATTATTTGCATCTTAGCTTGTTATTTGACTTTTTGCCAAAAGGGTTTCCTCAGATCAACGCCCCCAAAGCGCTGCGTGACCTTAACGAAAAGTTAGCGAGCCAACGGTTCCCTTCGCGCACGACCGATTGCCGGGTGAGTATGAACCCCAAACACTTGGCCGAATTTGCCTCCAAAATGGAGCGGGTAGTAGTTAAGCCCTTGGACGATTGTTCTGGGCGGGGGATTGTCATGCTGAAGGGAAACGACCCCGATCTAGAAGCCAAGCTAACCGCCAGAATGCCACCAGGCGGTCAGTTTTTGATGGTCCAGCGGCATTTGCCGCTGGTGCATAAGGGGGACAAACGGGTCTTTTTGGCCGGGGGACAGGTTTGCGGGATTGTAAACCGGGTGCCTAAAGATGAGGATTCCTTGGGTAACATCCACATGGGGGCTCGCTGCGAACTGGCCACCTTAACCCCCCGTGAAGAGGAAACCTTGCGGCAGATCGTTCCTCTCTTAGAGGCCGAAGGGGTGCTGCTTGCGGGGGTGGATTTTATTGGTGAGGAACTCACTGAAATCAATCTAACCAGTCCCTCGGCGATGCGCCAGATCAACGAGGTCAGCGGCGGCCAGCGGGAAAAAGAGGTGGTGGGCGCGATTCTGCGGTTTATTAAAAGCCGCCAAGCCTAACCCTTGGCAAGCCAGGGCGGTTAGGGGTATGCTGGAGCCAACCCCTTTCCCCAATACTGATGAAGCGCCTCTGGTTCTCTTTGATTTTGTTAGTTTACCTAAGCGAAGACGGCCAAGCCTATTTTGATGACCGTTATCAAATCAGCCGGCCTTACCTTCAACTGGAAAATTTCTTAGATATCAAGGCGTACCAACCCCCGATCCAGTGGGAGCGCGACTATTGGGCGGCTGATGCCGGATTTAGTGGCAGCGTGGGCAGCCTTAGCATGGAGCGTTTTTATCTCAAATACGACCTGAAATTGGACCAGGAGCTTAGCGAAACGACCGGGTTTAGTTATCGTTATCAAGAGGAACAAATCTATGAATCGAATCCAGCACAGCAGGAATTTGGCTTTCGATTGGGGTCTAGTTGGCGCTTTGATCTTTACGGGAGGCCCGCCCATGACAAACGATTTGGGGGGCTAGGGTTAGGGTTTGGTTATGGCAAACCGCAAGGTCCTCAATATGTTAGGCTAGGCCGGCTTTACCAAAATCCCCTTTACAACCAGAAATCCACGCCCTCCGATGACGGACCCATCACCTCCGAGGCGGTAGAGACGCCCACGGAAGACCGGTTTTTGGGGCATAGTTTTGGGCCCAATCATTTTATTTGGTTTGATTTTAGCCTAATGCGGCCCTCACAATTGCGCCAACTAGACAGCGGTAGAACCTATTTTCACCAAGGCTTTAAGGCGCAAGGTCGGGCAGAGGGGGGCAGGGAGTTGGTTTGGGGATTTTGGGGGCGGCTAGAGGAACAGCGGCGTAGGGAACAGCAGTCTGGAAACCCTGCGCAATCCCAAAAAATTGAGTTAGGTTGGGCCGATATCTATCTGCGCCAAACCTGGGGCCCCTTGAACCTAACCTTGGGGGCCCAACGCGCCACCTTTCGTAACCACATCGAGGCAGAAGACCTAGCCGAGCAATACCTTCATCATCTCGAAACCGATCTGGTCTATACCCACCTCGAATGGGCGCAAACACCGGGCAGCACTTGGATCTTGGGGCTGATCAGCGGTCCCGCTTGGACCCAAAAGCAATTTGCGGAAGTCTTTAAAAATTCTGAAGAACAATCCCAACAAACGAAAGCCAACATTGGCCTAGTCCTCCATCAGTCCAACCGCTGGCGTCTTTACTTTAACACCAGTTGGGACCTGGACCACCCCTACCCCCGCCCTTGGGACGGCGGCAACCTCATGGCCGAGCTGCTGTTTTGAAAAAAAGCTAACCTAAATCCCCAAAGTGGTGGCCCAGGAGGGTGAGGGCGGCCAAGGCGGCGGTGTCGGCGCGGAGGATGCGGGGGCCTAGGTGCAGGCGGGGGCCGCCGTAAGTTTGGGCCTCCTCCTCACTAAAGCCACCCTCAGGGCCAATCAGCAGGTTTAGCGAGTTTGCCTCCTTACCCCAAGCGGGCTGGGTTAAATCGAAATTCCCGCCTGGATGTAACATCAAGCTGGGTCCTTGACCTAGTGTCTCCCAAGGGGCTTGGCGCTCTAAGCGGATGAACGGGGGGCGGACTCGCCCAGATTGTTTGCAGGCCTCTAAAGCGATTTTTTGCCACCGTTCCACTTTGTGGGCCTCTTCTCTAGGTTCAGGCAAGCGGGCGGCGTATTGGCTCTGGAAAAAAACTAACTCATAGGCCCCCAACTCGGTCGCTTTTTGCAAAATATAATCAGCCGCCTTTTCTTTAACCATCGCCTGCCAAAGGTGGATGCTAAAGGCGGGCTCGGCGGGCGGGGTGAGTTGGATGAGGGTTTTTAGTTCCAGAGACTTGCGCCCCAGTTCTAAAATCTCACACAAAAAACGCTGTTCCTTTGGGTCTTGGATTTCGATCTTCTCCCCTAGACGAATCCGCCTTGCCCCTAAAAGGTGCTGGGCTTCTTCGCCAGATAGGGTAAAGGTCTGACCCAAAAAAAGGGTTTCTTCACTGATGAAATATCCCATCGCGGGGTTGCCAAAAGGGGGTTTCAAGAATAACCTAGGACGATTAAACTGTGACACAAGACCAAACACCTTTCAAGCACCGATCCCATGTCTGGACAGCTAAGCCAACTAAGAGGTATGACCGTAGTCGTCGCCGATACCGGCGACCTGGATTCGATCAAGCGTTTCAGCCCTGAAGACGCCACAACCAACCCTACCTTGATTTTAAAGGCGGTTCAGTCTGGAAAATATAATCATTTTATTGATCAAGCGATTGAATACGGTGAGGCCTTAGGCAACGATCCAGCGGCTAAGGTGGCTGCTTCCGTCGATCATTTGGCAGCCTCCATTGGTGCAGAGATCTTAAAGGTGGTTCCTGGGCGTATTTCCACCGAGGTGGACGCCCGCTTAAGTTTCGACGCCAAAGGCACCATCGCCCGCGCCCGTCGCTTGATCCATCTTTATGAAAAGAAAGGGGTAGGCAAAGATCGGGTGCTGATCAAAATCGCCAGTACTTGGGAAGGGATCAAAGCCGCCGAGGAATTGGAAAAAGAAGGGATCAACTGCAACCTAACCTTGCTTTTTGGCTTCGCCCAAGCGGTGGCCGCAGCTCAAGCAGGGGTTTACCTGATATCGCCGTTTGTGGGACGAATCTTGGATTGGTACAACGCCAACAAACCTGGCGACTACGCCTTAGAGAAAGACCCGGGCGTTTGCTCGGTGGTACAAATCTATAAATATTACAAAAAACATGGGTACAAAACGGTGGTTATGGGGGCCAGTTTCCGAAATCTAGGCGAGATTACCGAACTGGCTGGCTGCGACCGCTTGACTATCGCCCCTTCGCTTTTAGAAGAGTTAGAAAACTGCACCGAACCCCTTCCTATGAAGTTAAGTCCAAACATGGACTTTACCGGGGTTGAAGATAAGTTAGACTTGGACCAAAAGGCCTTCCGCTGGATGTTTAATGAGGACCCGATGGCGGTCGAGAAATTGGCCGATGGCATCCGGCGCTTTGCTCAAGACATCGAAACCCTAGAGGCCCATCTCTTAAAACTCAAGGGGGCCTAATGCAAAGGTTGGCTGGCAAAGATATCTTCCCCCAAGTCCAAGCCAAGTTGGCCGAAGAGGTGGCCCGCTTAAGCGAATCTGGAATTTCGGTGACCTTAGCGGTGATCCTAGTTGGCGAGGACCCGGCCAGTCAGATTTATGTGGCTTCCAAGGAGCGCACCTGTGGCGAATTGGGGATCGGTTCTTTAGTAACCCGCCTACCCGCCGAGACTACCCAAGCCGAACTCTTGGAGCTGGTCCAACAATACAACGAAGACCCCCAAATCAACGGCATCCTGGTCCAAGTCCCGCTGCCCGCGCCCTTAGACGAAGACGAGGTCTTACAGGCGATTAGCCCAGATAAAGACGTGGACTGCTTCCATCCCTATAACTTGGGTTTGCTGACCGCCGGTCTGGCCCGTTTTGTCCCTTGCACCCCTTTTGGGGTATTGCAGTTTTTAAAGCACCATCAGATCCCTACCAGCGGTAAGAAGATTGTGATTTTAGGACGCTCCAATATTTTCGGGCGGCCCATGTCAATCCTGCTTTCCCAAAAGCCTTGGGATGCGACCGTCACCCTCTGCCATTCACGCACCCAAAATCTTGCCGAAGAGTGTAGGCAAGCAGATATTTTAATCGCTGCTATTGGCAAGCCAATGTTAGTCACCAAAGACTTTATTAAGCCCGGCGCGGTGGTGATTGACGTGGGGATCAACCGCATCGCCGACCCGAACCATCCCAAAGGCAGTCGGGTCGTGGGTGACGTGGACTATGAAGGGATCGCGTCGGTCGCGAGTGCCGCCACGCCCGTGCCCGGCGGGGTGGGAATCTCTACCATTGCCATGTTGATGTACAACGTGGTCAACGCTGCCCGATTTGCCAACGGACTTGAGGCCTTTGAACTCTAACCTTGATCGCCAGATCCTTGATCTGCCCGGGGGCCTTAAGCTCTACGCCCTTCGCCAAGAGGGGATAAAAACCCTTACGCTTCATGCTTGGGTTCGGGTGGGTAGTCTCTTTGAAACCCCCGAGGTCAGCGGCATTAGTCACTTTTTAGAACACATGCTTTTTCGGGGCAATCAAAAGTTGGGCGATTCGCTAGCCCTTAGTTTGGCCATGGAAGAGTTGGGTGGGGAGATCAACGCGGCCACGGGGATCGACCAGACCGAATATTGGCTTGAGTGCCACCAATCTTATTTAGAAGAAGCCATTCGCCGGTTTTCGCAATTTCTGCGTTACCCGCTCTTTGAGCAGATCGACACCGAGAAAAAAATTATCCTTGAAGAAATCAAGGCTGATTTTAACGAGCAAGGTCATTTGATCGACGGGGATCAGGTCAGCGCACAACTCCTTTGGCCAGACTCCACCATGGGTCTGCCGATCTCTGGCACTAATCAGTCTCTTAAAAGCTTGGGTTTAGAAGAACTTAAATATTGGTATCAAACCCACTACACCTCCGCTAATTTGATTTTGGGAATTAGTGGAGATTTTGAGCCAATCGAGGCCCAGCGGCTGTTTGCTGAAGAGATGACCGGGCTGAGTAGGGGAAAAAGAAATAGCCTGCCCCTTCCCAAAGCCAAGCTTGGCGACCAGATCTGCTGGGTGACCGATGGGGACAGTCAATATAGCCTACACTGGACCTTTTTGCTAGAAAAACTTGACCCGCAAATTCGTCTGATCACCCAATTAATCAGTCGATTACTCGACGACGGAGCCTCTAGCCGATTGCAAAGAATTGTCCGAGAAGAAAAGGGACTGGTGTATGATATTCGCGCCCAAGCCGGGTTTTACCCTGGCGGGGCCTACCTTTGTTTAATGTCGCAAGTGGGGCCTACTAGTTTGACCGAGTTAACCGCCACCCTGGCTGATTTGTTTAAAGAAATATTAGCCCATGGCTTTACCCAGGCGGAATTAGACCTTTGTAAACTGCGTTTTCAGACCGCGTTGGACTGTTATTTGGACAGCGCCGAAGGGCGGCTTCATGAGTTGGTCGCCCCCGACCTATTCCCCTGTTATTTAACGGTGGACGAAATTAGCGCGGCCCTGCATTGTGTTGATTTAGCCCAGGTTAACGAACTTTGCCGCCAGTATTTGACTTCCGCAAATCGGGCCTTTGTGTTTATCGGCCCAGAACCCAAAAAACTAGAGGCTCAGGTTCGTGCGCACCTTGGGGCTTGGTATTCTAAAAATTAGTTGAATTTGGATGGGTTTACTAGTAGGAAGAAAAAGACAAATCCCCTATGTATCCAACTCCCCTAGAAACTAGGTTGCCATGTTCGGTTTTAAAAAAAGTGCCTCTGCTACCGCGGGTTCCAACTCCAGAGAAGAGTCTAAATCCGCATTTTCCCTTCTGACCACCCATGTTTCCTCAGTTTTTTCACTAGCGACCAATTCTGGTGATGACATCAGTATGCTCAAGGACCGGGTAGCCAATACAGCAGCCCAAACCACCGAGCTATCGGCGACTACTGAAGAATTAGATCGGAACACCAGGGACGTTTTAGAATTGGTCAAAGAAACCAAGCTGGCGGCGGAGGCCATGGGTAAGGCGGCTGGAGTGGGCAAAGAGGTTGTGGAAAAGATGTTAGTTGGCAACCGCCAATTAGCCCAAACAACCGCGCAGTCCACCCAGATTATTGAGGAATTAAAACAAGATTCAGCTAAAATTGGGAAAGCGGTGGTCATCATTGATGAGGTTGCGACCCAAACGAACCTTTTGTCCCTTAACGCAGCCATCGAGGCCGCCAAAGCCGCCGAGCAGGGAAAGGGGTTTGCGGTGGTGGCTACAGAGGTGAGAAACCTAGCCGGTCGCGCAGCAGACGCCAGCAAAACCATTCGAGAATCGGTCGAGGTGATGCAGGCCAAGGTGGAGCAAACCTTAAAGCAATTTGCCTTAATCGCCCAAATGGCCAAAGACAATCTGGCCCAGTCTGATCAAATCCAAACAACCTTTGGTAATATTTATACCCAAGCAGGGCAGGTGGAATCCAAGGCGGCCCGTTTAGACACTTCCATGGAAGAACAGTCCATGGCTATCTCTGAAACCGCCCGCACAGTGGAGGCACTTTCCGACGATCTCAGGGAAGAGGCCGAGCGTTTAGAGGAGAACCTAGAGCCCGCAATGGCCAAAACCATCACCGAAACCGGGGCGATGACCAAAGCACTGTTCGCTCTTAACATCGCTGAAAAGGATTTACTCGATACGGCTATTGCGGACCACAAACGCTGGGTTTACCGGATCGAACGGATGTTAGGCGGCCAGATTCAACTAACGGTCGATCAAAGCCTCGCCGACCACCATCTTTGCCGCTTGGGTCACTGGTATTTCGACAACTCCCATCCTAATATCGAACATAAGTCTGAAGCCAAAAAACTCTTCGAAGAGATCGACAAACCCCACCAACGGATTCACCGGGTCTTTTACGACCTGATCCAATTTCACCAACAAGGCAAAAATACTGCCGAAATGGAGTCTGAACTCCAACGCCTTTCCAAAGATATCGTCGCCAAACTA
>MFNE01000019.1:0-10319 GCA_001783695.1 Candidatus Lambdaproteobacteria bacterium RIFOXYD2_FULL_50_16
AAGATGTATGGGCGACCTTGGTTTGCCGACTCGGCAAGGGCGAGGTCTAACGGGATCTTTGCCAAGATTGGAAAATCACCCAAGTCGGCCTGAGCCCCCGAAAAAATCTGTTGGGTTTTTCCGCAATCAGGGCAGACAAAGCCAGACATATTTTCGATTAGGCCGATTAAGGGAATATGTTTTTCCTTATAAAGGCTCACTGCCCGGCGCACGTCGCCTAAGACCAATTCATGAGGCATGGAAATCAGAGCGATGCCGTCGGTTTTTAATTCTTGGGCCAAGGTTAGTTGCACCTCGCCGGTGCCTGGAGGTAGGTCGATAAACAGTAGGTCCAACTCTTCCCAAGCGGTGTTATGCACCAACTGTAACAGGGTCCCCGACACTAATGTCCCTCGCCAAGCCAAACTTTTTTCTGGAGGGACTAAACTGCCGATCGAGATACATTTAACCCCGTGCAGGTCTAACGGGCGCAGTCGCTCGCCTTCGAGCACCTGTGGCTTTTGATGACTCCCCATCAAAATCGGCAGGCTAGGGCCGTGTAGGTCCGCGTCTAACAGACCCACCCGAAATCCCCGGCGGGCGGCTAAAACCGCCAAATTAACAGCAATCGTAGATTTTCCCACCCCGCCCTTACCCGAGCCAATCATCACCACATGCGACACGCCCTCTAACCCGACCCTGCCCACCAGAGCGGGTTCTAAGTCTAAGATAAAAGAATCCAGCCCCATGGGCCCCACCAAGATGGCTGCTTGATGACGGAACTCATCTAACAAGGGGGTATCTTCGGTTAGTAGCTCGATCTTCGCGTACAAGGCCTTGCCCGTGAGTTTTACCTCGCGAATCAGATTGAGTTCGCCCACCTTCCATTTGAGTTTAGGCTCGACTAATTCGCCTAAAAGTCCGGCAATTTTTTGTTCTAACTCATTCATGAAGCAGCTCCTTCCAAAAATCGTGAGATTGAGACCTGGCGGTTTTGCGGGCGTGATCGTGGGCGAGTAGGTTTAGCACCTCTTGCAGGTCTGGATAGGTTAGTTCTAGCCTTGCGGTGGCGCTTAAGGCTTCGTTTTTTTCATCGACCAAGATCAAACCTAAATCTACCGCCCGCAGCACTGAGGCCCAAATTTCAGGGTGATCCTCTTTTAACCAAGTGATAAAACCTTTCATACCAGTTCTCCCAAGGCCAATCCCCCTAAACTATCGGTGATTTTGACCGGTAAAATTTGGTTGGTTAATTCGTTTTCCCCTGCGGTCACCTCGACACGCAAATAGTTAGGGCCATAGCCTTGAGCGCGGGGGCCCCCTTCAAATAGAACTAACAAGGTTTCACCCTGATGTTCTTGGGCCCATAGGTCTCGTTTCTGATCGTTTAGCTCCCGCAGCGCCAAGGCCCGTCGGTTGATCTCTTTGGATTCGACCATTTTTTCGGCCAAAGCGGCCTTGGTGCCAGGGCGACTGGCAAAGGGGAAAACATGAAAATAATGGATAGGGCTTTTTTTAAGGAGCTCATAGGTGGCCAAAAAGTCCGCCTCTGTTTCCCCTGGAAATCCTGCAATCACGTCGCTGCCCAGTCCCAAACCAGGGACTGCTTCTTTAGCCGCCCATAGATAATCCATGTATTCATGGGCGCTGTAGCGCCGTCGCATCGCCAAAAGGACCTCATCGCTACCCGATTGAAGGGGCAGGTGCAGATGGGGTACTAGCTTCTTTTTGGGGTCCGCCATGGAGGCAAAAACCTCTCGGCCCAAGGTGGTAGGTTCGATGCTGCTAATACGCAATCGCTCAATCCCTGGTGTCTCCTCTAGCGCCTCGATGAGATCTAAAAAACCCTTTTTTTCTTCTTCCCAGCAACCCAGGTTAACCCCGGTCAAGACCAATTCTTTAACCCCCCGTTCCCCTAGCATCCGGGCCTCCTCTAAGAGATTTGCCAACCGCCTTGAGCGGCTTCGGCCTCTAGCTTTGGGGATGATACAAAAGCTGCAAATAAAATCACAACCTTCTTGAATTTTTAGATTCGCCCGGGTCTGCCCTGGCAGGGGCGGGGCCCCTTCTTGCTCAAAGGCTTGGCCCGAGATGGGGCCAACCTTGATAATGGGGACTTCCGAGGTTTGGGCTTCTTTTAAGTATCTTGCTAAGTTTAGTTTTTCTTCGGTGCCCAAGATCAAGTCCACGCCGCCAATTTGCAAAATTTGATCCGTTGCCATTTGACTAAAACAGCCCACTACAGCAACCAAAGCGCCAGGGTTGTTTTTTTGGACCTGCCGAATTAGCTGGCGGCATTTGAGGTCTGTTTGGCCAGTGACGGTGCAACTATTGATCACACACAGATCGGCCCCTTCTTTGGCTTCAGTGATCTGGTATCCTAGTTTGGTTAGACTATGGGCGATCAATCCGGTTTCGGTTTGGTTTAAGCGACAACCGAGGGTATAAAAACTGGCAAGGGGCATGTAGTCTCCAGGGAACTCTGATTATCGGCTCCTAAAGCGAAGTGAGCAAGCCCTAAGAGGGATTTCCTCAAGGGGTGCTGTACATTAAGCTATCCATCTGTTAGTTTTGGCTCCATCTATCCCTTGGGTTTACCGATGTCCGAAATTCAAATCCTCCCTGAGCATCTGATCAACCAAATCGCCGCTGGCGAGGTGGTAGAACGCCCTGCGTCTGTGGTTAAGGAATTGATAGAAAATGCGATTGACGCCGGGGCGGACCAGATTTTTATAAATGTCTTAGAGGGGGGCAAACAGCTTATATCGGTCTTAGACAATGGCCAAGGTATGAGCCCTGAGGACGCCTTAATGGCGCTAGAGCGCCACGCTACCAGCAAAATCAAAACCTTAGGGGATCTAGAATCCATCCAAACCTTAGGTTTTCGCGGTGAAGCACTAGCCGCGATATCGGCGGTTTGCAACTTTGAGCTTAATACCTGCCGATTAGAGGACGAGGGTGGTTTTCAGGTGCGGGTAGAGGGGGGCAAGGCCCCTAGGACCGCCAAGTTAGGATTCCCCAAAGGCACCAAGATTTCAGTAGAAAACCTATTTTTTAATCAGCCTGCCAGACTAAAATTTCTTAAATCAACCAAAACCGAACAACTTCATATTCATGAATTGGTTATTCGGCAATCCTTGGCCCATCCTAACATCCAGTTTAAGCTGACCCAAGATAAACAGTTGGTGCTTAATCTGCCTAAAGGCCAAGACCTGTTGAGCCGAATTGCCGATTGTTTTGGTAGCGAGATTGCCTCTGAATTGGTGTTGATCGAGCATGAAGAGGGTTACCTTAAATTTAAGGGTTACTTCTCTCACCCGGCCCAAGCCCGAAGTTCCAAACGTTGGCAGCATTGTTTTGTAAATGGCCGTTGGGTCAAAGACCGGGTGCTTAGTCAGGCAATTTACGAAGGTTATAAAACCTTATTGATGAAAAACATGCATCCCATGTTTTTTATGTCTTTGACCATCGCGCCCAAAGAGATAGACGTCAATTGCCACCCCGCCAAAACCGAGATTCGGATCAAAAATCCAGCGTTAATCCACACCATTTTTTCCACTCAATTACAAAAAGCCCTCAAAGAAGCAGGCAGACGGCGATTTTTTACGGCTGATGAAGAGGCCGAAGCGCGCCGAGGCGAGGCGTCCACCGTGCGCGAAGCCTTCATGCCGGGCAGCCCCCCGCCACCGCAGGCCCCTTCCAAACTTTTTGTCGAAATCAACGACCAATTGGGATTTTCCGGGGCTCCACCCAAGCCCGCGCCCAAACCTGAAAACCGGCCCGAGCCACCAAGAGCGCCACTTAACCGCCCCGAACCTAGCGAGGTCTTGCCCTTTTTGGCCCCCGATACCCCGATCCGCCCCCAACCGAGCCACTTGGGCCAGTCCTCCCCCTTCTCGGCAATTGGCCAATTGGCCGGTAAATACATCTTAGCTGAAGGGGGAGAACGGCTGATCTTGGTGGATCAACATTCGGCCCATGAGCGAATTCGTTTTGAGGAAATTCGGGGCGATTTTTACGCCCAGCGACTTTCGACCCATAATCTAATGATCCCTTTAATTTTAGAACTCCCCCCAACCGATGGGCTTTTGTTGGAGCAATTTGAGGCGGATTGGAACAAACTAGGATTTATAATCACCCCCTTTGGGGGCAACGATTATGCGGTTAAAGAGGTGCCTAGCATTTTAAAAGACAAAGACGTAGGGGGCTTAATTCGGTCTGTTTTAGACGAAATGAGCCGATTTGGTCGCAGTGGCAAAATGGAGATCTTTTTTAACGAGGTCTTCGAGCGTATGGCCTGTCATTCGGCGATTCGAGCTGGTCAAAGCCTAAGCCTGCCCGAAATGCAGTCCTTACTGAATCAATTGGCCGGGTTGGACCTCCAGATCCATTGCCCCCATGGCCGCCCGGTGTTAGTCGAAATCGGGCTTAACGAACTGGATAAACGCTTTAAAAGGATTGTTTAATGAAACTTATTGCCCTTGTAGGCAAGCCTAACGTGGGCAAATCGACCCTGTTCAACCGGTTGGTCGGGCGGCGTCAAGCGATTGTTGGTGCCGAACCGGGGGTGACTCGGGACCGTAATATCTCTTTAGTTCAAAAAAAGGGGCTTAGGTACCTTTTGATGGACACAGGCGGCTTTGAGCCCGAAGCTGAAGAGGGGATTGAGACCAAGATGCGTGAGCAGTCGCGCTTAGCAGTCGAAGAGGCCGAGATCATCTTGTTTGTGCTCGACCGTCAATCAGGCCTTACTGAACAAGACCGGGAGATTTATCAATATTTACGCTCCTCGCAGAAGCCGCTTTATTTGCTGGTTAACAAAACCGACGGCGACTCGCACGAGGCCGATTTAGGCGAGTTTTACGAACTTGGGGCAGCCGATCTATTTGCGGTTTCAGGGGAACATGGGCGGGGCTTAGGCGACCTGTTGGAGCGGCTGGCCGAGGACCACCCTGATTTAATTTTTGAAGAAGATGAGGACGCGCGGCCTGAGGAGATTATGTCCATCGCTCTCTTGGGACGGCCCAATGCGGGTAAATCCAGTCTGGCTAACGCCATTTTGGGGGAAAACCGGCTGATTGTGCATCATGAAGCAGGTACGACCAGAGACCCGGTGGATCAAGAATTCCGTTTTCAAGGCAACAACCTCCGCCTAATCGACACCGCCGGGCTTAAGCGCAAGGCGCGGGTCAGTCAACAGGTGGACCATTATTCGATGGTGGGCAGCATTCGTTCCATCGAGCGCTGCGATATTGGTCTGTTAGTGATTGACGCCACTGCTGGCGTCGTCGAGCAAGACGCCCGCATTGCTGGCTACATCGTCGAGCGGGGTCGCGGATTGGTAGTGGTGGTTAACAAATGGGACCTCATCGAAAAGGATTCGAAAACCCTAAAAAAGATGGAACAAGAGATTCGCGACCAACTGAACTTTATCGATTGGGCGCCGATCCTGTTTGTTTCCGCCTTAAATAATCAGCGTGTGCCCAAGCTACTTGAAAAGGCGCTTGAGGTCTATGAACAATATTGCAAGCGAGTTAAAACCGCCGACCTTAATCGGATTTTAGAAGAAGTGACACTGCGGCACAATCCGCCTGGAAAGAGAGGACGAAGGACTAAGATTTATTATGGAACCCAGGTCAGCATCAGGCCCCCAAGTTTTGTGTTTCATACTAATGACCCCACTTCGATCAACCAAAGTTATCACCGGTTTATGAGCAACCAACTTCGCCAATATTTTGGTTTTGAAGGCACCCCGATCCACCTGTTTTGGCGGGATCGATCGGGGAACAAAAAAAATGAGGACCCTAAAAGTGAGCCTAAAAAATGAAAATCTCGGCGGCCATTATTACCCTTAACGAAGCGGACCAGATTGAGGCCTGTCTGGCTTCCTTGGACTTTTGCGACGAATGGGTGGTGGTCGATTCCTGCTCTAATGACCAAACCCAAGCCCTGGCACTTAAGGCCGGGGCCAGAGTGATTGAGCAGCCCTTTTTGGGGCATGTTAAACAAAAGCAATTGGCCGTGGACGCCTGCCAAAACGATTGGGTCTTGTGTCTAGACGCAGACGAGCGAATCAGCCCGGAACTAAAGGCCTCCATCTTGGCGTTGAAACAAAACGGCCAACCAGAACGGACGGGCTACCAGATGAACCGCTTAAGTTTTCATTTAGGACGGTGGATCAGACACGGTGGCTGGTATCCAGACCGAGGAATTCGGCTTTTTAATCGGCAAAGAGGCAAATGGGCCGGATATGACCCCCACGACAAGGTCGAGATAGAGGGCGAGGCCGGTTTTTTAGCGGGGGATATTCGGCATTATGTATTTGATTCCCTTTCGGACAATGTTAAAACCAACGATTTTTATTCTGGGATCATGGCGAAAGATTTGGCTTTGGCCGGAAAACATCCCAGTCTTTTAAAGCTCCTCTTTAAACCGCCTTGGAAGTTTGTAGAGTGTTACCTGATTAAAGCCGGATTTTTAGACGGAATGCCCGGCTTTATTATTGCGGTAGGGGCAGCCTATTCGATTTTTTTGAAATTTGCCAAACTTTGGGAGCATGGACTCAAAAAGGATTGACCCCGGTCCTCTGGCCCAGTGGTTTTTGGCCCAGGCCCGCAAACTGCCCTGGCGCGAAGCCTATGAGCCCTACCACGTCTGGATCAGCGAGATAATGCTCCAACAAACCCGTATGGAGCAGGGCCTACCCTATTTTACCCGGTGGATTAAAGCACTCCCAGACCTCCAGTCTCTGGCCCAAGTGGAAGAGGGCGAGCTGCTTAAACTTTGGGAGGGTTTAGGTTATTATTCGAGGGCCAAAAACCTAAAAAAGGCGGCCCAATTGATCTTGGAGAAACACCAAGGCGAACTTCCCCAGGACAAAGAAGCCTTACTGGGCCTCCCAGGAGTCGGCCCCTACACGGCAGGGGCGATTTTAGCGATTGCGTTTAACCAACCAGAACCCTTGTTAGACGGTAATATTGAGCGGGTCTTATCGAGGGTTTTAGACTGGGCAGAGCCTGTCAAATCAAAGGCCACCCGCCAGCGTTTCGAGGCGGAACTTCGTCAGCTTTTTAGCCAAGGTGAACCCCGGATTTTAGCGCAGGCCTTAATGGAATTAGGGGCCTTGGTCTGCCGCCCACAAAACCCACTCTGCCCCGAGTGCCCGCTAAGCCCAAGCTGTATGGCCAAAACCGATGGCCGCTGGTCCCAAAGGCCGGTAAGTGCTCCCAGGCCCAAAACCATCCGCGAAAACCGGTGCTTTTGGGTATATCGGCATGAGGACCGTTATTATTTAGAAAATCAACCACAGGGGGGGCACTGGGCGGGAATGTGGCTGTTCCCGATGGAGTTGATTGCTACCGATGCTAGCGCCCCGGTCAGCCCGGTGCTAGGTAAGGCCCAACTATTAACCCAGTTTTCCTACTCAATCACAAAGTATCAAGTAAGGGGCCAAGCCTGGTTGGTTCAGTTAGAAAATCGCCCAGATTGGCCAGGGGCGTGGATGGACTTGGGTGAACTCAAACAAATAGGGCTGCCCCGACCGGCGGTTTTGATTAGAAACGCCTTAAGTGCGCAAGGCGCCTGAATCTTGTCGAATCTGTTTTTGGTCTTCTTGTAGGTCTTTGTATTCTTCCAAATGGTTTTCAAGCTGGTTAATCGTCAGTAGCCCCATCGCCAGAATCGCCGCCGCAAAAATTACTAAATAGGTCATATATTTTTTCAAAGGTTCCCTCAAAACTGGTTAATGGTTGAAAAATTTCTACGGGATTTTTTAAAAAAGGTCTAGTTTGAACCCGTTGATTGAGGATTATAGTTCTCTCTTAGAGCCCAATCGGGCAAAAGGGCTTGTGTTCAGGGCACTCGGCTGGTATTCTACAAGGCTTCAACGACCCAAGGATTTTACTCATGAGTAGTAAACTACAAATCGTCAAAGGGATGCGTGACCTCTCTGGGGTTGAGGCCAAAAGCTTTGCTCATTTAGAAGACACCGCCCGGCAGATCTTCGGACTTTATGGATTTGAGGAACTTCGGACCCCAATCTTGGAGTTCACCGAACTATTTACTAAAGGTATTGGCCAGGATACCGATATTGTAGGCAAGGAAATGTATCTGGTCCTGGACCGGCGGGAAAAAAGTCTGGCGTTGCGGCCAGAAGGGACCGCTTCGGTAGTGCGCCATGTGGCCAGCCAAGGCCTGATGCGGCAAAAAAAACAGGTTAAGTTTTTTTATTTTGGCCCAATGTTCCGCTACGAACGGCCCCAAAAGGGGCGGTTTCGCCAGTTTTATCAGATAGGGGTGGAATCCTTCGGCAATGCTGGGCCTGATGGGGATTTAGAACTCTTTTTGATGTTGCGCCAATATTTTTCGGCTATTGGGCTTAAAAATGTGGGATTTCAACTAAACAGCATCGGTTGTCCCGCTCCAGATTGCCGCCCAGCCTTTCGAGCTAAGCTGGTCGGGTTTTTAAGCGCACAAAAAGAGGCGCTTTGCCCTGATTGCCAAAGGCGTTTAGAGACCAACCCTTTGAGGGTGTTAGATTGCAAAAATGAAAGGTGTATCCAGTTGACCCAAGACGCACCTAAAAGTATTGACTCCCTCTGTGGCAGCTGTAAAGGGCATCATCAAGAGCTCTTAGGCTTGCTAGAGGCCCACCAGATCAGTTATGAAACCAACAACCGATTGGTTAGAGGGCTCGATTATTATTCTAAAACCGTCTTTGAGGTTTACTCGGCCGATCTAGGAGCCCAGTCGGCAGCAGGTGGCGGGGGCAGGTTCGACGGGCTTTTTGAGCAATTTGGGGAAGAACCGGTGCCTAGTGTGGGCTTTGCCTTAGGGCTAGATCGCTTGGTAATGTTGTGCCCAGAACCCCCCAAAGGGCAGGCCCCGGTTTTTGTGATTGGCTGGGAACAAAAAGCGGTTAGCCTAATGGTGGCCCAACTTCGAGAAGCTGGGATTGGCGCCGAATATGACCCTGGGCGGGCCTCGATGAAAAGCCAATTTAAACAAGCCGACCGTTTCGGCGGGCGTTGGACCTTGGTTTTAGGTGAAGAAGAAATCAGAACCGGTCAGGTGACCCTAAAAAATATGCAGCAAGGTACCCAAACAACCTTAAGCCCAAACGAGGCGCTTAAACTGATCAGGGCATGAAAAGACTAGGTGTTCTTTCTTCCAATTTTAAGGTGACCCCGGTCGAGATTCGCGAGCGACTCGCTGTGCCCGAAGGTTCAGTTAAAGATTTAATCGCTTACCTCAAATCCCAAGGGGGCGCAGACGAGGTAATGGTGCTATCCACCTGCAACCGGGTTGAAGTCTATTTCGAAATTGAATCCCCCGAATCCAAAGCCGAATCCATTGAAGGGGCCTTTTTAAAATTTTTAGGGGTCGATAAAGAACTCAAACCTGGAGTTATGCAGCGCTTTTTTGGGCGCGATGCCTTAGAACATGTTTTTCGGGTGACTTCAAGCCTCGAATCCATGGTGATCGGTGAGCCGCAGATTGGGGGGCAAATCAAAGATTTCTTCCACCTTAGTGTGGAAGCGGGCGGTTGTGGTTTTATGCTGAATCAAGTACTTAACCGCGCCTTTGTCACCGCCAAGCGGGTGCGTAACGAGACCCAAATCGCCCGTTTTGCGGTCTCCATTAGTTTTGCCGCTGTTGAGCTAGCCAAACGTATTTTTGACGATCTGGCCGATAAAACCATCTTGATTATTGGGGCCGGGGAGATGGCCGAATTAGCGGTTATCCACCTACTCAAAGCCGGTTGCGGCCATGTGCTTGTTACCAACCGCACCTTCTCTAAAGCGGTCAGCCTAGCCGAACAATTCAGCGGCTCTGCGGTGCGCTTTGAACAGATGGATAAAAATCTGGAATCTGCTGATATTGTGATCAGTTCCACTGGTGCTAAGGGCTTTATATTGGGACCGGAGATGGTGGATCAGGTGATGAATCGGCGTAACGAAAGGCCCATGTTTCTAATCGACATCGCCGTTCCTAGAGATATTGACCCTAAGATCAACGAGCTTTCAGGTGCCTTTGTTTACGACATCGACGACCTGCAAAACGTGGTCGATGACAACCTCCAACTTCGCCAAAAAGAAGCACTCAAAGCCCAAACCATTATTGAAGAACAAATGGGCGAGGTCGAAGATTGGATGGCCACTTTAGATGTGGTGCCCACGATCAAATATTTCCGCGAACAAATCCTGGCGATGGCTGCCGAAGAACTGCACAAGGCCGAAGCCCAGATGGGTGAACTAAACGACAAACAAACCCGCGCCCTTCGGGCAGCGGTCAACGGGTTGGCCTATAAATTCCTCCATCAACCCACCGTCATGCTCAAG
>MFNE01000019.1:10325-33639 GCA_001783695.1 Candidatus Lambdaproteobacteria bacterium RIFOXYD2_FULL_50_16
GCCAAGTCTGAATCAGGCAAAGGGGCTGAATATGCGGGGGTCTTAAGCGAACTCTTTGACCTCGCTCCGAAGGAGGTGCAGGTGGCCCCCAAAAAGGTACTCAAACTCAAATGAAAGACAAGCTGATTATTGCCACTAGGGACAGCGCGCTCGCCCTCTGGCAAGCTAATTGGGTCAAGGACCAGGTTGAAAATCTCCGCCCTGGGGTTAAGGTGGAACTCAAAACCATGAAAACCCAAGGGGACAAGATTTTAGACAGCCCTTTATCCAAGATCGGGGGCAAGGGTTTGTTTGTAAAAGAATTGGAAGTCGCGCTCCTTAAGGGAGAAGCCGATATAGCGGTGCATTCGATGAAAGACGTGCCCGCCCAACTCCCAGAGGGCTTAGAGCTTTCGGTGATTACCCAGCGCGAGACCCCAGACGACGCCTTTGTGTCAAATCAATATGCTAGTTTTAAAGACCTACCCTCAGGGGCCAGGGTGGGTTCTAGCAGCCTAAGGCGGGTCGCTCAACTCAAACGGGCACGCCCCGATTTGGTATATTTGGACCTTCGAGGCAACGTCAACACGCGCCTTAGAAAACTAGATGAAGGTAACTATGAGGCCATTATCCTGGCCGCTGCCGGATTAGTGCGCCTAGAAATGGCCGGGCGGATTCGCGAGCGGTTAAACCACGAACTTTGCCTGCCCGCCTTATGCCAGGGAATTGTAGGGATCGAATCTCGGGTGGGCGACTTGGCTATTTTAAATCTCATTCAAAAGCTTAACCATGGACCCAGCGAAAAGCTAGCTTTGGCGGAGCGGGCTTTGATGCAACGGCTTAATGGAGGCTGCCAAGTACCCTTTGCGGGTCAAGCCCAGTTGTTGCCCGGCGGGCAGATGGAGATGACCGCTTTGGTGGCCATGCCCGATGGATCAGGGATGTTAAAATTATCTGAAACAGGCAACCCAGAGGACCCCAAAGGTTTAGGTATTAGGTTGGCAGAACGACTCTTGGCGGCGGGGGCAGACCGTATCCTTGCGGCGTTGGGGATAGAGGTCGCTTAGGCCCATGGGACTCAAGGGGCAACAGGTTATCACCACACGCCAATCCTTAGGCCCTGACCAACTCACCGAACTGCTGACAAGCCATGGGGCCTTAGTCACCTCGGTTCCCACCATTGTCCTGGATGACCCACCGGACTGGGCCCCTTTCGATAAAGGAGCACTGCACTTATCGCAGATGGATTGGGCCTTGTTCACCAGCGCCAATGCTGTCTGGCAAACCGCCAAACGACTGGCCTCTCTAAATCTTCAGTGGCCCAGTTCCCTCAAAATAGCCGCTGTCGGTCAAAAAACCGCCGAAGCCGCCCTAAAAGAGGGTTGGCCGGTGGAAGCAATCCCCAAAAATTTCCAGGCTGAAGGGTTATTAGAATTGTTTGAAGCGTTAGGGGCTTCGGGGCAAAGATTTTTTTTCCCCAGGGCGCTGGAAGCACGAGAAATGTTGGTCGAGGGGCTCGAAGCCTTGGGCGCTGAAATAATCCTGGCCCCTTGCTACCAAAACCGAGTGGCCCTAGAAAACCGGCAGGCACTACGGGACGCGCTAAAGCTAGGCTCAATGGATTGGATCACTTTCACCAGTGCTTCGACGGCCAAACACCTGGTGGAAATCTTAGGCGAAATTCCCCAAAACCTCCCCAAAATTGCCTCCATAGGCCAAATTACCAGTACCGCCCTTCGTCAACTTGGTCTGGAGCCCAAGGTTCAAGCGGACCCTCAAACCCTAGTGGGTTTGGTCGAGGCCATGGAAAATTACCAATGAAAGCCCTGAATACAGCCGAACTAGAACGCTTGATCAAACTACCCAAGTTTGAACTTCACGTACACTTAGAAGGGTTTGTGGACCTGACTTTTTGGGAAGAAATGGTTAAAGCCCAAGGGACTTGGACCTTTGAGCGTGCCCAAGCGATGCAGGCCCATTTTGCCTTTAAAAGTTTCCCGCTGTTTCTTAAGTGTTTTGGCGCTGTGATCTACAGTTTTTTGAGTCCCGCCGATTTCTACCGATTGGCCCGTTATGCCGCCGAGCGCCTCAAGGCCCAAGGGGTAGTTTACGCAGAGGTGATGATGACCCCGCCCTTTTTTGTGAATCGGGGGATCGATTTTTTCGAGATGATGGCCGAGGTGGACCGAGGTTTTACTTCGGTCGAAATAGAGGGGGGCCCACAAATCAAATTGATTTTTGACGGGGCCCGGAATTTTGGCAATGCCGAAGTGAGACACTGCTTTGAACTGGCTGCCCAAGATAAAACCGGGCGGGTGATTGGGGTAGGATTAGGGGGTGACGAGGTGAACTTCCCGGCCCGTGATTTTGTTGATGAATTTAAATGGGCCCAAGCCCAAGGACTCCATCTAACTTGCCACGCAGGGGAAGCCGCCGGAGCCCAAAGTATTATGGAGGCGGTCCAACTATTAGGGGCCGAGCGGTTGGGCCATGCGCTGGGGATTGAGGCGGGGAGCGCCTTGGAAGAGGAGATATTAAAAAATTCGGTGGCGCTTGATCTTTGCCCCCATTCTAATCTTACCACCGGGGTTTTAGCCACCCTGGACCAACACCCCCTTGAGGCTTATTTAGCTAGGGGACATCGGGTTTCCTTAAGTTCCGATGACCCCGGCTTTTTTCGGACCGATCTGATCAAGGAGTTGAGTTGGGCTTGGGGTTTGGGTGGGGAGACTTTAGTTAAACAGGTCAACCAATCAGCCTTGCTCGCGAGTTTTATGCCGCCTGCCCAAAAGACCCGTTGGGCCACTGAAATCGCGCAGTTTTAGCCTATTCCGATTTGGTTTTGGGTTATTAATCCCCGGTTGCCAAAACCCAGTCCGCCAGTTATTCTCTTGGACATGGAAGATTATAAAAAAACCATTGTTGGCCCCCAAGTTAGCCTTAAAGAGGCGATTCGGGTTTTGGAAGCTTCGGACGCAGCCATTACCTTGATTGCCGACGAGGCCGGGCGGCTTTTAGGCACCTTGACCGACGGCGATATCCGCCGCGCGATGATTCGCGGGGTGGGCCTTAGTGATTCAGTGGCCGAAGCGATGTGCACCAGCCCCACTTCCGCCCCTTTGGGCACCGAAGATGACGCCCTCAAAGCACTGGTTTCGGGGAATATTCGCCATATCCCCTTGCTTGACAAACAAGGACACATCCGAGGATTAAGGGTCCGCCGCGAGTTGATCCGCCCTAACAAAAAAAACAATCTAGTGGTTTTGATGGTTGGCGGGCTAGGTACCCGACTGCGTCCCTTGACCAACGATTGTCCAAAGCCCCTGTTGCCCGTTGGCGGAAGGCCAATTTTGGAAACCATTATCAAACAATTTATTGAGTTTGGGTTTAGCCGGTTTTATTTAACCGTCAATTTCCAAGGCCAGCAAATCAAAGATTATTTTGGCGATGGCAGTAATTTTGGGGTTCAGATTGGTTATGTAGAGGAAGAACAAAGGTTGGGCACTGCTGGGGCGCTAAGCCTTTTGCCCGAAACCCCGACCGAGCCGGTGGTGGTCATGAACGGTGACCTCCTGACCAAAGCCAACTTCCATCATCTTATTGAATTTATTAATAAATATCAGGCGAAAGCAGTAATGGGGGTGAAAGAGTACGATGTTCAAGTCCCTTATGGAGTGGTTAATTTAAAGGAAAAAGACGAGTTGCAGATCAGTGGGATCGACGAAAAACCGGTCCATCGCTATTTTGTAAACGCCGGGATTTACGCCCTCTCGCCGGAAGCGATTTCTCAAATCCCCAAAGGGGAATTTTACGACATGCCCACGCTTTTTGAGGCCATGCTGGCAAAAGGGGAAAAAGCTTTGGCTTTTCCGATCCGCGAATACTGGACCGACATCGGCCAGTTGGACGAATACAACCGGGCTAACGAAGAATTTGATCAGCATTTCCGCTAAAAATCCCCGATTTTTTCCCTATACAGAAGGGCCTTATTTGGGCTAGAAACGAAGCAATACCAACCCCGAACCTGTGTGATCGATGGACTTGAATTTTTTTCGTGATTACAATCAGTTGTTGGCCAAAACCTTAGAGGAGACGAACTACGAGACCGTAGCGGTGCTGGCTAAGAGGCTGCAATCTAACTGGAAAAGCGGCAATCAAGTGTTTTTGTGTGGCAACGGGGGCTCGGCGGCGAATGCGATTCACTTGGCGAACGATCTGATTTACGGGGTCGATAAAAAGAAGGGGATTGGCCTTCGGGTCAACGCGCTGCCCTCAAACCAAGCGGTTAATACCTGTTTAGCAAACGACGAAGGATACGACAGTATTTTTTCGCTACAGCTCAAGGTTTTAGGCAACCAGGGCGACACCTTGATTGTGTTTTCTGGCTCGGGCAACAGCCCCAACATCGTCAAGGCCATCGAGACCGCCAAGGAAATGGGGATCGAGTCCTACGCGGTTTTGGGTTTTTCAGGTGGCAAGGCCAAAGAGTTGGCCGACCACGCTTTGCACTACGCAATCAATAACATGCAAATCGCCGAAGACCTGCAACAGATTGTTGGCCATATGCTGATGCGTTGGCTCTCCCTAAACAATCCCAATTAGCGGATGAGCGTCGAAGACAAGATTCAGTCAATCGAAGAGATTGGCCAAGCATTAAGTAACCGGGGCAACCGGCGGGTGGTGCATTGCCATGGCGAATTTGATCTCTTGCACTTCGGGCATACCCGGTATTTTAAGGCGGCCAAACGGCTAGGTGATATTTTGGTGGTCACCTTGACCCCCGACCGCTTTATCGCCAAAGGCCCTGGGCGCCCGGTTTTTAATGAAAACCAACGAGCCGAGGCCATCGCCAACCTGGAATTTGTCGATTATGTGGGTATCAACCAGTGGCCCACCGCGCTAGAAACCTTAGAAATCATCCGCCCCAATATCTACGCCAAAGGCAATGAATACCTAAAGAAAAAAGACGTCACCGGCCGTTTGGATCAGGAAAAAGCCAAGATCGAGTCCTTAGGTGGCCAAATGGCCTTCACCGACGACATCGTTTTTTCTTCATCCAAACTGCTAAACAACCATTTCGACGTTTTTTCAGAAGCCGCCAAACCCTTCTTGGCCGAGCTTTCCCAAACAACCAAGGCGACTGACCTTTTGGCCTTGGTTGATAAAATCAAGGGTCTGAAGATCTTGGTGTTAGGCGACTTTGAACTAGCCGAACAATGCCTCGTCGAAGGCGGCCACGCCAAACTGCGCCGCGCCTTTATCCAGCCCAGCGGGGCGCTGTTGGGATTGATAACACTTAAAGAATTTTGCGAGTTAGTGGACTTTTTGTCGGTCAGCACCGAAGACCAAAGTTTAATAGGCCCCTTAATACCTGCTTCGGTTTTTGCGGATTTGATTGTCGAACCCGGCCTGAACTACCCCACTAGGCGCAGCTATTTTGATCAAGCGACTGGCTTTAAACGTTTCTCCGCCCGCCACCAAACCCCCTTTACCCCTGATCCCAAGGTCGAGGAAAAGATTTTGGCGAAATTAGAAAAAAAGCTGGGCGATTATGATTTAGTTTTGGCATTTGATAATAACGGTGGAGTCTTAAGCCCCAAGGTGCGGGCGAAGTTGGGGCAGAAGGCTAAGTTTTTGGCACTCCTTTTAGGCCAGCCCAAGGCCGAATTAGCCCACCAAGCACTGGCTGATTACGTTAAGGTTGATTATCTGGCCGGGGCCCAGCGCCTCTTTGCCAAAGACGCAGAGCGGTGGGCCAAAGGGGCGGGCGGCTTTAAGTCGGGCCCAGCTTTAAGCTTGAGCGACAAACAAGGTGGCCTCACTCAAATTGGTAAAAACGGCGCTAAAAGCTTAGCCCCGTTGGTCGCTGATTCGCCCCAAAACCTACCTATTGATTGGTTGTCCGCCAGCTTCGCCTTAGCCGCCCCCTTAAAAGCGCTGGGGGTGCATGAAGACGGGGTGTTGTTACTCTGCCAAGCGATTGGCACCCTAGCCCGGCAAGCGGCCAGCCAGCCATACGGCTTAGAAAAGATGTTGTTTGATAAGTTTGTGATCGCCCTCCTGAATCGTTAGGAGGTTTTTTTTGCTTTTGGTGAACCCCTTTGCGGACGGGTTTACCCAAACTCACTACATTGGAACCCTAATCCAAGACCAAGGCTAGGTGATGACCGACAAATATCGAATTGACTCTCACAAATTGTTGTTCCACCCAACCCGAGTCAGCGACTGGATTCAGGGGAAAAACGTCTATCCGCTCTACATGGAGATCTCGCCCACCGGCGGCTGTAACCATCGCTGCACCTATTGCGCGCTGGACTTTATGGGCTATGAGAAGCGCAACCTAGACACGGCTATCTTAAAAGCGCGGCTCAAAGAGATGGCTGGGCTAGGGCTCAAATCGGTGATGTATGCAGGCGAGGGTGAACCCTTCCTCCATCCAGACATGGTCGAGATTACCCAGGCCGCCAAGGCTTATGGGATCGACAATGCCTTTACCACCAACGCCACCAAGATCGACCAAGACGTGGCCGAGGCGATTATGCCGGTGACTAGCTGGATCAAGGTTTCGATTAACGGTTCCACCAAAGAAACCTACGCCAAGATCCACCGCTCCAAGCCCGCCGACTATGATACGGTTATCACCAACATGGCTTACTGTGGCGAACTCAAACGCAAAAACAAGCTCGATTGTGCCTTGGGGATGCAGCTGCTTTTGCTCCCAGAAAACCAACACGAGGCGGTGGACTTGGCCAAGTTGGCCAAAAAGATTGGTATGGATTATTTAGTGATCAAGCCTTATTCGCAGCACCCTTTATCCAAAACCCACCTCTACGAAAATGTCACCTACGACAACCTAGACAAGCTCTCCTTAGACCTTCAGGCGGTCTCTGGTGATGGCTTCAGCGTGATTTATCGCCGCGAAACCATGGCCACTTGGGACCACAAGGCCCACGAATACGGCGCCTGTCTGGCCCTGCCTTTCTGGTCTTACATGGATGCGGGCGGCAACATTTGGGGTTGTTCGATGTATATGGAAAGCCCTGATTTTAAGGAGCGTTTCCTCTACGGCAACATCAACGAGCAGAGCTTTGAAGAGATTTGGAATTCCAAAAAACGCCTAGACGCCTTGGCTTGGGTGCAAAACGAATTGGACGTCAGTAATTGCCGAGTCAACTGCCGGATGGACAAGGTCAACAAATACCTCTGGGAACTTAAACACCCAGCGGCGCACGTTAACTTTATTTAAGGTAAAGATGCCCGCTCCCTACCCACAACTTGATCGCCAAAGACTTTTAATCAAGCCTTTGGCGCAGAGAGTGTCTAAAGCGGATGCATCGGTCTTGCGGTTTGCAAAAGACCTGCCTCCCGAGATCACCCAAGCTGATAGGGACCGACTCCAGGTAATCGCCCAAAAGATGTTGGCGGCCAAAGCACGGGGCGGAGCCAATCTCTTGACCTATGGAGCGCACCTCTTTCGAAACGGCATGTCCCCTTTGATCATCGATATGATGAAGCGAGGGTTGATCGACCAATTAACGACCAACGGGGCGGGCGGGATTCACGATTGGGAACTAGCCTTTCATGGCCGCACCACCGAAGATGTGGGCCGCTACCTGGACGAGGGCCAGTTTGGTATCTGGGAGGAAACCGGGCTTTACCAAAATCTGGCGCTAGCCCTTGGGGCCACCGAGGGTTTGGGTTATGGGCAATCCTTGGGCAAGATGATGGCCGAAGAGCGGCTGGTGGTCCCCTCTTTAGATGAACTTAAGTCCCAGATTGGCCAAGCGATGGGCGGGCAAGGTGCCCATCTGGCTGCCAAAGCCGCTTTATTTGAAGTAATTACCGGGCTAGGACTCAAACCGGGGGTGATCGAACTGCCTCATCCTGGGCGGGAACACAGCCTGCTTTACCAAGCCTACCAACTGGGGATTCCCCTTTCGATCTGCCCAGGGATCGGCTATGACATCATTTATTCTCACCCGGCCAACCACGGCGGCTCGCTGGGCCAAGCGGCGACCAGCGATTTTCTGACCTTTGCTGATTCGGTGGGCCGGTTGGAAGGCGGGGTGTATCTCTCGGTGGGCTCGGCGGTGATGAGCCCGATGATCTTAGAAAAGGCCCTCTCAATGGCCCGCAACTTAGCCATTCAGGAAGATCGCCCTTTAAACGATTTTCACCTAGCTGTGGTGGACATGCAGCCTGGGACTTGGGATTGGAAAAAAGACGGCGAACCCCCTAACAAACATCCTGCTTATTACCTACGGTTCTGCAAGTCTTTCAGCCGCATGGGTGGGGACTTTGAGTATTATGAAATGGACAACCGGGCCTTTTTCCAAAACCTGTTTGAACAGGTCACCCTCGCCCAGTTGGGGCAGGGGAGCCCTTGACGGGGTTGGAGTCCCAAGCTATTCTAACCTATTGCAACCCCACCAATAAGGGACCATGAATTCAAAACCCAACCCTAGGCTCAACCCAATTGAGCTCAAGGCCCAGGCCGACCGAATCCGCAAGGATGTGGTCGAGGTCAGCGTCCGCAACGGGGCAGGGCATATTGCCCCCTCGCTTTCTTCGGTGGATTACCTGATTGCCCTTTACTACCACTCGCTGAACCACACCGGTGACCCTTTAGACCCCAAAAGGGACCGGTTGATTTTGTCCAAGGCCCATGGCGGATATGCGCTTTACTCGATTTTGAGTGACCTCGGTTATATTGCGCGGGCCGATTGGGACGGGTTTTACAAAAACAGCTTTTTGGCCGGTTGCGCCGAGATGAGCCTTAAACATGGCCTAGAGGCCGGTTGCGGTTCCTTGGGTCACGGGTTGCCGATGGCTGCGGGCATGGCTTATGGGCTCAAGGTCCAGGGGATCCAAGCGCGGGTTTACTGCGTGGTGGGCGACGGCGAAATGCAAGAAGGTAGCAACTGGGAAGCGGTCCAGTTTGCCGCTAAATTTAAGCTCAATAACCTAGTGATCGTGATCGACAACAACGGCTTGCAGGCGATGGATTTCTTGCAAAACGTGTTGACCGACCGGGACGTGACCGAAGATTTACACCACAAATTCGAGGCCTTCGGGACCCATGTGGAGCGTGTTGACGGGCACCATATCGAAGCCTTAGTCGAGATCTTCGAGCGCTGGAAAAGGGGGGGCATGGACCGCCCACAAGTGATGTTAGCCAAGTGTATTAAGGGGTACGGGGTCAAGGCGATGGAAAACGTGGCCAAGTTCCACTTCCGCCTCCCCACCGAAGAGGACATGGCCCAAGGGGTGCGTTATGAATAGAGGCAACAAATTCCGCAAAGACATCGCCGAACCTTTATTGGCGGCTGCCCGCGAGGACGAACGGATTCATTTGTTAGTTTGCGATATGGGTTTTGGGGTGGTCGAAGACTTCGCTAAGGAATTTCCGAAGCGCTGCTATAATATGGGGATGATGGAGCAAGGCACGGTGGGCATTGCGGCGGGCATGGCCATGACCGGATTGCTCCCGATTGTTTACTCGATTGTTAACTTCCTAGCCTTCCGCTCGATTGAGCAGATCCGCAACGATGTGATCCTGCAAAAACAAAACGTTAAATTTATCTCCACCGGGGTCAACAACTATTTTGACAACCTCGGCCACAGCCACACCTGCGGCGAGCAGGACGTGCAGATCATGGAGATGATTGGCATGAAGGTTTACGACCCCTACGCCGACGATTCCTGGACTCAAAAAGATTTTTTAACCATGACCGATCAATGGCTTAAGAGCGATCAGGCCGGTTACCTTAGGCTTTAGCACATGGACAAAATCACCCTGAATTACGAAGAAATGGTCGCCGCCTATTGGGACAGCCTCAATACGGTGCTGCGCGGATTCAACGCCCAAGGCGAGTTTTTAGACCTCTGGGTCCCCGACGAAGACGGGGTGAGTTCCATTTTAAACCTGGTCGAAGCGGTCCAGGAGACCGGGTATAACCAGATGGAACTGGATCTCACGACCGAAACCGCCCAAGAGATCGACCTCGCCCGGCTCCAAGAGGAATTGGTCGCTTTAGGCACGGTGAACCTAGAACCCACCGCGACGGGCTACCGCTTGCAGGTAAACGGCCTGACCGAAGGGGCCGCCTTTCACAACCTCCACGCCGCCTACGTCGCCGCCCTGCGCCAAGCCTACCAAGGCCCTAGCCAAGCAGGCGAACTAAGCGCCCAAGAGGGTTTGGAACTGGTCCATTGCACCATCAAAGGGGTCGGCCTGTCGGTCTTGGTTGAGCCCCAGCGCAAAATCATTCAGCAAGCCAAATGGCAAGGGGCCGAAGGGCCCTTAGAGGTGGGGATGATGAACGCCTGCTGCCAAGTGATCTTGGGACTGTCTTTGCTGGAGGCGGCAGACCATGGGGTGCTTAGGCTGGAGGACTATCTGCGTGACGAACGGCTACGCCGCCCAGCGGCAGGGATTGTGATCCCCGAAAAGGTCGAGCCTGCTTTTGGGTTGCCTTTAGAACTCTTGCGAGGCTTGCTTTCCGACTTCCGCAAACGCACTGGCTACGACCAAACCATCAACTTTTTTGTCAAAGCCTACAGCAACGCTTGGCAAGCCCTAGACGGGGCGGGCCGAAAGCAGCGATTACAAGAAAGCTTGGACCAGTTTCTAAAAGACCGTAAACTCAACCCCAAGCTCTTTGAGGTCTTGAGCCTCGATGAAAAAGGCCGGGTGACCTTGGCTTCGGAAGTGGAGTTTGGCCGGGACCAAAAGGCCCAGTTGTTGTTGCAACTGGAACGGCACCTAGACAAACATTTAGAAGAAAACCTGCACCTTTATGTGCAGGAACTAGAAGACAAAAACAGCAAACGGCGCAAGACCCAGGAGAACGAATGAACCAAAAAGCGGACAAAGGCCAGCTAATCTTAGACGGCACCAAGCTGGATTGGCATTTAGACCGGGTTCGCGCCTGGGAACGGGGCGAGAAGGTGCCACCGATTACCATCGACATGGCCCTGACCCGCGCCTGTAACTTTGCCTGTGGGTTTTGTTACGCCATGCTCCAAGAAAACGACCGCCAGCGGATCGACCAGAAGGTGATCTACGAGTTTTTAGAGGACTGCGCTGAGATTGGGGTTAAGGGGATTAGTCTGGTTTCAGACGGGGAATCGACCATCAGCCCGGTCTTTATGGACACGGTTAAATACGGTGCCTCCTTGGGTCTGTCGATGGCGGTGGGTACTAACGGTTATGTCTTCACCAAACGCAAGCTCGAAGAACTATTGCCCCACCTGACTTACCTGCGGGTCAACATCTCTGCCGGGGAGCGGGACCGCTTCGCCGAGATCATGGGGGTTAAGCCCGAATGGTTCGATCGGGTCTGCCAAAATATCAAAGACATGGCCGACATCAAACGCCAGCGGGGCCTAGAGGTGACCATTGGCTTGCAGATGGTTTTAATGCCTGAATATGAAGACCAGATCCTGCCCCTAGCCCTATTAGGCAAGGAATTGCGGCCTGATTATTTAATTATCAAGCACTGCTCCGACTCCGAAGAAGGAAGCCTAGGTGTGGACTATGGCGGCTACGAGCGGATGTATGGCAAGCTTGAACAAGCGGAGGCCCTTTCAGACGAGGGTTATTCGGTCCAGGTCAAGTGGTCTAAAATCAAAGACGAAGGCAAACGCAGCTACCAACGCTGCTACGGCCCCCCCTTTATGATCCAGCTTTCGGGCTCGGGCTTGGTGGCCCCTTGTGGGATGCTGTTTAACGAAAAATACAAAAAGTTCCATATTGGCAACATTGTAGAAACCCGCTTTAAAGACATCTATCATTCTGACCGCTACTGGGAGGTGATGAACCACCTAGCGAGCCCCCACTTTAACGCCCAAAAGATGTGTGGGACCCTGTGCCTGCAACACAAGGTCAACGAAACCCTTGATCAATACCGAAAAGGCCAGCGCCCCCTCAAAGACCCCACCGGCACCCCGCCGCAGCATATCAATTTTATTTGATCCGCGCTAAGGGCTGGATATGGAGAAGACCGTCGCGGCGGTAGCCGTCATCAGGAGCCCAGAGGGCAAAACCCTCTGGCAACTGCGCGATGGGGACAAGCCGATCGACTACCCCGGCCATTGGGGGTTGTTCGGAGGCGGACTCAAGCCCGGCGAAGGGCAGCAAAACGCCATGATGCGCGAGCTCAAAGAGGAATTGGAGTTGGTTCCCAGCATCCTCTGGAAGCTGGCTGATTTCGAGCACCCGAAGTGGTTACTAAACTGTTTTTTAATTGAAATGAAAATAGATTTAGGGGCCTTGATCCTACATGAAGGAGCGGATCTAGGACTGTTTACTGACGAAGAGGTGCTTTCGGGATCACTCACTTCCCCCAAATTCCAAACCAGCCACCCCGTCTGCCCACCCCTCCTAGAACTATTCCAAAAGGTCGCCCAAAACCAATTCCTCCGCTTCAGCGGAGCGGTCGCCTTGAGCCAAACATGACCCCCGAAATCGTTCATCATTATTGCCCGATTGAGGCGTTTGATTCGATTACTAGAAACCGAATTTTGTGGTTTTCTAGTGCCTTATACATGAATGATCCCAGCGAATTGGAATTAGTAATCAAACAACTAAAGGGAATCCAGCGGCAGAAGGGATTGGTGAAGGAATTGGCGCCGGCGATTGAGGTGCTCAATGCGGACCGGCTCAATGCCCTGATCTGTAGTTTTAGTGAAAACGGCGATATTTTGGGCCAGTGGCGGGCCTATGGGGCAGACGGGAAAGGGTATTCCATCGGGTTTGACGCGCAAGCGATTCATGAATTACTAAACCAGCGCTTTGGCGAATTGGTCTATAAACTCCCCGTTAAATATGGGGATAACCGACTTGAAAGTTATGTGGAAAGTGAACTACAAGACTTGTTAGAGGGTCAGATCACACCCCAAGACTTCGCCTTTGCCATGCGACTCTCTAACGTTTTACACAAACACGCTTGTTACGCTGAAGAGCGGGAATTGCGGTTTATGTTGCTTAACGTCAAAGAGGAAGGACAAGAATCGAAACTACCGATCGACTACCGATTCTCTAAAAACCGTTTGATTCCCTTTTACCCCTTTGATTTCCCATCTGAATTTAAAGGCCGCCCGTTGATGGCCCAAGTAACCATCGGTCCAACCAACCTGACCGACCCAGAGGTCTTAAAAACCTATCTGGCCAAGTTGGGCTTTACTGGGGTTGAGGTCAAAAAGTCGGAACTCCCTTACCGAGGCCGCTAGCTAACTTTAAGTGGCTCTTCGGAGGTAGAGGTTTGTTTAAGTCCATAAATCCAGACTCCATCCTTTTTACCTTTAACCTGTTTGGAACCTAAAGGTTCCATTTGGGCCCGTTGGGCCGTGGTCAGGTCATTATAGACCTCTTCTGAGATCAAAAGCGGGTTTTTTAACTCTTTGGTCAAAGACTCTAAACGCGCGGCAATGTTTACCGTATCCCCAATTAAGGTGTATTCTCGGCGTTGTTGGCTACCTAAAGGGCCTTGCAAAACATAGCCCTGGTGCAACCCTATTCCAATGCGAAATTGCTGTTTGCCTTGTTGGGCCCAAAACTGATTGAGTTTAACCAAAGCATCACGCATTTTTTGAGAAGCATCAAAGGCTGCGGCGCAACGGTTTTTAAGGTCGTACAGCCCCCCAAAGTTGGCCATAATAGCATCGCCAATAAACTTGTCCACCACTCCGCCGGAAACGGTGATCACCCCTACCATCGCGTCAAAATATTCGTTGAGTTGATCGACCACTTGCTGCGGTTGATGGGTTTCGCAAAAGCCAGTGAAGTCACGAATGTCGGCAAATAAAACTACCACCTCTTTTGACTCCCCCTTGGTGCCCATTTGTTCAGCCACGATTCGGTCTTTAATAGCCGGGGCAACATACTGACCAAAAAGTCGGTCGATCCGTTCCTTTTCTTCCTCTTCTTTTAAAAAACCCTCTAACTGCTTGAGCGAATTGTCTGATAAAAACCCAATGATCATCCCCGCGATCAACATCATAACCGCTTTAAGGAAATACCACATCGGCGCGGTCATATCTTGGGCCATTAATGGGTCAGGCAGCTCCAATTGCATCAGTTTGGGGTAAGCGATTAGATAAAGCCCAAAATATTCCGCTCCAGCCAAGGCTCCCGCAAAGGTCGAAAGGCGGCGATTGTAATAACTGCCGGTCAATAAAATCGCCACGAAGTAGAGGTAGGTCGGAGGGCCGGTGATGTAGCTGGCTGTGCCCCAGGGGATGGTGAATTCAGCGACTAACAACGGGATCGAAGGGGTAGAGACAAAGGCAGAAACCAGGGAGTACTGAATCCAGCCGCTTTTTATTATCTCTCTTTTGCCCAAAATATAGCCTGCCAGACTTAATATAGCGCAAAAAACAATCCAGATCAAAACGACCTTCATCCCGGTAATGTTCCCTAAGTAGTCTAGGGTAGCCACCAAGAAAAAGGCCCCTACTGCCAAATATAAGGTTACCAACGCCCCTTTGGTAAAGGTGAGGTTGACTTCTTTGTTGATCCGTTCGAGTAAACGTTGGCTTCGGTCCTGTGGCGTCATGGCAATATTTTGGTTTTATTCTAAACGATAAACGTGAAAATTCTCTCTGTGGAACCAGTGTACCATTTTTTTTTGAGAACACAACTTCTCTTTTGGTCAAATTCGGCAAAATCCGCCGTTGAAATGGGGCAAAACGGGTGACAAAAATCTGGGTGGCCAGTATGCTGAACCACCAAAACCCAAAGGTCTATGAATCCAATCCAGCGGATCCCCCGTTTTTTAAAAAAAACCAAGGCAGAACAACGCATTATTTTGCTCTGGCTCTGGCGGCGAGGTTGTTTTCTTTTGGCTTCTCGGCTGATTGGCGGCCCCCTGGGGTTATTTGTACTGTTTTGGCTCGATTTTTTCGAACCCTTTTTTAAGTGGCGGATTAGTAAGATTCACGTGATGCGGATCGGCCACTTGGCACTAAACATCGACCTTTTCCTTCGTCGCCAACAACTGCAAGGAGGCCCAGAGAAAGGGGTTCGCCATGTTTTTGTCACCGATTCCAGCTTTGTGGCCAACCGACCCTTGTTAGAGATGTGGAAGCGGCACTTAAACATCAGCGAATCAACGGTATTGCGGGGGTTTTTAAACTTAAGTGGATGGATACTAGAAAAGACCCCATTCTTCCCCCCTTTGCCGATGTCGAGTACCGAGTGGGCCGAATTTAACCAAGCTGCACCTAGTCTTAAATTTACCGACGCCGAAGAGGCTTTGGGTCAAAAAGAACTGGCCAAGATGGGGATTGACCCTAATAAAAACTGGATCGCCTTGGTTTTTGCTCGTGATTCAGGGTACCTGACCCAGACCTTACCCAAAGAGAACTGGGACTGTCACCTTTGTCGCAACTCTAAAATCGAATCCTTTCGGCCTTTGATCACCCATTTGATTGATCAAGGGGCGGTGGTGCTTCGGATGGGCACCCATATTACCCAGCCCTTTCTCTTTGATCATCCAAACTATCTGGACTATTCGAACCGGTTTCGCACCCCGTTTATGGATATCTATCTGGCGGCCAAAGCGCGGTTGTTTGTGGGCAGTGCTTCGGGGATGGCGGACGTAACCAACTTGTTTGATACCCCTAGGTTACAACTCGACTGCGTACCCTTTGGCTTTTTGCCTTTTGGCAAAAAACAGATGTCCCTGCCTAAACGGGTTTGCCGTTTTGATTCTCGCGAACCCGTACCCTACCGGGAGATAATCGAAAAAGGGTTGGCCTTAGAAGGCAACGGCACCCTATTTAACCGAGCGGGATACGACTATTTGGACAACAGCCCAGAGGAGATGTTGCTTGCGACCAAAGAATTATTGCGCTGGATATCGTCCGAGGGGGGCTTTGAGCCCGCTGAAGTGCAACTGATTGAAAAGGCGCGGGACCTCTTTCCCCAAGGACACCCAGCCCGCTCGAACCTCAACCCGATCTCGCCTGGGTTTATCTCTAAGTATCCAGAATTATTTATTTAATTAAGGGCTTGGAATTTTATCTCGCCAACTAGACTTAGCGGCCTTAAAGCCGCTAAGCTGATCCGAGTTAAACATTAAAACACCCTTACCCAATCCCTACTCATGCTCCTCGAAGGCGGTTGCCACTGCGGAAATTTACGATACCGAGCTGAGGTCGAAGAACCCAGGCTGGTTTTGTGTAATTGCTCGATTTGCACCAAAAAAGGGGCGTTACACCTAAGGCTAGACCCTTCCAAAGTAGAGTTTCTCAAAGGAAAAGCCCACCTTACGGAATACCGTTTTGGCACCAAAAAAGCGCGGCACTTCTTCTGCCCGGTTTGCGGAATCGCAGTTTATGGGCATTCTAGGCTTGCTCCCCATCTAGTCACCCTAAACGCCCGTAGTTTAGACCGCTTTAACGAATTAAGCCCCTTATGGCCGGTCACTCATTTCGATGGGCAAAACTGGGAGGTCGCAGCGGCGGCGCTCCAGACCAAGGGGCTCCAATGATTTTTGAAGGTCTGCTTTCGCCACAAGCCAGAGACTACCTAAAAAGATTAGGCCGCTTTTTGCCAGAGGTCGAAAAAAAGAAGGTCAAGTGGCTACTTTTAGGCATGATACTTACCGCCGGGTTGGAAACGACCAATGTGGGCCTCATCTTGCCTTTTATTTCTTACGTAGCCGATCCCAGTTCAATCGACCGCTTTGGCGGACTTAAACTGGTAATAGCTAAACTGGGCCTAAACGGCGAGGCCCAGGTATTGGCCCTGATGGCCGGGGTGCTTTTGGTTTTTGTGATCATCAAAAACCTAACGGTCTTTGTTTTTCTTCGTTTTAGCCTAAACTTCCAATTTGTAAATGCCGCCAATTTCTCGACCAGGCTATTAGAAAAATACCTGTTCGCCAATTTTTTGTTCCACCTCGACACCCACAGCTCTGATCTAGTCGCCAATCTCAAAGACCGCACCCCACTAGTCTTTAGCCGTTCTATTGGGCAGATGATGTTGCTGATTTCTGAGATCTTGATTACTGCGGGGATTTGCGGTTTTTTGCTAATCATGCGCCCTTGGGCCACCTTGGCTGGGCTGGTGGTGATTGGTGGGTTGGGGACCCTGATCTACCGGCCTCTTCGGGTGCGAGCCCGGCTTTATGGGAAACTGAGAATTGAGGCGGAGCAGCAGCTTTATCGCTGGTTTTACCAAGGTTTACATGGGATTAAAGAGGCTAAGATTTATGACGCCGAAGAATATTTTGTCAGCCGCACCCGCAAGAATTACCATCGCCTTTCAGACATCCAGATTTTTGAGATGTTGATGGGTCAAGCGCCTCGTTTGTTTTTAGAGGGCTTGACCGTTGGGGGCTTGATGTTGATAATTATGGTACTAGTACTTCAAGGCGGGGGTTCTAGCGAGATATTCCCGACGCTGGCCCTATTTGGGGCGGCTGCTTTTAGACTGGTTCCCGCAACCAACCGGATTTTAGCGGCCATGTTAAGCCTTAAAATGGCCTCCCAGGCCCTGGTCACGGTGACCGATAGCCTAGACCAAGCATTGGCGGCTGGGCAAGTCAAGACCAACCGGATTGCAGACCAATCGGCTCGTTACGAAGGGACGATTGAAATCGAAGCCCTGTGTTTTACCTACCCCCAAGCAGAAAACCCGGCGCTTAATCAGGTTAATCTATCCATAGGTCGCTTTGAATCGGTCGGGATCATTGGGCCCTCTGGTTCGGGTAAGTCCACTTTGTTAAACCTGTTACTCGGGCTTTTGACTCCCAGCGCCGGACGAATAAAGGTGGGCGGGAAGGACATTCAGGAGAATCTGGGGCGCTGGCAGTCAGAGATTGGTTTTGTGCCGCAGAATATCTATCTGATTGACGACAGCATCCGCGCCAACGTGGCTTACGGGATCGAAGACGGGATCATCGAAGACCAGCGAATTTGGGAAGCCTTGCAGATGGCCCAATTGGACCAATTTGTTAAAGATCTCCCTCACGGACTAGATACCCCCGTTGGCGAGATGGGCGACAAACTCTCTGGCGGCCAGCGCCAACGCATCGGCATCGCCCGTGCCCTGTATCACAACCCAGAGGTCTTGGTTTTTGACGAAGCCACCAGCGCCTTAGATCAAGATACCGAGCGCGAGATCACCAAATCAATAGAGGCCTTGGCCCACAAAAAAACCATTATTATTGTCGCCCACCGGCTTTCTACCATCGAAAACTGTGACCGTGTGTTTCGGTTTGAGCGCGGATTGATGGTGGAAGAGCAGGTCAACAAAATCCACAAGTGACCCTTGACTAAAAATCTAATCTTTATTTTTTATAGCGACTTAGGCCCAGACGACCGATTTAAATACGGACTGGACCCATTGGCCGAACAAGGTTTTAAAACCACTGCATGGGTGTTTTACCCCTTGGTAACTGGCGAGCGCCCTAGACCTAGCGACCATCTGGTTTTTTCTGCTTGGCCCCAGCTAGAGGCGGCGATTGCCGCTTTGGAGCCAGGAACGGTTTTGCTCGATTTTTTTGCCGGGCTTTCGGTGATGACCTTTCGTATGGAGCGCATCTACCGGATGTTTAAAAAAGCTAACCTTAAACTAGTAATCCCCTCGGTAGCTCCCCTACCCCTCGGCATCGGTTACAGCTTAGCGCAGCGGCTCAAAGGGATAACCAGTCGCAAACTCAAAGATTTTGTCGGCAGCCGGGTGCTTTTTTTGGCTAAAAAACACACCCACCTGTACCCAAAACCGGTAAAGGTGTTTTCCTTAGACAATGATTCGCTCGAATATTATTGCCGCCGTAACCACTATGACCCGGAATTAGTGGTGCCCATTCACAGCATGGAATATGACCGATTTTTGCGTTTTGTGCGCGCAGGCGGGCGGCTTCAGGTAAAAGAGAAAGCCGTCTTTTTAGACGAGGCCTTTGTCTCCCATCCCGATAAATTGCGGGTCTTGGGATTGTCTGAAGTGCCAGGGGCAGAGGTCTATTTTGAAAAGATGACCCAGCTCTTTAACCGAATTGAGCAACAAACCGGACTCAATGTAATCATCGCTGCCCACCCGCGGGTGCAGTACCAAAACGAATGGGGAGACCGGGAAGTGGTTTACCACCAGAGCCTAGAGCAGGTCGCCCAAGCGAAGATTGTGGTCGCCCATTCCTCCACTAGCGTCAGCCTCGCGGTGCTTTTTGACCGGCCCTTGTTGTTGGTAGATCTAAAAGGAGCCAACCGGTTAGTAGGGATTATGTCTCGGTTGCTTAAAGCCAGCCGGATCGATCTGGAAAATCCTAGAGAGTTGGAATATTTTAATTTTAAAGATTTCGCGAACCGCTCCAATAGTTATCAATTCTACCGGGACCACTACCTGAAAAGCCCCAAGGCAGACCCTAAAAAAACCTGCTGGGAGATCATCGGCCCCGCACTAAAAGAACTCTAAATCCCTTCAACCACCACAAATTCGGCCACCGCCACCCCATGGCGCAGTTTTTTGACTGCCTGGTACTCGGGCGAGAAGAAGTAGGCCTGCGCCTGTTCTAAACTTGGAAATTCAATAATGACCAACCGGCGGAATTCGGTAGGCCCCTCTAGGGTAACCGTCTGGCCCCCGCGGGCGAGGAACCGGCTCGCATATTTGGCCACGATCGGTGGAGCGGCGGTCATGTAGGCCTTGAGTAGGGCCGGGTCTTCGGTTTGGACGCGGGCAAGCAGGTAAGCAGCCATGAAATATACGGGCTAGTGGTTTTCCTTTTGGTGCCAATCCCAAGCAGACTTAATGATTGATCTAGGGTCTTCGAATTGGGGCTTCCAGCCTAGTTCTTGGGAAGCCATTTGGTTGTCAGCGCACAGTTCTGCCGGGTCACCCGGGCGGCGCTGGCCCTGGACTACTTTGAAATCACGACCAGAAAGCTCCTTGACCTGCTGTACCAATTCTAAAACCGAGAGCCCTTGGTTGCAGCCCAGATTTACCTTGAGCGAGTCACCCCCGGCCAATAGCCGGTCTAATGCCAGTTGGTGAGCCCTAGCCAAGTCGGCGACGTGGATGTAATCGCGGATGCAGGTGCCGTCAGGGGTGGGGTAGTCCTGCCCAAAGATGGTGAAACTGGGACGCAGGCCCATTGCCGCTTCGATGGCCAAGGGGATGGCATGGGTCTCTGGTTGGTGCCGCTCGCCTATTTCCAGATCCAGATCGGCCCCAGCCGCGTTAAAATAACGCAGCGCCGTATATTTGAGGCGGTACGCATCGCTATAATCCTCTAATATCTGTTCGATCATCCGCTTGGTACGGCCATAGACGTTGATCGGGCGGGGCACTTCGGACTCGGTAATGGGGACTTGGTTCGGCACTCCATACACCGCGCAGGTCGAGGAAAACAGAATTTTATCCACCCCATGGGCCTGCATAGCGGTCAGCAGATTTAAAGTGCCGGTTACATTGTTTTGATAATATTTAGCCGGGTTTTCCATTGATTCGCCGACGTAAGCCTTGGCGGCAAAGTGAATCACCGCCTCAATCTGGCCGCCAACAAAGGCGCGATTTAGATCGGCCGGATTTAGCAAATCCCCTTCGACCAATTCACCCCATTTAACAAAGTCCTTGTGACCCGTCGAAAAATTGTCAAAAATTCGACAATGACGGCCCTGAGAGGCCAAGAGTTTGTGGGTATGGCTGCCAATATACCCGGCCCCGCCCGTAATCAAAATCATGTTTCCCCCCCAAACAGGGCCAAAAACCGGTCCATAATTTTCGGATAATCATATTGAGCGAAATATCGCTCTTTGCCCGCTAAACCCATGCCCCTTAATTTTTTAAGGTCGCCAAAGAGTTTTAATAACGCCTCGGCCAAAGCTTGAGGGCTGTTCGGCGGCACAACTAACCCGTTAAAACCGGGTACGATTTGTTCAGGAATCCCTGCCACCTGGGTTCCTAAAAGGGGTTTACCAAGTAACATTGCCTCCAGATTAACGTAAGGAAAATCCTCGAAATCAACCGAAGGCAAGACAAACAGGTCCAAATCTGCCAGATAGTTTTCGAGTCCGGCTCGGTGACCGGGCAAGTGGACCTGGCCCTCTAGTCCGAGGTTTTTGATCATCGCTTCTAAGCGGGGCCGCTCTTCGCCCTCTCCAAAAATGACCGCTTGCGGTTGGACCGCCAAGGGCTCTTTTTTAACTAAGGCCAAGGCTTCGAGCAATACGTGGAAACCCTTGCGTGATGTTAAATGCCCGGCGCTTCCTAAAATTAGGGTTTTTGGGTCAAATCCAAACTCTTCTCGAAGCCGCCCTGATTTAATCACCTGCAACCGCGATTGTTCGGCTAAGGTATTGGGAATGTCGATCCAGCGGTTAGGGTCGATCCCCCGGTTTTCAATCAGCTTCTTCCCAGCCGCCTTAGAGGCGGTCACCCAATGGTCCACCGCATCTCCAAGGGCCATATCTCGGCGCAGTTCGCCAGCCCCTTTGGGTCTGGTGGCAAGGTTATTAACCATCATCAGCACCCGAGGCACACCAGCGGCTTTTGCGGCTATAGCAGCGGTCAGGCAACTAGCCGCGCCTGGATAACCGCCGTTGTTAATAAACAACACATCTGGGGTTTCACGGCGCAGTAGGTCTAAAAAAACCGCCCGATTGGGCCCCTCGTTGACGCCGATAGCCTGCCCCAATACACTTGGCACCAGGGCCAACTTTTTGGCCCAAGAGGAAAGATTTTGGCCAGCGATTTGGTACTGCCTGTCCTCGAAACTTTTAATGGGTAGGGGCAGGGTCTCTACCTTGAGCCCCAAGGCCTCAAATCCTCTCAAGTACCGAGCGTGGTCACGGAAGGCAAATTTCACTTCAAACTGTTCAAATAACGGGGGATATAAAAAAAGGTTGGTTAGCACCTTTTCCGATCCACCATACAAAATGCAGTCTGAATAAACTAAAAGCTTCTTTTTCATCACCGCCTTAAGAGGTTAGCTCCAGACTACTTTTACCCAGCCCCCTCTAACCTGTCCACCAAGTCAGGCCTTTTGGTTGCCTAAACGGGGCTTTGGATGTTAACAAGAAGTAAACTTATTACCCCCTTAACCATGTTTAAAGATAAAACCCTCTTGATTACTGGCGGCACAGGTAGCTTTGGCACCGCCGTCTTAGAAAGTTTTTTGTCCGCTGAATTGGGCGAGATTCGTATCTTTTCTCGAGATGAAAAAAAACAGCATGACCTAAGGACTAGGCTGGGCCAGGAAAAGGTCAAGTTTTACATCGGCGACGTCCGCGACCAAGCCGCAGTTGAGACGGCGATGACCGGGGTCGATTTTGTATTTCATGCCGCCGCCCTTAAGCAGGTGCCTAGCTGTGAATTTCACCCGATGGAAGCGGTCAAAACCAACGTGATTGGAACCGATAACGTACTCACGGCGGCGATCAACAAAGGGGTACATCGGGTGATTGGGCTTTCGACCGACAAAGCAGTCGCGCCACTCAATGCCATGGGGATAAGTAAGGCCATGATGGAAAAAGTGATTGTCGCCAAGAGTCGTTTTGCTGGCAAAACCACGCTCTGCGCCACCCGCTATGGCAACGTAATGGCCAGCCGGGGCAGCGTAATCCCCCATTTTATCAACCAGATCAAAGCGGGCGAGCCTTTAACCGTGACAGACCCCAGCATGACCCGCTTTCTGATGCCCCTTTCGGCAGCGATTGAGTTGGTTTTGTTTGCTTTTGAAAAAGGCAATCAAGGTGATATTTTTGTTAAAAAAGCCCCGGCCTGCACCATTGAAGCCTTGGCTAAGGCGCTGCTAGAGGTCTTTGAGGCTAAAAATCCGATTAAAATCATCGGCACCCGGCACGGCGAAAAACGGCATGAATCACTACTAGGTCGCGAAGAACTCTTGCGGGCCCAAGACCTGGGCGATTACTATCGGGTCCCAGCCGATTCTAGGGACCTGAATTACAATCTCTACTTTACTGACGGCGAACCTGAACTCAACGAGGAGCCTGACTACAACTCAAGCAACACCAAGCAACTTAACCACGAAGAGATCAAGGCCGAACTTTTAGGACTGGACTATGTGCGCCAGCAATTAGCCACGTGGCGCGCGTCCTAATCACCGGCGCCGGGGGCTTTTTAGGCCGTAACCTTTGTTGGCGTTTTGCTTCAGAAAACATTTCTAAGCGTTTCCATGCCCAAGCTGGGGCTCCACTCGAAGAGGTGGAGGTCCTCACCTTTACTCGCCAAAATAGTCTTGATGACTTGCGGGTCCTGCTGGATCAGGCCGACTTTGTTTACCATTTGGCCGGGGTCAATCGCCCCCAATTTGACCAAGAATTTGATCAAATCAACCGAGGACTGACCGAAGAAATCCTACACCAC
>MFNE01000019.1:33660-65556 GCA_001783695.1 Candidatus Lambdaproteobacteria bacterium RIFOXYD2_FULL_50_16
CCGCCCGTGCTTTTTGCCAGTAGCACCCAAGCCGAGATGGAAAACCTATACGGGCTTTCCAAAAAAGCGGCCGAACATGCGCTAATTAATTACCATAAACGAACCAGGGGGCCGGTGCTGATTTATCAGCTAACCAACCTTTTTGGGAAATGGTGTCGGCCCAATTACAATTCGGTAACCGCGACTTTCTGCCACAATCTGGCTCACGACTTGCCGATCCAAATCCATGACAAAAGTCACCAGATTGGGTTATTGTACGTGGACGACGTAACCGAGGAATTTTCTAGCCGCCTCAAAGACTACCTCCCCAAACAAATCCAATACCACTGCGGCCCTACCTATGAGATCACCCTGGGCGATCTGGCCGAGCGACTTCGAGGGTTTGTTGAGTCCCGAAAAAACCTATTTATACCTGACTTTGCCGACCCTTTAACTAAAAAGTTATACGCTACTTACGTTAGCTACCTTAAACCCGGCGACTTTTCATACCCTTTGACCATGCGTAATGACGCCAGGGGCAGCCTTGCCGAGGTGGTCAAATCGCCCCATTTTGGCCAGATCTTTGTCTCCACCACCAAGCCCGGTGTCACTAGGGGCAACCATTTCCACCATACTAAGGTGGAAAAATTTATTGTAATCCAGGGCGAGGGCCTGATCGAGTTTCGCCAGGTCGATCAAGAAGAGATCCTCCAATACCCGGTCTCTGGCGAACAAATCCAGGTCTTGGACATCCCTACGGGCTACACCCACCGGATCACCAACACGAGCAAAACCAAGGAACTGGTCACCCTTTTCTGGAGCTGTGAGCCCTTCAACCCTGAAGCTCCCGACACCTATTTTTTAGAATTGTGATGGCCCTCGATTTTTTGCCCGCCTTTATTCGCAAACATTATGAGGTGCATGAATTTCGTCCTAGTTGCGCTATTTTAAAAGAAGATTTTCCCCACGAGTGGGGTGAAATTTTAACGGTTTTAACCGACTTCCGCTTCAAAAAAAGTTGGCTAACTACGGGGGGCGGGAGTAAGTCACAAATCTCAGGATCAATCGATTCGGCTTTGTACCAGCTCGGCTGGGAGGAAAAAGAATTTCAGACCAAGGGGGTAGTAGATGAGACCAGCTATGACAGCCCGACCCACAAAATCGAAGGCGGCGGGGCAGGTTGTCCGATTTTAGTATGTGGAATCACGCCCCTACCTGGAAACCTATGAATCGCTCTATCAGCGCGGCCCAAGACTTTTTGCAGGCGACTGCCGGGAAGACTTATTCCACCATTTTAGCCGATCCTCCCTGGCAATTTGCCAACCGGACTGGGAAAATGGCCCCCGAACACCGGCGACTGTCTCGGTATGCGACGATGACACTGAAGGAAATCAAGGGCATGCCTATTTCAAACTGTCTTAATAAACAGGCCCATCTGTACCTCTGGGTGCCCAACGCCTTGCTTAAAGAAGGGTTGGAGGTGATGGAGGCTTGGGGCTTTCAATATAAGACCAATTTGGTCTGGTATAAAATCCGCAAAGACGGCGGGCCTGATGGCCGGGGGGTGGGTTTTTATTTCCGAAACGTTACTGAACTGGTTTTGTTTGGAATTCGTGGAAAGGTTAGGACTTTAGACCCTGGGCGCAGTCAGGTTAATATCCTTTCTACGCGCAAGCGCGAACATTCTAGAAAACCAGACGAATTTTATCCGTTAGTCGAAGCCTGTAGCCCTGGGCCCTATTTAGAATTATTCGCTCGCGGCGCTAGAACCAACTGGGACCAGTGGGGCAACCAAGCGGACGTTTCCTATCAGCCTACTTGGCCAACCTATTCAAACCACTCGGGAACCGAGGTGGTTGCCGAGAACCCCCCCTCTATTTTGACGGATCCAAAGGTAAAACCAAAATGAAAGTAATGACCATACTGGGCACCCGCCCAGAGATTATTCGGCTGGCGGCTTGTATCAAGGCATTGGACCGATATACCCAACATGTATTGGTGCATACCGGGCAAAACTGGGACCCAATGTTAAATGATGTTTTTTTCGACGAATTGGAGCTTAGAAAGCCCGATCACAATCTAGGAGTGGTGGGTGCCGATTTGGGCGAGACCATGGGTAATATTATTGCCTTAAGTTACAAAATATTGCTCGCAGAACGGCCCGATGCTTTGTTGGTCTTAGGCGATACCAATTCGGCGCTGGCGGCGATCTCGGCGAAACGGCTCAAGATCCCGATCTTTCATATGGAAGCGGGCAACCGCTGTTTTGATCAAAACGTGCCCGAAGAGATCAATCGCAAGATCGTGGACCATATCGCCGACATCAACCTCCCTTATACGGAACACAGCCGCCGCTACTTGCTTTCGGAAGGTTTCGCCAAGGAACATATCTTTGTCACCGGCAGCCCGATGGCCGAGGTTTTGGCCCAATACCAGCCTCAAATCGACGCCAGTGAGGCACTAGGCGAATTGGGTTTGACTGCTGGAAGATACATCTTAGTTTCGGCCCACCGCGAAGAAAACATCGACCTGCCTCAAAACTTTGAGTCGTTGGTAGCGAGCCTTAACGCGGTCGCCGAACGCTACCAAATGCCCGTGATCTATTCGACCCATCCGCGAACAAAAAAACGGATCGAAACCAGGGGCTTGGCACTAAATCCCTTGATCCAAAACCTGCCGCCTTTTGGTTTTTTTGATTACAACCATTTGCAACAAAAAGCGTTCTGCGTGCTTTCGGATTCGGGGACCTTATCGGAAGAATCGGCGATGCTTAAGTTCCCAGCGGTCTTGATCCGCACCAGCACCGAACGGCCCGAAGTCTTGGACAAAGGCTCGATCCTCATCGGTGGCATCAGCCCAGGCGGCATGATCGAAGCGATTGAGGCGGCGACACAAATGTTCAAAGAAGGCAGCATCTTGCCCCCCGATTACCAAGACCGCAACGTCTCCACCAAGGTGGTCAAAATCATCTTAAGTTACACCAAGATTATCAATAAGGTGGTGTGGGGGAAGGGGTAGGGGGTCGATTTGTATTTTAATTGCATTCTTTGTCTTGGGGACGTATAATTGAACATATGATCACTTCCAATGGACCGCTATGATCCTCGACCACTCCCGAGAAAAGCTTTTTAACGCAATAATCTATTTTGCCACTAATACCCATAAATGTGGCAAGGTGAAGCTATTTAAGCTATTGTATTTTTTTGATTTTATGCATTTTTCAGAAACAGGCCGAAGCGTTACTGGGCTGACTTATTACGCTTGGAAAATGGGACCGGTACCGGCGGACTTAAGCCCGGAATTAATACCTCAAGGTTCTACGGAACTGAGTAAGCACCTATCCATTGAAAAAATACCCACAGGCTATGATAAAGAAATGGTTAAATTTGTTCCAAAACACGAATTTAATGAAGGTGTTTTTTCGAAACGGGAACTTTGCATTTTAAAATCCTTAGCGGAAGAATACCAAAACAGTGCCGCACAAGAAATGATTGAGGCTACCCACCTGGAAAACCAGCCTTGGCATAGGATATGGGAGGTTGAGGGGCGTAAACAACAAGAGATTCCCTACCTTTTGGCGCTCAAGTCACAGGAGGCGGAAGAAATGGAAAAAACCATAAATGAAAACAAAAATGCTTGGGCGGAATTTTTTGATCAATGACCCCTGGAACCCTACTGCTTAATAAAGATTTTCCCAAACACGACGGTTCAATTGGGAATAAGTTTTTATTGGTCTTAAATGATGGAACGGTATTTCCCTATATCACGGTTCTTATAACCTCTAAGCAGAAAAATCGAGGAACCGTTTTTGGATGCCAAAGTTCGGACCGGTTTCCCAACTTTTTTCTGCCTAAGGGTTGTTGCTATTTAGACCTAAACTCTTGGGTGCAGCTTGAGGAGTATAAAGAAATTGAACAAGGACTCATGTCGCAACGACAATTGGAGAACAAATTGAAATTAATCTGCACATTGAGTGATGATCTGATCGCTGCGATAGTAAACTGCGCTATCTCAACCCCCGATATTAGCGGCAATCAAATCAACGAACTCCGCCGAACGCTGGCTAACCTGCCGTAAAAGCTTTTTGTTTCTATGAAAATCCTCATCGTCACCCAGTATTTTTGGCCGGAGAATTTTCGGATTAACGATCTGGCGCTGGGGCTTGTGGAGCGGGGGCACGAGGTGGAGGTGCTGACGGGCAAGCCGAATTATGGTAAAGAGGGTACATATTATCAGGGGTATAGTTTTTTGGGGCGGGGCCAAGAGGTTTGGCGGGGGATTCCGATCTTGCGGGCTCCTTTGGTGGCGCGGGGGACGGGCTCAAAAACTCTGGCGCTTAATTATTTGAGTTTCGCTTTTTTTGGTTCCTTGTGGGGGCTTTATGGCTGCAAGAAGCGTTATGATGCTATCTTTGTTTATGAAATCAGCCCGGTGACCGTAGGTTTGGTGTCGGCGATGGTTCGGTGGTTAACCCAAGCCCCGGTTTATTTTTGGGTGCAAGACCTTTGGCCTGAGTCTTTAAGTGCGGCCGGGGGGATTAAAAACCCTTTGATTTTAGGGGCAGTGGACCGGTTGGTGCGGTTTATTTATAACCGCTGTGACCAGATTTTGATTAGCTCCGAAGCCTTCCGCCCCCGCATTAAAGCCCAAGGACAGCCCCCCGAAAAAATACATTATTTCCCCCAATGGGCCGAGGAGGATTTTAAAGACTCAAGCATACAATTAACCGAGGAAGACCAAGCCGCCTTGCCTCAAGGGTTTAAAATCTTATACGCCGGCAATATCGGCGAGGCCCAGGGCTTTACCACGCTGCTAGACGCAGCCGAGCGGCTAAAAGAGCATCTTGAGATCAACTGGGTGATTGTCGGCGATGGTCGCTTGAGCGAGTGGGTGCAAAAAGAGGTGAACAAGCGAGGTTTGGAATCCTGTTTCCACCTTTTAGGCCGCAAGCCCTTAGCGCAGATGCCTGCTTATTTTAAAGAGGCCGGAGCGTTGTTGGTCAGCCTCAAAAAAGAAGAGATTTTTGCCTTAACCTTGCCCGCTAAATTACAGTCTTATATGGCCTTTGGTGCCCCTATTTTAGCCGCATTGGACGGCGCCGGGGCGGACTGCGTCAGGGCTAGTGGCGCCGGGTTGGTGGCTCCCGCCGGGGATGCGGAAACCCTGGCCAAGCGGGCTTTAGAGCTTTCAAAACTCACCCCAGAAGCTCGCCAAGCAATGGCCCAGGCTGGTCGCCAATACGCCGCCCAGCACTTTGACCGGGACCAACTGCTAAGCCAATTGGAAGCTTTATTGGCCAAGGGGATGGGGGCGTAAAGCCTTTACAGGGCTTTGTAGCGAGGTTAGGTTAGGGAAACACCATCCACAAAGACCATGGCCCCACCTCGCTTCTTAATGGATATCCAGTTGGACCGACCTAAGGACAATGAGCGCCAAAGCGCGCCCTTAATGGAGGCCCAAGGGGGCCGAGTGGAACAGGTATGGCAGGTTCCAAGACAAGACCGGGAGCTTCACCTCCTGGCTTTTGCGCATCCAGCAGGGTTCCAGGCGTTTAGCAAAGCCCCTCGCCGAGTTGCCCTCTTTGGCCAAGTCCAGGGATCATGGGGCTCATTTAGGCACCTTGCGGTTAAAGAGATTACCCTATCCGCTTACTTTGGGGATAAATGCAAGTAATTCATTTTTTAATGGATCACCGTCTTGGCGGCCCCCATGTCTTCGCTAAAACCCTCAGCGAAAACTTAAAAAAAAACGGCGATTTTCAGTTCACCTATGTCACCCCAGCCCGGGGGGAATTGACCGATATTGCGCTAGTCAATCTGCGCCATTTCTTTAGTCCCCTTTATGTTTTGGAGGTGCCGATCAACACCCTCCTGGCCGCTCGTCTGGCTTACCCTCGCCCGGTGTTGTTCCACGTGCATGGAGCGGCCAACATCGCCCCGGTCATCGCTGCCGGGTTAACTAACACCCCCTTGCTCTGGACGTTTCACGAAACGGTCCCCGGTTTTTTGCCCTTAGTAAAATTTGCCAAAAAGTTCCTTAAACCCGGTGCCTACCGGGTCACCGGGGTCACCGCTCTAAGCGCCCAGGTTTATCAAACCCCCGAGGCCCTGACCCTGCCCGCGCCGGTGGACCCCGAAGCCTACCAGCCCCAAAGCCTTGAGGCCCGCCCGATCGACCCAACAAAAGGCCCCCGGTTTTTCTCCCTGGCCAACCTTAATCCTTTAAAAGGTCAAGATGTTTTGCTAGAGGCTTTAGCCGGACTTTCTGGCCCCTGGTCGCTCCGGTTGGCTGGGCAAGAGTTAAAAACTCACCAAGCTTACGCAGCCCAATTACACCAAAAGGCCAGGGTGATTAAAGCCCAAAATCCCTTAGCGCAGATTGAGTTTTTAGGCTGGTGTTCCCCTGCCCAAGTCAAAGCGGAACTCAACCAAACCGACCTTTTTATCTTACCCAGCCGCTCTGAAGGCACCCCGATTGCTCTCTTAGAGGCCATGGCCATGGGCACGGTGTCCATTGCCAGCTTAGTTGGTGGCATTGGCCAGATTGTTGCTCAAAAGACCCAGGGCTTTTTGGTGCCCCCTGAGGAACCCAAGGCTCTATTAGGGGCGATTGAGACCTTTTTGGGCCTGTCCCTTGAGGAAAGATCAGCTATCAAAAAGGCCGCCCGAGTTCATGTGATTGAACAGTATGCGGTCCAAAAAATCGCCGCCCAATTTGGGGCGCTTTACCAGGAGTTGACGGCGTGAGCCCCTTGCTATTACTGCTTTATGTGTTTGTTTTGGCCATTGGCGGAGCCTTGTTCGTGGCCCGCTCTGGACATCTATTGGGTTTAATCGATCGGCCCAACCAGCGAAGTTCCCACCAAAGACCCACCCCAAAAGGCGGGGGAATTGGGATTCTGGCTGGATTTGTACTCGCCGCTTGGGCGCTCGACTTTCCCTTGGCTTTTTTCCTGCCCCCGACCCTTTTGTCGATAATTTCGCTTTATGGCGACAAAATAGACCTTTCCTTTAAGCTTCGGCTGGTCTTGCAGTTCGCCCTGGCAGGATGGTTTTTGTGGGCCATATTTCCTTTGGGTGAGCCCCAACCCATATTGACCTACGCCCTCTGTGGCGCAGTAATGGTGTTTATAGTGGGCAGCGCCAACTTCTATAATTTTATGGACGGCATTAACGGCCTCGCCGGACTAACCGGGCTGGCCGCCTTCGGGATGCTTGCTTGGTTTTGTTATTTAGAGGGCCGCGCCCAACCTTTGATCTGGTTTAATTTGTCGATGGCAGTGGCCTGTTTGGGTTTCTTGCCCCTTAATCTTTACCAAGCTAAGGTCTTTATGGGGGATGTGGCCTCGGTGCTCTTGGGCTTCGTTTTTGCGGGAATGGTAGTGAAGTTGGCCCAAGACCTAACCGAATTTGTAGTGCTTGCGTCCTTTTTGTTTCCCTTTTACACCGACGAATTGACCAGCATGATCAGGCGGATCAGGCGGGGTGAAAACCTAGCTAAAGCCCACCGTTCTCATTTGTATCAGGTGCTTTGCAATGAAGGGAAACGGGAGCATCACAGTGTTTCGATGATCTTTTTTATTTTACAATTAATGATTGGGATGGTGGCTTTAGAAATCAAGCCTTTTGGTTTGGTCCCATTATTGCTTTTTTTGGGTATGTCCTTTGTTTTATGGGCTTATCTAGCTGGACAGACCAAAAAACGTCTTTTAGACTAGTCGCCTGACTTAAAAAAGGAACCGCTTGAACGCTTGGATCAAACATTTAGGCCCCTGGATCGCCAAAGCCAGCCGTAGGTCCAAGCGCTGGACCTTTCGATTTATCGACGGTTGTTTGTTGCTGCTGTCGGTCTTTTTGAGTTATAGCCTGCGGTTTGATTTTACCGTTGCCTTGCAGGTGATGTCTGACTATTGGAACGTCTTCGCCGTTGTAATCCTGGTGAAGTTGTTGGTCTTTAACCTCGCGGGAATGTATAAAACCGTCCTCCGCTTTGCCGGGGCCGAGATCTTAAACCCAGCGTTCCAAGCGGTTCTAGCCTCGACTGGGCTGATTGTTTTTTTAGGCTTTTTAACCCGCTTCTCCACCTACCCCAACCTCCCCCGTTCGATCCTAGTTTTAGACGCGGTATTGAGTTTTATTTTGGTGGTTTACGTCCGTATCTTCCTGCGCTGGTTCCTTTACGAGGTTAACAACTACGGCGTATGGGGCAAGGTGCCCGAAAAAGTAGTAATCTATGGAGCAGGCCAAGCTGGCAGCCAGATTTATCAGGCGATGCGGAGCATTGGCGAATTTAGGGTGGTTGGATTTATTGACGATCACGCAGCTATTCAAAAGCACAAGGTCCACGGGGTCACCGTTTACCCGCCCTCGAAACTGGCTAAATTGATCGAGCGCCAAGAGGTTAAATCAATTATCTTGGCCATGCCCTCGGCCAACCGCAAGGAAAAGCTCAAGATCATGTATTTCTTGAAGCAATTTAATCTTCCGATCAAGACCATTCCGGGCATCGCTGATTTAGTCAGTGGCAAATTAGAAATAAGCCAGATTCGCAAGGTGGATATTGTCGATTTGTTAGGGCGCAAAGAGGTTTTGCCTATGCCTGAATTGCTCTATCAAAACATCAAGGGGCAGACGGTGTTAGTCACCGGGGCGGGTGGTTCGATAGGCTCTGAATTATGCCGCCAGATTGCGGCCCAAGGGCCAAAGCGGCTAATTTTATATGAGCGCAACGAGCTAGCCCTGTACCAAATCGACCAAGAATTCCAAGAAGAATGGCCTGAGGTTTCCCATGTCTCTGTTTTAGGCTCGGTCCTAGACCAGTCCCGAATGCGCGAGATTTTTACTCGCTATGAGGTAGAAACCCTTTATCACGCAGCGGCTTACAAGCATGTACCCCTAGTAGAGGAAAACCCTAGCCAAGGGATCCTAAATAACATTCAGGGCACCTTAAAGGTGGCTCAAGTAGCCAAGGATACTGGGGTTAAATCTTTTGTATTGATTTCGACGGACAAGGCGGTTCGCCCCACAAACATCATGGGGGCTACCAAAAGGGTGGCCGAACTGGTGTTGCAGGCACTCTCTAAAGAAGGGTCCCACCACACCCGCTTTGTGATGGTGCGCTTTGGCAATGTACTCGACTCGGCTGGCAGTGTGGTGCCTCGTTTTCGCAAGCAGATTGCAAGCGGTGGCCCGATAACGGTGACCCATAAAGAAATTACCCGTTATTTTATGTCGATTCCAGAAGCGGTCCGGTTGGTCATCCAAGCGGGCGCAATGGGCAAAGGGGGCGAGGTGTTTGTGCTCGACATGGGTGACCCGATCAAGATTTACGACCTCGCCAAACAGATGATTGAACTTTCGGGACTGGCTTTAGACAAAGACATCGAAATCAAGTTCACCGGGCTAAGGCCAGGGGAAAAATTGTACGAAGAGCTTTTAATCGACCACGAAAATATCTGCCAAACCACTCATCCCAAGATATTTTCGGCCCAAGAAAAGTTTATCCCCTTTAACGAGTTGGACCCGCAATTAGACCAACTCTTTGAGGCGGCAGACCGCAACCAACTACTAAAGATTTTGACCCTGCTTCAGCAGTTGGTTCCTGAATATACGACAAGACTACTCTCCAAAGACTTAGTCGATGAGGGTGGCTCGAACGTGTTCAAGCTTAATCCTTCCAAAGCCCAGTGAAATCAATTCAGGGCCAGCCGGTAGTGCTGGCCTCTTCCGCCCTTTGGCGCAGCGAGGCTTTAACGAGGTTGGGAATCCCCCACTTGGCCCAGTCTCCTCACTACCAAGAGCCCCCCTTTGTTGGCGGCGCTTTAGAAACCCATGTACAAACCCTGGCTTTAGGCAAGGCCAAGAGTCTGGCGGCCCAGCATCCAGGGGCTATTTTGATTGGCTTAGACCAGTTAATCGAAGTTAAGGGGCAGGTTTTAGGAAAACCAGGAGCGCACCAACAAGCGTTAGCACAACTACGCCTATTAAATGGACAGACCCATAGGTTAGTCAACGGGTTAGCTTTGGTTTGGGGGAAAAAGGAACAGACCTTTTTCGACCAATCAGAACTCAAAATGCGTTCGCTTCAAGAAGCAGAGTTGGAATATTACCTTCAGGCTGAAACCCCTTACCAGTGTGCAGGTTCCTACCAGATTGAGGGACTGGGAGCGAGCCTATTTGAACAAATCAACACCCCTGATTTAGGAAGTATTGTGGGTTTACCGGTCCATTTGTTGCTTAACGGGCTGCGCCGTTGGGGTTTTTCTAATTTGCTTGCCAACGACTAATCCTACATGCAAATTGCTCTTTTTCGTCTTTTGTGTAGAATTAACTAAACCGCAAAAAGGCGCCAATGTACAAGTTAGAGGTACACAAACACGAAAAATTAGTGGTAGCGGAATATGCGAGTTCGGTTACTATGGCCGAAGTCATAGAAGTGACCCAAAAAATGATCACCCACCCCGACTATAATCCCAGCCTAGACGGGGTCAGTGACTATCGTAACGGAAACATCCTTTTCAGCGTACAAGAGATCACTGCCTTCGCGGACGAAGCATCAAAAAATAAAATCGCCGCTGGACGGTGGTGTATGTTGGTCAGCCGTCCTCAAGAAACCGCACTTTTGGCGATTTTTAAAGAGCACGTTAAAGCCCAACACCCAATCGAGTTGTTTTGTACCCTCAAAGCAGCCAGCGAATACCTAGGGAAAGACCTGTCGAAATACCTTCCTCTAGATTAGCATCACTAAACCAATTAGCCTTCAACGCAGCCTGCAACCCAAAAACCAACTTGCCAAAGATTACTCTGGGACTAAGAAAAAAGCTTTAGTAACTTAATACCTTATAAAATCGTTTGAGTTGAATAGCTTCTTTGGCCGTGTTAGGGTCAAAAGAGATTTTAAATGGAGTAATCATGGTCGAATTCGATATTTACCCCAATGAACACTTGGTGGTGGCTTATTATGAAGGGCGGATTACCTTTGCCGATGTTGTGGAAGTGACGGCTCGCATGATCGTGGACCCACGTTACCAACAAGAGTTCGACGGGGTCAGCGATTACCGAAACGGAGAAATTAATTTTACGGTCAAAGAGGTTATTGCCTTTTCAGACGCTGCCGCACAAAACAAAATCGCCAGCGGACGCTGGTGTATATTGGTCAGTCGGCCACAAGAAACCGCGTTACTTTCGCTCTTTAAAAGTCATTTAAAAGCCCAACACCCGGTGGAGTTATTTTGCACCATTAATGCGGCCAGCGAATACCTAGGGAGAGATCTTTCGAAATATCTTGCTCCAGATTTGTACAACTAACAGGCTAGCCGAATTTGAAATGGCCAACAACTAAAGGGAGCTCTCTTTCAAGCCTGCGGCTTTAGCCAGCCTATAATAGGTATAGGCATGGCTGCTGATTTGCTTGTAGAGTTCGGCAGGATAAAATGGACACGCAAAAGGCGCAATCATGATTAAAGTTGATATTTACCCCAAAGAACGCCTAATAGTCGCCATATATAATGGGGATATTAGAATGGCGGATGCAATTGAAGCGACGGGGAACATGATTGTTGACCCCAACTTTAGTCCTGAATTTGACGGGGTCATCGACTATCGCCAAGCAGAACTTCTCTTTAGCGTACAAGAGATTATCGACTTTTCCGACGCCGCCGCCAAAAGCAAAATCACTGGCGGGCGTTGGTGTACAATAGTAAGTCGGCCTCAAGAAACGGCACTTTTGTCTATCTTTAAAAACCATTTAAAAGACCAACACCCGGTCGAGTTATTTTGCACCATTAATGCAGCCAGCGAATACCTAGGGAGAGACCTGTCGAAATATCTTCTCCCAGATGTATTCCACTAACCAGCGGCTAGCTTAGCCTCTAGTGCCGCTTCGAAAGATTTTAATCCAGCCGGATTTGTGCCCCCTAATTGCGCCATTCCCGGTTTCCCACCACCACGTCCAGAGACTAAGGGGGAGAGTTCAGCAATAATTGCCCCGGCTGAAAAACGCCCAGTCAGTTCGGGAGCCACCGCGATTAACACCGAAACCTTGTCCCCTTCAATACTAGAAAGCATCACCACACCGCCCTGCATTTCTTTCAGCAGAAGGCTAGCCTGGGCCTTGAGGTCTTTCTCGCTGCTAGCCATGACCAACAAGGAAACCCCGTTAATCTGGCGAATCCCTTCTAAGGCTTGTTCCGCCTCGAACGCAGCCAACCGTTTGGCCAAGGTTTCGAACTCTTTTTCCTTTTCCTTGGCTTGTTCTAAGACCTGTTCGATCCGTTCGCTCGCTTGTTCCAGGCCCACCTTGAGCCGCTTGGCCAACCGCTCTAAGCCTTGCTGATGGTTCATCGTCCATTGGTAAGCGGCCTCGCCGGTCACTGCCTCGATCCGCCTCACCCCCGAACTAATCGCCTGCTCGGAAACTATCTTTAATAATCCAATATTTCCAGTGGCAGAGGTATGACAGCCGCCGCAAAATTCCTTAGAACTCCCTGCCGTCACCACCCGCACCTCATCGCCATATTTCTCGCCAAAGATAGCCATGGCCCCGGTTTTCATGGCTTGGTCAAAGTCCATCACCTGCCAATTAACGGGTGCATTGGCCCGGATTTGCTGGTTAACTAACGCCTCCACGTCGGCTAGTTCTTCGGGGCTCATGGGGGCGTAGTGGCTAAAGTCAAAACGCAATTTTTCCTCATTAACCTGCGAGCCCGCCTGCTTGACGTGATCCCCCAAAACTTGGCGCATCGCCCCTTGCAAGAGGTGGGTCGCGGTGTGGTTGCACTCGATCTTGCGCCGCCTTACCTCGTCCACTTGGGCTAAAACCCTTTTCGAATCCCCCGACTTCAGGGCTCCTGAAACCACCTTGCCTTTGACCATATTGAGCCCTGGCAGGGGTGCCTTGGTGTCGGTCACTTTAATGCGGAAGGTTTCGCCGATCAACTCACCCTGATCCCCCACCTGCCCGCCACCTTCGGCATAAAAGGGCGATTCAGCGAGTAAAACCTCCACCTCTTCCCCTTCGGTAAAGGTATCTGCCGGGCTTCCGGCTTTTATTAATGCCTGAATTTGGGTTTTTGGTTGTAATTGGTCGTAGCCTACCCAGGTTCTAAGGTGCCCGGCCTTGGAAAGGGCGACGTAGGCCTCGTCCACCTTTAGCTCTCCGCTCCGGTCCCCTTGGGCGGCCTTGGCCCGTTGGCGCTGCTCGTTCATCGCCTTTTCAAACCCGGTAGGGTCATAGGCTAGGCCTTTGTCCTCTAAAATATCACCTGCCAAGTCCGCCGGAAAGCCGTAGGTGTCGTAAAGTTTGAAAACGGCCTCGCCAGGCGCGGTTTTTTGGCCCTGTTTTTCTAACCCCTCAATCAACTCGCCGATAATTTTAAGCCCTTGGGTCAAGGTCGAATCAAAGCGGCGTTCCTCTTGGGTCAACAAAATTTTAACATAATCCGCCGACTCGCCCAGTTCGGGGTAGGCCTGGGCCATCTGGGCGACCAAAAAGTCGGTTAACCCTGCAAAAAAACCGGGCTGATAGCCCAGTTCCTTGCCATGGCGGGCGGCACGCCGGATAATCCGGCGCAACACATAACCTCGTCCTTCATTCGAAGGAATCACCCCGTCGGCAATCAAAAACACACAAGCCCGAATATGATCGGCAATCACCCGGCAGTGGACATCGCCTTCGCTGTCCTGGCCCAATTTATACCCCGCCCCATGGGCGATTTCTGCGCAAAGCGGGTGGAGCAAATCCGTATCATAGTTGGTTTGTTTGCCCTGGACCACCGAGACAATCCGCTCTAGGCCCATCCCTGTATCCACGCAGGGGGCGGGCAGGGGGTTTAGCTTCCCAGTTTCGTCGCGGTTGTATTGCATAAACACCAAGTTCCAGACCTCTAAATGGCTGCCGTCGTCGGCTTCGAGCGACTCTTTGGGGTTGCGGCCTTCCTTTAAAGGGTGGAGCCGGTAGTGGATCTCGGTGCAAGGCCCACAGGGGCCAGTGTCACCCATCGCCCAGAAATTGTCTTTTTCGCCTAAACGAGCGATGCGCTCCGGTGGAATCCCCACTTGGTTGGCCCAGAGGTCGTACGCCTCTTGATCATCTTTATAAACCGACACCGCCAATTGGTTGGGGTCCAGCCCCAAGGTGACGGTTAGAAATTCCCAAGCGTAATTTATCGCTTCTTTTTTAAAATAATCCCCAAAAGAGAAGTTGCCCAACATCTCAAAAAAGGTGTGGTGCCGATCGGTGCGGCCCACGTTTTCCAAATCGTTATGCTTGCCCCCGGCACGCATCACCTTTTGGCTAGTGACCGCGCACTTATAGGCCGGTTCCTGATTGCCTAAGAAATAGTCTTTAAACTGGTTCATCCCGGCGTTGGTAAAGAGGATCGTCGGGTCGTTCAGCGGCACTAAGGACGAACTCCGAACCTCTTTGTGACCGCGGGTTTTAAAGTACTGTACAAAGGCTTCTCGAATCTGATTTCCAGTCATGGGACTATTCTCTTAAAGGGGCAAAAGCAATCAAGCCCCACTCCTAACAAATCCTGGGCTTTTCATCTAGTGGAAAGGGGGGGGTAGGTGACAAGGGTGGAGGTTTGGTTTAATTTATTTCTTATGAGCTTTCCCAGGTTACCCATAATTTTTGAAGATGACCATCTGGTAGCGGTCTATAAGCCAGCAGGGATACATGTGCACCCGACCGACCTAGAGCGAGGGCGGGCCAGCGTGATGAGTCGGCTGAAGGCCCAAAGTGGGCGCTTTGTGTATCCGATCCACCGCCTAGATCGGGCGACCTCGGGACTGGTGTTGTTTGCCTGGGACAAAGAAACGGCCAGGGTTTTAGGTCAAGCCTTTGCCGAGCGGAGCGTTAACAAAGAATACCGAGCTTTGGTTCGTGGCTGGACGGAAGATCAAGGGTTAATCGAAACCCCGGTTAAAGCCAAGGACCAAACTAGCTATCAGGAAGCCGCCACTCGTTACCAGACCTTGGAGCGCATCGAACTTCCCCAAGCGGTAGGTCGCTACCAGACTGCCCGATATTCCTTAGTCAGCCTTTTTCCAGAAACAGGCCGCCGCCATCAACTCAGGCTCCACCTTGCCAAAATCAACCACCCGATTGTGGGGGACCGGCAGTATGGAGATGGGCACCACAACCGCTACCTAAAAGATAGCTGGAACTGGCGGCGATTGGGGTTGTGGGCGGTAGGTTTAAACCTAAACCATCCGGTCAGTGGGGCACCCCTGGCCCTCAAGACCGCCCTGGATAAAGAGACGATTAGGTTCCTAACTAACTTGGGATTGGACAAGGCGGTTTAGCCCACCCCTTGCGGCAATGGTGCAAAAGAGGCAAGCTGGGGCAACTTAACCAACCTCAACCTATAGCGTAAAACCAACATGAGCCTTCCCCAACTGACTGCCCACTTTGAAACCAGCAAGGGTTTGATCCGGCTGCGCCTTTTTTCGGACCAGTGCCCGGTGACGGTTGCTAGTTTTGTAAATCTAATTAAGCGTGGTTATTATGACGGCCTTAATTTTCACCGGGTGATTCCTGATTTTATGGTTCAAGGTGGCTGCCCCACCGGTACAGGCACTGGCGGGCCAGGGTACCGCTTTGAAGATGAGTGTAACAAAGAACTCAAACACAACCGGGCCGGGACCTTGAGCATGGCTAACGCTGGCCCCAAGACCAACGGCAGCCAGTTTTTTATTACCCACGGCGCCACCCCTTGGCTAGACGGTAAACACACGGTTTTTGGAGAAGCCGTTTCTGGTGAGGATGTAAAAATAGTCAACCTTATCAAACAAGGCGACCAGATCAAAAAAGTCACCATCGAAGGTGAAACCGGACCCCTTTTAGAGCAAATGAAGGACAGGGTTGCAGAATGGAATAAAACCCTTGGCTAACGAGAACCAGCCCCTGCTAACTGGGTCGCTAATCTGCCCCGGTTGCGGGAAATTGATCAGTGCTTACTTAGAGGAATGCAGCTTTTGCGGGCTTAAAGAACCGGCCCGTAAAAAGCAAATCGCCAAGCTTCTAACCCTCGGCCAGGGCTCGTTTGTCAAGCCAATCATCGGGCTTTGTATTCTACTCTTTGGACTAGGTTACCTTCTACCCCTTTTGATCCCCGGTTTACCTGGGGCTCGACCTGGGGGCGGATTACTGGGTTTTCTGCCGGCCCCCTCTTCAGCGGCGCTGGCCCTACTCGGCTGGGCTGATCCCCGGCTGATTCTGGCCGGGCATTATCATCTCTTGATCACCGCCATTTTTTTACACGCCGGGTTTTTACATATTATCTTTAATCTTCTATGGGTCCGCGACTTAGGGGCACAGGCCGAACTAGTCCTGGGCCACAAGGCGATGTTTTTGGTCTTTGTAGTAGCCGGGGTGTTGGGCAACGCCTTGGCCGTGTTTGGTCCAATGGTTCTGCTTAGCTTAGGAATCGAAACCCAGCTAGCCCCAATTGTGGGGGCTTCAGGCGCGGTTTTCGGTTTGATGGGGGCGATGATGGCTTTTGCCAAGCGCCTGCCCGGCGGGATAGGGCTCGATTTAGCCCGTCAAATGGGCAAATGGGCTCTGGTCTTAATCCTCTTGGGTTTTGTTTTCCCCGGAATCAGCAACGCGGCTCATATTGGGGGCTTTGTGGGAGGGGTTGGGGTGGGCCGGTTATTGCCCCTTAAGAAGGGTCTAAAAGCCCAAGCTGGCCTTGATCTCTTCACTTTGGCCACTATGGGCTTAGTGGCGTTTGCGTTTTTGTACCAAACCTATTTGGTGTTATTGGTCTTAAGTTGATCTAGTCGGCTAGTTCTAGATATTCTGAAAGTAAGTCATTCATTTTCTGGTCAATCGTATTTGAATCTCCACCATTTTTCACCAAGCCTTCTAGTTCTGCCACGTGGGTACCAAAAGGCTGAACGTCGAGGTTTAACAGGACCCCTTTAAGCTTGTGAAGTGCCTTGCCTAGTAGTACAAAGTCTTTAACCGCATATAGTTGGCCCAACTGTGCATAGACCTCTTTGATCTCGACCAAAGCGGTGTCCACGATCTCTTTGACCACCCTGGGATCGTCAGAAAGCAAGCTGACTTGGCTGATCATCCGCTCTTTGATCCACTCTTTTTGATTAAGTGCTGGCGCGCTTCGCTCTGCCAAAACCTCGTTTGATTCCTCCGCAAAAACCGAGGGCTCGACAGCAGTGTCGTCTTTTTCAAAAAGGGACATTAAAGCCCGTTCTAACTCCTCTTTTTGGATCGGTTTCGATAAAAAACCACTCATACCCGCGTCTTTGGTCTCCTGGATGTCTTCAGCAAAGACGTTGCCGGTCATAGCAAAAATGGGGGTGGTTTTGTCGAATTGACGGATAAGATTGGTCGCGTCAATACCATTCATTATCGGCATTTCTACGTCCATAAACACCACGTCATATTTGTTTTTCTTGACCGCCGCCACCCCTAGTTTGCCGTTTTTGGCGGTCTCTGGGGTGAGATCAAAAAATTTCTGGAACATCTGGCTAAACAACATCCGGTTAGCTTCCACATCTTCGACAATCAATACCTTAAGCTCCGAGAAATCGACCCGGAAGCGGGGTTTGTATCGTTTAAACTCCTCATCCAAGGCGGTAGCAAGCTGAAAATAGGAAAAAGGTTTTAAAAGGTTTTGATCGAGAAGGTCAAAATAGAGATCGTTCGCTTTTTGTTTAAGACCAATAATCGAGATTTGAGGATAGGTTTCTTTGAGGGCCCCTGCGTAATACAGACTCCTGTCTTTTAAAACGTCGAGATCAATAATTGCCAAGTCAACATGGTCAAAAGCCGTAATCTCGCGGAAACGCCCGGTTTGGTTGGGGTCGATACAGTCGATAAAAACGATCTGGGCTCCAGTTAAGGTCAGTTTTTCCTTTTGTTGATCAGACAGGGTTGGGTAATCCCCTAAAATCAAGACCCGTCGATCTTTAAAGGCAAACTGTTCCCCTTTTAACCGCCCCCTGGCCAACACCAGTTCTATCGTAAAAATGGTGCCTTTGCCTTGGTCTGAATCGAGGGTGATGTCTCCATCCATCAGACGGGCGATTTGCCGACTCAAATATAGTCCTAGTCCGGTCCCCCCATAGGAACCATTGTGTACTTGTCTAAAGGGTTTGAACAATTCGGACTGCCGGTCCTTGGGAATCCCGGGTCCGGTGTCCTCCACGACAATACGCACTGAAAAAAGATTTTGGTCGATCGGTGTGTACTCGGCCAGAAACAACCTAATGGCTCCCTCGTCGGTGAATTTGGCTGCGTTTGAAAGCAGGTTTAAAAAGATTTGCTTAATCCTTACCGGGTCGCAGAGGACGTAATGTTCTAAGTCTGGCGCTGAGACTACCAGTTTGACCCCCTCTTTGACCCGGTTCGAGATCATTACCCCTGAACTCGTAAACAAATCAGAAAACACCACCTCTTGGTTGTTAAGAGACAACTGATTAGACTCGATCTTCGAGAGGTCTAAGATGTCGTTGACCAGGGTGACCAAATGTTTGGAGTTGGTCAGGATGTTTTCTAAAAAACTGTTTTGCTCTGGGTCTAAATTACGGGCGCCTTTTAGGAGTTCGGCGTATCCCAAAATAGAGGAGAGGGGCGTCCGCAACTCGTGGCTAGCCGAGGCGATAAAGGCCCGTTCCTTTTGCAACTCTAATTGTAGTTCGGCCTCTTTCTCCCCTTGGGCATTAAGGTCTTCCACAAAACAATGAAAGCCCTTTTTTTGGTCCTGGGGGGCTAGGTTGGGGGTCATTACAAAATTACACTTTGAGTTAACCTTGCCCCGGCAGAGTTCGAGTTCAAAACGCTGGGGAAGGCTCGATATTGCTACCATGCTGCCATGGCTTTCTAGGGTCAGTCTTCCTTGTTGCGTTAGCCAACCACGCAGATCCTCCCCGGTTGCCTCTTCTATACTAGCCCCTAATAAAGCGGCCATTTTAGGATTTAATTTGAAGATATGAAAGTCTTCGTTTAGCTGCAAAAGGGCGTTGTCGTCACTTTGAGGCCCACTGTTTTGCCGGCTTTGGGTAATATCAAAAACATAACCCACAAAATGGGTTATTCCCCCGGCCTCATTGAAGATTTTAACGGTATAATCATAAACCCAAATCACCTTTCCAGCTTTGGTAACCACCCGGTACTCTTGATCAAACCGGGAAACAGGAGATATAGTATAGTTGCCCACTTCTTGGGTCACCCGTTCCAAATCCTCCTTAAAAATAATCGCCGAATAAACTACCTGCCCACTAATAAAGTCCTTTTCTGTGTACCCTAAAATCTGCTCGACATTTAAAGAGACATATTCAACTGGCCAATGCTCAACCGCCTTCCATTTAAAAATGGCGACCGCATCAGACAAATAGAAGCTTTTTTGCCCCGGCCCTTGAGAAGAAAAGGCCAAAGCCGAAAGCATTTCTCGGTAAGATTTCAGTCCTGAAATGACGTGGGTTAAAAAATCTGGCGTGGCAAAGGATTGGTGAAGCATGTGCGCTTGCGCCAAAAAACCGGAGCTAGCGGGTGAGTTTTTATCCTCTTTCCCTTGGCAGACGCAAACCACACGGGTCCAATGATTCTTGGTTTGGTCTCGCAAATAGACCAACAGGTCTTGCACCTCTTGGTTCGGCAGAGCCCCAATAAAAAGGATCGCAAGATTAGGATATTGGTCTAAAAGGCGCTGCCCTTCGGCCAAACTTTGGGCGCGCAAAAGCTCAACCGAGCGCTCATCAAAGAGAAAGCCCGTTAATTGGTTGGCTGCCTCTTTGATCACCTCGTTGTCGGGATCAACGACCAATACCTGCCAGCTATCCCCCAAAGAAAGCTGTTGAGGCAAAATAGGATTTGTTTCCATACTCATTAGTAGTTTCCTCGCCCGAAGCTAACATAGTGGGTGGCGCGCAAAAATGCAGCAAAAAAACAGGGGAGTTACCTCTTTCTAGGGGGTTTGACCCCTAATCGGACCTGGATTCGGTTAAAAATGCCACGCAACATGGAAACCTCCCTTTTACTTAAGCGGGCCCGGGCGACCAAAGCGGAGAAACCCAACCAAAGACTTTTTTGATCCTGCGCTTTTACATAACCTATCTGGTCTAATATTTCAAACAAATGCCCCTTCATCGCCTCGACCGCTTCACTCTGGGCTGGTTCAGCGTCCGGTCTTTGGGGTGTTTCGGTTTCCTGGGACAGTTCCCACAACAGTAGGAGTGCCGCTTGCGCTAAATTTAGACTCGATTGCGGGCCAGGGGTGGGGATGGTGACTAAATGAGTGCAGAGGGACATTGCTTGATTAGATAGCCCCGTCCGTTCGGTGCCTAAAACTAAGGCCCCTTTGGTTCCAGCTCCCTGCAAAGCCCAGAGGGCCGCCAAATCTTGAGGACGTACTAGGTTTGGGGCTTTTTCCCGATCGCGGGCGGTGCTGCCAATAATAATTGAGCAGCCTTCTAAGGCCAATTCCAGATGCTCTATTTGTTGGGTGTTGGCCAAAATTTCAGCGCCATGGGTGGCAAATTTTTGGGCTTCTGGATCGTCAAAGCGGGCGATTCCACCGACCTGGATTAACTCGCGAGCCCCCATGTTGGACATAGCGCGGGCAACTGCGCCCAGATTGCCCGAAGCACTGGGTTCAACCAAGACCACTCGTAGGTTCTCAAGGCTCATGGCCTAGGCTTGGAGGCCAGCCTTAAAGTAGGCAATCGTCGCTTTAAGCCCTTCTTTGAGCGGGACTTTAGGCTCCCAACCTAGCTGGGTACGGGCTAAGGTGATATCAGGGCGCCTTACTTTTGGGTCGTCACCTGGTAAGGGATGATAAGACAATTTAGCAGAGGAACCGGTCATCTCCAAAACCAACTGGGCCAATTCGAGAACCGTAAACTCCACCGGGTTGCCGATGTTGACTGGCCCAACAAACCCGGTTTCCTGGGACATCATACGGAAAATCACCTCGACCAAGTCACTGACGTAACAAAAACTTCGGGTTTGGCTGCCATCGCCATAAAGGCTTAGAGATTCCCCTTTTAACGCTTGCACCACAAAATTGGAAACCACTCGGCCATCATCGGCGCGCATCCGCGGGCCATAGGTATTAAAGATACGAACAATCCGCATGTCCAGCCCCAAACCTCGGTGCATGTCCATCAATAGGGTCTCGGCAGCCCTCTTGCCCTCATCATAGCAACTGCGAATCCCCACCGGGTTAACATGCCCCCAATAGGTTTCAGGTTGTGGGTGCACCAAGGGGTCCCCGTAACATTCGGAGGTACTGGCTTGAAGGATACGAGCCCCCCAAGCCTTTGCCAACTCAGCCATATGCATCGCGCCTAAAACACTAGTCTTCCAAGTCCAAACCGGGTTTTCTTGGTAGTGGGGTGGCGAAGCAGGGCAGGCGAGGTTAAAGATCCAGTGGGCTTTGGGCAGGGTGACCGATTCAGTGACATCCCCTTTTACAAACTGAAAATCTGGGTTGTTTTTATAGTCGTTAAAATTTTCTAAACGGCCTGTGTGCAAGCAATCAAAAGCGGTCACCTGAAAACCTTCAGCGAGCAATCGCTGGCAAAGGTGGCTTCCTAAAAAACCGGCTCCCCCGGTGACAATCGCCCGTTTTTTGGTCATGCCCGGTCCTTTTGGGGACGGCCAATGCTGTAATACTCAAATCCGCGGGCTACCATCCGCTCTGGGTCGTAGAGGTTGCGACCATCGAAAATCAAAGGGACCTTCAGGCTAGATTTAATTCGCTCAAAATCGGGTCTGCGGAATTCGTTCCATTCGGTCACCAAAATAAGCGCGTCCGCACTAGGTAGGGCGTCGTAATCATTTTCGGCAAAACTTACCTGATCCGCATGGTTGGCAAATTGGGGATAACTCGCCAAAATTCGTTTGGTTTCCTCTATAGCTTCAGGGTCATAAGCGCGAACCTGCGCCCCCGCCTTAAGCAGCCCTTCTAAAACTACCAATGAGGGGGCCTCTCTCATGTCGTCGGTTTGCGGTTTAAAGGAAAGTCCCCATAGAGCAAATTTTTTCCCGGCCAAGTCCTTACCAAAGCGACCCTCAACCATTTTGAGCAGGTGGGCCTTTTGTCGGTAATTAACCGCCTCGACCGCCTTTAAGATTTCCATCGACTCGCCAAACTGGTTGCCCGTTTTAATCAAGGCTTGCACGTCTTTAGGAAAACAAGAACCACCGTAGCCCGCTCCGGCAAACAAAAAGTGGTGGCCAATACGTTGATCCGAGCCAATCCCCCGGCGCACGTGGTCGATACTGGCCCCGACCTTGTCACAAAGGTTGGCAATCTCGTTCATAAAACTGATTTTGGTGGCCAACATGGAGTTGGCCGCATACTTGGTCATCTCGGCCGACTTGATATCCATGATAATCATGTTTTCTTGACGGCGCATAAAGGGATGATATAGCTCGGTCATTAGATCGCCTGCCGCTTTGTTATCCACCCCCACCACCACTCGGTCCGGCTTCATAAAGTCGTCTAGCGCCGCCCCTTCTTTTAAGAATTCAGGGTTAGAGACAATATCAAAAGTGAGCTTCGCGCCTCGCTCATTTAACACGGTCTGCACCTGCGCCCGCACTTTGTCTGCGGTGCCTACGGGAACCGTCGATTTGTCGATAATAATTTTGTGATCCTCCATATAGGAGGCGATGGTTTTGGCGACAGACAGCACGTATTTGAGGTCGGCAGAGCCGTCTTCATCGGGAGGAGTGCCCACGGCGATAAAACAAAACTGCCCATGTAGGGTGGCTTTTTTAAGATCGGTAGTAAAAGAGATGCGGCCTTGAGCTTTGTTGCGTTTGATCAAATCCGTGAGCCCTGGCTCAAAGATGGGCACCCCGCCCTTATTGAGTAGGTCGATCTTGGCCGGGTCGATGTCGGCGCAAATCACATCGTTGCCAGACTCAGCAAAGCAGGCCCCTGCAACTAATCCCACGTAGCCAGAACCAAAAACCGTAACTTTCATGGCAATTTTAAACTGGGTTGATTAAATTTCGCTACGGTGTTTGATGACCCGGTCGATCAGTCCATATTCAAGCGCTTCGTCCGCGTTAAGCCAATGATCTCGGTCCATATCTTTTAGGATTTTTTTGACCGACTTGCCCGTCTTCTCCGCGTACATTCCGGCCAAATTTTCTCTGGTTTTTAGGATCTGGCGCGAATGGATTTCTAGGTCTGTAATCTGGCCCTGAGCCCCACTTAGAAGAGGCTGATGGATCATGATCCGGCTGTTGGGGGTGGCAAACCGGCGGCCATCGTCGCCAAACAGAGACAGGATCGAGCCCATGCTAGCGGCGAGCCCGGTAACGATGGTAGTGACTGGGCAAGAAACGAAGGAAAGCAGGTCGCAAATGGCAAAACCCGAATAGATTTCTCCGCCAGGGCTGTTAATAAAGACCTTAATTTCCTTTTTAGGATCAAGTTCTTCAAGAATAAGGATGTGCTTCATCACTCGGTCAGCCAATTTCGAATCGACCGCCGAGCTGATGATAATGCTGCGTGTTTCAAGTAACGCTTTATTCAGCTTATCACCCTGTTCTTCTTGTCCTTCTTGTTCTTGTTCTTCTTCCTTGTTTAATTGCATGGGCTACTCAATAGTTTAGGTCTTGGCCAAGGGGTCAAGATATTTCGGGCAGGCTACCTGATCATGCTCACTATGGCAATCCCCAAGGGAGCCCTAGGGTTTGGCATGAATCGTGATTATCTAAGAGATGGTAACGCACCTTTTTGAGGAATACCCGATGAATACAGCCACCCTGGCGGGACCCAAGGGAACCCCCGCCAAAATGCCCCCAAAGGCAGGCCCCAAAGCAGAACAGCAACCGGACCTAAAGACCGGCAAAGGCCAAGGGAGCGCTCCCAAATCCAATAGCGCTGAATTAGCCAAACTAAAAACCGAATCGATGGACAGCCCAGGCGGCAAGCCCAAGGCGCTTGAAAATCAATCCAAAGAGGTGCGCGAGTACCTCAAAGTGATCGATAAGTTGGAAAAAGAGGTAACCGAGGGGACCCTTACGGACGAACAACTTGAAGAGACCCTGACCAACCTAGATAAACGGGTTGAACTTTTGGTGCCCGAGCAAAAGAAAAAATTGCTCAAGGTTGAGTTTTACACCAAAAACAATATCGAAGACCTCAAGACCATGAAAAAGACCTTGGGTGAGTTTTTAAAAGACCCAATCAAGCGCATTGAGGTTTTTGAAATGCTGCGCGATCCGCAGTTTATCGCTCTGCTCAACGACCTGCCTGATGCTTCGGCAGGCCCCAGTGGTTACGATCAAAACGCCCAGTCAGTCCCCAATAAGGCCGAGCCCATGTCCACCACCAGCATTAAGGCCTAAATACAAAAAAAGGGTCAAGGTAGGTGATGATCAAAACCGAAAAACCGAGACCGGGCGTCAACTAGGGAATCCTGAACGCCCCAAACCAGCCCGCCAAAAGCGGGCTTTTTTTTGTCTAAAATTTGGCGCGTGGCCGAAAAGTAGGTTTATTTTTTAAACAAGGCTGAGCCAGTTTTGGTTGTTACCAAAACCGGCCCATGGCAGGAAAAACAGGGGGTTAGCTTTTGATGAAGTTTTCTAAGAAGGCGGTGGAGAGTTCGGCTTCTTGGAAGCGGAGGCTCCGCAGGACGTTGAGGTGCAGGGGGATGTTGACCTTGACCCCTTCGATGACCGTCTCCTCCAAGGCCCCAATCAGTTTTTGGATGGTGCGGCTGCGTTGATCGGAGTAAGCGATCACCTTGGCGATCATGCTGTCGTAATAAGGCGGAATGTTCCAGCCTTGATAGGCCGCCGAATCTACCCGCACCCCTAAACCTCCAGGGGCGTGGTAGGCCGTGATCAATCCGGGACTGGGCACAAACGTCGCCGGGTCTTCGGCGTTGATGCGGCACTCAATGGCGTGGCCTTTGATTTTAATATCCTTCTGGGTCAGTGTCAGCTTTTCGCCAGTAGCCACTAAAATCATCTCCCGCACGAGATCCACTCCAGTCACCGCTTCGGTCACCGGATGCTCGACCTGGAGCCGAGTGTTCATTTCCATAAAATAGAAATTTTCGTCTTTATCAACCAAAAACTCGATGGTGCCCGCTGAATAATAACCAACCGCTTTGGCCACTGCCACTGCCGATTCGCCCATTCGCTTGCGCAGACCTGCCGAAAGTCCTGGTGCCGGGGCTTCTTCGATGATTTTTTGGTTGCGTCTTTGGATCGAACAATCGCGGTCACCTAAGTGAATCACGTTGCCGTGTTTGTCGCCTAAAAGTTGAATCTCAACGTGGCGGGGGCGTTCGATGTATTTTTCTAAAAAGATGTCGTCGTTGCCAAAACAGGCGTAGGCTTCGGCCTTGGCGGTTTCGTAGGCGTTGATCAAGCCCCCCATAGAACGCACGATCCGCATCCCTCGCCCCCCGCCCCCGGCGCTGGCTTTTAAGATAACGGGGAATCCAATCTTTTCCGCCGCTTGGCGAACTTCCTCGACGTTTTTTAAGGCTTCTTTGGTCCCTGGAGTGCAGGGGCAACCAGCCAATTCGGCAGCCTTGCGGGCGTTGATTTTGTCGCCCATCGAGTGGATCACCTCGGCGCTAGGCCCAATAAAGTCGATCCCCGAGGCTTGGCACATTTCCACAAAATCGGCTTTTTCCGATAAAAACCCGTAGCCCGGATGAATCGCCTCGGCGCCGGTAATCTCGGCCGCTGCTATAATTCGGGGAATATTCAGATAGGAGTCGGCGGATTTTGCCTCACCAATACAAAGTGATTCGTCTGCCATTTTGACATGCAGCGAATCCCGATCTGCCGTTGAATGGACAGTGACGGTTTTAATGCCCATTTCGCGGCAAGCGCGAATGATCCGAATAGCGATTTCGCCACGGTTGGCGATAAGAATTTTCTTATACATCGGGCCTGGATTAATTGGACTTAATGGCGAACAAACGAGCGCCATAATCTACGGGTGAGGCATTTTCGATTAATACACGGGTAACAACCCCGTCCACATCGGACTCGATTTCGTTCATCAGTTTCATCGCTTCAATAATACACAAGATCTGCCCCTTAGTCACGCGGTCGCCTACCTTGGCGTAAACCGGGGAATCTGGCGAAGAACTGGCGTAGAAGGTGCCCACTAAGGGCGCGGTGACATAGTGCAGGCTGGCGTCTTCGGTAGGGGCCGCAGGAGCAGCTGGTGCCACATGGGCCACTGGTTGCGGAGCCGAATGGGCGGGTGCCGGTGGTAGGGTTACTTGGTGGTATTGCGGGGCATGGACCACTTCGGCGCGGTCTCGTTTTAGGGTAAGCTTGACACCCGAATCTTCGATGGTGATCTCTGTCAGGTCCGAATCCCCCATGAGGTGGACTAAACTTTTGATCCCTTTTAAATCTTTGATATCCATGATCTTCTCACCTAAATTATCGCAGGCCGCCAATGCGGTTTTGCCGCTAACTTTGAAAATGGATGATAACAGCCTGCTAAAAAAATGCAAGCGTAAATACAATAAGCAATAACATATTAGTAACTTAACCTAGAGGCATTGCGTTCGACTCCAGGCTGGGTGAATGAATTAAACAAGTGAGGCAAAAAGTCAGGCGTTTGTCCGTTTGCCTCAAAAGTGCCTCACCAAAATAAATCGCCAATTTTTTATAGTTCCTTAAAATTGCCTCGCCCTGCAAGGGCTTCTAATAAGCCTTAGAAAAGATAACCCGCCGTTTCGAAGGCTTGCCAGAAATCATGCAAACCCCAGATTCTTCTCCTTCGATTGGCAGCAAAACTCGAATTGTTGCCTTGGTTTCTTCTTGAATTTTATCAGCTGTTTCCTTGGTCCCATCCCAATGGGCCAAAGCAAAGCCCCCCTCTCCATCCATAAAGGTCTTAAAAGTTTGATAATCATCGATCTTTTGGGTTTTTTGGGCCCGGTAAGCTAACGCCTTAGCATACAGGTTGGCCTGGATTTCTTCTAAAAGTTGCGGCACCCGCTGGGCCATTTGTCCCAAACTAATTGCTTCTTTAGTCCGCTCGTCTCGCCGCACGCTTAAACCTGCCTCATTCTCCACATCTTTGGGCCCCACCTCGATTCGCAAAGGCACCCCTTTTTGAATCCAGGTGAAAAAACGGTCTCCAGGTCGCAGATTATCCCGGAGATCAAGCTTGATTTTTAAGGGGTCTAAAACCTTGGCTATCTCGGCACGGATGGCCTCAACATGGGCCACCACTCCCACCTTTTCTGCCTCATTTTTCCACAGTCCCACTATGACCACTTGAGTCGGGGCCAACCGAGGGGGGATAATTACCCCATCGTCGTCGCCGTGGGTCATGATCAGGGCCCCAATCATCCTGGTCGTAGAGCCCCAACTAGTGGTCCAGCAATGTTGCTGCTGGTTGTCTCGATCGAGGAACAAGATCTCAAAGGCTTTAGCGAAATTTTGTCCCAAATTGTGTGAGGTCGCTGATTGCAATGCCTTGCCATCTTGCATCATGGCCTCGACCGCGTAGGTGGTTAAGGCACCAGGAAATTTTTCATGTTCTGGTTTGGCTCCGGCGATCACGGGAATGGCGCAGATGTCCTCTAAGAACCAGCGGTAAACCTCCAACATTTTTAAGGTTTCCTCTTGTGCCTCGTCATAGGTTTCGTGCGCTGTGTGCCCTTCTTGCCACAAAAATTCCGTGGTCCTAAGAAACATTCGGGTGCGCAGTTCCCAGCGCATGACGTTGGCCCACTGATTAATTAACACGGGCAGGTCGCGGTAGCTCTGGACCCACTTGGCGTACATATGGCCGATGATGGTCTCCGAGGTCGGGCGAATGGCCAGCCGCTCTTCTAACTCTTTACCGCCCGCATGAGTGACCAAAGCCAACTCTGGGGCAAACCCCTCGACATGCTCTGCTTCTTTGGTAATAAAAGATTCAGGGATCAATAGTGGAAAATAGGCGTTAACATGGCCTAACTCCTTAAACCGTCGGTCCAACTTAGCCTGCATCTGCTCCCAAATGGCGTAGCCGTCTGGGCGGATCACCATACAACCCTTGACCGGCGAATGGTCGGCCAGTTCCCCAGCCTTGATCACGTCTTGGTACCATTCGGAGAAATTAACGCCCCGTGGAGTGATGTTTTTTGCCATGTTATTTCCCTGGTTTAATCCCTTTGATTTCAGCTTCTAAAGTGCCGTCGGTGAGGTGGACCTCCACCTTTTGGCCCAGCTTGGCTTGTTTGACTGATTTGAGCAATTGCCCCGCTTGATCTTTAGTGGCACTAAACCCGCGAGCCAGCGTAGATAGGGGGCTGACCGACTGCAAAACATGGCTCACCTCTTTTAGGTGCTGCCTTTTTTGCTCTAAAATTAACTGGGCGCTTTGGGTAAGTCGCCGATCTAGTTGGCCAAGTCGTTCCTGACTTAAGGTTAAGCGGGATTTAGGGTGATGGAACAAAAGCCGGTTTTCGGCCAAAAGGAGTTGGTGTTTGACTTGGCCGATACGGCCCAACAGCGCCCGCCTAGCCCTAGTACCTAACTCGTCCACCCTTTGCGCCCTCGCCTCAATCACAGCTTGCGGGCTTTTGAGCCGCCGTTCTAACCCCACCAGTTTTTGTTTAGTTTGGTTAAATTTGCGTTCCCAACCTAGGCCAAGGCGTCGGGTTAATTGGGCCAAGCCTTCTAACAAATCCGCCCGGTTAGGCACCGCCAATTCCGCCGCTGCCGAGGGCGTGGGAGCGCGCAGGTCGGCCACTAGGTCGCAGATGGTAAAATCCGTCTCGTGGCCTACTGCCGAGATGACCGGGATTGTAGAGGCAAAAATAGCCCGCGCCAAATTCTCATCATTAAAGGCCCAGAGGTCTTCTAACGACCCTCCGCCGCGCCCTAAAATAATCAGATCAATCTGGTCCTGATACCCCTGTAAATCCTTAACCGCTTGAGTCAACATAACGGCCGCCCCCTCGCCCTGGACCAAGCTTGGATAAAGCAGGATTGGCACCGCCGGGAACCGCCGGGCCAGGATAATCAACAAATCCTGAATCGCCGCCCCCGTGGGGCTGGTAATGATCCCAATCCCTTTGGGCAGATAGGGCAGCGTTTTTTTGTGAGCGGGGTCAAAGAGCCCCTCCGCCTCTAGCTTGGCCTTAAGTTGCTCAAAGGCCAATTGCAAAGCCCCCTGTCCCACGGGCTCAACTGCATCGGCGATTAATTGGTACGAACCCCGAGGCTCATAAACCGAGATCCGCCCCAAAATCACCACCTCCTGCCCCTCTTCCAAATCAAAGGGACAGCGGACTGCCTGGGCCTTAAAAAAGGCGCAGGCGATTTGGGAACGGTCGTCTTTTAAGGTAAAATAGAGATGCCCCGAACCAGGGCGCGAGAGGGAGGATATCTCCCCCCGAACCAAGAGACGGGGCCACTTGCCTTCCAGTAAGCCCCGAATCTCGCGGGTCAGTTCGGAAACGCCGTAAATCCGCTTTTCCATGACCCTTTAAGGGATATTACTTTTTAATCCAAGAAAACATCTTGCGCAGTTCAACGCCGATCTTTTCTACCGGATGTTCCATCGACTTTCGGCGCAGGCCGTTGAAGTTAGCTTGGCCAACCTTGTTGTCTAAGAGCCACTGGCTGGCAAAGGTGCCGTCTTGTACGTCTTTGAGGCACTGGCGCATGGCCTTGCGGCTTTCTTCACCGATCACCTTAGGCCCGGTAACCAGACCGCCGTATTCAGCCGTTTCCGAGACCGACCAGTTCATTTTATTAATCCCACCTTCGAAGATCAAATCGACAATCAACTTGGTCTCATGGAGGCATTCGAAATAGGCAATCTCTGGGGGATACCCTGCTTCGGTCAAGGTTTCAAAACCCATGCGGATCAATTCGCTAATTCCGCCACACAACACCGCCTGCTCGCCAAAGAGGTCGGTTTCGGTTTCGTCTTTGAAGTTGGTCAAGATCACCCCAGCGCGGGTTCCGCCAATCCCTTGAGCCCAGGCGAGGGCGATGTCTTGCGCCTTGCCGCTAGCATCTTGGTGAACGGCGATCAAGCAGGGCACACCAGAGCCTTCGGTAAAGGCGCGGCGAACCAAGTGGCCAGGGCCTTTAGGGGCGATCATCACCACATCAACCTCTGCCGGGGCAACGATCTGGTTGTAAACGATGTTAAACCCGTGGCCAAAGGCCAAGATGTTGCCCGGCTTGAGGTTGGGGGCGATGTCGTTTCGGTAGATGTCCCCTTGGCTTTGGTCGGGGGCGAGAATCATAATCATGTCTGCGTAGGCAGCAGCAGCAGCGGTGTCCATCACCTTTAGCCCGGCTGCTTCGACATCGGCGCGGGATTTAGAGCCAGCCTTGAGCCCAACCACTACGTCGAATCCCGACTCCTTCAGGTTTTGCGCATGCGCATGGCCCTGGCTGCCGAAGCCAATCACGGCGAGCTTTTTGCCTTTAAGGAAGCTGGGGTTGGCGTCTTTTTCGTAAAAAATGGGTAGGTTCATGGTCCTTTTGGTGGTTTTTGGTTGTTGGAAACTGGGGTACCCTTATTTGTGTATGGCGGCTTCACCGGTGCGGGCCAATTCGAGTATTTCGAATTCCCTAAACACCTCAGTGGCCCCGTTGAGTTTGCTGGCGCTCCCCATGACGCGGAAACTGACGGTTTTTCCGTCCATTTCGATTACTTCCCCCTCGAAGGTTTTGATCAATTCTAACACCTTCATCCTTTGGTCGGCCCCGCAACGAAGCCGAACTAACATCAGCTCGGCGCTGATCGTTTGAGAGGGGTCTAAAAGGGTCACCTTAAAGACATAGACGATATTCTTCAAGAGCTTTAGTATCTGCTTGATTTTTTTATCGTCTCCACGGGTAGCGATAATAATTCGGTGGGTTCCCTTCTCTTCCCCTTCGCCGGTACAAACCGAATCGAGGTTGTAACCCCGGCTGGAAAAAAGCTCCACCACCCTAGCCAGGGTGCCGAAGCGGTCCTTGACCTGGATGGAAATCAAATGTTTCATTAAGCCTCCCCCTCAATCAGGTCCTTAAATTCCCCGCCTGCTGGGATCATCGGATAAACCAGGGCGTTTTCATCAAGCATAAATTCGAGCAGGATCGGCCCTTTTTTACCCAGTGCCATTTGAATCATCTTAGACACCTCCGATTTTTTCGAGACTTGGTGTGCCTCCAATCCATAACAGCGGGCGATGCCACAGAAGTCTGGGCTTTGGTCGAAAATAGTGGAGGCATGGCGGCGGTCCCAGAAAAGGTCCTGCCACTGTTTAACCATGCCGAGGTTGTGGTTGTTCATCACTACGATAATAATGGGCAATTGGTAAGCGTTGACCGTCGCCAGTTCCTGAATGTTCATCTGGAACCCGCCATCCCCTGAAAAACTGATCACCGGCAGTTCTGGCCGGGTAAAGGCCGCGCCAATCGCCGCAGGCAAAGAAAAGCCCATGGTGCCCAAGCCGCCGGAGGTCAAATGGGTGCGCGGGTGTTTAAAATGGAAGTGCAGCGCCGTAAACATCTGGTGCTGGCCCACATCGCTTACCACAATGGCGTCCCCGCCGGTTAGGTCAGAAAAGGCCTTGATCACAAATTCCGGGCGCAAGTGCCCGTCTTCCATCGGCGCTTGATCATAGTTGGGCACGGGGTGTTCGAGCTGCATCTGGGTCAGTTCGCTTAGCCAAGCGTGGGTTTGCAGGGGCTCGGCAAAACGCAAGAGTTGGGTCAAAGCGTCCTTGACCCCGCCGACAATCCCTAAATCAACCTCTTTAATCTTGTTAATCACACCAGGGTCAACGTCCACATGGATAATCTTGGCGTTCGCCAAGAAGCTGTCCACTTTACCGGTCACCCGGTCGTCAAAGCGGGTGCCCAAAGCCAACACCAAATCAGCGCGGTACATGGCATAGTTGGCGGTATATTCCCCATGCATCCCCAGCATACCTAAGGCCAGGGGGT
>MFNE01000019.1:65589-103621 GCA_001783695.1 Candidatus Lambdaproteobacteria bacterium RIFOXYD2_FULL_50_16
CCGGTATTTCTACCTGCTCTGGGATCTCTTGATCGGTCCATTGGGTTTGGATATCGACCGGGATATCGACCACCACCGGCCCTGGACGCCCGGTGGAGGCGATAAAAAAGGCCTCCTTGAGGATCCCAGGCAATTCATCAATACTTTTAACCAAATAATTGTGTTTGGTCACCGGGCGGGTGACGCCAATCACGTTGGTTTCCTGAAAGGCGTCGGTGCCGATGACGGCGGTGCGTACTTGACCTGTAATAATCACCATGGGGATGGAGTCCATAGCAGCGGTGGCGATGCCCGTGATGGTATTGGTCGCGCCCGGGCCAGAGGTAACAATGACTACCGAACATTTGCCCGAAGCGCGGGCAAAGCCGTCGGCCGCATGGGCAGCGGCCTGCTCATGGCAGACCCTTATCAACTGGATTTCTTTTTGATTGAGAAATTCATCAAATAGCGGAATTACACAACCGCCAGGATAACCAAAAACCTCGGTTATCCCTTCTTTTTTGATCGCCTCTAAAATGAGTTCGGTGCCTTTTTTCATTGCCCTTGGTGGTTTAAATCGGTTTCCACTTGGTCCATCCATTGACCCAAAAAGAGTTGGTCTTTCGGGGCTAACCGGTAGCGCGGCTCGGTGATATAGTCTGCCAGAATCGCTTTGAGTCCGATGTAATATCCCTTATGCCACTGGGGGTCTTTTTTCAGTTCAATATCAAAGCTATAGGCAGAAACCCCTAAGGTCCGGTCGAAACTCGCTCTGGCCGGTATATAGCCCGCTGCGACAAAGATCAAATCCACCCGGTCCACCTCGTCGTCGAATCGTACCAAATAGCGCCCGCCGCGTTCTGGCCTAGCTAAAGACGCCCGAAGCTGGTGCAGGCGTTTGCCGTCGGATTGTTCCAAAAAGGTAGCCGCGTGGAGCGTGGCCAACACAAAGGGCCGGGGTCCGGTATCGGCGCTGGCGTCGGCTAACGTGATCAGGCCATTCACCTCGCGAGTCACAAAGCCCACTTGGTAACCGACCTTTTCTGAGCAACCACCAAACCAAAGCAAAAGCGCTAGCCCCAAAAACCAAAACTTCACAAGCCCCCCGAAAAACCAATGGCGCGGCTGATCTCAAAGCAGCATTCTTTGAGACGTGGTAACAGCTTTTCTTCAATTGCTGGTTTTACGATTCTGGTGGCTGGTCCTGAGATGGAAACAGCCGCCACTATCCGCTCTTCATAATCCCTAACCGGGGCCGCCACACAAATAACGCCAGGGTCCATCTCTTCATTATCCAAGGCCCAACCTTGCTCCCTTATCTCAGTCAAATGGTGGCGAAATTCTTGTGGGTCCATAATGGTGTTGGGCAGGTGGCGGACAAAATGATTAAGCCCAATAATCCGTTCTCGTTCGTTTTCCTCGTAAAAGGCTAACATAACCTTGCCCATGGCCGTACAAAGGGGGCTTAGCCTAGTGCCAATCCGGCTGGCGACCCGAAGGGGTTGGGAGGATTCGGCGTCTTCAACATAATAAACCCGAGCGTCCTTCATAATCCCTAAATAAACGGTTTCCTCCACCTGGGAAGAAAGCAACCGAATTCGCTCCTGAGCGACTCGAATCAGCCCGGTGTGGCTTAAAAAGGCCTTACCTAATTCTAAGGCCCGAATACCCAAACGGTAGGACTCGTTATTTGGGTTTTGCTCTACATACCCCTTGGCCTCTAAGGTGGCGAGCAGCCGAAAAACATTGTTTTTTTGAAGCCCCAAAGCCCGGCTGATCTCGGATATACCCAGTTCAGCCCGTTTGCCCTTGAATTGCTCCAAGACCTCCAAGGCGTTTTCTACCGCTTGAATCGAGTATTTTTCTTTCGCTTGTTTCATCGAGTTTTAAAGCGACTGCTTAGGTAGTTTAAGGGGTTAGGTTGGCAGCTAAAAAACGACCTGTCAATTGAGGCCAGCTCTGGGCTGGTAAAGCCAAAGGCAGGAGTTCAATTGCTTAAAACAACCAAATCGCTTACATTATAAGGGAACCTATAACAAAGCGACATGGCTGTTTATCATTTTAAAACCACCGGTTACCAGCTAGACGAGATTCAAGCGGGACTGGAAAAGGGGCTAAACGCTTTGGGAGGGGTCACCCAGATTCTGGACGGGCGGCAAAAGTTATTGTTTAAGCCCAACTTCGTCGCCCCCTCAACCCCAGAATTGGCCGTGGCCACTAACCCGGTTTTTATTCTGGCGGTGCTCGACTTTTTTAAGGCTTATGGCTGTGACGGTGCGATTGGAGAATCGCCGGGTTTTGGTTCGGTGGCGGGGGCCGTGGAATCCTTGGGGCTCAAGGAGGAACTGGCCCGCCGCCAAGTGCCTTATTTCGATTTTAAAAAAGTCCGCTCCTTCAATACCCTTAACCCCCGGTTTCCTAGATTAACCATCGCAAAAGAAATTCAAGACTATGACGGTTTGGTTAACCTGCCCAAACTTAAAACCCATTGCCAAGCGCATTTTTCGGGGGCCGTGAAAAATTTATACGGTTGTGTCCCTGGCAAACGCAAGGCGCTGCGCCATATGCAGGCCAGAGGCGACGAGCGGGCTTTTGCCCAGATGATTTACGATAACCATCTGGAGGCCGGGGCTTTTTTACATATTGGCGACGCCATTGAGTCCCTGCATGTGCGCGGACCTAGTGGGGGGGTGCCCTTTCCGATGGGTTCAGGGTTAATCGCGCAAAAAGCCCCTGAATTGGATCTAGCCTTTTGCGGTTTAATCAATCTGGATCCTCTAGTAACCGAGCAATTCCAATTCAGTGGCCTGCCTCAAGACCAACGGGTTTTAGGCGAGCCTTTAGTTCCCTGCACCCAGTTCCAACACTCACCGAAGATCCCAATCTTTTTTAATCCTTACCGGATCGCAAAGTCAGTGGCGAGAAATCTGTTTTTGCAGGCTAAGCAAGGGTTTTCATGAAAAAGTGGCTCCTAGTCTTTTGGTTTTGCTTCCCCTTTGGTTTGCAAGCCCAAACAACTCTATTGTTTTTGGGGGATTCGTTATCCGCCGGCTTTGGGGTGGATCCAGAGGAAGGTTACGTAGCCTTGGTAGATAAAAATTTGCAGGATAAGGGTCTAAAAATAAAAGTGATCAACGGCAGCATTTCGGGCTCTACCACCGCTTCTGCCGCTGGGCGGATTCGCTGGTATTTAAAATCAAAACCAGACTACCTCTTTTTGGCTTTAGGTGCCAACGACGGGCTTAGGGGGCGCCCGGTGGGCGAGATTAAACAGGATTTAGCTTTAGCTATAGAACTGGCCCAAAAGGCTGGGGTTAAAGTGCTTTTGGCAGGGATGCAAATGCCGAAAAACTTAGGGGCGCAATACACCGAAGACTTTGCCAAACTATACCCCGATCTAGCCCAAAAGGCGAAGTTGCCGCTTTTGCCCTTTTTACTAAAAGGGGTGGGCGGGCACCCGGATCTTAACCAGCCGGACGGCATCCACCCCAACCCCAAAGGGCATGTTTTAATCGCCCAGTTGGTAACCGATTTTTTAATACTTCATCTCCAAAAGCCCTATGGCCCTTAAACTAGTTCACCTCCACAAAAGCTACCCCGCTCAAGGGGGAGCCAAACCGGTTAAGGTTTTAGAAAACCTAGAATTGGAGCTTGAGCCCCAGCAAAGTCTGGCCATTATCGGCCAGTCCGGTTCGGGCAAGTCCACCCTCTTAAGCTTAATCGCCGGACTCGACCGACCTGACCAGGGCCAAGTTATTTTAGGGGGCCAAGACCTAACCCAACTCAACCAGCGGGCCTTAAGCTTGTACCGAGCAAAAAATTTGGGGATTGTTTTCCAGCAGTTTCATTTAATGCCCCACTTGACCGCGTTAGAAAATGTCGCTTTACCTTTAGAACTCCTACGCCGCTCAAACCCTAAAAGGGAGGCCCAAAAGATGTTGGACGCCGTGGGCCTAGGGGAGCGATTGGGCCATTTTCCGGGCCATCTGTCAGGCGGAGAATGCCAACGGGTGGCCATTGCCCGCGCTTTAGTGGTCAAACCAAGCTTACTTTTAGCCGACGAACCGACCGGCAACCTGGACGAAAAAACCGGCCAGTCCCTCTCTCATCTACTTTTCGAGCTGGCTGAGTCCCAAAAGATGACCTTGCTATTAGTTACCCATAACAAGGAGTTAGCCAAGGCTTGTAAAACCTGTTTGAGCCTTAGCGAGGGGGCGTTGCATGTGGTTTAGACTGGCGTTTAAAGAGTTAATCAACCACCGAGGATTTTCGCTTTTCTTTTTGGCCAACCTAACGATTGGTTTGGTTGGGTTTATTGCGCTAGATAGTTTTAAACTCTCCTTAAAAAACCATATTGAAAACAAGTCCAAGGCCATTTTGGCCGCAGACCTATCGGTTTATGCCGCGCGCCCCTTTACCCTTGAGGAAGAAACCTTGATCGACGGACAGATGCCCAAGGGGACGGTTTTGACCAAAGAGATCAACTTTATGTCGATGATCCGCGGACCCAAAGGGGCCAAGCTGGTCGAGATTGTGGCGGTGGACCAGGGATATCCGCTTTATGGCGAGATGACCTTGGACGGGATGCGTAAGGTGGGTCCCAAGGAGGTAGCCCAAGAACTCTTAAATGGCCAAACCGCCTGGATTCAGCCCGAATTGGTCCCCTTATTAGGCCTAGAAAAAGGGGGGCAAGTGGCCATTGGCCAGAGTGAGTTTGCGGTGGGCGACTTGCTGCTTGAGGCACCAGGGCAAAATTTCTGGAACGCCGGGATCGCCTATAAGGTCTTTATTGGCTACAACCAAGCGATTAAAACCGGCCTGATCGGGGAAGGAAGTCGGCGGTATCATCATCGACTTTATAAGCTCCCTCCAGATCAAGAGGCCAAAGAGGTGGCTGAGCGCCTGCAAAAAGTGTTGGTCGAAAAATACGGCCCGAGTCCTTATCTTTATCTAAGAACCCACGCCCAAGCCAACCAGCAGATGTCTAGGGTTTTAGGCTACTTGAACGATTACTTGGGATTAGTGGCCCTGGTGGCCCTGTTTTTAGCAGGCATGGGCACTGCCTTTTTATTTCGCAACTTTTTGTCGCAGCGGATCAAAGAACTGGCCATACTCCGCGCCTTAGGGGCCAGCCCCCTAGACACCCTCCGTCTTTCCCTCTGGCAGATCGCGATTTTAGGGGCGGTCGCCGCCGTCCTGGCCAGCTCCCTGGCCCAGTTGGGCTTGCCCCTTTTGGCCAAAATGATGGTCCTCTTTTTACCCCTGGGCTTTCAGACCCAACTGAGTTACCAGTCCATGATTTTGGCGCTAGCCGTAGGGATTGGGGGATCGACCTTGTTTTGCCTACCCATGCTTTGGGGGCTCAAGGGGCTTAACCCAAAAATATTGCTCCAAGAAACCTATAGCGTCCGCGAACAATCGGGCTTAGAGGCTTGGATATGGCACCTGCCGGTTTTACTTTTGTATTGGGGGCTTTCGGTCTGGCAGGCTAATAGTATAGAGGTGGGAAGCTTGTTTATGGCGAGCCTAGTAAGCTCGGCGGTGATCCTGGCAGTATTAGGGCTTTTGCCGCTCAAACTGGGCCGAGCGGGCTTAGAATCCTTTGGCCTCCGGCTCCGGCTGGCCCTTAGAAACCTAGGGCGAGGCGGGGCCTCGTTGGTGACTAGTGTGATGGCTATTGGGATTGGGGCCCTATTAATTAATCTAATCCCCCAAATTCACAAAGGCCTTTCTACCGAAATATCGGCCCCTGAATCAGGGAAACTGCCCAGTTTTTTTCTATTTGATATTCAACCTGAACAAAGAACCCCACTCAAGGTCTTTATTGAGGCCGAAGGGTATCAGATGGGACAGCTTTCGGCGATGGTTTTGGCCCGTTTGCTCGAAGTGGGAGACCACAGCCTGACCCCGCAAAAAGAGGAAGCCCAGACCCGAGAGCAAGAAAATGCCCAATGGGCCAAACGGCGTGACCAAAACTTAAGCTACCGATTTGAATTGTATGCTTCTGAAGCGCTGACGGCAGGAGTTTGGTTTAAAGGTGCCTTTGACCCTAATTCAGGCAAATTGCCTGAAATATCCCTAGAGGAACGGTTTGCCACTCGGATTGGGGTGGTGCTGGGGGATAAATTGTCCTTTGATGTCCAGGGAGTGCCCCTAGCCGGGGAGGTAACCAGTCTGCGTCGGGTCAAGTGGAATAGTTTTGAGCCGAATTTTTTTATTCTCTTCCAGCCGGGCGTCCTCGAAGACGCCCCGGCTACCTTTTTGGCGACGATTCCCAGGGTGCCCGAAGACCAAAAGGTAGGCTTGCAAAACCGACTGGCCGATCACTTTTCTAATGTTAGTCTGATCAACGTATCTGGGCTGATCAAAAAGGTGTTAGAAGTGGCCGAGCAGGTTCGCTGGGCAATCCAGGCGATGGCCCTTTTGGCGGTGATCGCGGGATTGGTGGTGGTTTATTCTATCGCTAGTTTTAACGCCCAGTCTCGCGAAAAGGAGATTAATCTGCTTAAAATCTTAGGGGCCAGTTTTGCGGACTTGCGGATTAGTTTGTTAATTGAATTTGGCTTGATTGGCTTTTTTAGCTCCCTAGCCGGGGTGATTTTGTCCTTGGGTATCGCCTGGGGATTGGCGCAGTTAATTTTCGAGCGGATATTTGAACTAGACTGGAATGTTAGCCTGCTGACCATAGGCTTAATAACCCTGCTCTCGATGTTCACCGCGCTTTTAGCCACCAGCCGCGCCTTGGCGAAAAATCCGGCACAACTTTTACAGGCGATTTGATGCGGTCTCGGCTCTTGGTTTGGTGTGTGGCGCTGGCCTTGGTATTACCGGGCTGTAGCTGGGTCAAGCTGGGCTATGGCTGGGCGGACTGGTATATTTTGTACCACATCGGGGCCAGTTTTGATCTGGACTTTAGCCAAAAAAAGGAGGCGCAATTACAGGTTGCACAATTGATCCAATGGCATAAACGGGACGAACTGCCCAAATACGCCCAGTATATCGAAGCAATTGCCATCCGGTTTGATCGGGGGGTTAAACCAGACGATCTCGACTGGGTATTTGACCAATATTTTAACCTGCAAAACTCCTTTATGGAACGCCTGCTGCCGGTCGCCGCTCCGTGGATGACCGGGCTTAGACCAGAAAATTTTCGGGCCTTGGAGCGACAATTTGAAGAAGAAAACCAAGAAATTTTAAAAAACCTAAACTTGCCAATTGAGGCGCGAAAACAAGAGCGCGAAGACTGGGTGATTAAAACCTTTGAAGATTGGCTGGACGACCTCGAACCGGGCCAAGAGGCGAAAATTAAGGCTTTTTTAAAGGACCTGCCGATAACCGAAGAAGACCGGCTGGCCGACCGGAAGCAGCGCCAAGCGCAGTTTTTAAAGTTAGCCTTGAGTACTAAGGCTACAAAGGATCAATTTTTTGCCCAATTGCGAGGTGACTTTATTGACTACCCAAAAACCAGGGCTCCCTTGTACAACCAAAAAAATGAACAAATTCGCCAAGCTTGGAAAGGGTTTTTGGCCCAATTCTATTTAGAGCTAACCCCAAAGCAAAAGTCGTATTTCCTAAATAAAGCCCACCATCTGGCCCAAGACCTCCACAGCTTGTCCCAGCCGATTTAAGTTAAAGGAGTTGGATTTACCTTATCTAAAAACTCAATCTAGCTTATCAAAGAGAACAAGCTTCAACCTTAGAAACATCTCAAGATGGTTTTTTAAAATATTTGCTTTAATCCCCGCCCTCTTCGACTTGCCAGGGTATTTTTTTCTGGGCAAGATAAACCAAACGAACCACCTAACTTTTTTTAAATAATGAAAGTACAGCCCTTTGACCTTTCGAATAGTCGCATCTTGGTTGTCGATGATAATCAAGACAACCTATTGGTGTTGCAGACTGTTTTTAAAAGGTTAGGCTGGAAGATCGATCAGGTGGGAGATGGGGAGCAGGCACTCCAATACCTTAACCACATGGTCCCCGATCTAGTCCTCCTCGACGTGATGATGCCCGGCATTGACGGTTACGAAGTCTGTCGGCGGATCAAAAAACAACCCGAATTTTCTGAATTGCCCGTGATCTTCTTAACCGCCATGGGGGAGATGGGCCATTTGGTTAAAGGTTTCGAGGCCGGGGCGGTGGACTATATTCCAAAACCCTTTAGTTTAAAAGAGTTAGAGCTTCGGGTTTTGACCCATTTAAAGCTCCGCCGGGCGATGTTAGAGATGCAGCGCATGGCGGTTACCGATGGTTTGACCGGGCTTTTTAACCACCGATTTATCGTAGATTCCTTAAATTCTAGGATCGAAGAAGCCCAGCGGTACGCCCAGCCTCTCAGTTTGATTATGTTAGATATCGACTACTTTAAGTCGATCAACGATTCATTTGGGCATCAAACCGGCGATTTGGTGTTAGAAGGGGTGGCCAGTAAGATCAAAGAATGTTTGCGCAAGGTGGACCTCTGTGGACGATATGGGGGCGAGGAATTTTTGGTAATCCTGCCCAACACCGCACTTGAGGGCGGCCTACAGGTCGCCGAAAAAATCCGCGAGACGGTCCAGACCGCCAATTGGGGGGTCCAAGGATTGCAGGCCGCAATTAGTGGTGGTGTGGCGCAAATGGGAAAAGAAACTAGCAGTGAACTATTGAGCAGAGCCGACCAGCAGTTATACCACGCCAAAGACCAAGGCCGAAATCGGATCTGTTTTTAATCAGCCCTCAAAGCTTTGAGCATCGTTGCTCTAACAATGGGTTTTTGTTCCCCTGCTCCTTTTTGATCAAAACCGCCCGTTGGCATTCCTGTAGATCTACCGGGTCTTCACGGTCCCAGGCTTCAAGTAGTTTTTGATTTTCTTTAGAAATAATCTCCCGCCCAGGGTAGGCTTGGTCCATGTAAAGATAGGTTCGAGCGATGTTGCCCCTTATGGCGGGCCGAGGTTCGACCTTGCTTCGTTCAATTTCAATATCGCAATCCCCGTATGCTCGTTTTTCTCCCGCAATTTCTGCCATCGAATAATTACTCCGGTCCCCATTCACCTCGCCAATGGCGGGCACCAAGTTGTATAAATCAGCCTGTATTAAACGATATTGTTCTGAAACCTTTTCAGCGCATCTGCGCCCCTTATAGGGCTTGCCCTGGTTAGAATTACAGGCGGGATCCCCCTCGCTCCACTGCTTAAAAGACCGCCCAAAGGCCTGGGCCGGGACGATATGCTCCCACTCGATCCGGTTTGCCCGATCCCTATTTTTCCGTGGGGTATAGCCACAAGAGGCTAGATTTGTTTTTTTCCCCTGGTAATCGCAACCGCAATAAAAGGTTTTTTGTTCTAAATTACTATAAATTGCGGCGGCCTTAATTTTGGCTTTTGCAAAGGAACCATTAGACCGATTCCCACCAGCCCAAACCAAGGCCGGGGCCACAAACACCATTAATATCCAAAGCCCTTTTCCCATTTGTTTCCTAAGGATAGGCTATTAGCCTACCCTCCTTAAGGATGAGGCAACAGGACATTAAAAGGACAAAAAAGGGACATTAGCGGGCATTTAGCCGGTGCGAGCCAACTTTAATGGCAGTGCCTCTCACCCTCCACTTCCCCCCATTTTTCACAGTTTGTTTTACATTTGTGACATCCGTCTTTAGCGGTCCCACCAGGGTGGGCGCTTAAGGACGCGGTCCCAATAAAAAGAAGGCTAATTAAAACAATAAATGTTTTCATCCAAGCTCCATTGGTTAAATTAATAGGTCTAATAATCGGTGCGCCTCTATTTGGCGGGTGCCGGTTTTTTTAAACACCGTCCTTAGCTTACCCCACCGCAGGGCCTAGCCAACAGGACATAAAAAGGACAAAAAAAGGGCATAAACCGGACACTTGGCAAGATGGCGCTTGGGGGCTATCCTTTGAGGAAACCTGTTTTAGAAACTAGGATGCGACCTTGGATTTTGGTTTTTTGTGCGTTGCTTTTCGCCCCGGCGGCTTGGGGTGAGGTCCGCTTAAACCTGCAAATCAGTGATTCAGAGCTGGTCTTAGGCGACCAAGTCTTGATCACTTTAGAGGCCGAAGGGGCCGAGCCTTCTGCTGAAGTGGAAGCGCCCAAGGTTCAGGGGTTACAGATTGAGGTCCAAGGCCCGCCCTCTTCAAGCAGCCAAACTACCCTTATCAACGGCCAAACCTCCCATCATTCTTCGCTCACCTACCACTTTGGCGTCACCGCTGACCGATTGGGGAAATATGAAATTGAGCCGTTTGTCTTGGTTTTTCAGGGACAACGCTTTGAGAGCGAGCGTTTAAGCCTCTTGGTGGTTCCCGCGCCTAAAGACCCATCGATGAAATTGACCCTTAAGGCAGACCGGAAACAAATCTATCTAGGCGAGCCTTTGACGGTGAGTTTAGAGTGGAGTGTTGACGCCCAGATTGCAGGGTACGAGTTCCGCTTTCCTCTGCTCGCCGACAAGGACCAACTCAAGTTAAAACTGGTGCCCATTGATCCCAATCAGCGCAGCGAACAGCTTAATATTGATCAATACAAGGTGCAATTTCAGGCGTTTGAGGAAAACCGGACCCGAAGATTTGTGACCGGGTTTAAGTTGTACCCTCATCAGACAGGAGCGTTTGTGGTGCCTGCCGCCCATATTAAGGTTTCAAAGGTGGCGGGCTACCTGCCTGGGCGGGACTTTTTTGGCCGTTTAGTCCAGCAGCCACGCTTGATCACCGGTTACGCCAGTGCCAATGCCCTTAAGATTTCGGTATTAGCCCTGCCCCTCGCAGGGCGGCCTGCAAATTTTGGCGGGGCGGTGGGGCAGTATCAATTTAAGGCCGAATTAGAGCGCCCCACTTTTGATCTGGGAGAGAGTATAAATCTAAAATTAATCGTCGAGGGGGTGGGGGAATTGGATAAAATCGGGCGGCCCCTGGTGCCTGCCCTTGGGACTGACTTGGTTTCTAACGAAAACCTAGCACCTGGAAAAATCGAGGAAAATCGGGTCACCTTTTTCCAAAAAATCACCCCTAAAAAAGCAGGTAAATTTGAAATACCACCGGTTGGTTTTGCCTATTTCGATCCGCAGAAAGGGGCGTACCAACAGACCTTTAGTGAACCGTTAAAAATCGAGGTTTTAGCCACAGAGAAATTAGATTTAAAAGAGGTGGTCGGAGCCCGCCCGGTAGCCAAAATCGAGCGCGACCCTGGATTTTATCAAGGGCCTGCCCCCCAAACCCCTAGCGTCCCTTGGGGCTGGTTTTTGGCCTTACCCCTTTTGCCCTTGGCGTACCATTTTGGCCGCCGAACCAAGCCCGCTGCCCGCCCCGCGCCCCTGCCTTGGTCAGGGACTGCGCTTAAAGCCGATTTGGCCATACTATCCCAAGCCTGGGAAGACCTAGCCCAGTGGCGCTTCGGCCCCAATCGGCGCTGGGACAAAACCGCAATGCGGGAACAAATGGACCCCGAACTCTTAGAACACTTCTGGCAAATCAAAGAAACCCTAGACGCCTACCAATACGGAAGCACCCCCCACCATCCCGCCCAAATCGAGGCCCTACGCCAGCAGCTAATTGAACTGGCAAACGAGGTTGGGGGGTAGGCTTGGAGGGGTTTTTAGGAAAGGTGGTTGAGGTCGATAAAACTTAAACCGTCGGCCTCATTTTTTTTAATCATAACGTGGTAATAAATAGCTTACTCTTGCTGTTTACGTTTTTTTTAATAAAATGGCCCATTTACAAAACCCCCTTACTACTCGGCACTTGATCGGAGACGATCAAGGAAGCGTCTTTGATGGCGCGGGCGAGGCCTTTGAAGAGGGACTCGATGCGGTGGTGGTCGTTTTCGCCGTAGAGGATTTCTTGGTGGAGCGTCATGCGGGCGGCGGAAGCGAAGGACTGGAAGAAGTGAGGCACCATTTCGGTGACTAATTCCCCTGCTTGAGGACTGGCAAAAAAGCCTTTAAATACATGCATCGGGCGGCCAGATAAATCGATTACGGTGCGGGTAAGGCACTCATCCATCGGTAAAAAACAAGTGGCGTAACGCGCAATCCCTCGCCGGTCGCCCAAGGCCTCGTTGAGGGCGGTGCCTAAGGCTAAGGCGATGTCTTCGATGCTGTGGTGCTGGTCGATCACTAAGTCCCCTTGGCAGGTTAAGTCGAGGTCAAAACCACCATGGAACTTAAATAAATCAAGCATATGGTCTAAAAAACCAATACCCGTCTTGATCTCTCCATGTCCCAGGCCGCCTAGTTTGAGCCTACCTTTGATCTGAGTTTCTTTGGTGTTGCGCTCGAAATTGGCTATACGTTCCATTAGGGCTCCAGTCTGACCCGCACCGCTTGGGCGTGGGCAAATAATTCTTCCAGGTCAGCAAATCGGGCGATTTGCTCCCCTTCCTTTTCTAGTCGAGCTTTAGAATAACGTATCAGGCTCGAATGTTTTTGGAAATCCCGAGTCGATAGAGGGGCTGCGTACCGAGCGGCGTGGCCGGTGGGGATGGTGTGGTTAGGCCCGGCAAAATAGTCCCCTACCGGTTCAGAAGACCAAGGGCCAATAAAGATGGCGCCCGCGTTTTTAATCAGCCCCAAAAGCTCTTCTTCGCGCTTGGTAGGGACCAATAGTTCCAGGTGCTCTGGGGCAATCTGGTTGGACAGGGCTATCCCTTCCTCGATGCGTTCTACCAACAAAATCTTGCCCTTTTTGCCTAAGCTGGTGGTCAAGATCTCGGCGCGAGGGTGGTTGGGAACCGCCTCATTCAGACCGGCCTGAACCTCTTCAGCCATGGCTTTAGACGTGGTAATCAAAATAGACTGCGCCTCCACATCGTGCTCTGCCTGACTCATTAAGTCGGCCACTAAAAACTTGGCCGGAATACTAGGGTCGTCGTGTAGGATCAAAATCTCCGAAGGCCCGGCGATGCTGTCGATCCCAACTTTCCCAAAAACCTGACGTTTCGCTTCGGCGACCCACTGATTGCCGGGCCCGGTGATCTTGACCACGGACCTAATGGTTTCGGTGCCATAAGCCAAGGCGGCCACCGCTTGGGCCCCGCCCATGGCGTAAACTTCGGTGATCCCCAACATCCCGCAAAGCCCTAAGACCAAGCTATGAGGCAGGCCGTTCGGCCCTGGCGGGCTGGCCACCACAATCTCGGGCACCCCGGCCAACTTGGCGGGGATGCAGTTCATTAAAAGCGAGCTTGGATAAAACGCCTTGCCGCCGGGGACATAAACCCCCACCCGGTCCAGCGGGGTTACCTTTTCCCCTAAAAGGGTGCCGTCTAAGGCGGTCTGGGACCAACTCGTTTGCAGTTGGTTGCGGTGGAATGCCTCAATGTTTTTGATGGCCTTTTCAAAGATTTGTTTGGCCTCTGGCGATATCGATTCTTGGGCCTTTTTGACTAACTCTTGAGGCACCAAGACCTGGGTCAGGCTCTGTCGGTCGAACTTCGCAGTAAGTTCTAAAAGCGCCCGATCCCCGCCAGCGACCACCTGGGTAATAATCGAGCTAACTAAAGCCACAATCTCGGGTTTGGCCCCTTGGCTGGTTTCGGATTTTACGTTAAACTGCGAGGCTTGGGTAATCTGGACCAAGTTCATAGACAAACCAATGGGAGCCAAGTTGGAAGAAAGTTTGAATCAAGCGGCAATTGTTCCCGATTTTGGGGCAAAGATCAACCAGGAGCAGATGGAGGCTTTGTTGGCCCTTTCTCGCGACACCGTTATCGAACCTTTTGTTGGCCGAAAATCATTAGAGTTGGTGCAGAAGACCCGGGGCGGGATTGAGTCGGGGATGGAAAAGGCCAAACAGGTCAGCGCCCTAGCCACGAGCTGGCTCATGGGCACCGAGCTTTATAAAAAATCCAAAGCCGCCCTTGAGGAGTCCCGAGGTGATTCACCAGATTGGTTAAAGTGGCTAGACCAAGCGACCGAAGAATTGCAAAAATCCGCCAAAGGCTTTGGCAAAGGTCTTGCCCAGGGAGCAGGGAATTTGACTTTAACCTTTTTAGAGCGAGGGTTCGAGTTTTTACTCCATGAAAATACCGAAAAATGGGCGGTCTCCAAAGCAGGGGCTTTTTTCCCAGATAAAAAGATCAAAACCTTGAAGGACATGGCCCTTCTTTCAGAGTCAGAGCGCCAAGCGTTAATTGAGGAATTTTACCCCTATGATAACCCCAAATTAAAATCCTTTGCCAGTAGTCTGGACCTAAGCCTTAACCTGCTTTTAGGGGCCACCGCGGCCAGCCAATTGCCCGGATCAGGGTTGGCGGCGGGGATGGTGAACATGGGAAAAACCTTGGTTAAACTAGCCGGGCGGATATCTAGCATGAGTGCGATCTATGGGTACAACATCCCCGACTCGGCCGGACTGTTTCTAACCTGCGCTAAAATCCTTAAATCTATCGAAGATTTCGAGTCCAACCCCGCCCACCTGCCCTTGGATCCCAGTATTTTAGACGAGTTGTATTTACCCCAACCTCCGGGCGGAATCGGGTTTAAAGCGATGCTTGGCGAAGCTTTAAAAAAAGAGGCTTATATGGCGGTGCCAGGGGTAGGGGTGATTTCCTTGGGCAAGATTGGCCTTGATGATTTGATGGTGGACCAGATGGTGATGCATCTGGTTTCTAACTATTTTTGGCAGGCAAAACTCGACCGGGAGTTGGGGGAGGCTAGAAGATTGGAGATAACTAACCGCCTAAAGAGGATTTACACAGCCCTAATTTTTGGAGGATGGTTTGAGCAAAAGGGATTTAAAGAGTCCGAAATAATCGCCCAGTCAGAACGCCCTTGGTTAGAGCGGCTCAAAGCCATGGCCGGCATGGATCTAGCCTTGGTTGAACTCTCGGCAGAATTGGATCAACGGGCTCAAACCCTTTTTGAGCAGTGGCAAGACCTGGATCAAACGGCCTTTGAAGAACAGGTTGCCAAACTTCAAGTGCTTGAAAAGCTAAACTAAGGCGCTAAGGCTACCGGCGCGGATCTGGGGCTATTGGCGGTGCCGTAAGCCTCCACCAATAGACTTAAAACCTTAGAACGGTCTTGTTTCTCACCATTTAGCAGGATTACAAAAGGTTTGTAACTGCCCAAGGGGGTGCGTATGTACCCCACTAAGTTAGAGACCCCGGTCAGGGTCCCGGTTTTACCTAAAACCTCCACCCCTAAACTGGCCATGTTTAGATCAGAAAAATGGGATTCTTCCAGACTGGGCAGTAAATATTTGTAGGGTTCAAAATAATTTACTAGTTTTAACATCGCCGTTAGTTGCACCCGGTTCGAGCGCGAAAGACCACTGCCTTCGGTCACCACAAAACTGCCCGGTGTCAACCCGACCCTTTTTTCTAAAAAGTCTTCAATCATATAAACACCCAGGTCCATCCGGGCGGGCTCTCCAAAAAGCTTTAAAGAAAGCGCCATAACCAATTGATTGGCAATGTAGTTCGAGGAGACATGTAACATCCGCTCGACCTCTTCTAAGAGTTTGGTTTCACCTTTATATATCAGGATCGGCGTTAGTCTGGCGGAAGCTTCACCTAAGCGGGCTTTGCCGTCAAGCTGCATTCCCGCTTTAGTAAAGACATACTGGGCGACCTCTAAAGAGTAATAAGCTCCCTCTTTGTGGGTATTAGCTAGATTAAAGGTCTGCACGCCTTTAGGCAGGCTTTTGGCTTTTCTGATCACAGAGGAGGTAAGTGGTGTCTCTGGGGTTTGGTTGCTTACCTCCCCGCTAGCACTGATACGCACGCTGACTAGGTTTTCATTGGTCATCAAAGGACCGATGGGGGCGTCGTATGGTTCTAAACTAATGTCTCGACCGTCGAAGTCTGGGCGCTGTTCGTAGGCGGAAAGGTCCAACATTAGATGGTTAATTGGTTTTTTAAAAACCCCCAATTTAGCCAACTGCTGCCCCATTTTTACCCAATCATGGGCCTTAAAACCAGGATCACCGTAACCCTTGATAATCAGGTTTCGCCTTGAGTCCAGATAAACTTTGGTTTCAAAATGATGATCTGCACCCAAGGTTTCTAATGCAGTCACGGCCGTGGCCAACTTCAAAACGGACGCCGGGGTGTAACTTTGGTCGCCAATAATCAGTTCAGGATCGCGCTGGTTGCCAACCCCAACTCCGCCTTTTTTGATTATCCCCTTCAAAGAGGCAATCAAGGCGGCCCGTTTAGCTTCGTCTTCGACCTGTAGGCCAATGGCGGCAGGTTCAGACCAATGGCGACCATCAAATACCCGAAAGTGAACTTGGTCGAGTCCTGAAAAATCGGCTTCAGGGTTATAGGTCCAAAGGCCTTTTTCGTGGGTCAAAGTTCCACGAGTGGGCATTTGGGTGATCTCAAATTCTAAAGCCGCCCCTTCTGGGTCCTTGCCTTTAAGCTCAATCTTCTGGGTTCCACCTTTGGTCACCCGGTATAAGGCGGCTACCGCCTCTGGAGTGAGGTTTGGTTTTTCCACCTGGAGCAACACCGCCACTTCTTCCCCTCGGCCCAATGCGTCCTCGGCGGTAAATAAGAGCCGGTCTTCACCCAAATAGCCCGGTTCTGGTCGGTAGGTCAAAAAGGGAGGTTCCCCTTCTAGCTGCCCATGACTGGGGCCTTGGACCAGGGAAAATTGGAGCGAATCACCGTCTGGATCAATCGCTTTTAATTCAAGCTCGGTTTCCTGATTTTTATCAACTAAAACCATCGCTGCTTGGGGTTGAGGCAGGTCATTGACCCCTTCAACCCAGAGCGTCACCTCTGCTGGCAAGCTGGATTTTTCGCCATTGAGGGCGCGGTACAAAAATCGGTCTTGACCAAAAAAGTCTTTATCTGGGCGGTAGGTCAGGTTGGGGGGATTGCCTATCAGTTGCCCCCCTTTGGGGCGATTTAAAATTTCAAATCGGTCTGCCTTGCCAAGGGCTTTGAGTTCTAAAGGAGCCTCCCCTTCTTCTTTTAACTCTACCTTAAAGGCAACCGCACTAGGGGTGCCCGACCAAGGCATAGCGGCCCCACTCATGATCAAGCCTGAAACCAATAAGGCGGAGGCCAGTCGGCCAGGGTTAAAAGAGGACACTGTAAACGTAAGAGAGGTAGGTATTATTAATAAAACTCATGTCCGCCGCTCCTGAAAGGTGACTGCGGTAGGTGTATTCCAAGCTGCCCAACATCCCTAAGCCAATGGCCGCATACGGGGCCCAGGTATAGCCAGAGGAAAAATAGACCGGCGCAATTTGCAACTCGGTCATCATCGAGGGCTTTTTGTGCTGGATCAGCCATTTATAGGTTCCAAAACTAGCACCAGCCCGGAAGTAGAGTTTTTCCCAAAAGGGCCCTTTTTGCGCCATTTTTTCCCGGTCCCCGGCAAAATATTCAAAAACCCCTTCCATAAATTCGGCTTGCATCATGGTAGGATAACCGCTGTCCGAGCCCGAGCCCCAAATTCGGGAATAGGAGCCGCCGTACCATAGTTCAGGGCCGAAATCGATCAGGTAGTTAGCCTTGACCCCGTACGCCTTTTTAACCGTTGAAAAGGTGGGGTCTAGTTTTGAGTATTGGTAGGCCTGATAGTTTTGTAAGATACTGTAATTAAGTTGCTGGCGGTCCTTCGCCCAAAGGCTTAGGGGGCAGGTCAGCATAAACATAAAAATCAGCGCTTTTTGGATATTCATATCCGCTCCGTTTGGTCCCTTCCTGGGTCCGGCTAAGGCAAGTATCCACCCATAACCTAATTGGACTAAAATGCCAAGTGGCGGGGAACCCGCTTTTTTTTGGGGTTCCAATCCCATCGAAGGTTCAAAAAACACGCCAATCGGACCAGGAGGCCCCTAAAAGTGTTTATTCTGCGATATAGCCTTAGTTTCTCGCGGGGAGGGGCTTTTTTACAAGCTCAAATAGAATATCTCGGAAGAGGGCAAAACTAGGTTGTTTAAATTGATAGAAGCGGTGGTTGAGGTGGCCCCAAAATCAGCCTGCCAAGAGGTTACACTTTTTGTTTGTTTTAAATCGGCTCTTAGGTAAGGGGTCCGGGCGTTAAGAATCGAATCCTCTATTTTAAAAAAAATTTGGTTTACTTTAACTGCTCCGCTCCTCAAGGGTGGGTGCTGCCCTGTCACCAGTGCCTTAACCGGCCCTGATTGCCTGCGTTTTTTGGGCCAGAAAACTCCATAAAATCACTCTCCTATTTGCCGCGCCCTTGCCGGTGTCTGTCGTTCTGATTAGCCCCACTGCATACAGCGGCGGCTGAAATTGCCAAATTCGAATCCCTCAATCGGGAAGTGAACCGGACGCTCCCACCCAGCGCCTGCTGCCACCAAAAGAGGGCGGAAGTGATCGGGGGTGGGGTGACTTAGAGTCGGGCTAGGGGCATTTTGCTCCCAGTTAAGTAAAGCGTCCAAGTCAGGCTGACAAAGGGCCTGGACGCTCCATTGGTCAAAATCCTTGGCCCAAGCCTCAGGTGGTGAATCCCCGGACCAATTTATTTGCCTTAAATTGTGGGTGACCGCCCCGCTAGCAATAATAACCACTCCGGCCTGGGTCAAAGGGCGCATCGCTTGGCCCAGATCAAACAACCGCTGGTTGCTCCAATTTTGCGGCATAGAAACCTGCAAAATTGGGATCTGTGCCCCTGGCCAAAAGTGATACAAAGGCACCCAAACCCCATGGTCTAAACCCCGACTGTTCGCGCTTTTTAGAGGTTGGCCCAAGCACTTTTCCAGGCTCAAAACCAAATCTGGTGCCCCTGGAGCGGGATAGGCTAGTTCGTAGAAGGCTGGATCAAACCCATAAAAATCATAAATTAAATCCTGGTGAACCCCCACCTCGCCATGGGTCAAATCTTCCGTTTCCCAGTGGGCAGAAAATACCAAGGCTGCTTTGGGTACCCCGACTTCCTCCCCCCAAGCTCGCCACTGGGCCCCTTGGGCTTGGTTGCTTAACAAAAAGGGCGCACCATGGGTAAAAAACAGCACTGGCATCGCTTTGGGTTCCATTTATTTTTCCTTGATTCGACGGGTTCGCTTTCCAGCATAACAAGGCTGACCAAGTTGCACCAGCAGGGGTAGCTGTTGATATAATCTTTTAAACCTAAAAAATGCCTGTCCTTAAGAGGAATCGTTAAAAAAATATCAACTGGAACAATCAAGATAACCAAACTAAGGTCAAAGGCATTAGAGCAACCTAAAAAAGGTAGGCCACAACCTGTTTTAGGCTCGGCCTTTTAGCACTTGGAGTGGATAGAAAATACGGCATAACCCTTGGCTATTTACCAAAAATAGGATACAAAGGGCGGCAGTTAGAACCCTATTAAACCTATGGGTGAACCTAAAATGTTTCGATATGCCGCATTATTTTTGTGGGTCATTAGTCCCCCGGTTTTATTAGCTTCGCCCGCCTTCCCTTTAGGTTCTGGCCCCCGCCTTGATTGGGATTATCCGGTCCCGGCCTCCACCAAGCTAAGCGACTCCACCCCGCAATTAGCCGATCTGGCTAGGTTTGATTACGCCCAATATGACCCCAGGCCAACTAAAGCCCCACAAGAGTCTTGGGCTCAAGTGGACCAAGCCCCCGAGGCCGACACTAACGATGGTTTTGATCAATTTGAAGACGAGTTTGGCGCACCGGACAAAGCAGAAAAATCAGACCCTTTTGAAGGTTTCAACCGGGTGATGACTAGCTTTAACGACCGGGTTTATGTTTATGTTTTAGACCCGGTAGCCCGAGGCTGGCGATTTGTGGTTCCCGAAGGCGGGCGTAAGGCCTTGGGTCGTTTCTTTGATAACCTCTTATATCCGCTGCGCTTGGCCAACAACCTTTTGCAAGCCAAGGTGGGCAACGCAGCCGAAGAGACCGGACGGTTTGTGGTTAATAGTACGGTAGGTCTATTGGGCCTATTTGACCCAGCCAAAGATTGGTTAGACTGGCAGGCTCACGAAGAGGACTTTGGGCAAACCTTGGGATATTGGGGGGTTGGCCCAGGTCCACATCTAGTGCTCCCCTTTTTGGGACCTTCGAACCTGCGCGACACCTTCTCGTTATACCCCGATTGGGAGATGGACCCACACACCTGCGCGCAAGCCTGGGAAAAAGGGATACCCGTTTCTGGCGTGACCTGCCGCAATACGGTCCAATCGTTGGGCATTACGGTATTCAAAGCGGTTAACAACACCAGTTTGCATATTGGTGAGTACGAAAACCTCAAAAAAGACGCCTTCGATTTATACCCTTTTTTAAGGGATGTTTACGAACAAAACCGAATCAAAAAAATTGCGGAGTAAGCCATGAAAAAATTAGTTAGCCTATTGATGGTATTGTTGTTAGTCTCCTTGCCGGTCTTTGCGGAGGAAACGGCTGAGGTTAAAAAACTGGCCAAAGAAAAGATCGATATCGTTATCAATTTATTGCGCGTTGAAAAAGACAAAAAACTACGCAACAAAAAAATCATCGAGGCCTTAGACCCTATCTTTGACTTTGAACAAATGGCCAAGGTCAGCTTAGGTAAGACCGGTTGGATGGCGATGAACGCGGAACAACAAAAAGAGTTTAACCTACTTTTTGTTAAACGGCTCCAAGAGTCTTATTTAGAAAAACTAGACCTTTATACCGACGAAAAAGTGACCGTCGATGAAGCCACTGAGGTCCAGACCCAGTCAGGCAAGGCCCGGATTTATGTGACTACCCACCTGATTAGTGCTGACGATAAAAAAGAGATGGTTTATCGCTTTTATAAAAATGATACCCACTGGCTCGTTTACGATGTCGAGATCATGGGGGTTTCAGTGGTCCAGACCTACCGCAGTCAATTTGCCGGAATCTTAGCCAAAGGCAGTGTGGAAGACCTGCTGGCTAAATTACGAAAACAAGGGGAATTTTCGGTGCCTACGGGCTCCAAAGGATAATAAATGGTTGAAAATTTCTTTCGCAAATGGGTTTTAGGATATCCTAAAACCGTCCTGCTAGTGTTAGTAATAATGGTTAGCTACCTAGGCTGGCAGGCTACCAAGCTAGAGGTGGACGCTTCGGCTGAGACCTTAACCCTAGAGGATGATCAAGACCTCAAAACCACCCGTGATGTTGCCCAGCGGTATGGGAGCCCTGATTTTTTAGTGGTCACTTTTGAAGGGAAAGGCGAACTTCTTAGCGATGAAAATCTAAAAAACCTTAAGGCTCTGCAAGCGGATCTTGAAAAGGTAAAAGGGGTCAAGTCGGTGGTATCGATCCTCAACGTACCCCTAATGCAGTCCCCGACCAAGCCCCTTAAAGAGTTGCTCAAGGAGGTCCCCACGTTGGAGACCCCTTGGATCGACAAGACCTTAGCAAAAAAGGAATTTTTAGAAAGTCCTATCTACCAAAACATGTTGGTTTCGCCAGACGCGAAAACCACGGCCCTCCAAGTTAACCTAGTGGAGGACCAAAACTACATGAAGCTGATCTACCGCCGCTACGACCTTCGCGATAAGCAAAAGGCGGGAACCATGACCCCCGATGAACAGCGCGAGCTTGACCAACTGCAACTCGAATTCAAGACCCTCCGCGACCATCTTCGGATCGAGCAACACCAAGTTATCGCCCAAGTTCGCGAGGCGATGAACCAGCACCGCCAAGGGACTGAGCTTTTCTTGGGCGGGGTGAACATGATCGCCGACGACTCGATCAATTTTCTCAAGTCGGACCTGCGGATTTTTGGTTCGGCGGTTTTAGTCTTTTTGGTAATTACCCTTTGGTTAATCTTCCGCCAAATCCGCTGGGTTTTGATTCCCTTGGTGATCTGTTTCTTTTCAGTGGTGGCGACCTCGGGTTTTTTAGGGATGTTTAACTGGGAGGTAACGGTAATCTCCTCGAACTTTGTTTCGATTCAGTTGATTATCACCATGGCCCTGACCATCCACCTGATTGTTCGTTACCGCGAAGCCGTGGCCAACCATCCAGATTATAGCCAGCACGACCTGGTGCTGGAAGCGACTGCTTCGATGTTTATCCCTTGTCTCTACATGGTGCTGACCACGGTAGCCGGGTTTTGTTCTTTGCTACTTTCTGGGATCCTGCCCGTAATCAATTTCGGCTGGATGATGTCAGTGGGGATCTTTGTTTCTTTGTTTCTAACCTTTTTGATTTTCCCGGCCTTGTTGATCCAGATGGATAAACTCCCACCTAGTATCAAATCGGTTCACCAGTTTTCCTTAACTAAGATCATGGCCAACCTAACCGAGCACCGGGGCCGAGGAATCATGTTGGTCAGTGTGCTGGTTATGGTGCTTAGTTGTTTAGGCGGGGCCCAGTTAAAGGTGGAAAACGCCTTTATTAACTATTTTAGAGAAAGCACCGAAATCTACCAAGGGATGAAGGTGATCGACCAACAACTAGGTGGCACCACCCCCCTAGACGTAGTGGTTAATTTCCCAGCCTCCCCCCAAACTACCGCGCCCATAAAGGCAGCAGAGGGCGACGAGTGGAGCGAGATGGACGACTTCGAGGCTGAATTTAAAGCCGAAGAAGGGGGTGCGCAATATTGGTTTACCTCTGAAAAAATGGCAGAGGTGGAAAAAATTCACGATTATTTAAACAGCCTAGAGGTGACCGGCAAGGTGGTTAGTTTAGGCACGATGCTTAAAGTGGGCCGAGTGCTTAACAGCGGAGATCCTTTAGATAACTTCGCTTTGGCCTTAGTTTACAAAGAACTGCCTGAGCGCTTCCGCAAGATTATTTTAGACCCATATGTTTCGGTCGAAAACGATCAGGTTCGGTTTTCGATTCGAGTGGTCGATTCCGCGCCAGGGCTGCGCCGGGATGCCTTTATTAAACAACTCAAAACAGAGTTGGTGACTAAGGTTGGGCTTAAGCCAGACCAGTTCCAGGTGACCGGGATGTTGGTTTTGTATAACAATATGTTACAAAGCCTCTTTAACAGCCAAATCCTCACCTTAGGGGCGGTGATTGCCTCTTTGATGGTGATGTTTATGCTCCTATTCCAGAGCGTAAAAATCTCGCTAATTGCCATCTTTCCAAACGTCCTGTCAGTGGCGGTGGTTTTAGGGTTTATGGGCTGGGCAGGGATTCCCTTAGACATGATGACGATTACCATTGCTTCGATCTCGGTGGGAATCGCGGTGGACGACACGATTCATTACATCCACCGATTCAGAGAGGAATTCGCGGAAATAGGCAACTACCTAGAAACCATGCATAAGTGTCACCGCACCATTGCTTACGCCATGTATTACACCTCGGTGACTATTATTATTGGCTTTTCGATCTTGGTGCTTTCTAACTTTATCCCAAGTATCCTCTTTGGTCTCTTGACCGGTCTGGCCATGGTCGCCGCATGGCTTACCGCGCTTACGCTACTACCGGCGCTATTGATTTACTTCAAACCCTTTGGCCCAGAGCGGGCCTAAAAAACCAGGCCGTCTCAAAGACGGCTGGGAAAATTAGGGGCGATTTATTATAATATCAAAGTTTTACAAACAAATCTGCCCCCTTGTTCAAGGGCTTAGATGAAACTTGTTGATGTCACCCTGTTCGGGCAGAGGCATCTAAATGAGGGGAAAATCACTTGGTGACCTATCCCCTAAGAGTTAAGACCGCCTGAAGTGCCCAAGGTCGGCGAATGGACTTGACCAAGGAACCGCACCCAGCGCAATACTTACCGCTTATTTCCCAACCTGTTGACCCTCCAAAAATACATGCAATCCTTCGACTTAGTGTTGATGTTTTTGGCCTTTGGCACCTTGCTGGGAATGGCAAGATTCTTAGGGGAACTTTTTCGGCATTTCAACCAACCCGCCGTTTTAGGTGAGATCTTAGCCGGGTTGTTTTTAGGTCCGACCCTTTTAGGGCGGGTCTGGCCAGAAGCCCATGGGCTCTTATTTCCAGAGGCCGGGCCTGGGGCCATCGTTTTGCAAGCCTTCGCCACCTTAGCCATTACCCTATATCTATTAGTGGCGGGGATGGAGGTGGACCTATCCACCCTCTGGCGGCAAGGCCGATTGGCCATTATGATTAGCCTATCAGGGATCCTTTTGCCCTTTGCCGCCGGGTTCTTGGCGGCTTGGTTTTTTCCACTGTTTTTAGGGGCCGGTCACCAAGCCCAATCCTTGGCCTTCCCCCTCTTTTTTGCCACGGCTCTCTCTATTTCCTCCCTGCCGATCATCGCCAAGACCTTGATGGATATTGATCTCTATCGCACCGACCTGGGGATGGTGATTATGGCGGCGGCCATTGGCAACGATCTAGTAGGCTGGATCATTTTTGCGGCTATCTTGGGGATGATTGGCCAGGAAAGTACCCATGGCGCCTCAATTGGCGAGGTCACGGTTTTAGTATTAGGTACAGCAATTTTTATGCTGACCTTGGGTCGCTGGCTAATAAACCGACTCTTGGGGTTGGTGCAAACCTACGCCAGTTGGTCTGGCGGCGTGATTAGCCTCGCTTTGACCTTGACCCTGTTTTCTGCCGCCTGGACCGAATGGATCGGGGTTCACGCCCTCTTCGGAGCCTTTTTGTTTGGCATTGCCTTAGGGGATAGTTCGAGGGTGCGCAAACACACCCGCGTAACCCTAGAGCAATTTATTTCCTTTTTTTTCGCCCCCTTCTTTTTTGCGGGGATTGGCCTTCACCTCGATTTCTGGCAACACTTTGACCCTCTATTAACCTTGGTCGTGGTGATTATCAGTATTTTTGGGAAAGTGGTCGGCTGTGGACTGGGGGGCAAGTTGGCGGGATTGCCTTGGAATCAGGCTTGGGCCATCGGTTTTGGTATGAACGCTCGGGGCGCAATGGAGATTATTTTGGCGCTTTTAGCCTTTGAGGCGGGCTTAATCGGGGCCAATTTGTTTATGGCATTGGTTGTTATGGCCCTGGTGACCACCGCTATTAGCGGGCCAGGGATGCAGTTTATGTTGGGTCACAAAAAAAACCGTCTCACCTTTACCGACTTCTTATCGGCTAAAACCTTTGTCCCGAAAATGCAAGTAAACGACTGCTGGGAGGCGATTGAGCTACTTTCAAGGGTAGCCGCCTTGCAGGCCGGTCTTGATCCTTTGGAGGTGATTGAAGCGGTAAAAAGCCGTGAGGAAACCATGAGCACCGGTGTAGCCAAAGGCTTAGCCTTACCCCACGGGCGATTGCCCAAACTAAAAAAACCAATTATAGCCTTAGGAATCTGCAGCCAGGGAGTCGATTTTCACTCTGTCGACAACACCCCTGCTTACTTGATCATTCTAATATTAAACGGGTCCCAAGACAGCGGAGTCCAACTCCGTCTCTTGGCAGATGCAGCCCGTATCATTAAAGAGGTGGAAAATCTGGAAGAAGTGAAAAACATTACCGAATTTTCAGAGCTCTTGCACTGGCTACGGATTCAACGAAATAAAGCGGGAGTGCCCAAACTAGGGCCCACTAATCCCCAGCAAGCCTAACACCGCCTCCTGTTTGTGCCCAACATTCCCTAGCCTTGCCCCCATAGGTGGATGGGTGTATGATTTAGGAAAACAAAACCGTTAGGGAGGGTTATGTTCGGGTCTCGCTTTGCCTACTGGCAGGTTTTTCTTTTACTTTTTGGCTTGACCTGTCTAAACCCTGGGCCACTTTTGGCGGCAGAGAAGGCACCTAATCTCGATAAGGTAGTTGCCTTCTTAGACCAACTCTTCCGCTCAAAAACCAGTATCTCTTCCATCGAAATGGAGGTGACCACTCCTAATTGGGAGCGGAGCATGACGATGGAGTTGTACACGGCGGGCATGGACAAAACCTTTGTGCGGATCCACAGCCCCAAAAAAGACAAAGGCGTGGCTACCCTGCGGGTATCTGCCGAAATGTGGAACTACTTCCCCAAGATTAACAAGGTAATGAAGGTGCCCCCTTCGATGATGATGTCTTCTTGGATGGGTTCGGATTTCACCAACGACGACCTAGTCAAGGAAACCTCGCTTTTAGAAGACTACAACGCAAAAATGCTCCCCCCAGATGTTTTAAACCCCCAAGTCCTTTCTGTAGAACTCACCCCCAAAGCCAATACAGCCACCGTTTGGGGCAAGATTGTTATCTTAGGCGACAAAGACACCTGGATCCCTTTTGAAGAGGTTTTTTACGACGAAAAGGGCCAGGCCATGCGGGTGATGAAGCTTCTTGAGGTTAAAAAATTTGGAGATAAAACCATGCCTTCGGTGATGGAGATTGTCCCCCTTAATAAAGAGGGACACAAAACCAGAATCGTTTATAAATCAGCCCAGTTCGACATAAAGCTGCCTGAAGACACCTTCAGCTTACGCAACCTACAACGCCAGCAATAAACCAACCTAGGGAGTCTGTGGGCCTACTTTTTAAGATTGCTTTGCGAAACCTAACCCGCCAAAAGCGCCGAACCATTCTCACCGGGTTGGTGATGTTTGGTGGGGTTTTGCTACTTTCGATCTCCTTGGGGATACAAGAAGGGGGTTACGGCTATGTAATCGACGCCTTTACCGGAGCGCGCACTGGGCATGTGCAGATTCACGCCCAAGGATATTTAGACAAACCCTCGCTTTACACCAATCTTAAAGACCCGGCCTCCCTACTTAAAAAACTCGCCGAAAACCGGTCAGTAATCAGCTATTCCCCACGGGTTTACGGGGCGGCGCTGGCCTTTGAAGACAAAAAAACCACCGGTGCGCAGATATTTGGGATTGATTTAGCCCAAGAGGACCAACTCTCCAAAATCGGCAGCCGGTTGGCTGAAGGCCGATTCTTTAGGGAGGCTAACGAGGTGGTGATCGGAGGAGGACTGCAAGCAATTTTACACAGCAAATTAGGGGACCAATTGATCCTTGTGAGCCAGGGGGCGGACGGATCGATTGCCAACGATCTTTATAAAATTGTTGGGGTTTTAAAGGGCGGGGTCGATGCCCAAAACCGCATGGACTGCGTTATGTCCCTTGGTGACGCCCAAGCCTTTTTGGGGTTGGGGCAAAGGATCCACGAGGTGAGCCTAAAGGCCGAGAGTTACCAAAAGTCCCGCCAGCTTGCCGCCCAGCTATCCGCTGAATTTGCGGGCCAAGGATTTGAGATTGACCCTTGGCAGGTAGTGGAAAAGGAATTTTATGAGTTTATGTTACTCGACAAACAAGGCGGCTGGGTGACCTATTTTGTTATTATTTTGTTGGTTACCTTGGAGGTGCTGAATACGGTATTGATGACCATTTTAGAAAAAACCCGTGAGTTTGGCCTAATGAAGGCCTTGGGCACCAGTCCGGCCCAAGTTTTTTGGCTAATTTTAATCGAAACCGGGCTTTTGGCAACCCTGGCTAGCGGACTAGGGATCTTGGTTGCTTGGCCTTTAAATGATTATTTCGCCAGCCACGGAATCCCGCTACCCGTCGCTTACGACCTGGGTGGGGTGGTGATGGACAAGTTAGTTAGCGAGGTGAGCTTTTTGTCGATGGGCCTGCCCTTTTTGGTGAGTTTTTTTACGGCCTTGTTAGTGGCGATGATCCCTGCTTACCGAGCCTCGATGATTGTGCCGGTTAAGGCTTTGAAATCCTATTAGGAAATCTGATGCTCCTACTTAAGCTAAGTTTTCGAAATGTCTTTCGCAACCTGCGCCGCTCTATATTAACAGCCAGCGTGATTGGCATTGGCTTGGGGGCGGTGATCTTTACGGATGCCTATATATTGGGGATGGAGCGCAATATGATTAAAAGCGCTACCGACACTTTTTTAGGCCACGGCCAGATTCACCAAGTAGGTTACCCTGCGGCAAGGGAGGTGGAAAAAGTGGTTTTAAAAGGGCCTTTGCTTATCCAACAAATCGCCCAAGATAAAAAGGTCAGCGGTTATACGTCGCGGGTGCAAAGTATTGGGATGCTTTCCTCGGCCAGCGATGTGGCCTCCATCTTGGTCAGTGGGATTGATCCAGAAAAAGAGGCCCAAATGACCCCAATCCAAAAGGCGGTCAAAGAAGGAGCCTATTTTAGCGAAACCGGTAGCCGGGAGATTTTAATTGGCCAAAAACTGGCCAAAAATCTGAGTGTAGGTTTAGGTGACCGCTTGGTTTTGACCCTGGCTCAAGCCAGTACCGGAGAACTCTCCCAAGAGATGTTTAGGGTAAGCGGTATTTTCCGCTTTGGCTCTAATCGGATTGACGAATCAATGGCATTAATCAAGATCGGTGATGCCCAACGGCTTTTAGGGATTGGGCAAGACTTCCATGAATTAGCGGTGCGCTTTAACGAACCTAATCCAAGCGCAGAGACCTTGGCCCAATTTGAAAAAGCCTATTCCAAAGAGGGCAACGAAGCCTTAGGCTGGCGCCAATTAATGCCCGAATTTCAGGCAATTCTCGACATGATGGGTTACGTCACCGGGGCGACGATTGTAATTGTTTTTGGGATCGTGGCGCTTAGCGTGATGAACTGTTTATTTATGGCCTTTTTTGAACGAATCTTCGAGTTTGCAGTCCTGCGTGCGATTGGCACTAGACCCTACCAAATGGCCCTGATGGTCACCCTGGAGGCGGCAGTGCTTTCGGCTTTGGGGGTGTTTATGGGTCTGGTCATAGGAGGGGGCTTTACTGGAATTTTGGCCGTTTGGGGGATTGATTACGGGGGGATAGAGATGCAAGGAGTGACTATGCAAGAGTCCGTGTTCCCGGTGGTTAACTGGAAGCAATTTTTCCTATACCCACTCTTCTTTTTTGGATTTTCGGTGTTAGTGGGTCTGTACCCGGCCATTCACACAGCCCGATTGGTCCCCGCCAAAGCCATGAAGGCGGGGCAGTGACCGCCAGCAAAATTAAAACCAACCCAACCTATATTTGAGGGCTCATGCAAGACAAGTCGGTGGTGATCAAAACCGAAAATCTGGATAAAACTTACCAAACCGGGGAGATCAATTTCCAAGCGCTTCAGTCGGTTAGCCTGGAGATCAAACAGGGTGAGTTCACCGCCATCGCCGGGCCTTCGGGTTCTGGGAAAACCACCTTGCTAAACATCTTAAGTGGGTTAGACACCCCTAGTGCCGGGACGGTTTGGCTTTCGGGGCACTCGATTGGCCAGATGTCAGGAACCGAGCTTTCGGATTTTCGGCGAGACAAGATTGGTTTTGTTTTTCAGTCTTTTAACCTGATCCCGGTGCTTAATGTTGAAGAAAATATTGAATATATAATGCTTCTCCAAGGGGTCCCTTCGGAGGTAAGAAAAGAGCGGGTAGCCAAGATTTTGGGAGAAGTGGGGCTCGAGGGAAAACAAAAACGGTTCCCTAAACAACTATCAGGGGGCCAACAGCAAAGGGTGGCGGTAGCCCGCGCGATGGTGACCGAGCCTGATATCATATTAGCCGACGAGCCCACCGCCAACCTCGATTCGGTGACCGGCAGGGCGCTCCTGGATCTAATGCGCGACCTCAACGAAAAGTTTGGCCGCACCTTTGTTTTTTCGACCCACGACCAGATGATAATGGACCGAGCCAAACGGCTTATCTCCTTAAAAGACGGACAGATCGCCGAAGATCAAACCCGCTGACGCGAATAAAAAAACCGGGCCTTTGGGGGGCACATGCGGGGAATCATTATTTGGGGTTTAGCCTTGGCGCTGGCCAACCCCCTTTGCGCCCAAGAGCTTTCCTCGGCAGGTTCGCTCAAGGGATATCTGGTCCGCTCCCAGGAGCCCAGCGTATTAGGGGTTAAACCTCCGGTTGCTCAAAACGAAACTCTGATAGCCCGATACCGGCTATCAGGCGCTTTGAACAAAGCTTGGTTTTTCGATGGGGCCTACCAACTGACAAGCCTGCACCAAGACCCTGCCCCAATAGAGGCTATCGAGATCCCAGGGGCTTACCGCTGGGGGGAACCCGAACATCAGCTTTACCCAAACGAAGGTGAAAAAAGCAGCACCCAAATCTTCCAAAATCTGGACCGATTTTCTCTCCAGTATCGAGCGGAGGGTTTTGACATAACCCTTGGCCGCCAAGCGATTACCTTTGGGATGGGTCGCTCGGTCAGCCCGAACGATCTCTTTGCCAATTTTACCTTAAGCGAGTTGGATCTAGAAAATCGTCTCGGCGTGGACGCGGTAAGGCTTGAAGTACCTTTAGGGGAGTTAAGCGAGTTGGACTTAGGGGCTTTGTTTGGCAAAAATGGGGCTGCCGCTCAAGGAGGTGGCTATCTGCGGGTCAAAGTTAACCTAGCTGGCCAAGATTTGGTTTTGTTGGCCGCTCAGTACAAAAGGCACCAAGCCTTTGGAGGAGAGTTGGCCCTGGCCTTGGGCAAGATAGGGGCTTGGGTTGAGGGTACTTGGACCAAGCCTTTTGAGGCCACTAGCCCAGAATATGGTCGCTACCTCGCCGGGGCGGACTATACCTTTGGCGAGGATACGTACCTTTGGCTTGAATATCACCTAAACGGGGCTGGGGCCAAAGAGGCTTCAAACTACCATCAACCGCAAGCCAACCAATCCTATCTTGACGCAGGGGGTTATCTTTGGGGGCGGGAATATTTAAACCTTGGAGGCAATTTCCCGCTGACCCCTCTGAACCAGCTTAGCCTGTTTTATATGTCCAACCGCAAAGACCAATCGACCTATGTTAACACCACCTTAGAGTCCAATCTGACCACCGACCTCTATTTAGATTTAGGGATCACCCATTTGACTGGGAATCCAGACCAAACCGAATTTGGCACCTATCCAGCCCAACTCTATTTGGCCATTCGAGGTTATCTTTAAAGGCCCGTTTAAAAACAAAAAATCTTTGCTTCTCAATGCGCTTCCCCAAACGGTTTGAACCTGTTACATGGGCAGAAACAGTAAACCAAGGTGTCCATGAATCAAGACTACAATCATCACCAATCTTCGGCCTGGGGTCTATACTTGGGGTTAGAGGCAGGCTTTTTGGTGTTAGTCGGAATATTGGGGCCCCAATTTGGTTATTTTGCCCAATTACCCAAGCCTTGGGGGCTGGGCCTGTCGTTTTTGGTGGGGGCGACTGCGGCGGCGGGCTCGGCGCGTTCTGCTTGGCGGATGGCGCTGGTGACCTTGGTTAGTGGTTTGCTTACCTATGCCGCCTTTGGCCAACTCCGTGAAGAACAAGAGATTGGTTTTTTGATGCTGATGTTTGTGGGTGGAGCCCATTGGGCGATGTCGGTAGGACTGCTCAAACCACAAGTGAAATTTTTGGCCCTATTAGGCCCCCCCTTAGCCCTGGCTTCGGGGGCTGGGCTGGCTACTTTTCTTTTGCCTATCTTCGGTCTGGGATTGGTTAGAGTGCCCGCTATCATCGCGGTATTGATGGCGGCGGTGTTTTATTTGACCTATAAAGCCCCGCAAAAAAAGGGAAGAGCTCCTAAAACTAAAAAATCATGACCCTTCCCAAAGTCGGGCTGGAACTTTCGGCCTGCTGCAACCCCCAACCGACTGGCGTGAGCCGTTATGCCCAACGGCTGACCGAAGCCCTCCTAGCGGAATCGGACTACTCCTTTAGAGCCCTGTACCGGGCTAGCCGCCTTAAAAAACGAAAATATCTAAGCGATTGGTTTCAGGGGCCTGTTCGCGGTTACCAGGGCCCCTTGGTTTGGGGCCGTTACGATTTGGTCCACGGCTTAGACGCCCAAGTCCCTGGATGGAACCACCCAAGGATGATCGCTACCTTCCATGACTTAGCCCCTCTGCTGATCACCGAAGAGAGGGTGTCTTCAACGGGATTTATCCAAAAAAAAACCGCCCAATATTGGGAAACCCTGCGACGGGCGGCGCACTTGATCACCGTCTCCGAGACCACCAAACGCGACCTAGTCCGGCTGTTTAATTTAGACAGCGAACGTATCACCGCCATTCCTTTAGGCTTAGAAGAACGGCTCCTCCTGCCTGACCCCAATCGAGACGAAATTTTGGCCCAGAAGGGTTTAACTCCTAAAAAATACCTCTTTTTTTTAGGCAGTTTGGCTAACCGCAAAAACCTCAAACGAATGCTTGCAGCCTTTGCCCGCTCAAAGGCTCAGGAAAGTTTGGATCTGGTGTTAGCCGGGGAAGTATCTTGGGGGGCAGGGGGGTTGGGCCAGTGGGTTGAAGAACTCGGGCTAAAAAAGCAGGTGTATATTCTGGACTATCTGCCCGAAAACCAACTCCCCGCCCTGTACCAAGGGGCGGCAGGATTTTTATTCGCCACCTTATACGAAGGTTTCGGCCTGCCCATTTTAGAAGCCATGGCCGCCCGTACCCCAATCTTAGTGGGCAACCAAGGGGCCGCGCCCGAAACTGCCGGAGGTTTTGCCGCCCTTTGTGACCCTTACCAAGTCGAAAGCATCACTCAAGGCATAGACCAACTTTTAACCTTCGGCGAAACCCACCTAACCCAAGCCCAAGCCCATGCCCAAGCCTTCACCTGGATTAAAAATGCCAACACAACCTTGGCCTTGTATGAAAAACTCCTAAAAATTCCACCCTTGGGGCCCTGCCTGCCCGCAGGAACGGTTGACGATTTAGGCTAAAAACTGAGAAGATAACCCCTTAGCCCAATTTACTGTCTTAAACCTTTTTTGCTTTTTCCATGGAAAACCTCAACGTCGCTGTAGAAGACCTGGGTAACCTAAAACGCAGGCTTACTGTAACCGTGCCCCAATCTGAGGTCAATGCGGCCTACGACAAGGTTTACAACAACCTTAAGGGTAGAGTCCGGGTTAACGGATTCAGAAAGGGCAAGATGCCCCAGGCGCTTTTAGAAAAGCGGTTTTCCCAGTATATGAAAGAAGAGGCCATGGAAACGCTGGTGCCGCGCTATTTTCAACAAGCGGTCGAGCAAGAAGCCCTCAACCCGGCACTCCAACCGGAGTTTTCCAACTTAGAAGTGGAAAAGACCAAACCCTTTGTATTTACTGCAACCGTTGAGGTTTGGCCGAACTTTGACCTGCCCAAAGCAGCAAGCTTTAGCCTAGAAAAGGTTGAGCCGAAAGTTGAAGATTCGGAAAAGGAACAACTCAAAAGAAGTTATCTAGTTCGCCAAGCCCAATTTACCCCCAAAGAGGGTGCAGCCGCCTTGGGCGATTCGGTTAAAATTGACTTTTCAGGTAAAACCGAAGACGGCGAGGAGGTTAATGAACAGGGGTTTGAAGTCTCCTTGGGCGACAATCAACTGCTCCCTGAATTCGAAGCCGCGCTGACCGGCATGAAAGCGGGAGATGAAAAGGAATTTGAGGCCCAATTACCAGCGGATCATCCAGAAAAACGCTTCCGTGGCCAAAAAGCGAGCTTTAAGGTCAAACTATTGGAAGTTCAAAATCGGGTTTTGCCCCAGATTGATGAGGCTTTTTTAAAGCAGTTTGGCGAAAAGGCCAAGACACCCGAAGCCTTTGAGCAAATGATCGAAAACGAACTGAAGGCAACCAAGGTTCGCCAGCAAACCCAAGCCAACCGCGAAAAGTTACGCGAACAAATTGCCCAAAACCTCCAATTCCCCCTGCCTGAAGGTTTGATGGATTCAGAGGTGCAATTCCGGGTCCACCAGATTAAAGGTCAGGCAGACCATGCTGAAAAATCCGAAGACGAACTAAAAACCTTGGCAGAGCAAGACGCGCAAAACTTTTTGCGGACCAACCGGTTTGTTCATCTTTATATGAAAGAAACCGGGCTTACCCCTAAAGACGACGAAGTTTGGCGAAGGTTTGTCCTGCAATGTCAGATGATGGGCCAAAATCCGGGCGAATTGGTTCGCACCGAACATGGTCGCCAGTTTTACAATGACCTTTTCCAAATGATGGCTGAAGAGGCTGTATTGGACCACATTGCCAGCGAGATCCTTAAATGAGCATCCCTTACGTTATCGAGCAAACCAACCGCGGCGAACGCACCTACGACATCTATTCGAGGCTGCTCAAAGACCGAATCATCTTTATGGGTGACGAGATCAATAGCTACACCGCCAACGTGGTCATCGCCCAGTTGTTGTTTTTAGAGGCCGACAAACCTGACCAGGATATCAACCTTTATATAAACAGCTACGGGGGCTCGGTTAATGCGGGTCTGGCTATATACGACACCATCCAGTACATTCGTCCGGCGGTGCAAACCATCTGTATCGGGCAAGCGCGAAATATTGCGGCATTGCTGCTTTCGGCTGGGGCAAAAGGAAAGAGAATTGCATTACCTAATGCTACGATCCTATTGCGCCAACCAATCGGTGGAATCGGGGGACAGGCTACAGACATTGAGATCCAAACCAAGGAAAATGTCCGTGTCAAAAACCGGGTTAATGGGATTTTGGCCGAACACACCGGTCAAGAGATTAAAAAAATCGCGCAAGACACCGAACGAGACCTGTTCTTGAGCGCCTCCGAAGCGGTCAGCTATGGCTTGATCGATGTAATGATGGATAAAAGAACCGAAAAATAAGGGACCCCAATGGCCAAGGAAACAACCCTGCGCTGCTCCTTTTGTGGCAAATCTCAAGTCGAAGTCGAAAAGATCATCGCCGGACCGGCGGTGTATATTTGCGATGAATGTATTGAGCTTTGCAACGACATTATTGAAGAGGAGCGGGCCAAGGAAAAACCATCTGAAACGAACACAGATCTGCTTAAACCTAAACAGATCAAGGCCGTACTCGACGAATATGTGATCGGGCAGAGTGAGGCCAAAAAAACCTTGTCTGTCGCCGTTTATAATCACTATAAAAAAATCTACAACCCCCCCAAAGCGGGCGAGGTCGAGCTTTCTAAGTCCAACGTTCTGCTGATCGGCCCCACAGGCACCGGCAAAACCTTGCTGGCTCAGACCTTGGCCCGGATCTTAAAGGTGCCCTTCGCCATGGCAGACGCCACCACCCTGACCGAAGCCGGCTATGTGGGCGAAGATGTGGAAAACATCATCTTAAAGCTTTTGCAGTCGGCAGAATACGATATCGAACAGGCTCAACGCGGAATCGTTTATATCGACGAAATCGACAAGATCACCCGCAAGTCGGAAAACGTTTCCATTACTCGCGACGTTTCTGGGGAAGGGGTGCAGCAAGCGCTCCTGAAAATCATCGAAGGCACCGTCGCCAACATTCCACCCCAAGGGGGCCGCAAGCACCCACAGCAAGAGTTTTTGCAGGTGGATACCAGCAACATCCTGTTTATCTGCGGGGGCGCTTTTGTTGGGCTTGAGGGGCTGATTAGTGAGCGGGTCGGCAAAAAATCCATGGGTTTTGGCGCCAAACTAACCCAGCAAAACGACCAAACCGCGGGAGACCTTTTCAAAGAGGTCGAAACCGAAGACCTACTTAAATACGGACTTATCCCCGAATTTGTGGGCCGTCTGCCCGTGGTGACAACCCTAGAGGAGTTGTCCGAAGAAGACTTAGTGCGGATTATGAAGGAGCCTAAAAACGCCCTGGTTCGCCAGTATGCCAGCCTAATGGCTATGGATGGGGTGAAGGTGACCTTCCGCGACGACGCGGTTGCGGCCATTGCCAAGTTGGCGATTGCCCGCAAAACTGGCGCTCGGGGCCTTAGAGCTATTATGGAGGGTTGTATGCTCGACCTTATGTACGAATCGCCGTCCAATCCTAGCCTAGAAGAAATTATTATCGATAAAGACGTCATCGAGGGCCGTCGCCAGCCACTATTGGCTTTAAGTCCTGACACCGCTGAAAAGGCCAGCTAGATTTCAGTAAAACAGCCCGCCTAGCCTCCATAGGGCGAACGGGCTTTGTCCCCACTCCGCCCAAAAAGCCACCAAACCGACCCACCCTTCCCAGCCAAACTGATTTAAATAAAAAATGGATAGACCATAAAAACCGCTTGACGACAAAGTCCGGCAAGTTTAATTTAACGGTTTGCTGGGGGCGCTTAGCTCAGCTGGTAGAGCAACGGCCTTACAAGCCGTGGGTCACAAGTTCGATCCTTGTAGCGCCCACCAGAAAACCCAACCAATCGGTCGGGTGTCAAAAAATTGGGGTTGTAGTTAAGTTGGTTATAACGCTAGCCTGTCACGCTAGAGGCCGCGGGTTCGAGTCCCGTCAACCCCGCCATTCATTTCAGATACTTACCCATTCTGGTGTCCTCATAGGTGTCCAAGAACTCCCAAGCCAATCCTTCGCGAACCTAGATTCTGGTACCAACTTCAAGCTCCCTTCCAGATTCGACCAGAGTCTTGCGGATCAGAAATAGTAGGGTATCCCTTTCCCTCAAATTGATGGCGTCGAATCGAGTATTCAGGTACTTGTACAAGCCTTCCACCGTAACCGGCCCCTTGAGTGTGGTGATCTCTCTAGCCAGTACTTCGACCTCATCTTCCTCTTCAAGTTGGCAGGGCAAGAAATTTTCAACGACGGCAAGGTGCCCATCGATTAGCTCAATTACCTTGATTTCGTAGGTCTTGAAGTTGATGCGGTCATAAAATGGTCGGTCCAAGGAGAATTGGCCCTTTTTTTCGTCCCATCGCTTTTGAAATACCACATCCCCGGTGACTTGTACCTCCTGCCGCGCCTGCTTGAATAGTTCATAAACCATAGCATTGTACTGGGCGATTTGATCGATCATTTCAAGCATGCAACCTTCGGTTGCTAAATTCTCCCTTAGTTCTTCGGCCCACTGGTACTCACGAACCTTGGCCTTCTTGGCCAAAGCCACGGAGTGCTGGGTTAATAGTTTGGGCAAGGATATCTCCTGCCCGCTGAATTGGCTCAGGAACTCCCAGGCAGTCTGCCGTGCATGTGCAAAACCGGCAGCCTGCCCGTAGAATTTTTCGACAACCCATTCTGAGAACACTCCGAAGTCAATCTCGATGTCTTCATCGCTTTCAGCCTGCTGAACTTTTAAGAACACCTCTTCCAGGCGGGTTGCCTTTTGTCGGAGCATCTCCTGAATTAGCTTGGCCTTTTCTTCCTTTTTATCCATCGAATCTTGCTTGGGTTCTTCGGGTATGTAGCGATACAGCTCATGCTCAAATTTCCAATACTCACCCTCCCCAACACCTCGAATATCTTCAAGTTCTCTAGCCAATGCATTTAGAAGCCAGTCCTTACTGGAAAAAGACTCCGGCTGAATGGAATCCAACAGGTCAGGGGAAATTGTTAGGGGGTCGGGGACGACCCTAAAAAGGCGTCGATTACCTTCTGTGGGTAAGGGACCTATTTTTTCTAGGAGGGGCTTGATTCGATTATATTTTGCGTTTAGGTCGCCAGATTTCCAGCGACTTACTTTGCCTGGATCAACATCGCATAGGCGAGCTATATCGGATGCTGACATTGATTTGAGGGCATGCAAGACCGCATCTTTGGTACGTTCGTATGTTTTTTGAGTCATCGTAAAAAGGCCCGGAAAGCTGGCGCCCTCCGAGCCGCTGAAGGTTAGTTGCCCGAATTCTGGTTGTTCGCAGCAGCAGCTTGTGCCCGAGCAGGGAAGCTGCCCTTGGAAGTTTTTCCCCCGTTGGCTTTTGCGTTGGTGCCTTGAATTCTGGCCGCAGCCTTGGGGGTCATCGGAGTGTTACCTTTTTTACCCATGTCTATACCTTGGTAGTGGGTTAAGCGGGCCGAGAGGAATTCTCAACCACACCCAAAGAATATGATCATAGGCTACTATAAATTATACAAATTTGCTACAATAAACTACACAAACCTACAAATCTACCCAGATTTCCAGGCTACATTTTTCAACTCCTCCTCAGTCACCAGATTATACCGCTTGAAGGTGCTCATGGTCGTATGGCCTGAGATCGCCATGATAGTGAAGTAGTCGTTACCCGCTAATCTGAGGTTGTTCACCCCGCAGTGCCGGAGGTCGCGGAACACTCCCCGTCGGGCCGCGACTACCTACGCCAACCGCAACCTGATGAATCAAGGGATGAGTACCTTTTTAATAGCCAACGAATTTATGCCCATCATCCGGGCAGTAATGACCGCCATTGCCATCGGGCTATTTCCAGTCTTTTGTTTGCTCCTGCCCACCCCGGCCTTTTCCAAGGCGCTATCTACGATGGTGGGCTTTTTTGTGTTTCTGGCCGCTTGGGGGGTGATCGACTGCATGATCCACAGTTACGCAGTGACCATGGGAATCAGGTATTTTGAGCAGGTGGCGATGAACCACACCGGCTACGCGGGTATGATGCTTACCCCTGATGCAGCGGGCAAGGCGCTGGGTGTCTTTGGGGTG
>MFNE01000019.1:103632-122247 GCA_001783695.1 Candidatus Lambdaproteobacteria bacterium RIFOXYD2_FULL_50_16
TGGCTTCTCGTCGGGGGCGGTGATGTCGGGCCTGATGGGCCAAGCAATGGCCCCGATTCACCAGGGGGCCAACCAAGCAGCCAACCTCAATACGACCGAAGGGATGGGCAAGGCCCAAGGGGAATTGGAGCAAGCCTGGACCAGTACGACCGTTGCTAACCATGGGCTACACCTAGACGAACGGGTGATGGGCAACTACGCCAACCGGACCGAAGGCCAGGCGTCAGGCCTGGATAAGTCCCAACATATGGGCGCGACCGTCGAGCAGGCTCAAGAAAACGCGCAAATCCAGCGCGAGACCCATGCCGCCGAGAAGAGGGCGGCAGAGAGCAACGGCGCTACCCTGCCCGGAGCCAAGGCCGATCTGGCAGACCACAACCTAGACCAGAATATTAAAACCCTCGATGGTGCAGAGAAGGAAGCGGCCAAACATGGTTACCAAAACGCGGCGGCCGCCAACGCCAGCTTGGCCACAGACGAAAAGGCCGAGGCCTTGTTACGGCAGAAAGAAGAAGAAAAGTTGGCCAGCCGTTTGGGCGTGGGCGACCGGGCCGAACTCAATGTAGGCAACCAGCTACACGAGAAGGAAAAGGCCTTTGGTGGACGCCAAGCAGACCATAAAATGGCGGCGATGTTGGGTTTGGGCAGCCAAGCCCAGCTTTCCGAGTGGCGCAGTCAAGGCGGGGTGCTTGATCAAAAGATGGCCGAGAACCTGCAAAAGAATCAAGGCATGGATTGGGCAAGTGCCGGCATGGCCCTTTCGGATGTTAAGCTGGACGAGGCGGGAAAAATGCACACCGCCCATGTTCACGATCAGGTCAATAAGGACAATCTGGGCCACTACCGAGAACTCTCCTACAACAACGCCAGAGCTGCTGGTCGAAGCGTAGAAGAAGCCAAAGCCCAGGAGGAGTTTATCCAACCGGGAATGGTGGTGGACGCGCAGATCGGCGCGGACGGGCAAGGGAACTGGGACGCCAACCGCTCCTTCAAAGCCCACGACACCTTTGCCGCCAGCGAAACCACCTCCACAAAACATATCGACCAAAACCTCAACGAGCGAACCAACAAAACCGTCATCGAGGACGGCGTCCACGCGGACCTTTACCAAGCCGCGCTCCGGGGCGACGACAAAGCCCTTCGCCAAGTGGCCAGCGCTCTTTGGGACGGGGACCAGATCGACCGGGGGGCTTTGACGGCGGTGACCAACAACATGGTGGACCAGATCGAAAAGAGCTACAATATGGGGCAAGGGTCGAGCAAGGCTGTTGGCGGAAGCGTTTATGGTCAAGCGGAAGCTAGCTTAGGATTTGAGGTATTTAAAACTGGCGGAACCGCAACCGCTGGGGCCAGAGCCCACGCTAGTTATGACCGCACCGCTACCGACCATAACGATGTATTGAGGAACCAGATTCAAGCCAAAGCGGCCGAGTTGGCCGAGAAATACCCCAACAAAACCGAATTCAATGAGAAGTTCGCCGACTGGGCCAAGGGAACCGCCCAGCACTATCAGGAGAGGGGGATTGAACGGGGAGGACAAAACGGATATGAAAATTTGAAACAGGATCTCAGGGAAAGCAGGGACGACCTTGATCTTGGTGCGAAAGAGCGAGTTCAGGAAAGATTGGAGCCTGGATCAAACTCGGACAGCTATCCCGGAAACACCCCTACGAATCAACTCATCCGAGCGCTTAGAGACAAGGACTAGGGCTTGCCGGGCCGAATTTCGTTGCGCCCATCGTAGATGCCGCGATGGGTGACCCATATCTTACGGGCGAACCAAGCCACGGCCAAAGCGATGGGCCATAAAACTACCCAGAATAGGGGCTTTGCCTCCTTTGAATCTGTCATCAGGTCTAGGCTTAAAAACACCACAAAAGACGCCAGCGCGTAAAAACTCCCCACCAAAATCTTCAGGCCAATGTAGTTCACCCCCAGAGCCGTGTTCACGTCGTAGCCCGCTGCGGCCGCGAGCTCCAACAGGTTCTTGCGGGTCTTCTCCGGCCAGTCTCCTTCGCGCCGGGACCGCTCCAGCTCCTCGATCAACTCTTCTTTGCTCATCCCCTCGAACCGCCGCCGCTCAAGCTCTGCTTGCAACGCTTCGGTCGTCAACTGGTCGATCGATCCATTCATCTTTGCCTCCAGAATTTCAGTTTTCGCCGTTAGCCTATCCTCAATCAACTCCTCCTTAGACATCCCCTCGAACCGCCGCTGCTCCATCTCCTCGGAAAGGACCGCAATCATTCCGATTTTGCCGAGCGTTCCCAAACCGTGGTTTTGGCGATGCAGTTGGTGCTGGTGGTTCATCGTCGTACTCTGCTGGAACGGGTCATCGAGCATCCAGGCATTGCCCGGCTGGTCCCGATCGAAGCCATAGTACCGATCGAATAAAGTTTTTTCATTGTCGTCCACTTTGATCTTCCTAAATTTCATTTTCCGCCGTCAGCCTACCGCAAATCAGGCGGTTAATCAACTTTTTTTGCTTTATGCCGTCTTGACCGGCGCGATTTGCGGCAGCTCGCCCATTTCCTGCCGGGCCTTGCGGAAGTCGTAGTCGGCCTGGAGGTTGTGCCAAAAGGCGGGGCTTTGGCCGAACAGCAGCCCCAAACGAATGGAGGTGTCCGGGGTTATCGACCGCTTGCTCTTGGTGATCCGGTCCAGCCTGGGGGCGGGAATCCCCATCAGCTTGGCGGCCCGGTACACCGTCAAATGCAGCTCGTCCAGGATATCCTTGACCTGCTCTCCGGGGTGCGTAAGCTCGATGAAATCCGTCATGGTCCCTTTAGTGGTAGTCGGTTAAGGCCACATCGTAAGCATGGCCGCCCTCGAAACGAAAGACGAGGCGAAACTGGCGGTTGACGCGAATGGAATGAAAACCCTTCAAGTCGCCCGATAGGGCCTCCAAGTGGTTGGAGGGCGGCATGCGCAGGTCTTCGATCACAACGGCTCGATGCAGCCACATGAGCCGCACCAGAGCCTTTTTTTGCAGATCCTTCGCGAACCCCTTGACGGGACGCCCGTCGAAGAGCCTCTCCGTTTCCTTGGTCTTGAAGCTTTGGATCATTCCCGTCCCTGATGATTTCAAAAACAACATATCTCAAAACGTTCATATTGTAAAGCGAAATCAACGGACCGACATGCGGTGGTGTTGGCGGCCACGTTTCAACCGCCTACAACCGCATGGCTAACGAACGCAACTTTTTTTGCTTTATGCCGTCTTGACTGGCGCGATTTGCGGCAGCTCGCCCATTTCCTGCCGGGCCTTGCGGAATTAGATTTTTACCGTGCAGTGGTCTTATCTCGATGCGCCCGTCCAACGACGAGAGCCCCGATAAAAGGTTGCGCATTTGGGTTTCTTGTTGATATCTTTTCACTGTGACCGCTGGTTTTGTAGGGTTTTGTTTCGTTAACACCAACCTAACGAAACGGGGGTCACCTTTCAAACTTCAACTAATCTTTAGGACATAATCCCGCTCAGACTCCCAGACAAATCCCAAAACTAGGGCTGATTATAAGCCCCTTGCAAAAGCATATCCTCTATTGATATACTAAGGCCAATGAAACAACCTGATCCAGCGCTTGAATATCTCTTGGACCTAGACGGGGAGGCTTTTGCGGTTTCAGAGCGATATTTTGTTAGTATTAAGGCGCAGCGGGTAAAGGCCAAGCCGGAGATTCCCCATGGCGTTAAATACGCGATCAACCTGTTTGATAAGGACAAAAACCGGATCATCGGTTTAGACAACGCTCATGGGTACAAAGAGTACCGGCGTATGGAATGGGATCATGTACATAAAAAAGAACGGGTGCTGGCCTATCAGTTCGAATCGGCCGGGAAGCTGTTGGAAGACTTCTGGGACTTAGTAAATCAATTTTTGGAGGCAACCTCATGAAAAGCAAAACCTTGACCATCGGGATTTTATCTCTGGCCGAATATCAAGCCAGGACGATCAAAATCGCGAAGGGCCAGTACAAACCTAGCCAGAGGGAGCCCAAAGTCTTTTTTCCCTCGATCAAGGCGGTTTCGCAGCTTCTGAGCGAGGAAAACCAGGATTTGCTAAGGGTGATCGTGGACACGCACCCCGAATCGGTCACTGATTTGGCTAGGACCACAGGCCGCGCCCAGTCGAATTTGACCCGGACCCTCAAGAAGCTTTCTAACTACGGTATTGTTTCCTTTGAGCCTCATCAAAGCAAGCGCAAGCCTATCGTGAAATATACCGATTTTGACCTGCGGTTTGGACTGCGTCCGTAGGCTTAAGACTTGGGTTTTGGGTAACAATATAGTAACAAAAAAGGCGTAATTGGGCGGTTTTTGGCGTATTCTGCTTACGTCGGCTAGATTCCTCATTTTCGGCGGTTTAGGTTTCTCACCTACGGCGGCCTACTCCCCCAACCCGAAGTCTTGGTCTTCGCTTAGGTCGGGTTGGTGGTCTAGGCCGGTGGGTTCAGGCTCGTAGGCGAAGAGGGCTTTTAGGGATTGATCGGAGGCGAAACGATCCATTTTCACCTTATTGGCCCTATTGGCCCTACCGCTATGCGGCCAAGCAGAAACGCAATTTTCAGTCGGTACCGCTCCTCTGAATCTGGTTAGTGGAAGAAGTCTAACCATTGAATACCGCTATACACCAGAGATATCCATCGGCCTGGATTCGGCGGGTTGGCGCACCAATTTTACTGGCTCTGAATTTCATATCTCCGGCATCAAACCCTTCGCGCGATACTACGCCGATTCAAACGGCAACGCTTGGTTTGGAGGGGCTGGTTTAGCCGCGTTCAAGTGGGACTACACCACAACGACCTGGGAATATTCTGCCTACCGCAATTTTTCGATCAGATATTTCATATGCATTCCTCTTATTTAATCCGGTTCCACCCCAGGAAAAAGCGCCTTCAGCTTCGGAACCATGGAAAAGTGCTGGTCCAGGGTTAAAAGGGTGACCTGATGGCGTTGGCAAAGGGTGGCAATCAGCAAGTCCATGGCAGGAAGGGTTAGGCCTTTTTGGCGCAAAGTAACGTCTAACGAACCTGCCGCCGCCCAGTCTTCTTCGGCAAAGGGCAAAAAGTGAAGCGCCTCAAATAAGGGCAAAACGGTCTTTTGCTCCTTTGGCCTTAAGCCCCGCCGAATCTCAAAAACCACTGGTCCACAGATGGCTACCCGGTCATCGGCAAGAAGTTCCTGCACCCGTTTGGAAAGAGCTTCTGAACTACCCCGGAAGGCCCCAATCCAAGCGGAAGTATCCAAAAGCACCCATTCTTTACCGCTAGCCATGAAACTTCCCCATCTCTTCAAATGACTGATCCCGCTCCTGGTCGGCCACTTGCGCTGCTGCCAACGCTTTTCCATCGACCGGGATTTTACCCACTAGCCCAGCCAACTGATGCAGCTTAGCCCGCCGAATCTGTTCCTTAACGGCCAGGGTCACCGCCGCCGTTTTGGTCCGGGCTCCGGTTAAATTCAAGAGTTCACTAAGCATTCCCTCGTCGAGGGTGACATTGGTGCGCATAATTGGCTTTGGATTTAGGTTGTTTTTTAGGTGAAATATAGCACTAAAATAAACACAATACAAGCACAAAAAAACCAAAATAATCTGGCAGAGTTTCTGGTTACATTAGGCAAAAATCACCAGCCAGCCTCTTAGGTGTGACTGCTAAACAATACCGAATTATAAAAAGAGGAAGGCAACTTCTAATTTGAATTACTCCCCCAACCCAAAGTCTTGGTCTTCGTTTAGGTCGGGTTGGTGGTCTAGGTTGGTGGATGCAGGTTCGTAACCTTAAAGTCCCATGTCTTCTTTGCGATACCCCTGCCGCTCCATCCACTCCAGCACCGCCCGCTCGATCATCTCCGACTCGTCTTTAAACCTCCAATTGATCAGTGGCAAATCTGTGCAGGATGGACTTGATCAGGGTTTGGTAAGGAATGCCTGCCTTGGCCGCCTTGAGTTGAATCGCTTCTAGGTCGGAGTCCGGCACCCGAATACTTAAGGGATGGGCTTTTTTGAGCGATTGATCCACGATCATCCGCCCTTTAAGTCTGCCAAGCGCCTTTGGCGAGGCCTCAGTCCGGTCTGCCGAAATGTCTTCCATCCAGGCAGCTTCAAGGTCATCCAAGGGTTTGGGGCGATCTTTCATAGGAACCTCCTTTTGAGTTTGCGGTCTGGCCAAGCGGTAATCAAAAAAATCTCATCTTCAGAAACCTGATCCTTTTGACGGGTATTGCAACGAGGCCTTTTCGGCAGAATCACCGGTCATCAAAGAGCCCCATCTTTCGAGTGAATCTGCGGTAAAATACCCTCCCTTTCTACTAGGCCCAAACTTATATACCAAAGAAGTTAGTATTGATCCCGAACCGTTAGACATGGTGATTTTGAAACCTTCTTGAGTGGAGCAACATGACCCGAAGAAAAAGTCCAACAGCCTCATAATAAGTTGGACTTTCGACACACCAGCTCAATCAAAGACAACATAGGCAACGCCCTCTTGATCGGCGTCTTCCTCAATCTCAACTATAAGCTTGGGTGTTTTTTTAGGGGGGGCGTGCTCCCCCCACAAACAAAAGCCATTAAAAGTTCAGGGACACAAAAACGACGGGGCCATGTTTGACCTCTGTTCGCTCGTAGGCGAATTTGTAGTCTTCTGAATCGGCGGGCTGATCCAGGTCGGTTGGTTTGTTGGAAGAACCAACCAGCGCGTAATCATAGCGGTAGCTTAGCTTGACCAGCCCTCCGGCACCCCCCAAGGACTCCCACCGCTTGTACCATATCCAGCCACCTTCAAGTTGCACTCCCCCAACGAAAGTGGACTCACCTGTGGGAGTGACACCTCCGCTAACGATTAAATCTGGAGCGAATTTTGCGGTAGACATTCCGACTCGAGCTTCCCCGTCAACAAACCAGTCATCAATGGTAGTCTCATACTTAACCAAGTAGTCTTTGCGGCTATAGCCATAGTGCAGCATCCAAGATTCGACCTCAACGTCTCCAATACCCTGGCCATAAAACTCGTAGGCGGTTGAGCCTTGTGGTACCCGATAAATGTAAACGGGTTGATAAAAATTATATTTTTGCCTCAGCAAACCAAAGTGATGTCGCTCGAAAGTCAATAGGCTTAGCTTCTGCTCATTGTACTTAAAATCGAAATTTTTAGATGCCGCTTGTCCAGATAGGTCTTCGAAAAAAACCGCTGAATTGCTGGTTTCCGTTGAAAACTGAACATCAAAATCGAAAAATAACTGTTCTTTAGCCAATTTTGTTTTGACTTGGTTAATTTTTTTCTGGGAATTGGTGCCGCCATTTGAAAAGTCCTGTTTAATCGCCTGGGAAACAGCTTCGACTCCCAAATTATATCCGAACGCCTTTCCCTCGATGCTGGTGATTTTTAGAAGACTGTCAGAAAACTGATACTTCGGGTTATAGGGATTGGGGACTGCGGAAACATATACCGTGTTTCCTTGGGCGTTGGTGGTCGCTTCCTTAGGAGCGCCAACTTTGAAATCCCACGTCACTTGTTGCAAACCTGCCCCGAAGTTAAACTCCCATTCTTTTTTGTGTTCTCTAAAATCAGCTATCGGTTCGGTCAGTTGGGGGGCCAAAGCCGTTTCTAATTGGTCCACGGTTTTTAAAACCACAAATTTTCGTTTCGACTGATTTTTGTCCGCAAGGTAGGTCAAAAAGGCTCTCCCACCAGAGGAAGTTGCCCCTTTCATTTCCCATCCTGCATTACGCACCTTGGAACCATCCAAAACAAATTGACGGTTAATCTTACCATCAAGCGTCTGCACCGTAACCAAAATCCCTTTGTTAAAGGGGTTTCGGTAGAAATAATGGAGGCTCCAAAGTTCGTTTTTCTTTATAAAAACGGTGTTTTCTTGACCACTTTCCTTTTCATCAACTCTTACATCTACAATGCTCCCCCTTTCTGGAGAGAAAAACCGGTGGTAAAAAGACCGATCCGAAGGATCGTGATAGAAAAAGTGAGGTGCTTCGTTTTCGTCCCAGACAAGATTTTTTTTATACCTTGAGGAATGTTTTTCTCCGGTTTGCGCCTTTCCCCTATAAACCAGCCCCATTTCGCCGTCGAACAGACCTTCAGCGCCTATAGAAATTCCACTTTGGGGGGCAGGAAAGGCGTTGGTATATTTCTTTTGATATTCTCCTTCATTAGTCTCGCGCCCGTCCACATAATGATAAAGCTTGGTGTCCGTATGGTAGTTTTTCCCATCGCTAAAAGTTCGCGAGTAAAGGACCTTGGAAAACCACTGATCCCCTTTGGAAACTCTGGATTCACTTATGGAGTAATCGGTGGTAGTATTAGAGCCCGAGGTATTGGACCAGCTTGCAAGTGGCCGATATTGGCAACGGCCTTGAATACATTCAGCCTGATGCAAGTTAGAATAGGTTGTTTTTGAATCACTATTATAATGGGCAGAAATAAACAGGGTATGCAATTCCCCCCTGGAATCCACCTGATGCACAAAGGTACGACCCGAGTAGGCACGATCAGGATTTGCTACTTCATTAACAAATTCAACCGAGTCGCGTACCGCGTAAACCTGTCCGCCAAACGCAGGGAAGAAACGGTCTTGTTTGTCGATAAAGATATCGTCAGGCTCCTGATCTGGAAGGCCTTGTAAGAGGATTTGCCCCTGCGTAGGAAGAGAGAGACAGGAAAAAAAAACAAAAAAGGCTAGGTATTTTTTGAGAAAGATCATAGAACCCCTTAAATTAAGTTGATGCCAGAAAAAATTGAACACTCGCCGTTGAGGGTAACTAGGAAGAAATACACTGTCAATGGAATGAAAAAAACTCTCTACTCCCCCAACCCGAAGTCTTGGTCTTCGCTTAGGTCGGGTTCTTGTCCTAATCCGGGGGTGGGGGATTCAGGTTGGTAGGCGAAGAGGTCTTTTAAGGATTGGTCAACGGTGAAGAGGTCGGCTAGGGGTTGGGGCTCCTGGTCCGGGGAATCTTCCAGATCATCCCTCCCCAAAGCATCCTGTTCCAGCCCCTCTTTCGCCAAAAACCCCTGATCCTTCCCCTCAATCCCCAAAGCATCCTGCTCCTCAACCTCTAAGGCATCCGTTTCCAGTCCCTCTTTTCCCAAAACCCCCCGATCCTTCTCGAAGTTTTCGTTCTCTTGGTCCGTAGCCCCCAAAGCGTCCTTCCCTTGGCCCCCCTGCTCCAAGGTTTCCTGGTCCAGCCCCTCTTTCCCCAAGGCCCCTTGCTCCTGGTCGTCCTTCTCCAAAGCTAAATTCTCGAGGTCAGCCGCTTTTTCTTCGGGGTGGGCGATATTCTGGGCGGGGTCTTGTTGGATTGGCTGTTCCTCTAGGGGGCCGACGTCCGGCATCTGCAAACCGGTCTCTATCCCTTCTGGGACTAGGTCTGCCTCCCGATTTTCGAGGTGGGTTGTATCCAAGTTGGAATCTAGCAGGCTTGTTGGTGCCTCAAAGAGGCCGACGTCCTCCACACCCAAACCAGCCTGTTCTTGGTCTGGCCTCAGGTACGCCTGTTCCTCTGCTTGCTCATGCGGCAGGCTATCGGGGAAGACCAGCCCGCTAATACCCCCAACGCCTCGCACCCTCGCGGCTCTAGGTTTGGCTAAATCCTCTCGCTCCATCCCCAAAGCTTCTGCTGGTCCCTCTGCCCCAAAGCCAGGGTGGGCAGGCTCTGGGCTGGTGGCGAGATTTAAGGTGGAAGCCTTGCCCCTGGAAAGCTCTAGCTGTTCAGTGACTAGGTCTAGGTGGTCGCTGTAGAGGTGGAAGTCCTGGCGGGCAGAGGCGAGGGCGGTGGTGAGGAGTGAACTGCGGTTGGCGGGGCCTTGTTTGCTGCTCAAGTAGAGCAGCACTTGGTCCGCTTCGGCCCCGGCTTGTTGGTAGGGGCTGCCGACGTAGGCGGGTTCCAGATGGGGGCATTTTTCGGGGTTAAAGCGGATCTTGCGGCCATCATCAAGGCGGATCACGGCCTTTTTGGGGCTCAAGGTTAGCAACTCCCCACTAGCCCCAGAGCGCACCCCTAAATCCCGGTCGCTAGCCATAAACCGGACCCGGTCCCCGGTTGCCAGTTCGATAACCTCCGCCCTCCAAAAATTCACCTTCCCTAGGTCGCGCAACAGGTTGATCTCTTTTCCCCCGGCCACTAACTTGTTGGTTTCAGGGCGCAAGGCCTCTACTTTTAGGGTCTCATGGGCCTTAAAGTCCCCAAAAGGTTGGTGGATTTGCACTAGGTCGCCCAGTTGGTACGCCTGGGTATTAAACCGCTCTAGGCCGGGCGGACGCAGCGGCTTTTGGAACGTCAGCGCAACCGCTGGGCCCAATTTACCTCGACTGCTTAGCTCCTGGCGAATCGCTTCGGTTAACAACTCGCGGTCCTCTGCGTTGGGAGTGAGGACCAAGGGGCGGGCGGGCGAATCCACCCAATCCCTGGCGAGGCGGGCAAGCAAAGCCTCGGGGATCAGGTCTGTTTTTATTTTACCCTCTTGATCGAGGTCGCGAAAGGCTTGGCGGATGCCGTCGGGATTACCCCCCAAAGCGAAGGCCTCCACTTGCCGTCGCCAGCGGGTTAGGTTCGCCGGAATCTGGCCCTCTAGGGCGCACAAGGTGACCCGCTCTGCCCCCGAATGGCTTAATAAATCCGCAAAAGGCCGCCCCGCCCCTACCGCCTGAAGCCTGTGGCCGTCGCCCACAAAAACCGCCCTGGACTGGGTTGCTTCGATTCGTTTAGTCAAGGCCTCCATGGTCCGGCTGTCTAGCAGCGTGGCCTCGTCCACCAGATAAACCGCACCCTTAGGCAAGCGGCCCAAGTCGCGGGCCAGGAAACCGGCGATGGTGCTGGCCTTAAGGCCGGTTTCTTGGGCGGTCTGCAAGGCGGCGTCACCAGATAAGGTCAGCGCCTCGATCTCCTTGGGGTTAAAGAGCCGGGCCAGAAAAAAGCGGCGCTTTAAGAGTTCCGCCGTTTTGCTAAAGGCCTCCCGCCGGTCGGCTCCCGCCTCGGCCTCTATAAAGGAGTAGAGGTCCTTAGATAACAACATTAAGCTCGCCGCCTCCCGCCTCGAACCTGCCAACTTCGCTTGATCCATCCAACGGTCAGCCGCTTGCGGACTTACCAAAGGTTCGCAAACCCCTCGCCCCGCTTCGACACGGGCTAAGGTCTGGCGTTCGAGTTGGTAGAGTTCGGGGGTGGTCAGGTTGGCCTGTTTCGGGTCGCCCCCGAAGTCGAGGAGCACCCCTCTGGTTTTAAGGACCGACAAGGCGTTCTCCAACTGCCGCTCCTCAAGGGGGCTGCCCTTGAGGCCGCGAGTGGTCCGAAAGAGTTGGTGTTTGGTAAAGGCGGACTCGGTGGCCGCGGTCAGACTCACCGCTTGCTCCAAAAGCGGCACCAACTCGGGGTCAAAGTTCAGGGGCCGAGGCCGGGGTTCGGGGAGGTCAAGCAACTGGCGCAAGCCAGGCTCGTCTAGGTGGGGGACTCGGGCGAGTTTCAAGTCTAAACTGCTGGTATTGTCCTGGCGCTGCTCGAAGTTTTCGGTCACCTGGGCGAGTTGGTCCGCATAGATTTGCAGATCCCCGGCGCTCCGCTCCCACAAACCGTAGAGATCCTTGGCGGTGAGCCTGGCTTGAGCGGGTGCATGAAGCAGCACCCGGTCTGGGCCTTGGACCCGGTGGGGCGCCAAAACCCAAGCCCTGGCTAGGTGGGGGAATTGAGGGGGTAGGGTGACGGGCTTGGACTCTCCTTCAGGGACCAGCTGCACCTCCCCTTCCGGCCCAAAGCCCACCAATTGGCCCACTTGCCCCGAAAACAGGCTGGAATTGTCATCTTTTTTGAGCAACTGCACCCGCTCGCCGATCGCAAAGGGCCGCTCTACCATCCGGGAGAAAGACAGCTTGCCTACCGCCTCAAAGAGGTCCACCTCCTGGCCACCGATCCAGATCCGGTTGGGGTGCGGGGATTCGCGCTTGGAGACGTTTAATTCCTGGCCTGGGTGAAACTCCCCAAAGGCCGTTCGCACCTGGACCAAATCCCCCGGCTCGTAGGATTTCGCCTCAAAGGGACGCTCTGGCCGCAACCCTTCCCAAACCGGAAGCAGTCGCTCGTCTTTGAGTAGCCCCGCCCCGGTAAGTGCCTCGCGGATAGTTTCGGTTAAAGCCAGCCGGTCTTGAAACAGCTTAGAGGCAACCTGCGCCTTGCCGCCCAAGCTTACCACCTCTTGGGCAATCCGCTGGGCCAACTGGCCTGGGTCCTCAAGCCCCACAAACCGGCCTTGCCGGTGGAGACTTAATAACACCTCGCGCATCCCTTGGGGGTCTTTGCCTTCAATATAGTTGGCTAAAGACTGGGCTTGCGGGTCGGCCTCGGGGTGGACCAGACGCATTGCTTGCCCCTGCTCCACCAGATCCAAAAACCCCCGCCCTGGCCCAAAGGGTTCGGGGTTGAGGTCGCTGCCGATCAGCAGCAGATTGGCCCGCAAATCTTGGGCGTGTTGGGCGATTGCGTGCAGAATGGCCGAATCCAACCGCTCTGCTCCGGTAACCGCCAAGGTGACCCCTCGCCACTGGTCCAGGTCGTGTGAGGCCAAAAAGGACCCAAAGACCTGGGTCTTGATTCCACAAGCCTCGCTTACCTCACTCGCCTCTTTGGCGGACCAAGTCAGGGCCACTAGGTTTTTGGGGCGGAAAAGGGCGGTTCCTCGGTTCAGGGCAAAGGCGGCCTGCCTTAGCAGCTGGTGGGTATGTTCTTGACCGCGAGAAACTAAGAGTTGGAGTTGGTCTGGGTGGGTGAGGACGTCCAAGGCGGCTTTTGCACAAACCGGCTGGTGGGGGTCGAGGTAATAGGCCGCCTCGCTTTGGGCCATTAAAGGCAGGCCGTCCCCCTGGCCCTGGGTGAAGATTTGTAAAAGCTCGTGTTCCTCACGGTAGGTTTCCCCAAGACAGAGGCTTTTTTGCTCCAGGTCCCCGGCCCCCCCGTGGTCCACCAAAAAGCCTACCTCCACCATTGCCGCCAGGGCGGATTCGATGGCTCCTTGTCCAGGGGGCTCTATCCCGAAACGTTCCATTTGCCGAAGTAGGTCCCGCCGACTGCCTAAGGACTCCCGCCCGCCCATTTGCTCTAAGGCGGCCTTGATTACCTTCAGCAGCTCGACCTTTGGCAGGGGGGCTTGAGGGAACGGGGGCAGAGGTTTTGGGCTAGGGGCAGAAACCTCGCGCTCGGGCAGGGACAAGCTGGTATCTTTGGTGGCAGGGCGCTCTAACCGCTCGACCAACCGGACTGCCTCGTCCGTATAGAGGTGGACCTGAGCAGCGCGGGAGGCCACTTCTAACAATCCTGCGGCGGTTAAATGCCGGTCGCTCGGAGCCCATAGGTGGAGTTCCTCTACTTGGGCAGGGAGTTGGTAGGGGAGGAGGCAGTAGGCGAGGTCCAAGTGCCCATAAAGCTTGGGGTCCATCCACAACTCCCGCCCGTCGTCTAACTGCACCTTTAGCTTGCCTAAGGCTTCGCCCTCCCCAAAGGCTTGAAGCTTTCCTTGCTCCCCGCCTTGAAGCCCCAAACTGGATTCGGCCCGGTTAAAGACCAAGCGGTCCCCCTCGCCTAACTGGATCTCTTGCTCCCTAAAAAATTGCAACCGGTCGAAGTGGTCCTTGATTCTCACCGGGATGCCGTCTAAAAGCAGGTCCTCCCCTTGATGGCCGGTGACCTGGTAGGTGGCCCCTTCGGTAAAGGGTCCAAACCCCTTTTGGATGCGGACTAGATCGCTTGGTTGGTAGGACTGGGGGTTTAGGAGTTGCTCTGGGCCCAGACGAAGGGGGCGGAGTTGGGGCACCCCTTGAAGCGGGCCTAGGGTCCCCGCCTCTTGCCTCGCCGCCTGGACCGCTTGATTGATCCCCGCTTGCTCTTCAGGCGAGAAGGCCAAGGCTTGGGATCTGCCTAAGTTTTGAACCAACTGGCTCAAGTCGGAATTAGCATGGAGGCACCCGGCCTCACTTAAGCCCCGGAAACCGCGCCGCACCCCGCCTTGGTCGGTGCCTTTTAGGAAGTTGGTTAGATGCTGGACTAACGGTTGGTCTTGGGCGGTCGCCAAACCCCCAAGCCGCAAGACCTCGCTTGGGTGTTGCTCGGCCAAGGCCCCAAACAGTCCCCCTGGGCCCAATTCGTCGGCTCGGTCCCCAACTAGCAAAAGCCGAAGGTTTTGCTCCTCCGCTTGGGCGGTCAAAGCCTGCCATTCGTGCAAGGAGAGCCGCTGGGCGGCTTCGACCACCAGCACACAGCCTTGAGGCGGACGCTCGGTCCCGGCCAGCAGGCCAAAGCTGCTGTAAGAACGAAGCCCCGTTTGCTCCTCTAGGGCACTCCTAGCGGCGCGGGACTTGGCCAAGACCGCCAATTCTTGCGGCCTAAAGGGGCTCTCTTTGGTGAGTAGTTGGCCCGCCTCTTTAAGCCAAGAGCGGTGCAGCCTGCCGCCTAAGGATTCTAAAAAGATAAAGCGGTTTTTGCTGGATAGGAGTTCGCTAGCCGGTCCTTCCTGATCTGCCAAGAGGGGCAAGCACTGGCCTAACCCTTTTTTGATCCGGGCGGCCACTTCCCGCTCGCCCAGGTAGGTCTCGGTCCCTACCAGTTGGGAGCCGGATTCGGCTTTAAACTCTAAGAGGTGATTTTGGGCCTTTAGGGTTTCTAGGGCTAAGGTGAGGTAAACCCCGTCTAGTTGGCTCGGCTCGATCTGTTGGGCGCTGACCAAACTGCGGGCGTTGGCAAATAAAACCCGTTTGTCTAAGATCGGGCTTTTGCCCAGACGCAATGCTTGCAAGAGCACCTCTTGGACGGCGGGCGGGCTGCCTAGGGAATCTATTTGCAGTTCGCTCGCCTCGAAGACAGGCCGGGGGGCGGGTTGGGGCAAATCAAACTCGGGGAATTCGAGGCTTGAGGTCTTGGCCTGGCTTAGGCCCACCTGCTCGGCTAACAGCTTGGCGTTTTCGGTATAAACAACCGCCTCAAAGCGGGCGCGGGTCAAGGAGGTGTAGAAGGATTCGGCGCTGTTTAACTGCCGGTCGCTCGAATCGGCGTAGATCAAAACCGCATCACAGGTCCGCCCTTGGGACTTGTGGATCGTTGAGGCGTAGCCGTGATCCAGATACCGGTATTCTTCGGTCGGGATGGTGAGTAGTTCGCCTGCTACCTCCACTTTTAGGTTGGTCTCATCAAGGGCCTTGATCCGCCCGGTCATGCCGTTTTGCACCTGCAAGGCGCGGTCGTTTTTTAAAAAAACCACCAAGTCGCCGATAGCAAAATCTAAGGTTTCGGCCCGGTAAACCGACATCTTGGACTGGTGTTCTAACAAACTGATCTCGACCCCTTCGATCTCAATAGAGCGGGAAAGCGGGTTAAGCTTGGTTATTTTATGCTCGCGGCCTGCCTCTAAAGGGCCTAGCGGGCTGGATAAAACCACCACGTCGTTAAGCCGGTAGGCTTGGGCGTCAAACCGCTCAGCCGCTCGCAGCGGCACCGGGAACAAAACGCTCCGTAGATGGGCCTCGGCCTCGATCTCGCCCTTTTCGACCAGCCGCTTGCGGATCATCTGGTTGAGCGCCCCGCGGTCCTCGTTTTTAGCAGTAACCGCCAAGACCGATTCCTTAGCAAAACGCTCAACATAGTCGTCGGCCATCTTGGGCAGGAGGTTGTGACTCATCCAGGAGACCAACCCCTTATTGCGCCTCAACTCCCCAAAAGCCCGGTGGACCCCGCCCCGGTCCCGGCCTTCGACAAAGGCCTTAAACCCGGCAACAGCGGCAATCAGGTGGGGAGACTGTTGGCGGAAGACCTCGGACATCTTAACCTGGGAGGTCGCTTGGGTTTCTTGCAAATCAAGAAACATCCGCCCCGCCCCAATCGCCGATAGCTGCTTGCCATCGCCAACAAAGACCATCCTCGAATCGGTCGCCTCCGCCCGCTCCACCAAAGCGGCCAAGTGACGGCTCGAAACCATCGAGGCCTCGTCCACCACCATCAACGCTCGGCGGGGTAGTTTGCTTAAGGGAATCTTCAAAAAACTATCAATCGTCGAGGTAGGCACCTTCCCCGACTCCTCCAACTCCGCTGCCGCCCGCCCCGTAAAACCCAAGCCTCGGATGGGGACAAAGGTTTTTTTATCCTCCAAGATCTGTTTGAGTTTGGCGACGGCGGTGGTTTTGCCGGTGCCCGCGTCCCCTTGGATTAGGCCGTAGCGGTTGGGGGAAAGCAGCATCATCCGCACCGCGTCCTTCTGCCCTGGGGAGAGCCCACCCTCTACTAATGCCCTCTCTACCTCTTCAAATCGCGCCAACGGTCGGACCGCACCTACCCCTTTTTTGATCTGGCTTAAGGTTTGCCGCTCCAGCTCGTAGATCTCGCGGGTGGTCAGTAGGTTGAACTCGGGTACCTCATGCACCTCGGCTCGTGGGCGCTCTAACAATTCCCCGCGCTCGGTTAACTGCTCAACCGCCTTTTGCAAATCAGCGGCCACGTACCGCCCCCTAGATAAACCCATCGCCTGGGCCAACAACTCCTCATGGGTAAAGGTGGATTCAGATTCGCTTATATGGCGAGCTACCAACGAAACCAACTCGGTCGGGCTTAAATGCCGCCGGTCGCTCTTGGCCTCCTTGGCCTTTAAGGCCCCCTCCAGAATCTGGGTCCTAGAATACTGGGCCTCCCACTTGTCCCTAAGCTCCTTTAGGGTAGGCGGGTTGGCGTCTTTTTCCTTGCGGGTGTAGAGGGTGGCGATTTTGCGTAGTTCCCTTAGGCTCGCCCAAGGGTACCGGGGGCGCAGTTCGTCTAAAACGTTGTCCACGTCTTCCGTACGTTTCGAAAAGATATCGAGTGCCGCTTCCGGCACCCCGGCAATCTCCCATTTACCCTTTTCCAAATGCTCAATTTGATAACCCAATTCCTGGGCTCCCTTGGCCATCTCGGACTGGTAAAAGGAGTTGAGAAATCCCAAAAACCGAAAGGTGGTGTCGTTGACCCTAGAGCGCCAACCGTCTGGGGTTTGGGTGAGGTTCATCAATATGGTATGGGTGTGGAGCTGGGGGTCTAGGTCGCGGCTGGTAGCGTGCGTGCGGAGCATGGTCACTAGGTTGTCTGAACGCCTCCAGGTGGTGTGTTTGTTATGGGTATGGCGGTAAACGGTGAGGTTTCGCTCGTAATACTTGAGGACCGTTTTGATCGAGCGGAAGTGCAGGTCGGTCAACCGTTTGTCGCCACAATGCAGCGCCAAGATCGAGATTGATTTAGGCGGGGAGAAGGGAACGTCCTCGCCTGGCCTACGACTGCTGCTGGTGTGGGTCTGGCCGTCTTTGCCTTGGGTCTGGCGGGTTTTATAGGCGGCATCTGGCAACAGGCGGTTAAGCCCGCTATTTGCTTCGGCTTGGTGGGGTGGCCTGCCAATCACGTCAGCCGGGGTGCCCTCGGGGGCGTAAGCCATGTGCAAAAATCGGTATTCCTCCTTGGCCAGTTCGTTGATCTGGTTTTTTAGCTCCTCCGCGTCCTTGCCCTTGGTTGAAAAAAGCTGGGCCTGCAAGGCGCTACTTTTGAGCCCCAACTTATCCGCCCCCTTACCAAACCACTGGTTCCCTGGATGGGAGAGGGTTTGAGAATTAGAGAGGTCTTTGGTGAATTGGGTTAAAGCCTTCTCTTTATCAAACAGGTCGAAGTCCTCCAGTTGATCAAAGGGATCAACCTTAGCAAAGTAGTGGGCCAGTTGCAGCGAGTGGTCAAAGTCCTCGGGCAGGCCTCGCGGTTCTAATAGGACCGGTTCCTGGTCCATTTGCAGGCCAGGGGGCAATTCTTCAGGGAGTGGGGTCTCCTCGCTGGCCCATGGGGGGAGTTCTTCTAGCGGGGCGCTCTGAAACCCCTCTAGGGAGTCTTCGGCTTGCTGGTCAGGCGGCCATTGCTTGGGCAAAGGGGATTCCTCGCGGGCCCACGCAGGAGGCAAGTCCAGGTTGGGTTCCTCCCACTCGGGGGCAGGCAATCGGTTTATTAACTGCTCCATCCCTGAAAAGTGTGCCAGCTGCTCCACTAAATCCCGCTGGTGTTGATCAGAGAGTTTTTCCGCAAAGTCCAACAACTCCTCCACTGCCTGAGACTGGGCCGATAACCCCTGGTCTTTGACCTGCGCCCAAGTGGCGGCAGCAATAAAACGGGGGTGGTCTGGGGCTTGGCGGTAGATCTCTTCTAACGCTTGGGGTCCGTGGGTTTGGAGGAGTTCGTCCGGGTCGGTACCCTTGGGCAGAATCAAGGTTCGGCCTTCAAACCCATTTTCTAAGAGCAAACAGGCGGCTTTTAGAGCCGCCGTCTGTCCCGCTTGGTCGCCGTCAAAAAGTAGATCCACCTCGGCAGCCCCGGCCCAAGCCAGGGTCTCCAACTGGCCTTGACCAAAAGCAGTCCCACAAGCGGCCACTGCCTGTTTAAAGCCGTGTTCATGGAGCCTAGTGACGTCCAGATATCCTTCCACCACTAAGGCCCGCATATGATAGTTGATGGTGGGGGCGGCGTGGTTCAGGCCGTATAGCTGGCTCGATTTGTCGTATAGCTCGGTTGCTGGGGGATTTAGGTATTTAGGGACATTTTCGCTTAATATCCGCCCGGCAAAGCCGGTCAA
>MFNE01000019.1:122295-122951 GCA_001783695.1 Candidatus Lambdaproteobacteria bacterium RIFOXYD2_FULL_50_16
GTCGTAGTGCCCACTCTTGCCGCCCTCTTTGACCAGCCCCGCCTGGACCTGTTCGGTCAGGCTAAAGCCTTTTTTGGTCAAATGATCTCTAAGCGCAGTCCATCCCTCACGGGCCCAACCGATCTCAAAGGTTTTGCTGGTCTCCGGGGTGATCTGGCGGCGTTCCAGATAACCCAAGACCGACGCCTGGGAACCGGCGCTGATAAGGTTGTGTTGATAGAACCGCAACGCCTCTTCGAGGCAATCACGCAGCCGGGCTTGGGTCTCGGTTTGGGGCGGTGGGGGGTCCAGGGGGCTGGCCCAGGGCGCTAGCGCCAACTTGGTCGGAGCCTCTTCCATAATCCCGGCCTGAAGCTGCACTTCCAGGCTAAAACCCTGGGCAGATAAGTGCTCCCGGAGCGCACCCAAATCCTCGTGGGCCATGCGTTCTTCGAAGGCGCGAGCCCGCTCTAGGCTGGTCGGGAGGTTTTCTAGTTTAAAGAAACGAAAGGCCTCCTGCAAACAGAGGTGCAACCGGGCGGGGCCCTCCTCTAAGGCCTCGGCCTCCTCGGGCGGCGCAACTATCTCTAAATCAAGACCGCTGCATAGTTCAAGGTAGCTAACTTTCCGGCTTTTCGGCTCGTTTTTTCACTGAAATTTCCCCTTTGTGAGGCGGT
>MFNE01000020.1 GCA_001783695.1 Candidatus Lambdaproteobacteria bacterium RIFOXYD2_FULL_50_16
ATCTTGGGGTTGGATAACGTTGGTGTTAGCGTTTCCCTAGGGCAATCAGGGGAAGGGGGTAATTGCTTTACCAAAAACAATTGCTTTGATTCGATAGACGGTTTTAACCCTAAGCCCTGGGCTTCGGACCGGTGGCATGATGGCATGGAAGCCACGACAGGGACTTATAATGCGCTCCGCTCTATACCCTGGGCGATAGTGACCGACAAAAATTTCTGGGACGCCTTAGCTTTGGCGGGGACCATATATGGCGGAACGGTTTGTTACAGCTTAGTTGGTCCCACTCCAGCTGGTTCCGCATGTGCTGCCGTTGTTGGATTTGCCTCTGGCTACATTACTGGTTATCCAAAATCCTTTTTTGCCGAGCACAACACCGAGGGACACCAGGCGTATGCCACGGAAAATGCCCTAAAATGGGGTCTGATTGGCTACGCCGGATACGAAGTAATGACCGGTTTTCCAGCTACCACCTGGGCACTCGACTATTATAGAAAAAATCTGTTCGGAGGGTAAGGAATATGCGACTTGGAAAAAATTGTGCCATCACAAACGAGTTCGAGAACAGATGAATAAACGACCTAGACCATGGATACAACCGCTGAAAGCGGGATGCTTCCCACTTTGGGTGCTGCTAATAGGAAGCGTATTTTTTTTCTACTCAGATTCACTTGCGGTGACTCGTGCCGAATCTGACGTCTTTATCGGAACCGGACCTCATTCCTTCGCGACCTACCACCTATTTCGCATTGTGCCACCGGTAGGGATCGGCTTTTACACCAAGGGCGATGGGATGTACGGTGTTGATGGGGCTTCCAGCAAAGCTATTTTTGAATATAAAGGCGACAAAATTGATGGGGTCTTCACGGAATATGGTTTTTTCCGGCGGAGCTGGATTCGAGGGATTAAAGGGCGGACCACACCTTTTCATACCATCATTGGTGCTTATGCCCAAGAGATAGCGGGAGAGGCGACTCTTACTTTGCCCGATTCCGCCAACAATCTGACGACTACAACGGGACCGATAAAAGTAAATTTTTATTATGTTGTTTTAGGTGCGGGATTTCAGTGGGTTCTTGATTCGGGATTAACCTTGGGATTTGATTCGCTAATCATAAACCAAAAATTTGCTAAAACCGTTTCCTTTGTGCCAGACACGAAAACCGGAGGTTCTGCGAGCGATACGGCTATTCAAGAAGATGCGACTGGTTGGGGAAATTTTTTGATCAATCAAAGCGCTAACCAAGGGGTTGCAATCATCATTGGATATTCTTTTTAATAAATACCCTCCCGTTAAAGCATTTAGATTTTTTTGGCAGACTACTCGTTGGGGATCGTTTCAAGGCGATAAATGGACAAGAAACTTCGCAAAACTTATAGTGCGCAATCAACTTTTGCCAAAAAAATGGGAGAAGCTTTGTTTGGAAAAATAATACGTTACCCTATGAACTTATTGTATATTGCCATCAATTGGCCCATTTTACAAATCCGCTTACGATTTTTGGTACGCTGCGCTTTAATAAAATTTAACCAAAAAGTTTACTAGGTAGAGTGCATGAAAATATTGGTTTTTGGGGTGTCAAAGACGATCATCTTGTGTTGGTTCTTTTTGGGGCTAAACATATCCTCCCTTCAAGCAGGTACCATGGTGGAAAATCTCCTAAATTCCAAGGCATACCTCGGGACCAGTCGAGCGAGCTCCCTCTCCATTCCCCATCGGGAAGCCCCAACAAGCGTGATAGGAATTTACCTGGGACCTAGTTTACTATCTGCTGAATACGGAGAAGGGCAGGTGACCGGAGACGAACGGTATGGCGACTTTACGGGAAAATTAAAAAACCAAGGAGCCATGTTAAAGTTATGCTCCGGCGTTGTTACCTGGTACCTGGCTTCCTTCGAGCGAGTTTACCAATCAGATGGAACGCTGAAGCCCCTAGACGAAAATGGGTCACCCATCAATGTAGATGGACGGATCACGATGTCGCAGAGGGAGGACATCTTTGGAGCTGGCGCACATTTGGTTTTTAGTTCCGGCATAACTATCGGTTGGGATTTTCCTCTTGTTGCGGACCGAATATCACCGAAAAAATCCAGATTTGTGGCAAGTGGCTCTACCCAAGGGGCCAGCGACGAGGCTATGCAAACAGCGTTAGATAAGTTTTCAGAAAATATGATCCTCGCGACAGGGAATGCTTCATTGAATTTCAACATCGGCTACTCCTTTTAAGATAATGAACTTGCAAATCAGGAAACTAGTGAGTCGGTCTTTGATTTTTTCTTACTTGATGGTGTTGGCTAGTCTTTGCGCCTTTTCCGAGAGCGCCTTGGCTGAATCGAAATGGCGCCAGGTACTACACCTGGGGCGACGCGATAGCACGGTCACCATTTATCAAGAAGGGGCTGAGACTTGGGAGGGGCAAATGTTAGGGGGTGGGACAGCGGCTCCAGGCTACGGATTATTGAGGATTCCCAGTTTTTTGGGAGCAGCTTCCAGTTTTGCCTGGAGTTTCAAATTTCAGTTTTTTGGTGAAACCATCAACGAACAGGGGCTAATCCAACCGGAGCAGGAGCAGTTTTCTCCCTATGGCAGGAGGAACCCCCTAGGTAATAGTGTAAGTATGTATCATGCTGAGGTTTTCATGCGCCTATATTACGTTACTCAAAGGGACACCGAGGAGGGCACGTTTGTTCCCTTTATAGGTTTTGGGTATAACCGGACGACTTTTGGCGGTTTTAGTTACCAAACTCATGGAACTGATATTAACGAAGGTTGTTCACAGGGGGTCGCGCAAAATGATAGTGAACTGATCATCGCCCAATGTAACAAAATCGACCTCAAAGGAGCAGCAACCTATCCGGTAAGACGGATTGGATTTTCCGGGATGACCAATCCTAAATATGCGTTGGGACTCTTCGAAATCGCTTATGAATTCCCAGTAGTTTTTAATCTCGACTCCAAAATCATACGGCGTGAATCCAAGTTGATTATTGGTATTGATATCGGCTTTTAACCAACAAAAACCCAGATGAAACCACAAAAACTAACCCTATTTTTGCTAGTCGCGCTCCTATTATCTAGTTGCGGCGACTCTTTTAAAACCGCCAAGACGGGCGTGATTCCGGGGGTCTTTCAAAAGGGGCCTTACCAAATCGGCAGTCCAGGCAAGGTGATTTGCCTGACCGACACCCTGGGCGACGAGGGCAACGGGGTTTACATCGAAACCACCGATAGCTTGGGCAGTGTCAACGTCTCTTGGGGCGATACCTGCGGGCGAGCGCGGGTCGAGGTTTATGGCACCTATTTTGACGAAAACACGGGCAAGCTCTCGGACGGGCCCATGTTAATCAAAAACCTCGTGGACCTCTATAGTGATTCCCAAGCAAACGGCAACATCGTCACCCATATGGGCTATGAGCGGGCTAGATCGCTCTTTAGAGGGGGAATGCCCCTAGCCCAAGCTAGGATACAGGCGACCAAAGAGGTCTTTGCGGCCTTTGGATTTAGTGTGAGCGCCGACGCCAACCAGATGGCCTTGAGCGATGCCACGGGCGATGGGGCCGCCTTGATGTTGGTTTCAGCCACCATCATCGAAGGGCGAACTGCCCTAGAAGCAGCCGGGCTGGCCTACGCGATAGGCGAAGATCTTAAAGAAGACGGGAGCCTAGACAGTGCCACCTTGAATGCCAACATCAGCCAAAGCGCCTCCCGACTCAACCTGGCGGATATCCAAAACAATATGGCCAACCACTTTGGCGCCCAAGGGTTCACCTCTCCTGATCTAACGGTCGCTATGGCCCAGATGCCGCATAAAGCTCCCGCTTTCTCATTAAGCAGCATCAGCGGATCCACGACCGAATCAGGGGATAAAACCAGCTTTCAAGTGGTTCTTAAAGACCTGCGCCCGCAGTCAGACGTGACCCTCAATTTTTCCCAAAGCGACAGCACCGAAGGCAGTTTGGTCGCCAGTACCCTGTTTACGCCCAACAACTGGAACTCGGCCCAAACTATCGAAATCACAGGCTTAGACGATAGTTTGACCGATGGGGACCAGACCTACGAGATCACCATCACCAGTAGTTCTGCCGATCCCCTTTATAATAACCTCCAGGTCGGCGTGCTCAAAGTAACCAACAAGGACAACGAATCGGCCGGGGTACTGGTAGGCGCCCTCTCCGGCGATGTTTCCGAATCGGGACTGAGTTCTACTTTTAGCGTCAAACTCACCTCGCCCCCCTCGGCTCCGGTGACCTTTAAATTAAGCTCTAACGATCTTACCGAAGCGACCGTAAACCCAGCGCAGTTGGTCTTTACCGATACCAATTGGAACGGGTTGCAAACGGTCACCGTTTCAGGGGTCAACGACAACTTCCAAGACGGTCCTCAATCGGTGACCATCCTCTTGGCCCCCGCTGCTAGCAGCGACCCGACCTACAACGGGCTTGACCCCAGGGATATTACCCTAAAAAACCTAGACGATGATAGCGCTGGTTTTGTGGTCGGGCAACCAAGCCGGGATACCTCGGAAAATCGGGCCATCGCCTCGTTCCCCGTCTCCTTGACCGCCCAACCGGACGCCGACGTGACCATTAAAGTGGTCTCTGACAATAAAAACGAAGGGGAGCCTAGCTTGGCCAAATTGACCTTTACCCCCGACAACTGGGCCACCGCGCAGACGATCACCGTGATTGGTCAAGATGACGATATGGATGATGGGGATGTTACCTATCATATCCTTTTGGGTAAAGCCGTCTCGGACGACGGTAGTTATCAAGGGTTGGACCCGATCGACGTTACCCTAAAAAACATCGACAACGACAGGTCTGGATTTACCCTGACCGCACCTTTAGGGGCGGTCAGCGAAGCCGGGACCTCGACAACCTTTACGATTGTGCTAAACTCCAAACCCACGGCCGATGTGATGATCGCCGCCGCTAGCTCGGACTTGAGTGAAGGCCGCGTGGACACGGGCGCGGTCTTTTTTTCCCAGACCAATTGGTCCACTCCTCAGACCCTTAGGGTCACTGGCCTCAATGATGGGATTATCGACGGAAACCAATCTTTTCAAGTGATTTTGGCCAACCCGGTGTCCAATGACGGCTCTTATGCCGCCCTCACCCCTAATCAAGTAACCCTGGTTAATACAGACGACGACACCGCCGGGTTTGTGGTGACCAGTTGGGACACACAGGCAAGCGAATTTGCCGATCGAGGTAATGCGGCAAATGCGAAAATTCGCCTTACCAAACCACCTCAAGCAAACGTGAACCTTGCCGTTTGGTCGGGAAACTCTTCTGAAATTTCCCTAAGTAGGTCTCAGCTCACCTTTACCCCAGCCAACTGGGACCTGTACCAGGATATTTTTGTCGCTGGCGTTGATGACGGTGTTTTTGACGGCACCCGTAATACCCAGGTTTTGTTTGGGGCTTCCAGCTCGTCGGACCCCAACTACCATGGATTGACCCCTGCTTCACAATCTATTTCTGTTTTGGACGAAGGCGTGATCAACTCGCCTTCTAGTTGTGACCAGCTTTGGTATCGCCAGGTATATGTAAGAGGGCAAGGGATTCCAGCTTCTTCGGATATCCCAATCGGCGCACTGGGGGGCAACACCGCCAGCTGCCGGATGGATTACAGTGGCGGATGGACTTTGGTGATGCACGGGTCCTATTATGCCGGCTTCGCAGGCGTCACGGGCTGGCTCCAGGGGCCGGCTTTGGACCCGGGCATCCTCCGGTCCGAATCGGGAGGCGCGGCCAAGTTTCCAGACGGATGGATTAGAGATGTGCAAGCCGTTCCAAACGTTCCTGGGCAAGGAGCCACGGTTCCCGAACTATTGATTGATTGCGCTAAATTTGGCTCTGGAGGCATCGCTCACATCAAAAATTACTGGTTCGATTTAGGGAATCCCAAAGTCTCTTGCGTAGATTTCTCAGTCAATTATGGCGCTTGGGTAAGCCATTCTTGTAGCAATGGAGTGTGGTCTGGAGTGGACAACTACTCCTACTCAACTGGCAACGGAACCTATCCTACCGGTGCCTTCCGGCTTACGCCAACCTTGTACGTCAGCGCTTGGGAAACCACCCAGTGGTGCAGCGTCTATGTACGTAACGGTTGGAGGCCTTAACCGCAAAATCGGTATATTGCGCTTGAAAAAACCCATCTCTTCGTATCTAGCAAGGCACTTTCGTTCGCTCATCGGCTTACGAAAGACCAGCTTTTGAAAAGGGGGTTATTGGAGGATGGGAAAGTCTTTTGCAGGAATACAAATTAAGACGGCCACGGTTTGTGACCTTTAAACTAGCTTTTTGCCCAGACACAAGCGCCCACCGATCTGCGAAGGCGGATCGCCGTTTACCTACAAACGATTTATAATTGGCCCAAAAATAAACGAATCCCCCTGCACGGCAAAAATCTAACTTTTTCACTTTAATATACTGATATATAATACTACAGTCAGGCTAACTTTAACGGAGAAGCTCTAGGAAACGCAAAATCGAGACTTCTTTCACCCTCGCCAATGCCCTGGTTTTTGCTCGTCCCTCGGCTGGATTTTTGGACAAGGTGGAGCAGTAGATCGATTGGGCACCGATGGAGCGGGTTATCCAGAAGCGTTTGGGGTAAAACCAAGAGGCCACGGGAAAGGAGGGTACCCACCTTTGTTGAGGGTAAAAGTGTTGATGCTTCAGCGGTGGTACCATTTGAGCGATCCCCAAACCGAAGAGGCCCTGTTCGACCGAATCTCCTTCATGAAATTTATTGGCCTTTCACTCACCAGCGCGAAGCTCGATTCCACCACGATCTGTCGGTTTCGGAACGCTTTGAGTGCCAAGGAACTCGACCAAAAATTGTTAGCAATCCTCACGTCAGTTTGAAAATCAGGGCTTTTGGTCAAGACCGGGGCCATCATTGATGCCAGCGTAGTGGCCACACCACGGCGGCCAGCCGGTTTGATGGTAAAGAATTAGGGGGATTGATTGAGGCGGTCCCGATGAAGGAAAAGCCTAAGGGAGCGCTGAAAATAGGGAACTGCTTAAAAAGAAAGACCTGACCAACGGCTTGATAAAGAAAGCGGTCCGAGGTGCGCCGTTAGAGGAGGATGACCAAGCCCGGAACCGTTCTATTTCCAGCTACCCTTACAAAACCGAGCGGGGCTTTGGGACCTTAAAACAAAACTAAGGTTTGAGCCGAGACAGATACTTGGGATCAAGGAAACTCAACTACGAATGGGCGTTTATCGGACTTGGTTTCAACGTAAAAAAGGCAGTGAATTTGTGTTTTTAAGGAGCGCACCCAAAAAGGGCATAATCCCCAAAGGGGAATCGGGGAAAAACGCCTAACCAAGGCGAAATTTCGGTGGAAAGTCGATGAAAAATCGACCCGAAAATCCGGAAAGGTAGCTACCTTGAACTATGCAGCGGTCTTAATTTGACGAAAAACCGGGCAGAAAAGCTAAAAATCGAAAATCCATCAACTATGCAGTGGTCTTAGGGCAAATAATGAGGCGACCGATGATTTCAAAAGCACCCCTGTAAAGTGGCTTCAAACAGCTTGAATTTTGATTGGGTTTAAGTCTATCGCAAAAGGAAGACCCAAGGCAACTTGGGGAAACGCTTAAGTGGAACGACTATGGAGGGAGTTAAGGTGGGCAAAGGGGCGGATTAGCCGCCCCCCCCCAAATACTAGAAGGCCAAACCGGCTTTTAATAACATCCGGCTGTTGTTTAAGTCACCCGCAGACATCTGGCGCCATTCGCCGCCGAACTGGAGACTGTCCATTTTGTAAAAGGCTGAAGCGCCCAGGCCTATTTCAAAGTAGCTCTTAGAACTGCCACCGGTAACGCTGGCCGTAGCCAAGCCTAGACCAGGTCCGCCGCCTACAAAAAAACCTGTCGATACTTCGGTCACCCAATGGGGGTTGAGTTCGATCAAGGAGACGGTAACGCTGTTTTGGCTATAAGTGGCGTAGCTAACCTGTTGGCGAATCAAACCGGTCGAAGGCTGAAATATGGGGCAGTCCAAAGATAATTCAGCACCAATCAACGAACCAGAATCTCCATCCGTCGGGCTCAAGGTGCCCATTACCAACGAACCAACAAAGTTGGGTTGGTAGCTCGATTCCAAAATGGGCAAGGGTACGTTGCCCGTTTGGTCGGTCGCGGCCTGAACCGGTGAAAAAGCAAAAAGCCCAAAGGCAGCCAAAACTAAGGCAGCAAATTTTTGAAACATGGGGAATCCTCCAATATATTTTCTTGATATTCGCATAATGCGAAATATCTAAGGGCAAGGTAATTCTTAAGCTGAAATTCTTATGTGATTTTGTCACCAATTTGTAAAAAATTATAAAAAAACGAAGCCGCTCCCCGAGCCAACCAAGATCAGTTTTCCAAACAGGTTTGCTATGGCCAATATCTAAGGAGTCTCACTGAAAGCTTACCAAACACCTTTTTGACCATTTTGGTCTTAGGTGCCGAAGACCTGCCCTTTGATGAACTTTGTTTGTAGTCTTAGTCTTTGATTAGACCAAAAGCCATTACCGGCATCCCTGGAAATACCATTGCGTAGTCGCGGTATCCCAACACCACGGCCTTAGCAGGAGCCTTTAAGGTTTTGAGTTGTTTGCCAAAACTGTTATAAATCCGGGCAATCGGCTGATTTTTGCGGACGATCTCTCCAGGCAAGACCTGATACCGAATAATCCCCGCTTCAGCCGTCACTGGCCCACCGGCGTATTCTAATAGCCGCCCGTCACAGGGGCGGGGCAGCGGTGGACGGGGTGGATTGGGCATAGGGTCCACCATGCCCAAACGTTCCAAAATCTTCCAAACCACCTCTACCCCAAACCGAATCTGGGGCTCGTTGATCCGAAAAGATTCGCCTAGTTCAAAGGTCAAGGCCGGGATCCCTCTTGCCAAGAGGTTGTGGGTTAGGGAGCCGGAAATCGTTTCGTGATCAGAGACTTGCAACATATCACAATGGCTCAACCACTGGCGGGACTCCTCCCAAGCGGTGCGGCTTAATTTATCGTGCCAAGGGTCCAAGAGCCCGTAGGGTACCGAGCGAACCCAGTCGTGGTGAAGATCAAGCACAAGGCTGGGCCCGGTATCTAAGATGGCGTCAAACACCTTTTGGGCCATACGCTCGGCCAGGGTCCCATGCGGATTGCCAGGAAAACAACGGTTAAGGTCTTCTTGCGTCGGATGGACGTTGCGGCCCATGGTCTCAAAACCCCAGGGGTTCATCAGCGGAAAACTGTAGATCTGCCCCTTGTGTAGCCCGTTTTTGCGTAAACGGTTAAAGAGGTCATGGATCAAGGCCATACCGCCCACTTCTTCGCCGTGCATACAGGCGGTTAACCATACCACCGGGCCAGGACGGTCCGATTCGGCCCGCATAACAGGTAACCGGCGGATCGCTAAATCGGCACCGGTCAGGATACGTAAAAAGCTGTAATGGGTCTTCATGGGTCCATCGGGGTTTTAATTCATTCCTATTGGAGCGGCAAATCAAATGCAAGTAGAACTGTCTTTAAAGAGCCCTTTAAAAACCCTTTTATAACTGGCCCTCGCCTCGGCTTTGGAGTTGTGTTATAGTTAAAGCGAACCTTCTAGGAGGCATGGGATGCGTTACCTCTGGGCACTGGCGTTCTGGTTTATACCCACCCTTTTATGGGCTCAATGCCCAGGCATGGGAAGCCCCAATGAATTATCCAAACTCCTAGCCCGCCTCAAATCCACCAACCCCTTAATGCTCGAAAACTATAGTTTAGTTTTCGAGATTAGCGCTTGTGAAAAAGAGGTCTGTTTAGAGGAGAACCAAGCCCAGAGGCTTAGCCAGCGCGCAGTGATCCATTTAGTTAAATTGGGGGAAAAAACGCGGGTACGTTTTTTAAAGGGACCTGACGCGCCTCAATGTCTTTTAAGGGTTGAGAGCCGCGATTATAAATGTATCCACTGCGGTGACCAAGACAATCAAAACTGCCGCGCTTTCGCCCAAGAGGGTTCTAAAACCCGGCTGCAAGGCACTAACCTAGACCGTGCCGACTTTGATTTTTTAGAAGACGCCAATCGGGTTAACCTCTGCGAGGTCTTAAAAGACGGTCAATATTGGAAGATCACCGCCTCCCAAAAAACCGAGCCTACCTTGTATCCTATTATTGAGATCTACTTAGACCCCAAACGGGAGACCCCCCTGCTGGTCCGATTTTTTACGGATCAAGGGCTATTTAAGGTTTATCGGTTTTTCCCCAAATACTACATCCAAAAAGACCAGAAATGGGTCTCTACTTGGTTTCAAGTGCGCAATGTTTCTGGTCGCGAGGACCAGTTCCAGTTTGAAACCAGTTTTAAAATCCTCAAGGGCCCTAGCCAAGATTGGCGGCTTTATTTTGATACCAGCACGGACCCGATGATTGGGCAGGCAAAAGAAGATGAACTTTTTAAAACTCCATAAGGCTTTGGTCTTGGGTTTAGGTTTGTTTTTTGCCCCTCTTGATCTGGTGGCTGAAGACTTAGACCTAGAGCAGGCCCCTGTTCAAGAGGCAGAGGCTCCGGCTTGGAGCGAGAATCAGCCCGTTTCTGAACCCCATTGGGAGGAGTTTTATTTAAAGGCTAGTTACCGCTATTATTACCGACTAAAGATCCGCTACAGTGATGACCGCTGGTCGATCCCCTTTAATAACTCACTTCAAACCCGCGAAGAATCGGTGGAAACCCGCCATATCTACGGGGCCGATTCGAAGATTCAAGTCGCCAAAACCCTTTCCTCTTATCTGCGATTTGACTATTACTTCCGTCAGCGGTGGGACCAATTGGGTGGTAAATATCAGGATTCGCCAGAGGTCAATCTTTATGAAGCCTATCTAGACTATACCCCAGGCACTTGGTCCGCCCGCATTGGGGGGCAACAGATGCGCTTGGGCAAGATTGATTTTGACTCGCCGCTGGATGTTTTAAATCTCAAAGACCAAGACAAACAATACCACCTTGACCCAGAGGATCAAGCCTTGATTATGCCCGCAGGGATTATCAAAAAAAGCTTGGGTGAGTTGGACTGGAAGTTATATTGGGGGCCTTTTCAGAGGGTTAGTGAAGAGGCTACCTCGCTGCGTGCGAATTTTGGCCTAATGGCCAGCCAGGCTCAAGGGGCATTGCATTGGGACGCTGGTTTATTTAGATGGCCCGATCCAGATAACCGAATCGACCTTACCTTTGTCTCCACCGCTATTAACCCCCTGCCCAAGCCCACCTTGACCTTGACCGACGCCCCCATGACCCTGGTATTTTACGATTTCGAGTGGGCGCAAGGTGCGGGACTTTTCAAAGGCGACTTTGCCTATTTTGGCCATAAAACCGTTTATTCAATCTTATTAAGTGAAAAAAACGGAACCATCGGTGAAGATTCCAAGCTAGAGAGCCTAAGCCTGCCCCAAGCGGCCTTGGCCCTGTCCTTTGAGCGGCAATGGGGGGATTTTTTTTGGATGCCTAGCTATAGCTACAAATCCTTGATTCAAGTGCCCCAGGCTAGTTTGATCTACCAATTCGAAAACGGCCAGGGGCTGGCTCAACAAGAACGCAATTTAGAGCGGCACCAAGTAATGATGGCCCTGGCCTTTAGGCCCAATGATCATCTAAAGTTTGGGGCCTTAGGGTTTGTTTCAGCGCCGTATAATCGCCAAGGCTGGGCGCTGGAATCTTCGGATCAGATTCTTGCTCAAGGATTTGAATGGATATTACGCTTAAGTCACACAGGGACCGAGGTTGATCAATCCACAGGCCGAGCCACAGAGCTTTCTAGGCTTGAAGGCAGCCTGAAATTTTGGTTTTAAAGGCGATGAAACTATTGTCTTACCTCTTGAGTTACAAAAAGGTGATTTTGGCCTTGGCCCTGGCTAGCAGCCTCTTTTGGCTTATGTTTGCAGGGACCAAGCTGGTGGGGCCCAATGGGCGGATCAAGCTGGACACCTCGCTGGAACCCTTTTTCTCACACGACCACGGGGACTACGACCTTTTTAAAGCGACCGAGCGGGAATTTGGCGACGAAAACCTCCTTTTTTTGGTGGTCACCATCCCCCAAGGCCGGCTGGATTTAAATTTTTTATTGGCGTTTAAAGGCTTGGAGCAAGAACTAAATGAAAAGCTGCCTCACCTAGCCAAAACCCGTAGTTTGTTAAATTTTCCCAGCCAAAAAGGCCCTTGTGTGGGGCACTCCTATTTTTATCATCCTTTTGCCGGCGCCTACTGCGAAGAGATTTTTGAACATTACCAAAGGCAGATGGCCTGTTTTAACCAAGCGCCTGCGGCCAAAGAGGCGGAGGAAGATATTTTAGCCGGGCTAGAGCAGGCTCCTGATTCGGTTCCAGAGTCCTCCTTAACCCTGGCCTGCCCAGAGGGTGAGGCGCAGCTAAACCCAAAACAGCTGGCCTATCAGACCGAATCGTTGGTGCAAAGCAGTTTAGAGCGCCTCTCGGCTGATCCTTTGATTCAAGGGGAATTGGTAGGCAAAAAGGGAGAAGCGTTGGCAATTGTACTTAAAACCTCGGCAACCGATTCACAGGCCCGTCACCAGACCTTGGACCAGTTAGAGATCATGGTGGGAGATTGGCGTACCCAAGGCTGGGAGATTTATTATGGCGGACAACCGCGGGAGGAATACGCTTCGGCCAAGGCTTTAATCAAAAGCCTGCTAAAGGTCGGCCCCTGGTCTATGGTGATTTTGCTACTAGCCATGTGGGTTTTGTATCAACATTCCATGGCACCCGCGGCTTTGCTGCTAATTTCTTTTGCCGGATGTAGTTGGGCGGTTGGTTTTTTTGCATTATGGGGCGGGCAAATCAACCCGGTTACCCTGGTTTTACCCCCTTTGATTGCCACCGTAGGGACTAGCTATGTAATTCATTTTATAAGCCAATACTTTCAAGTAGCAGCCCACCCCGAACTAAGCCAGGACCAGATCATTTTAAAGACCTTAGAGCGGGTTTCCCTACCCTTGGGATTGGCACTTTTAACCACGTTGGTTGGTTTTTTGGCGCTTTTATTTAGCCCGATTCCGGCGATCAGAGATATGGGGCTTTTTGCTTTAGTGGGGATCTTTTTTATGGCCTTTTTTACACTCCTTCTCCTCCCTTGCCTTTTGCCCCTTTGGCCGCGCCCGCAATCGGGCGAGCGCAAGGTCGGGGCTTGGGACCGAATCTTCACCTGGAGCGGGCAGTTGATTGCGACTAGTTCTAAAGGGTTAATTTATGGCTGGTTGGGTTTGGCTCTCCTTGGTAGTTTGGCCGCCTATCAAGTAAAGGTGGACGCCCAAACCTCCAGCCTGCCCGAGTCTTCCCCAGTACGCCGTGACCGGGCCTATATTGAAGCCCGCTTTGGTGGCACTAGCTATCTGAGGCTTATTTTAATCAACCAAAAAGACAAGGTGACCAGCGCCCAAACCTTGGTGCAACTGGCAAAATTAAAAGAATGGCTTGCCCGCTTTCCTGAGCAACCAGAGCTCAAATTAGAGCGGCTGTATAGCCCTCTTGAATACATAAACGCCGAACGCCAAGGGCTTGACGGACTAACCGATGAAGAAGCGGTTTTTTATCTAAACCGCTTAGACCAGCGCTTTGGGGTCCGGTTTTTGTCGAGCGACAGCAAACAGTTAGCCTTGACCTTAAGGTTAAAAAGCCTTTCGACGGGTACCTTTTTAGCCTTTCGAGACCAGCTAAAACAGGAACTAAGTAAAGAGTTTCCAGGGCTTGAACATCGCATAACAGGCAGCCCGGTGCTCGCCGCTGCCTCGGCTGACCAGATTGCTTCTAGCCAAGGGATCAGCCTATTTTTAGCTTTTTTATTAATCGCCCTAATCCTGTCGTTCCTGTTTTTTTCGATCAAGGTCGGGCTCTGGGCCTTGGCTCCAAACCTAGTGGCGGTGGTGACTTTTTTTGGGATGCTGGGGCTTTTGGGGGTTCCAATAGGGGTCACCTTGAGTGTGATTGCTGCGATTGCTCTAGGGATTGGGGTGGATGACACCATTCATTTTATTCTCCATTTTAAACGCAATTTATATGAGTTAAAAGAGGAGCGAGAGGCCATTCAAAAAACCCTACGCGCGGTGGGGAAGCCGATGGTTTATACTACCCTGGTTTTGGCTTTTGGCTTTGGTACCCTGGCCTTTTCTGAACTCGACGGCCAAGTCACCTTTGGGCTGATGACCGCCTTTACTTTGCTAATGGCGCTTTTTGCCAACCTCTTTTTTCTGCCCGCCCTGTTGATCCGCACCCGCTTTGTGGTGGTGTGGGAATATCTTACGCTGCGTTATACCCCCGAATTTATTTCTTCTATTAGTCTGTTTTCTTCAATGAATATTCATGAATCGAAGCTGTTAACCCTAGTGGCGGACACGAGAGACTACGAAGATGGAGAGATCATTTTTCGTGAAAATGAACCGGGCGACGATGTTTTTGTGATATTAGAGGGTCAAGTAGAAGTGTTTTTCGACGCCCGATTTCATGGCCAGGACCGACCAATTACCTGCCTTGAGCGCGGCCAGGTCTTTGGCGAAAGGGTTTTGTTCCCCAAAGCCAACCGCATGGATTCTGCGAGGGCCTTAGGCAAGGTACAGCTTTTAGAATTAAATGTTAAAAACCTGACCGACCTTAAAACCCGCTTCCCTTTAATCGCGGTGAAGCTGTATTTTAACCTTGCCCAAAACCTCTGCCGTTCAATACTGGCTTGCTACCGCGACCAAGACCACCAAGCCCCAGAGCAGGTTTCTGAAAAACGGGACTTGATTAATGCGTTAAGCCGTATTGGCCGAAAAGGCCCTAGTCAACGTAAGGAAAGTCGCTTGATGGCCTATTATCATCGGTGGGTGGTGGACCCGATCAACCGTCGGCGGGACTTCGCCCATTTCGACCACGACACGTCCCATTTTATGTCGCTAATCGACCAGATTTTAGATTCGGGCGAGATTTCTTATTACCAGATTATTTTGATTAAGGGGTTTGTCCATTCTGAACTAACCCTAAGTCAATCAGAAAACCGACAAATCGAGCGGTTGATTGAGCGGATTGAAGCAGGTCAAGTTCAGGAGGTGCGCCCTGCCTTTTCTAATGCCTTCACAGACCTAAACCCTCGCCAGATCTCATGGCTTCGGGAAAACTTTGAGCCTAAAAATTTGCCTTCCCAATCGAAGTTGTTTGTTCAAGGGGAGTTTGGGGGTTCTATGATTTTGATTCTTTCTGGGCGGATCGAAACCCGGCTGGAAACCGGTCTCGGAGCCCCTAAAGTGTTGTCCGAATATGGCGCTGGAGACTTTTTAGCCGAACGTGCCTTGTTTGTAGGCCAGATGGTCCGCCCCTATTCGGCGGTGGCTTTGACCGACACAGAGGTGATTTTTTTAAGCCCCGAAGGGTTCCAAAAAATCGTCAAACAACGAAAACGCTTAGCCGCGCAACTGGCCTTTAATATGGTTGGGTTCTTGGCAACTAAGTTACGCCGCTGCATCTTAAGTGTTTATGCTTGAGCGACTCCCCTCCTTGACAAGGGGCTGGCTCGCCCAGTAGGTTTCGGATTCGCTAGGAACGAAGCTCTAAGGGGAGGGTTGGCAGAGCGGTTGAATGCAACGGTTTCGAAAGCCGTCAGGTGTAACAGCCTCGGGGGTTCAAATCCCCCACCCTCTTCCAGAGCCCCGCTTGGGGCTATTTCCGGTCTAGTTTAAATCTTGAAAAACTTTGTATTAACTCCTCCGCAAGTTGGCTGAAAGCGGAACTAGCTTGGGTAGCGAGGTCCACCTCGTTTTGCAGGTCCGAGAGTTCATTTTGGTTTAATTTCGCCCGCTTTAAGATATCTTGAGTATTGTTTTTAAGGTTTCCGGTGACGGTGGACACTTGGCCTGCGTCATTTGCGGCCCCGTCCATCTCGAAAGAAACGGCTAATACTCGTTCAATAATCTTGCGAAATACCTCGCCTTGCTCTTTGACCACCCTGACCCCGTCGTCCATATCGCGCTTGTTTTTTTGGATCAAGCGTCCGATTTCAGAGGTGGCCTTATCAGACTGTTCAGCAAGGCTTTTTACAGACTCGGCAACCACCCCAAACCCCTTTCCCGATTCCCCCGCTTTGGCGGCTTCAATCGCGGCATTAAGAGCCAAGAGATTGGTTTTAGTGCTGATTTGGTCAATGGTTTCAATAAAACGACTGACACCTGCCATCCCTTCAGCAATCGCTTCAATCGAGCGACTCGTTTTCCCAATCACTTGGCTGCCCTGCTCGGCCGACTCGCGCGCGCTTTTGATTTGCTCACGGATGGATTCAATTCGTCCGATCATTTGCGTTGCACGCTCGTGAGTTTTGACGGCCAGTTTGTTCATCTCATCAAGTTCAGTGGTCGAACTGCGCACCGAATCCACCATGGCGACCGTGTTTCGGTCGATGGCCTCCATCGCGTGGTCCAATTGAACCCCTCGATCCCGCAAACTTGAAGCGGCGGTAAAAACGGCTTTGATCCCGTCTTTAAAGGTATTGCGGATGGTGAGTAGGGAGGAGGTTAAGCCACCAGGAGTTTTCCCCGGGGGTAACCCAAAGCTAGTGGCAAGGTCACCTTCGGACATACGCGCGGCGATTTGGTGTAATTTTTTAAGTTCTGCACCTAGTTGTTTTTGAACATTATCATAAATCCAATAACCTAAAAACAAGTTGGCCAGTAAAGCCAATCCAAATCCAATCCAATAAATCTTCGATCCCTGCGCCAACACCGAGCCGACTAAAAAGACTAAATTGAGCAGAACTAAGCTCAAAATGTAATGGATAAGTTTCATTGCTTTTTTATTCTTTTGGCCGGAGAGAATACCCCAGACACCCGTGCCCATCCTAGGCTAACTAACCACGATAATCAATCAAAGACCTAATAGGGATGCTGATTTTTAATAACCTAAGGCGTAAACCCTATGTTTTTTTGCGCTGGTCCTGGCGTTAAAATCTTGCCACAATACTTTTGCAACTTGTTTCACAAGTGAGGAGAACCCTTGGCCATTCCTTTACAGATTCTTACCGATAACCAAAGGTTTTGGTACGCCAGGCAAGTGGTTGGGGCCATCTTGGCAGATGGGGAAATTGCCTCTAGCGAGATTGAGTTTGTTAAGCAGGTCATGGCCGACCTAAAAAAGCCAGAGTACAAAAAAGAGCTTTTACAAATCCTTAGCACCAAACAATCGGTCCCCCCTCTCGCCCCTCCGCCGGGTATCGCCAAAACGGTCTTAGCGGCGATATACTTAGAATTGATTTTAATTGTTATTAGCGACCTAGATTTTGCCGAACCGGAACAAGAGTTTTTAGAAAAAACGGCGGATTTGATCGGATTTTCAGGGGCTTATAAACGCAAGCTAATGCTCTGGCAAGCCCAAGGGTTGGCTTGGAAACAACATCAACTCTCCTTTTTTCCTCCCGAATCAGGAGTGGCCTTAGGCGAGTTGCCAGTGGCGGCTTTAAACGATGCCCAGCGTTATTGGTGCGCCTCGGTTTTACTTTCAGCGATTTTATTAGATTGGAACCTCGACGCCTTTGAAGTGGCGTTTTTAAAATCCGCTTTAGGTATAATTAGCAACAAAAAGGATCAAGCCAAGTTGATGGCTTATGTTAAAAATAAGTTGCAGCCTAAACTCACCGAGCCGCCAGGGGGCATGGCTCAAGACCATTTTGTGGCGATATTTTTTAATGTAATGTTGATCCTAAGTGCCGATGAAACCTTAGCGATACAAGAGCAGACCTTCTTAAAGCAATTATCCCAATTCTGTGAATTTTCGGACCAGCTTTTTAACGACCTTATTGGCTGGTGTAGAATGGGGATTGAATGGAAAGGGCGCAAACAAGGATTAATTGCCCGAGTGGAGATGGTTAGCGAACGGGGAGCAGGTACCACAAAAGAGGAAGACGAAGCGCAAATGACGGACCGGTATTTGCGCTGCCTGGTTTGCGGCTGCGGGGAGGTGCATCACTTCCATTTAAAACTAAAAAACCGTAAGCCCATGGCCAATATCTTTGGCGCCGATGCCTATCCCAAGATCGAAGGCGAGCCCGCACCTTTGGATTACAATCGATTTAAACCCATGGTTTGCCCAAAGTGCCTCTTTGTTTCAATCTCCAAAAAACACTTCCAAGCATCTGGAGTGAAAGGGGAGTTTGATGGATTCAGCCCTGAATTTATAAATGACTGGAAATCGAACAGTGACAAACGGCGCGAAATTTTTGGTCGGATGATTGAGCAAATTGGACACGAAAAACCTAAAGACGAATACCTCGACCTCACCTACCGAACCGCGATTGCGGCCTTAGAACAAGCCCGCCCCAAGGTTGGGCAAGATGCCTGGGATTGGGAATTGGTGCAAGCTAGGCTGTCATTTGCTGAATTATTGATGAGTGCCGGACGGGGCGAGCAGGCGGACATCGAGATGCAAGCAGCCATAACGCTGGCCCAAAATCTTTTTTCAAACAGCCGCCAGAATACCTTGATTTTACATTCAGCCAAGTTGTTACTGACCTGGGGTTTGTATTTGGAAAATTCGGAGCAAATCAACACCTTTTATAACTTTATTTTGGAGATGGCCGCTAAACCTTCCGAGTTGGAGGAAGGCGCTAAAAAGCTAGTGACCCGGCTGGCTCCGCAAGCGAAAAAGGCCTTTGAAGACCGCAACGACTATAAAAAGAAAAATTTGGTGGGCTATCACTTGCCCATCACAGTGGCTGCGAAAAAAAAGGATAGTGCTAAGGCAGAGGCTTCGCCTTAGACCTCCAAGTTGGGCAACTGGGCCTCTAGGCCCAAGGCCGCCATAATTTTTTTGATCTGCTCCACACGGAAGGGTTTGGTCATGTAAAATTCGGACCCTTCTCTTAGAAACTCCTTTATCACCCCTTGGTCCTTGATCCCAGACGCCATCACAATGGTGGTGGGGGCTTCGTTACTATCTAACCAAAAGGATTCATGGTCCTTAATCATTCGAAAAAGGTCCCGCCCATTTAGCTCGGGCATCATAATATCTAAAAATAAGAGATGAAAGCGGTGGTTCGAAGCGAGTGCCGCCTTAAACATGGCAAAGGCGGTGTGTCCATTGGTGGTTTGCTCCACCTGGCCAAAAGGTGCAAGAATCTTGGCTAGTAGATAAAGATTGTTTGGGTCGTCATCGACCAGGAGTATTCTGGGTCGAAAGTAGGGCCGGGCGACCTGTGCTGGGGCGCTTTGTTTGGGGGGGTGGTACAACTATTCCTCTTTTTTAAGTACGTGTTCCTTGATTTTATGGATCGAAAGCCAGACGGTGCCTACCACTACTGGCACTGCGATTCCGGTGGCTAGGTCTTTATCAAAGTGTAGTCCCATATGGGTGAGCCCGCCAAAAATCAGTTTGAGTAGGCTAACCGTATAATAGCTAATCGCCGCGATAGACAGCCCTTCGACCGCTTCTTGTAACCTTAATTGCAAATGACTGCGTTTTTCCATCGAGGACAGTAGCGATTGGTTTTGCTCTTCAATGGCTAGATTGATATTGGTTTGTAGCAATTCTCGGGCGTGGGCGATGCGAGTATTGAGGTCATTGATCCTTTGTCTGGTATGGCGCAGGGTGCGTCTGCTGGGCTCGATTCGCCGGTTTAAAAAATCCCCAAAGGTCATTATCCCTGGGAGTTTGACCTCTTTTAATTCGTTGATTCGTTCAGAGGCCAATTCGAAATAGGCGTGAGAAGCACTAAAACGATAGTCGTAGGCCCGCATCAACTCTAGGTCGGCGGCTACAGCCGAAAGCTTGAGTAACAAGCCTTTCTGGTCTTCTATAGTATGGATGCGTTGAATGTGATCCGAAATCAACAACATCGAATATTCCATCTTATCTAATTTAGGCCCCATGTTTTTGACCAGAGGACCCGCCAATTGCGCCATAATCCGGTAGGTTTCTAATTCGATTAAACGCTGAGTTAGGCGCCCTGTCTGCGCTGGGCCGAGGGTTTTGTTTTGTACCAAATAGCGGCAAAACCCATCGTCTTTTAGGCGAAAGTCGCTCCAGATAAGGGCTCCATCCTCGCGGGCAGAACTACCCATCCAAGGCTCTTCGAACACTTGGCCTAGCCGCTCTGGCGTGGTGGTTTGGTTTTTTTGGTAGGGTTCAATTAACAGGTGCATCCCTGTCACCATCTCCCCCCCAAGACTATTTAGCCAACCCTCCGGCAAAAATTCTAAAGCACTTTGCTCAAATCCGTGATCTGGATCAGGCAGGATAAAACAATAGGTAGAAAACTCAAAATGCCGTTGCCAAGAAAAAATAAATCTTCCTAATTGCGCTTGATAGCGGCGGCTGTTTTCGTCCGGTTGCGGCCCTTCTAGGGCGTCAGCTAGCTGGATAATCTGGGCTAACTCGTCACTGGCTTTAAGGCGGGCTTGAAGTAGCGTAAAATGGGTTACCAGTGCCGGGGAGCTTAAAACGGGAAACGGCCTTGAATGGGCCTCTTGGTATAGGGCTTCTCGCCAAGGGTGGGGCTGGGGATGGTTTGGACTCATTTTTTTTCCTGGTGGTTTTGATTAAGCATAATCTGGGTGTGCCAGTTCGTAAAGTGCTAGCAAATTCGTAAAGGGACTTTACAACCTTGGGCCAATCCCTTAAGATGCCGCTTTGCCGTCAGGGCGTATTCCCCGCCCCGCTTGGGTCTTTTACCCAATTTTATGCACCCGTAGCTCAGCTGGATAGAGCGTCGGCTTGCGGAGCCGAAGGCCAGAGGTTCGAACCCTCTCGGGTGTACCAGATTAAGGTCCCATTCAAAGACGGCCCTAAGGAGAGATGTCCGAGTGGTCGAAGGAGCACGCCTGGAAAGCGTGTATAGGGGTAACTTTATCGAGGGTTCGAATCCCTCTCTCTCCGCCAGATTAAAATAGGCAAAGGCCATGAGCTCCAACGCAATCAGCTGGTTTGAGATCTATGTAGAGGACATGGCCCGCGCCAAGGCCTTTTACGAAGGCGTGTTTCAGGTGACCCTGAGTCAGATACCTGCCCCTAATACGGAAATGTGGGCCTTTGAAGGCAACCCTGATGTTTACGGTGCCCATGGGGCGCTGGTTAAAATGCCCGGCTTTGAGGTTGGCAAAAACAGCGTTTTGGTTTATTTTGCCTGCGAAGATTGCGCGGTGACCCAGGCCCGTGTCGCCCAGTTTGGTGGTCAAATTAAGGGTAATAAAAGGTCTATCGGTGAGCATGGATTTATTTCTTTGGTGTTTGATCCCGAAGGCAATCTGATTGGGCTCCATTCTTTTAAGTAGTGGTTTAGACTTTAAGAACAAAACTTAAACCGGTGGATTTTATCTCCCTAGTTTAGGACAATGTAGGGAAAACATCCCTTTCCCAGTTGGGGTGATCCGCGCAATTGGAGGTGGTGAACCGTGTCAGGTCCGAAAGGAAGCAGCACTAAGTCGCCAAAGATGTGCGCGGATCACTTTAGCCTCATGAACCAAAGGCGCTGATGTCTTACGTCGTCCTTGCCAGAAAGCTCAGGCCCCAACGCTTCCAAGATCTGGTAGGTCAGGAGGCAATCCACCAAACCTTAATCAACGCCATTAAGACCAACCGGGTCGCCCACGCCTTTTTGTTTACCGGGCCTCGGGGCACCGGCAAGACCAGTTGCGCTCGTATCCTCACCAAAGCCTTAAACTGCGCCCACCCCATCGAATTCGAGCCTTGTAACACTTGTGAATCCTGCCTTGAGATTGGCCAGGGGATCAGTGCGGACGTGATGGAAATCGACGCCGCTAGTAATCGGGGGATCGAGCATATTCGTGAGCTTCGGGAGTCGGTCAAGTTTTCCCCGTCCAAAGGGAATTACAAGACCTACATCATCGACGAGGTGCATATGTTGACCACCGAGTCGTTTAACGCCCTGCTCAAAACCCTAGAAGAGCCGCCCTCGCACGTTAAATTTATTCTTGCCACCACTGACCCCCACAAGATTCCGACCACTGTTATCTCCCGCTGCCAGCGTTTTGACTTTAGTTTTATCCCAATTAACAAAATAGCTGGGTATCTAAACGAGGTTGCGCAATTAGAAGGCATTGGGATCAGCGAGAAAAGCCTTAATTTGATCGCCCGCGCCTCGGTGGGTGGGATGCGGGACGCCCTGACCCAGTTAGATATGTTGGTCAGTTTTTCAGGAAATCAGATTGGCGATGAAGCGGTGATCAACCTTTTGGGGCTTGGGGGCGCAGAAGACCTAGACCGGCTTTTAGAGGCCCTTTGCAGCCGGGATTTATCTTCTGCTTTAGCGTGTTTTGATCGACAGATGAAACGAGGGCGGAGCTTAGATAAGTTTTTAACCGAGTTGATGACCGCCATTAAAGACTTGAGCTTGGTCAAGGAACTGCCCGCCGAAAAACTGGGCTGGCGCGAATTTTTGCCTGAACAACTAATTTTATACAAACGGTTGGCCGCCAAGGTGACCGGGCCGCAGTTGCAGCAGATGTTTGGGATTTTACTAGAAATCGAAACCCAAACCAAACGCAGCGCCCAATCGCGGCTTTGTTTAGAGATGGGGTTGGTTAAGCTTTGCGGACTAGAGCAGATTCGGGGGATCGGTGAGATTTTAGGGTTACTCAAGGGCGCCAAAGCTAATCCCCAGCCCTTTATAGTGGCCCCCGCTCTGGGCGAGCCCAAAGTACGGGTGCAAGAGGAAACTCAAGCTAGCGAAGAGGTGGCCCCGATCCCCCCTGCCCCCGAACCTTTGGCGCAGGTTTTACCAGAAGCAGCTCCAGTCCCGCCGGTTAGTTTAACACTTCCAGAACCCTTGGTTGAAACCAGGGCCCAGTTCGAGCCCCCTGCCTTGGAGGAAGCACCAGCCCAGATTGAAACACCGGTCTTGGTGGATTCTGCCAGCTTGGCCCCCAAGCTGGCAGAGCCAATCGCCGCCCCAGCGATTGCGCCCTATGCAGCCTACCAAAGAGAGCAAGAAGCCGACGAACCTCCGTTAGAAGAGCCCCCCGACTGGCTTGATGAAACTGCTGTTGAGGACGAATCCGAAGAATCAGGGCTGGTTTCTTATGAAGAACCTGAAGAACCGGAACCAGTCCCCCTCGAACCATCCCCTTTAACGCCGCCAACCCCAAGCTTTAGCTCGGTTCTGGTGGAAGAAGAACCGGAATCGGGGATTGAGCCCCCACCCATCCAGATTCCCTTGGCGCCCCCCAACTTTGTAGCCCAGGAACCTTGGGAGCTGGAGGAGGATTATGACCCCAGCCCTGAAGAGATGGGACAGGAGGTATATGATCTGGAGCACAGCCCCGAATCCCTAGCCCATGACACTGCTGCTAGCCCCCACGGGCTGCCTGTTCATCGGCCAGCGACCAACCTTTGGGGCGAGGTTGCGTCTGTGCCTTTGCCCCCTGCTGACCGGGGCTGGGCTGGGTTTGTCAGTCGCTTTGCCCAAGAATCGTCAGAGGCTTTGCTAGGCGTGATTAAAACCTCGGTTCCCTTGGAGTTTGGCGAGGAGGGAATCCTTCTTGGTTGCCAAAACCCGGCCATCTGGGACCCGAGCAAAAGGGAACGATTAGAAGAGTTTGCGGCCCGCTGGTTTGGTAAGCCGGTCAGCTTTAAGGTCATTGGCCACCAGGGTCACCAAGACAGTTTGCGGGTTCAGGAATTGGAAGTCCGCAAAGAGGAAGAATTAGCGAAGGAAGGTCGAGCCCGACTTGATCCCCGAGTCCAGGCGGTGCAATTAACCTTCCCAGATGCGGTTATCGAAAAAGTTCAAACTAAACCAAAGGAGAACTGATGTTTCAAGGGCTTGATCTAAACGACTTAATGAATAAAGCCAAGGACCTGCAAAAACAATTGCAGGAAAAAAAGAACCAGTCTGCTAAAGAATTGTTTGAAGCATCCGTGGGCGGAGGGATGATTCGGGTAAAAATGAACGGTAATTTTGAATTGGTTTCTTTAGAAATCAACAACGAAATTTTAGCGGACAAAGCCATTTTAGAAGACCTGATGAAGGCCGCCCTAAACGAGGTTTTAAGGAAGGTTAAAGAAAGTCAGTCCGGGGGCATAAATATCAACGATATTATGGCCGGGTTTGACTTAAGCAAACTTGGGGGCTTCACTGGTGGTGATAAAAAATAATGTTGCCCCCTAGCCTTCTTAAACTGATCGAGGAGTTGGCCAAGCTGCCCTCTGTGGGCCAGAAATCAGCCCGCCGATTGGCCTTTTATCTGGTCAGCCAACCTAACGACCAACCCTTGGCCCTGGCTCGGGCCTTAGAAGAGGCCGCCCACAACTTAGGCCAATGCGAGTGTTGTTTTGGCCTTTCCCAGGGGCCAGTTTGCGAGCTTTGCCAAGACCCCCGGCGCAATCAGGAACAAATGTGCGTTGTGGAAGAGGGGCGAAATGTATTTTCGATTGAAGCGAGTCATGTTTTTCAGGGTTTATACCATGTTTTAGGGGGAAGCATTTCGCCCCTATCGGGGATCTATCCAGAAGACTTAAAAATTGCAGAATTAGAACGGCGGGTTTTGGAGCTAGGAATCAAGGAAATTATTATTGCTACCAACCCTGATTTAGAAGGGGAAGCCACCGCCCACTACCTAACCGATTTGTTTAAACAAAGTCCGGTTAAGGTCAGCCGGATCGCCCGCGGGATGCCTTCTGGAGGGGATTTAGAATTCACCGATGCCGCCACACTGGCCCGGGCTTTTGAAGGGAGACAGCCCTTTGACCCCTAGGGGGGCATATATCTTGAATTGATCTGGGATTAGAGGGAACCCTCTGGAGAAAAGCCTACGTGCGGAAAACCCGAACTACCCAGTGCTCATGAATAACAAATACTTAACTTTAGTAACAGCGGTTTCCCTGTTACTTGCAGGCCTGTCTGCCCATGGGGAGGCCATTAACGATTCGGTCCGGGGTATCCCTAAACCCAAGATTTGCCTAGAAAGCAATATCCGCTGTATCCTCAAACAACAGGGTGACACGATTTATTGGTGCCTTAAATCGAGTATTCAGCGCAATCTCGATACGGAGCACAACGCCCACCCCATTACCAAGAGCCTTAAAGGCAATATGGGGAACTGTGCAAAGATTGTCCCGGTTAACGACTATCCCACCGAATAACCTTGGGGGCGCCTTGCGCCCCCAAGGTTAGGCTTGATATTTCTCGATCAGCCCAATCATCTCTTTGACTGCCTGGGCGACACCCACATAAAAAGCGCGGGCCATAATACTGTGACCGATGTTGAGTTCGGCCAAACCTACCAGTGCGGCAATTGGGCCAATGTTAAAGTAAGTAAGTCCGTGTCCGGCATTGATCCCGAGCCCCATAGACCCCCCCAATTTAGCACCCTTTACCAAACGCGCCAGTTCTTTAGCCTGAGCTGCCGCATTTTTAGCGTTGGCATATTCACCTGTGTGCATTTCGATGTCATCGGCTCCTAAATCTCGGGCGCAAGCGATCTGTTCAGGGGCGGGGTCAATAAATAGGCTTACCCTTATTCCTGCCGCCTTTAATTCTTTGATTTTAGGTCCTAAAGTAGTCTTATTTCCTACCAAATCGAGGCCCCCCTCGGTGGTGACCTCTTGGCGTTTTTCGGGAACCAAGGTGCAGAGGTCGGGCCTTTGTTTAAGGGCAATCCCCACCATCTCGTCGGTCGCCCCCATTTCTAAGTTGAGCCGGGTTTGCACCATCTCGCGTAATAACCGAATATCTCGGTCTTGAATATGCCTACGATCTTCACGCAGATGGGCGGTGATTCCGGCGGCTCCGGCCTGTTCCGCGATTAGGGCGGCGTAAACCGGGTCTGGTTCGCTGGTTTTGCGGGCTTCTCTAAGCGTGGCAACATGATCCACATTAACATGCAGTTTTACCAAAGGATTACTCGTAAATTTTTTGGTTTAATACCCAGATATCAATGGGTGGCCAAACCTTTTGAATCTGAATCTCTGGGCGGAGACGCAAGGTAGGTTGCTGGACTTTATATTTGCCCGGTTTGTATGCCTTGAGGTCAATAAAGGCCTGGATATCTTCAATGGTCATACTTTCCACCAAAGTTCTAGGCCCCCGAATAGCCAAGCTAAAGGACTTGGGATTAATTTGAGTCACATATACCTGATTAACCAGCCCTAAAGGGATGTTTTCAAAAAGGCGGATTGTAGGCTCGGAACCAATCTGGATACGGGCGGTATAGTTGTCAGGAGCGGGCTCGATTACCTTGATCCCTTCGGGCCAATCAATGCTAGCAAACATCTCAATCTCGGCGTTTAGTCCTTCAATACTAAGCGCCTTGGTTTCTAGTTGGTCCAATTTGTCCAAAATCTCGGCTGAACCTAAGACCCGCACCCGGTCTGGGTACATGGTCACCTTCTGTAACACATGGCCCGGCGCTGGTGCTCCGATTAAAACCGGATGAATCACTAATTCGCGTTCAGCCGCTTTTTCAAACTTAATATCGACCGCGTCTGGGTTAATAGTTAAAATCCGCACATTCTTGGGCGTTTTGATATCAGAACGACTGATTTTAAAGCGGTGGGTCCCTTCGGTGGTGTGCTCCATATCAACCACCGCCTGAAAGTGGCTTGGGTAAATGCTGGCCAAATCGCGGGCAGGAACCTCGACCAATATACTCACCGCCTGCAAGGGTTGGCTGGTCATGATTAGGTCCTTAGGGGCGTTGGTATAAGTCAGGGGCACAAAAAATTGAATTTCGGTCTGCCCTTCCCGGCCTGGCGTAGGAGCCAAAGCCCAAACAATCAGGGCTAACACCAAAGCCAGCAGTTTTTGAGGCCAATTGTTAGTCAAACGTTCCATCATGGGTCCACCTCCAAACGAGCTTTGGAGTCTGTGTATAACTCGGCCAGTTTTTGGCGCAATTCGCTTTCCCCACCGCCGTGGATTAATTTCCCCCGGTGGGCGATGCTGGTCACACCTCGCTCTTCAGATACCACCAAAATCACGGCGTCGCTTACCTCAGAAAGCCCCAAAGCCGCCCGATGTCGGGTGCCAAGGTTTCCGGCCAAATCCTCTTGGTTAGACAGGGGCAAGATACAGCCTGCGTACGAGATCCTTTGGCGTTGATCAATAATCACCGCTCCGTCGTGTAAGGGACCGTGGGTGTTAAACAATGTGGCCAGCAATTTAGGGGAAAAATCGGCATTTAGTTTAGTCCCAGAGGTGTAAAACTCGGCCAAACCTATGTCTTTTTCTAGGATTATTAAAGCGCCAATCTTAAGCTTACTAAAATAGGAGCAAACCTTTACTAGTTTGTCGATCAAGCCCACCGCTTGGCGTGGGGCCGAATTCCATAAAAAACTTCGCACCCCGATTTGGGCCAGTGCCTTACGAATGTCGGCCTGAAACAAAACAATAATCACCACCACAATACTAGAAAAGAGATTTTTCAGCACCCAGTGGAGCCCGTCGAGCCCAAAAAAATCGGTCAGGTAGTAAATTACCCCTACCAATAAAAACCCCAGGACGATCTGTAGGGTCCTGGTGCCTTGGAGCATCAGGATAAAGCTATAGATAATCGCCGCCAAAATCCCGACATCCACCAAATCCTGCCAACGCAGGGCGAAGAAAAAGTCGCTCATGGTTTCTTATAAAAATAGGTCATTTTCAGGGCTTTTAAGGTTGGGCCTACTTCGTGGACCCGGAAAAAACTAGCACCACGCTCAAAACCCAAACATTGGGTTGCTAGGCTTGGGAAAAGCCTATCCTCGGGACCAAAGCCCAGCGTTTGGCCGATAAAGGACTTGTTCGAGGTGCCTAGTAGAATGGCAGCACCTAAATGAAAAAAGGCCTCGGTCATTCGGAGGAGGTCCAGGTTGTGCGTCTTCAGTTTACCGAATCCAATGCCAGGGTCAAGCAGAATTGCCTGCTTGGGGACCCCAGCAGCTTCCATTTGGCGCAGTTTTTGTTCAAAATGTTCGGTTACCTCTAAAACGGGGTCCTCATAAAACGGGCTGTTTTGCATCGACTTTGGGGTCCCTTGGCGGTGCATCAGCACATATCCCGCTCCGTATTCGGCCACTAATTGGGCCATTTCGCTGCCCGCAGCTAGCCCAGATACATCGTTTACCAAACAGGCACCCGCGTCCAGTGCTGCTCTGGCGACCTCGGTTTTTTGGGTGTCAATAGAAAGCGGAATTTGTGGCCAGCGTTTTTGAATTGCTTTTAAAGTAGGTAAGACCCTCTTGATTTCTTCGGGGGCCTCAACCGGGTCAGAGCCCGGCCTAGTGGATTCTCCGCCCAAATCCAGCCAGTGGGCCCCTTCTTCGATCATCCGCTCAGCTTGGGCCAACGCTTGGTCTAGCTGGGTATATTTACCACCATCGTAAAAGCTATCGGGGGTCAGGTTTAAAATACCCATCACCTGTGGGCCAGGATAGGTCTGGCCCCTCAGGGTAAAAACCGGTTCGGGTCGCGGCAGCATTAAGGACAACAACGGGGCCGAGGTTTCAGGATAATTTTGGGCCAAGGTGGGCGCAATCTCCCCCCAGTAAAGGGGGTCAAAGGCCAGAGCAAAACGCTGCCCAACTTGGGCAACACCGGGAAGTTGAGATAGATCACCCCGGCCTAGGATAAGGTCGAGGCGGCCCCCTTGGGGGGGGCTCGCCTGATAATACCGTTTTAAATAATCCTCAACCACCAACCGAGGCAGGCCGGGGACATAAACCAGGGTCATGAAACTTGCGCTACCTTGCCCAAAGCCTCGTCAATATACGAACCATCTATGGTCTCAGCTTCAATCAAGCGTTCGGAAACCTTGTGTAAGACGTCGATATTTTTTTTGAGCATTTTAGTGGCGGTCTTGTAAGCGTCGTTAACGATTTTTTTGACCTCTTGGTCAATCAGTTTGGCCGAAGATTGGCTGATCCGCTTCTTTTTCATTAAATCCCGGCCTAAAAAGACCTCCGATTGGCCTACAGCAAGGTAAATAGGCCCTATTTTCTCACTCATCCCCCAGTTACAGACCATCCGGTGGGCTACTTGGGTCGCCCGTTCCAGGTCGTTACTTGCTCCAGTGGTGAAGTGATTAAAGATCAGCTCTTCAGCCGCTCGTCCGCCCATCATCATCGCCAACATCCCTAAAAGTTGGCTTTTGTTTTGGGAAAAACGGTCTTCTTTAGGTAATAACATTGTTAAACCCAAGGCCCGACCCCGAGGGACGATGGTTACCTTGTGGACCGGGTCCACCCCTTCCATCAAAGCGGCCACAATTGCGTGCCCCGCCTCGTGATAAGCAGTGGTCCGTTTTTCCTGGTCCCCAACTACCATGCTGCGCCGCTCTTTGCCCAACATCAACTTGTCGCGAGCTTCTTCGAAGTCGGTCATGCTCACGGTTTTTTTGTTTTTGCGAGCCGCATTTAACGCCGCTTCGTTGGCGAGGTTGGCTAGATCGGCCCCGGTGAAGCCGGGGGTTCCTTGAGCGATGATCTTTAGATCAACATCTGGGTCTAGGGTGATCTCTCGTACATGTACACCTAAGATCTGGCAGCGCCCGTTGGTATCGGGTTTGGGCACCACCACCTGGCGGTCGAAGCGCCCAGGCCTAGTAAGGGCCGAATCGAGGACGTCAGGTCGGTTGGTTGCGGCCACCACAATCACTCCTTCGTTGCCCCCAAATCCGTCCATCTCCACTAGGAGTTGGTTAAGGGTTTGCTCGCGTTCGTCGTTACCACCACCGAGTCCGGCACCGCGGTGCCTGCCTACCGCATCGATCTCGTCGATAAAGATTATACAAGGGGCTACCGCTCGCGCTTGGGCAAAGAGGTCGCGCACCCTGGAAGCTCCCACCCCAACAAACATCTCCACAAAGTCCGAACCTGAAATCGACAAAAAGGCCGTTCCCGCTTCTCCAGCAATAGCTTTGGCCAGCAAGGTTTTCCCCGTTCCTGGCTCGCCTACTAGGAGTACGCCCGTGGGGATCTTGCCGCCCAACTTTTCAAATTTGCTTGGATCTCTTAAAAACTCAACAATTTCGTCCAATTCTGCTTTTGATTCTTCGATTCCCGCGACATCGGCAAAGGTCACCTTCACGCTGTTTTCATCCGATTTTTTGGCCTTGGATTTGCCAAAGCTCATCATCTTGTTGCCACCTTGCATCTGCCGCATAAAAAAGACCCAGACCCCAATGATCAGGATAATCGGCAGCCAACTCGACAAGATCGCGTAAAAGAGCCCGTTTTGCTCGGTCGATTCAATACGGAAATGCACCCGTTTGACATATAACATGGGTACAATGGCAAAGTAGCGGGGAACCGTGGTTACAAAGACTTCCCCAGAGGTTGTCTTGCCGGTTACTTGAGGGCCTTTGATAATGGCATCGGTTACCTGACCGCCATCTACAAGGTTAAGAAAGGCCGAAAAGGGCACTTCATGACCTCGAGGTGGGGCGCTGGTTAGCGCATAAACCAAGACAAATCCGAGCACTAAGGCCAAGACAAGGATCAAATTTCTAGAATTGGGTTGCATTCGCTAGTCTCCTGGTAAGTCCATAGTTTAAGCGGTTTTAATAAATCTTCCAACCCCTAAAGGTACTTTAAGCCCAAAGACAGATCGACTCTGTAAAAACCTCACCTTTATGGGCTAATCAAACACCAGGGACCAGAGCCACTCCTGCCTGATTTTGAAGGGGGATCAGGGAGAGGGATGGTCTGTATCTGTATATTGGGCAAGGCGGAAGAGACTTGCAAAAGACTGAAATGAGAGCTTCGCTTCGGGTAGAAAAGGAACCTTAAGCCAAGTTGTTTATAGGACCTGGGAAACTCTGCATGGCCTTGACGGGGAAACAAGGAGAGGGTACCTAGGGGAAATGAGCCTTAACGAACGATTGATGCTGCTTTTAAAATCCTTAGCCGGGGAACAGCTCGACGAGTTTTCTAAAAAACTTGATGAGCAACTAGGCCAGTGGGAACGCCGTTTAGGGCTAGACGAAGAGGGGCAAAAAAGGGCTGGAAGCCAGACTGGTTATCAGTCTAAATACAAAGCTAAGTTTGAAGAGACCGGGACTAAAGGATCAAAACCCAACTACTCTGATTCGTTTTTAAAAGACTTGGCTGCTTTTGGCCTCACCCCGCCAGTCACCTTGGCTGAACTCAAAAAGGCCCGCAATCGCGAGCTTAAAAAGTTCCACCCCGACCGCTTCGAGCAAGAGCCAGAAAAAAAAGAAGCCGCTGGCCGCATCGCCCAAATCCTCACCGACACCTATGAACGGCTGGTTAGGGATAAGCGGATTCTCTAACTAGCGGTTACCTCCCCCAACTCCTTCACCACTCGGTCCTTGATGGTTTTGTAGCTGGGGCCACCTTGATAGACGTTGCGGGCGACGTTTAGGTATTCGACGGCGAAATCAGCAAGCTTGGCGCGGGCCCCGGTCTCACGGGCTTTGGCCGCTTCTAACAAACCTCCGTATATCTCTGTAAGCCCTTGAACAAACTGATTCACCTCGATCTGGGTATCGTGAGGGGCAATCTGTTTTTCTAGGCGCAGGCGCAGGTAGGTCTTTTCCCAAGACATCTGAAAAACTCCAAAAAGGATTGGAAAGCAAGGCCGGGGAACCCGGCCAGCTTCCTTAAAGGTTGGAATTTACAAAATCCCAATTGATCAAATGATCTACAAAGGCGGTTAGATAGTCAGGCCGCCGGTTTTGAAAGTCGAGGTAGTAGGCATGTTCCCAAACATCTACGGTCAAAAGGGGCTTTTGGCCATGAGCTAAAGGAGTATCTGCATTGGCAGTTTTAGTGATCTTAAGTTTGCCTTGATCTAAAACCAACCAAGCCCAGCCTGATCCAAACTGGGTCGCGCCCGCTGCCTTGAACTCTTCGACAAACTTATCGAAAGATCCAAAGGCTTCGTCAATTTTGGCCGCAATCTTGCCCGTGGGTTTGCCGCCACCGCCTTTTTTCATGCAGTGCCAATAAAAGGTATGGTTGTAAACCTGGGCAGCGTTGTTAAAAATACCTTCTTTGCTGGTTTTGACAATCTCTTCTAGGTCCTGACCCGCAAATGGGGTGCCTTCGATTAACTTGTTTAAGTTGGTCACGTAGGCATTGTGGTGTTTGCCATGGTGGAAGCTTAGGGTGTTGGCGCTGATATAGGGCTCTAACGCATTTGAAGCGAAAGGCAATTCAGGGAGGGTAATGGCCATGGGGGCTCCTGGTTAAGGTTGGTAGGGGTGATTTTATATATTTTTATATCTATAATAGGGCTTACGGTTTGGTTAGGTTGTAATCTAGCTCACTTAAGCCCCCATGTCACTGGGCAAAAAAAAACCCGGCCCCTTTTGCCAGGGACCGGGTTTTAAACCAAGAGGCCAAAAAATTACTTGATCTCGACGCTAGCGCCAGCTTCGGTAAGTTTCTTTTTAACGTCTTCAGCTTCTGCTTTAGACACACCTTCTTTAACTTTGCAATCAGCACCAGCAGCTTCAACCATGTCTTTGGCTTCTTTGAGGCCCAGACCGGTAATACCGCGGATTTCTTTGATTACGTTAATCTTGTTGGCGCCGAAGCCAGTCATGATTACGTCAAACTCGGTTTGCTCTTCGGTGGCAACAGCAGCAACTGGGCCAGCAGCAACAGCTACGGTAGCAGCAGCGGCAGAAACGCCGAACTTCGTTTCGAGTTCTTTAACCATTTCAGAAAGGTCGAGTACTGACATGTTGGCAATAAACTCGATCACTTGGGCTTTGGTAATGTTAGACATGGAATTCTCCTAGGTTAATAGTTAAGATTTGGAATCTGCAATGGCTTGTAAGGTCCGAACAAAACTGGCGGGAACCTCGTTGAGGGTCCGAGCGAAGTTGGTGATCGGGGCGTTGAATACGTATAGCAATTTGGTGAGCAACTCTTCTTTCGAAGGCAGCTGAGACAAAGCAACCACACCCGCCGCATCGAGCAACTTGCCTACGTTGTTGGTGACCAAAAGGCCGGCAACAATAGACAGTTTTTCGTTGGTCTTTACTGCGTCGGCAATAACCTTGGCGTGCGCAATCGGGTCGTGAGTGCTGTAAACAAGGGCCCTGGTGTCTTTGAATTGCGAGGACAAAGATTCGTAGGCGGTCCCTTGGGAGCCTAACCTAGCCAAGGTGTTTTTCAACACCTTAAACTTCGCGCCGTTTTGATTCAGGGTTTTGCGTAGCTGGGTCAAGGATTCCACCGTGGAACCTTGATAGCTGACCAAAACTCCCGAAAGGGCGTGCTCGAAAATGTCCTTGAATTCGGCGACCAAGACCTCTTTTTGAGACCGATCCATGAATTCTCCTTATAGGTAATTAACAGCCATCAGGCTGAAACCAAGCCCCACCAGAGGTGGAACCGGGAATATAGGATGTCGAAAGGGGAGATTTGGCCCACAATTGGGGCCATCGCGGCAAGCGCGGTTCTCTCGGCAGGGTGGGGGTTTAAGCTTAAAGCCCCTGCTTTCTTCGACAACCAAGTGTTTGAGCTTTCGCTCGAATTTTTTTGGGGCGTTCACCCCAAGGTCTAACTAAACTGCTTCTCGTCCACCCGGACACCAGGACCCATGGTCGAGGAAACCGCGATGTTTTTGATATAAACGCCCTTAGCCGAAGAGGGCTTCAGTTTGACGAGTTGGTCGTAAATAGCTTTGATGTTTTCTTTCAAAGCGGCTTCAGAGAAGGTTGCCAAACCACAAGTAGAATGGATGTTGGCCCCTTTGTCAGTCCTGAACTGCACCTGACCTTTTTTGATCTCATTAACTGCTTTGGCAACATCAGTGGTCACCGTGCCAACCTTGGGGTTAGGCATTAAACCTTTAGGTCCCAAAAGTTTACCAATCTTACCGACCACCACCATCATGTCAGGAGTAGCCACGACTCGGTCAAACTCGAACCAATTTTCAGACTGGATCTTTTCAGCCAATTCTTCACCACCTACAAATTCAGCCCCAGCTTCGGTAGCTTCTTTTGCTTTGTCGCCGCGTGCAAAAACCAGCACTCTTAGGACCTGTCCGGTTCCGTGAGGAAGGACTACCGAGCCCCGAACCATTTGATCCGATTTTCGGGGGTCGATCCCTAGGCGAATGGCTACGTCCACTTTCTCGGTGAACTTGGAGCTGGCATATTTTTTAACCAAGGCCAATGCGTCGTCGATCGAGTATTTGGATTCTCGGTCAATCTCTTCTAACCAGGCTTTTTTTCTTTTTGAAATCTTGGGCATATTATTCTCTTCGGTTATTCGCCGGGCACGGTGATTCCCATGCTTCTAGCGGTACCTACTACCTGTTGTTTGGCTGCTTCGAGGTCGTAGCAGTTGAGGTCCGGTAGTTTGACCTTAGCAATCTCGTCAATCTGGGCTTGGGTGATCTTGCCAACCTTTTGCAGGTTGGGGGTCGCGCTGCCTTTGGTGAGGCCCAAAGCCTTTTTAATCAACACCGGAACCGGTGGGGTTTTGGTGATGAAGGTAAAGCTGCGGTCGGCATAGACCGTAATCACCACAGGGATGATTAGACCTGCGTCTGCTTGGGTTTTTGCGTTAAAACTTTTGCAAAACTCCATGATGTTAACCCCTCGTTGGCCCAAAGCAGGACCAATAGGTGGCTGGGGGTTTGCGGCCCCGGCGGGAATCTGCAATTTAATGTATCCAGTGATCTTTTTGGCCATGGTTTCGTTCCTGTCTCTATTCTACCAGTCTTACCTTGTCGAAGCTCAATTCCAAAGGAGTCGAGCGTCCAAAGATACTGACCAAAACGGTCAATTTGTTGTGTTCTTTATCCACCTCGTCGATCACCCCGTTAAACTCGGCGAAAGGTCCGTCAATAACCACCACCGTTTGCCCCAGGGAGAAGGTAGAATCGATTTCGGCCTGTTTAACCCCCGAAGAGATCTGACCTCGAATTGACTCTAACTCCTTTTCGGAAACCGCCTGCGGCTTAGCCGGGGTTCCTCCGACAAATCCCGAAACCTTGGGAATGTCCATTAATACGTGCCACAGGTCTTCGGTCAGGTGCATTCTAATCAAGATGTAACCAGGAAAATAGGTTACATTGGTTTTCCTGACCTTATCCCCTTTTTTGGTGGTCACCTCTTCGGAGGGGATAAAAATCTCATCGACCAACTCGACCATATTTCTTAGGCGGAGTTGCTCCCTGATCAAGAGGCTTACCTTGTTTTCAAAACCCGCGTAGGCCTGTAGGATATACCACTGGTATGACGGGGTCCCGGTCGTTTCGCTCATGGTTATCCTATCACCTGTTTGACAATATTACTCAAACCGTAATCAACCGCGCCTAGGAACAAGGAGCAAATCAAGGTGATCAACAGCGTCACGCCGGTTTGCTTAATCGTCTGCTCCCTTGAGGGCCAAGAAACCTTCTTGAACTCGGCCCTTACATCGGTGAGAAACTTGTTGATCCGCTTAAACATAGTTGGTCCCTATCCCTTTTGTGTGGCAGGCCAGGAGGGAATCGAACCCCCGACACTCGGTTTTGGAGACCGATGCTCTACCAACTGAGCTACTGGCCTACTTGGTCTCTTTGTGATCTATATGTTTTTTACAATGTTTACAGTACTTTTTAAGCTCAAGCTTGGCAGGCTTGGTCTTTTTGTTCCGAGTTTTAGAATAATTGCGCCGTTTACACTCGGTACACTGAAGTTGTATAATATCTCTCATGGCCAATGCCTTTGAATTCTGGAGCCCAGGAGCAGAATTGAACTGCCGACCTTTTCCTTACCAAGGAAACGCTCTACCACTGAGCTACCCGGGCCTTATGCCACGTCGCCGTGGCGTGAAATATCTGGTGGGGAGAGAAGGATTCGAACCTTCGAAGGCGGAGCCGACAGATTTACAGTCTGTTCCCTTTGGCCACTCGGGAATCTCCCCCCCATGGGGTAATGGTGCTGGCTGAGGGACTCGAACTCCCGACCCGCTGTTTACAAAACAGCCGCTCTACCACTGAGCTAAGCCAGCATAAAATTTTATACCCTTTCGATTCCATACGAAAAGGGCAAATTAATAGAGCCTTTATCCCTTGTCAATCCCTTTTCGAACACCTAGCCTATTTTTTTAGAGGCCAAGGTCTCAAATTAACCCTAACTCTACAAGCGATGGATCAAGACTTCAAGGCTGGAATGGTGGCGCTGATTGGGCGGCCCAATGTGGGCAAGTCCACGCTACTCAACGCCCTCCTAGGCCAAAAAATTGCCATAACTAGCCACAAACCCCAAACCACGCGTAACCGAATTTTAGGGGTCTTGAGTGAGCCCGGCTTCCAGGCGGTGCTTTTGGATACCCCTGGGATCCATGCGCCTAAAAACGAACTTCACCGGCGGATCGTGGGTTATGCCCACCAAAGTATCGAGGAGGCCGACTTGGTAATGTATCTAGCGGAGCCCCTAAATCTTGCAAGGGGTATCAGTCCAGAAGACAAAGCCATCTTAGAGCGGCTGGCGGGCTTAGAGGAGCGAGTTTTTCTGGTGCTTAACAAAGTAGATGAACACGAGCCGGAGACCGTACTTAAAAGTTTGGCTGAATTTAATCAAGCCTACCACTTTAAAGAAAGTTTTCCGGTTTCTGCGCTTAAAAAGTGGGGTTTAGAGGCCATTTTAGGGCTTTTTGGGCGGGTTTTGCCTGTTTCGGAGCCTTTATTCGACCCAGAAGAAGTAACCGACCAGCCTGAACGGGTGCTAGCGGCCGAGTTTGTCAGGGAACAGCTACACCGACAACTTCACCAAGAGATTCCTTATGGAGTAGCGGTGGTGGTGGAGCGGTTTAAAGAGGAAAAGGACCGGGTTAAAATCTGGGCGGTGATTCATACCGAAAAAGAGAGCCATAAAAAGATTATCATTGGAAAAGGGGGCTTAATGCTCAAACAAATCGGTACCGGAGCCCGCAAACAGATAGAAAACTTGTTAGGCACCAAGGTGTACCTAGACCTTCATGTAAAGGTCAGCCAAGGCTGGGTAGAAGACCCAACTCGCTTAACCCAGTTTGGTTATTTGGATCATTGATTTTGGGGAATTTGCCAGAACTTGATCTTGTTCTAAAAAATTTTAAAAATTAACTGGCCATTTTGCACTCTTGCGCTGCCTGCCCAAGCGCGGCTCTGGTAAAAACCAAATAGTTTTAGACAGCGGAGACTCTGTCAGCAAAACAGCTGGAGCCATAAAGACAGCCTTGTCAGGGGATTTCTGATAAACAGAGGCGGGCGACCCAAAGGAGCCTTGGGGTTGCCCCAGGGCTCCTTTGGTGTTTAAGCAAAAATCATTTGCTGCAAGCGCCGCTTGATCGATTCCTCGTTTGACTCGGCTAAAAGCTCGTCTAAACGGGTCTCGATATTTTCCTCGGTCAGCCGCTTCCAGCGACCATCCAGGGTCATAATAGCGACGTAGCCATCCTTAATATAGACCTCGCCGATTTCGGCGATTTCTACCTTGTGATTACTAGTTGCAGCTTTGGAGAGCAAAAGGGCGGTTTTCAGGCCCTCTTTAACTCGAAACTGTTCCATTGATTCTCCCGATAGAGGTTTGCTTCCTCATCGGCAGAACCGGCCAACAACTTTAGCTAGCCGGTCAAAAACTTGAACAGTAGTAACTGCAAAAACAAAATAAGCCCGACATTGATTAATAATTCAGGGTCAGCGTTCCGAGCGTCCTTGATCGAGTTGCCAATCTCCTGCCGGCCTTTGCTGCTGGCTTCGGAGACGTTCATCATGGTTCCAGTATAGGGGTTATAAAAATACTTCTTTTCTTCATCCATACCCTATTTCGCTCCCCCTTGCAAGATAATTACAAAAGCCATCCTGGCTTCAGCGGAGGTTGTCCTCCTGTTTTAAGGCTAAAAGCCCGTGAGTACCCAACCCGGCAAGGGTTAGGCGAACAACCGCAAAGATCAAAAACGCTTGCGCCAACCCCAAGGCCCCGGCGTTTTCCATTGCGGGGTAAAGTACGAGTGACATAACCAAGAGGCCACTCAACAACGCCCCAGCCTTGATCCTCACCGCTGCTAAGGATTCTAAGGCCATTTCATAAATCAGGCTTAACCCAATCAAGCATTCGGCCAAAAGCAACCAGCCTAAAAGGGGCACCGAAGCCAGAAACTTGGCGGGCAAAAGCCAGCCAATCAACCAGGGCAGCAGGGTAAAGCCAAACCCCATCACCAAAAGCCCCATAACCAACCCCAACCCAATCAGAAGCCAAAGGAACCGGCTAAATGCCCGCTTCTCTCGCTTTTCCATCAGGTAGGGAAAGGCCACGTTGTACAAACTAGCGAAAAAAAACTTGGCAACCACGCTAAAGGAAAAGGCCATGGCTAACCAAGAAACCTCTTCTAAATGTGCTAAGCCCCGTTCGCTGGCCCATAAAATCCAAAAAGGAGCGATAAATCCGGCTAGGTGGCTCAAAGAGTCAATCCCAGAAAACCGAAGTAGCGCCCTTTTTTTTATTGGGACATGGGGACCCAAGGCAGCCTTGCGGTAGCGCCCCAGTAAGAGGAACGGCAAAATCAATCCCTGGCACAAAAGCCCTAACACCGCCCCCTTAAGAGCCCCCAAAAAGGCCCCTATCCCTAAACACAGTGCATAAAGTGCCCGTTGTCCTAAAACAACCAAGGCCCGCTCTTTGGCTTGTTTTTTCGCGGATAGCCAGTTGATCAAATAACTAAACAAAGCCAACCCAGGGGCGGCCCACAAACTATAAACTACCCAGGTCTGGGTTAGCGGGTCCGTAAATAAGGGTACCAGCGCATTGATCCCCAAAAACCCTATGGAAACAACTAACGCTAAAAGGGAAAAGAGTCGTAACGTCCCGGATAGATAGTCGTCAAGTCGGTTTTCGGATAGGCCATAACGAATCATCGCGGTGGGCAGACCCAGGGCCATTAAGGTAGCTAAAAGATTGTTGGTTTCGATTAAGAGTGAGGCCCTAGCAAAATCTTCAGTGTTTAACCAATGACCCAAACTAATCTTCAGGCCGAAGGCCAAAACCTGCACCAAAAGCAGGGTGCCAAAGAGGTGGAAAAACCCGGTTTTGAAAGCGGATTCGAGCTTTTTTTTAATCAGCATCCAAGGCCTCAAGTAATTCGCGGTACAGTAGAGAAAACTCGGTTTCCTTGGATTTGAGGGAAAATTGCTCTAAAAACCGGATTTTTGCATAACCATCTAAAGGTGGTTGAGGTTGAGTCAACGCGGTGGCGAGAAGATCAATCCGGTCAGGAGCGATGAGCCGCCCCCACTGGCCTTGGCCTAAACACTCGGGGTTGCCTCCTAATTGATTAGCGAGAACCGGCAGGCCCAAAGACAAGGCCTCTAAAAGCACGGTTGGCAGAGGATCAGGGGTTTTGGGGTAGTGCAGAAAAAGGTCGATTCCTTGATAAAACTCGGCCAGCGAATCAATAGGGCCTAGTAAAATCACTCGGCCATTTAATCCTTTTTGGGCAACCAGGTCTTTAAGTTGTGCTAGGTAGCGTTCTTGCGAGGGGCTGTGGGTCCCGCCTGCGAGAACCAATTTGATGGGCTCGGTTGGGATCAGGGCCAGCGCCTCAATCGCCTCCCGCATTCCTTTGCGCTCCTCTAAACTACCCATCATCCCCACCAGCTTGGAGCCGTCCGCCTTTAACTCGGCTAGCTTAAAGGATAACGCTCCATCCCCAGCTTGGAGTTGGGCCGGGTTTACATGGTTGTATAGGACTCTGATTTTTTCAGGGGCAATCCCTTGGGTCCGCAGGTTAAAGGCGACCGCCTCGCTCACGGCCAAAATGCGGGTGCTAAAAAAATCAAAAATTGCTGCTGCCAGTCTGTTCCGAAGCCCTGTTTTAAAGTCATGCATGTGCCAAAGCAAAGGGCGGTCCCAAGTCCAAGTGGGCAGGCATACATAAGGCATAGTGCTAAATCCATTAGCCTGCACCAGATCTGGTTTTTCCTTAAATATAAGACAGCTAATCTCAACAAAAGACCCTAGCAGTCGCCCCCAAAAAGCCAAAGGCCAAAAGGGGTTTTCTTCTCGTTTAAGAGGGGAAAGGCTTTTAGAGAGATGAGTTGGGACCCCGGCCTTCTGGGCTAAATCAGCCAAGGGGCCAGCAGGGCAAATCAGGACTAAATCAAAGCTGGTTTGTTCGGCTAAAAAACGCAGCAATACTCGCTCGGCCCCGCCTAGTTGGGCTGTATGGCTGACAATCAAAACCTTAGTTTTTGCCATTTGAACCGGTGAGGGCAGGGTTGCAAGGACCGGCGCACCGGGACTTAAGGAAACGGGTAATCGGGTGCTTTTACAAATTCAGCAAAGGTTGGTAATTTTTGGTCCTTTGCGCTTAAAACCGGATTTTCGAGTCGCCACTCAATGCCTAGGGCAGGGTCATCCCACTTAATCCCACCTTCGTCTTGCGGATTATAATATTCATCCACTTTATAACAAAACAACGCCGTTTCACTTAAAACCGCAAAGCCATGGGCAAACCCCTTGGGAATCCAAAGTTGCTCGTGGTTTTCGCTCGAAAGCTCAAAGGACTCCCAACGACCAAAACTAGGAGAGGAGCGCCGTAAGTCGAGCACTACGTCTAGTACGGATCCCGCCAAAACCCAAACCAATTTGCCTTGCGGGTTGCTTCGTTGAAAATGCAAACCCCGAAGTACCCCTTGGGAGGAGAGGGACTGGTTGTCTTGGACAAACTGGGTCTCGATGCCCGCTTGGGAAAAACTTTTTTGATTATAAGACTCAAAGAAAAAGCCCCGTCTGTCCCCAAAAACCTTTGGATGGATTCGCTTTACCCCAAAAAGCCCGGTATCCTCAACCTGCATCAAGCCCCCAACCCCTGCCGGGTTAAACGGTATTCGCCAGAGAGGATGTTTTTAACCCAGTCTTCGTGTTCTAGGTACCAATCAACGGTTTTTAAAAAGCCACTTTCGAAACTTTCCTCTGGCTGCCAGCCCAACTTGGCTTTGATTTTGGAAGCGTCGATGGCGTAGCGCCGGTCATGGCCAGGGCGGTCTTTGACAAAGGTGATTTGGTCTTTGTAACTACCCTTTTGTTTAGGCCGCCTTAGGTCTAAAATTTCGCAGATTCGGTGGACCACTTGGAGGTTGGTGAGTTCGTTATTGCCGCCAATATTATAACATTCGCCCAATTCGCCTCGCTCTAACGCGCGGTGGATACCTTTGCAATGGTCGAGTACAAATAACCAATCCCGAATGTTTTGCCCGTCTCCGTAAATCGGCAAGGGCTTGCCCGAAAGTGCGCTCAAGATTACCACAGGAATCAGCTTCTCTGGGAATTGGAAAGGGCCGTAGTTGTTGCTACAATTGGTGGTAATTACTGGGAAGTGGTACGTATGCCACCAAGCCCGAACCAGATGGTCCGACCCAGCTTTCGAGGCCGAATAGGGGCTGTTAGGCTGGTAAGGGGTTTCTTCGGTGAAGTATCCAGTCTCACCTAAACTGCCATAGACCTCGTCGGTGCTAACCTGAAGAAAGCGAAAATCCCCTTTGTTGGCTTCAAAATAGATTTTTGCTTGGTGAAGCAAGGTAAAGGTGCCTAAGACATTGGTTTTTACAAACTCCTTGGGCCCATCAATGCTTCGGTCCACGTGGGACTCGGCCGCAAAATGCACCAGCCGGTCTGGCTTGAATTGGGCCAAGGCCTGGGCTACCAGCTGTTCATCGCAGATGTCGCCCACCACCACTTGGTGCTGCGGCCCCATTCCCTTCAAAGAATCCAAATTGCCAGCATAGGTCAATTTATCGAAAACCAACACCAACGACTCCGGTTCGGTTTGATCGATAAAATGCACAAAATTGGACCCAATAAACCCTGCTCCCCCAGTGACTAAATAGCGATGTTTCATAAACAGATCAATAGAGAGTGGCTAAGTAGCCCCGCAGTTCTTGGTTGCTGATGGGGATGTTGCCCACCCGGCTGACGGCGATGGCGGCGGCGCAGGTGCCCAAGAGGGCCGCTTCCATGAGGTTTCCTCCGGCGCACAAGGCGATGGCCATGCTGGCC
>MFNE01000021.1 GCA_001783695.1 Candidatus Lambdaproteobacteria bacterium RIFOXYD2_FULL_50_16
GTAAAACCGCCCTGCCGTGAATTAGGAGGTGTATGAACCTGATTGCTCAGGTGGGAGAAATATAACGCCATTAGGCTTCCTGCAGAGCAGGCATGCACACCGGCGACAGAGATCTGTCCCTTTTTTTAAGTCACGGCTCAACCGATCCTAAAGGTCACGTACAGGGCAGTCCTAAACAGGTTAACCGGCCCGATTTTAAATTGCAACCGTCGAAGTCCGAACCCTAGGTGCTTCAAGGAGTTGGTCGAGTTGGTCGAGCAACGGGCTCAACCGATCGTTCACCGTATTTACGGCATGTTCCTTGGCTGCCCGTTCGCGAGCCGCTTCGTCGGCGAGGGTAACTGCTACCTTAATGGCTAGGCCAGAGAGGTTGGCATGTGCGCCTTGAGGATTAAGCTTCGAGATCACTTTATTTATCCTTTCCTCGACCGCCCGCACGTGAGTTTCTCCGTCGGGACTTTTGAGGGAAAAGGGTTGGTTGTTCACCCAGATCTCGTAAGACGCCTGCTCCATCAAGAACTCCAAACTCCTAAGGTGGCCGTCAGGCCCTGTTTCCGGTTTAATCCTAGCACAATTTTTCCGGTGAGGGAAGAAAATCCTTTATCAAAATGAAGGATATTTAATTTGCCCAACGGGCTTAGTCATCCTTACAAGTAGATGACCAAAAATACAAGCGGTTTCCCCGACAAGCTCCAAGGCCCATTTAAGGTCGCCCGTAAGGCTTTTCACTTGTAAAGAGGCTTGCCCTGGGCTAGCCTAAGTCCCTTGAATACACCTTTTGCCCGAAAAAACGCTTATGCCCGAGATTCATAATTTCGAATATGTACTGGCTTCCTACACTATCGCTGTGGGCGCTTTAGGCGGTTACATCGCCTTGTTATGGACCCGGATTAACAAGACCAAGTCTCGGACCGAGGAATTAAACGGGGATAAGCCATGAGCAAAAAAAGCATCAAGTATTTAATCGGCGGCGTCCTGATTTTGGCAGTTGCCTTGGGGCTGTTTGCTTCGATTAGCTCAGATAATCTAACCTACTACCGCACCCCTGGCGAGGTTTTAGCCAGCCCTGAGAAATTTTCTAAAGAACGAATCCGGGTGATGGGCCTAATCGAAAAGGGTTCGGTGACCTGGGAACCCGCGCAAACCAAGTTGAGTTTTCGTATCTCTGAAGACCGTCAACAATTTTTGACCGTGACTTATATCGGCGCCAAGCCCGATATGTTTAAAGAGGGCCAAGGGGTGGTGGTCGAAGGCAAGGTCGAAGGGGAAAGTGGCTTTGTTGCCAATCAGTTATTAGTCAAACACTCGGAAGAATACAAGGTCGATCCTAACGACCACAGCCAAAATAAGGAAAAATATTTCCGGTCCATGGGAGCCCAATGATTGTTGATTTAGGATACTTTGCGCTACTAGCATCGTTGGTTTTGACCTTCTATGGCATTTTTGCCGGGCTTTCAGGGGTGCACCGCAACTCGACCAACCTAATCACTTCGATGCGCTACTCGATCCTAGCGGTTTTTGGGCTGGTCTTGGTCGCCTATATTTGTATGACCTGGGCCTTTATCTCCTCTGACTTTAGTGTCCAATTTGTGGCCAACAATTCGAGCACTGATTTACCTATTTTTTATAAGATTACTGCGGTTTGGGGTGGTCTTGAGGGTTCGCTACTTTTGTGGCAGATTATTTTAGCCTTTTTTGCGGCCATTGTAGCCTTTCGTTATAAAGATACGAATCGAGAAACCCATCCCCAAACCTTGATTGTACTACAGTTTTCGACCCTGTTTTTGTTATTTTTGCTGATCGGTTGGTCCAACCCCTTTGCTCGGATGATACCCATTCCCGGCGAGGGTCGCGGGCTTAACCCACTCCTGCAAAACCCAGGGATGGTGTTTCACCCGCCCGCCCTCTACTTGGGCTATGTGGGCTTTAATATCCCCTTTGCCTTTGCGATGGGCTCGCTTTTAGCCGGGCGCAAAAACGACGACTGGATTTTAACCACCAGGCGCTGGACTTTGGTCGCTTGGTTCTTTTTGACAGTGGGGATGATTTTAGGGGGCAACTGGGCTTATGTCGAACTCGGCTGGGGTGGCTATTGGGCTTGGGACCCGGTGGAAAACGCCAGTCTAATGCCTTGGCTGACGGGCACCGCCTTTTTACACTCTGTTATCGTTCAGGAAAAGCGAGGGAACCTAAAACTTTGGAACATGCTGTTGATTATCAGCACCTTCGCCCTCTCGATTTTAGGCACCTTTATCACCCGTTCAGGGGTGCTAAACTCGGTCCACGCTTTTTCCAAGTCCAACATTGGCCCCGCGTTTTTGGTGTTTATCGCCATTATCTTAGTCTTTGGTTATATCTTGGTTTACAAGCGCCAAGGAGATTTTGGGGCCAGACTCAAACCCAAAGGGTTGCTTTCTAAGGAAAACAGCTTTTTGCTAAACAACGTGGTGTTTGTGGCCATGTGCTTTACGGTCTTTTATGGCACCGTCTTTCCCCTGCTAGCTGAAGGGATCGCCAATAAAAAGATCAGTATCCAAGCGCCCTTTTTTAACTCTATCCTGTTGCCCTTAGGGGTCTTGACCGTCTTTTTGATGGGCGTCACCCAAGCTTTAGGCTGGCGCAAAACCAGCCCGCAAACCCTAAAACGCAACCTGCTAATCCCCGCGGGAATCAGTGTAGCATATATGGTGCTAACACCCATATTGCTTGGCGGCGGAATGGCCCTGGTGATTTTGAGTGGGGTCTCGCTCTTTGCCCTTTTGGTTAACCTAATCGAACTCGCCCGAAGCTACCAAGCCAGCCTAGCCCGAACCGACCTTTCCAGCCGCTTTAAGGCATTATTAAGGGACCGCCGAAAACGGGGAGGGATCTTGGTACATTTAGGGATTGCGTTGATGATGCTTGGTTTTTCGGGCAACTTTTTTGGCCAGGAGACCGCCTTTACCCTCTACCCAGACCAGATAAAAAGCTTTGCTGGATATCAGTTACTTTTTAAAGGTTCAAAAGAGTATCAAGCCTTAAACGCCAAACATTGGGCGGCTGAATTAGTCGTGCTAAAAAACGACCAAGAGCTATCGACCCTCTATCCGGCCAAGGCCTTTTATCCAACAAGACCAGAACCCATGACCGAGGTGGCCATTCACCGGACCCTTTCCCACGATCTTTATTTAAGCCTCGCTTCTTTAAATGAGGACGGCTCGGCCACCCTAAACCTCTTTTATAACCCAATGGTTAACTTTGTTTGGGCCAGTTTGGTTTTTTATATATTAGGCATGGCCTATTCAATCAGTTATAAACCAGTACAAAAACGGCTCGGGCACTTAGAGGAATGAACATGAACAAAAAACTAATTTGGGCCGCCCTGGGGGTTTTGGTGTCTGGTTTTTTGGGTCTGATGGTGTTTGGTTTGTTTTTCGCCAGCGACCCCCACGAAATCCCCTCGAACCTAAACAACACCCCGGCCAGCAACTTTCGTATTATTACCTTTAAAGGCCAACCAGTGGAGCTTGCTGCGTTAAAGGGCAGGCCCGTGATCCTCAATTTTTGGGCAAGCTGGTGTGTTTCCTGCCGCGCTGAAGCTTATATTGTAGAGGCTGCCCACCAGAAATACAGCCCCCAAGGGGCGGTTTTTATCGGCATTGCCATTAATGACACCCGCGATGCCAGCCTAAGGTTTATCCAAAAATATGGAAAAACCTACCTATTAGGCCCTGACGACCAGATTGGCACGATCTCTTTAAACTACGGCGTGACCGCTGTACCTGAAACTTTCTTTATCGACAAGCAAGGGATTATCCGCTTTAAATCCCTTGGCCCCGTAGAACCTGGAAAGATTGATGCCTTTTTGGATCAGGAGTTAAAATCGTGAAACCCCTATTGATATTTTTGATTGCCCTACTCTTAGCATTACCCGTTTTTGGTGAACCTCTCACTGGGGACGCTTTAGAAAACCGGGTTCGCGAGATTGCTAACCAGTTGCGTTGCCCCACTTGCCAGTCCCAATCGGTCAAAGATTCAGAAGCCGGACTTTCGGTCAACATGAAAGCAATGATCCAAAAAATGTTGGTCGAGGGCAAGTCGGAAGCCGAAATCTTGGCTTTTTTTGAGCAGCGTTATGGCGAATGGATCTTACGTAATCCTAAAAAGAGTGGATTTAATCTCCTTTTATGGGGACTGCCAGGGGTGATTTTGATGGTCGCCTTAGGCCTAGTGTACGTAAAGGCTAAAAAGCAACAATTAATCGCCGATCCCTATAGCCACTCGCTTTCAGCCGCAGAGATGGCCGAGGTCGAGCGCGACCTAAAACGTATTGACGAGGAAGCATGAGCAGCCTGATTTTATGTTCGGTTTTAGCCCTAGTGTTGGCCGCCTTTGTGATCAGACCCTTTTGGAGGGTCGCCGATAAACCCTATTTTTCGTCTGACCGATCTGCCCACGTTTTTGATGAAAGTCTGGCCCTGTTAGAATCAATCCAAGAACTAGAACAGGATTATAAAATGGGCAAAATTTCTGAAGGCGAATACCAAAGCCTCGCCAATGATTTTAAGCGGGAATATTTAGAGGTTAAACACGCTGGACCTAGGGTGTCGTTTTAGACTCAGCCGTTTAACCCTGTTCCCCGCCGGACATGGAAATCCCAATTCTGCAAGACCTAGCCGTCCTTTTTGCCCTTTCTATTGGGGTCTCTCTACTTAGCCACCAACTAGGCTTACCGCCCTTAATTGGTTACTTGGCCACTGGGCTTTTAGCCGGGCCTACAGGTTTGGGCCTGATCCATGGGCACCACGAGGTGGAGGCCTTGGCAGAGATTGGGGTAATTCTTCTCCTTTTTGCGATTGGTTTAGAGTTTAGTTTTGCTGAATTAGCCAAGATTAAACGGGCCGTGTTAATCGGCGGCAGTTTGCAAATGGGCCTTAGCTTTTTAGGAGCCGGGGCGCTGGCTTTGGCCTTAGGAGAACCGGCCAGAGAAGCAATATTTATTGGCCTGTTGGTTGCGTTAAGTTCAACCGCGATTGTGCTTAAACAGTTTGGCGAACAAGGCCTCTTAGAAAGCGCCGCTGGCAAGCAGGGTTTGGGTATCTTGATTTTTCAAGATTTAGCCATTGTCCCCCTAATGCTTTTAATCCCGTTTCTTGCGGGCCAGTCGGGCAATGGGCGTGGTTGGGAGATTTTAGTTGCAGAAGGTTTAGCACTGGTAGTTGGGGTTTTTGTGCTGGCCAAATGGGTGGTCCCCTGGGGGCTTTACCGAATCACGGCCACCAGGAGTAGAGAACTGTTTTTATTGTCGATATGCTCAATTGGCCTCTTGGTCGCTTGGTCCACTCAACAGTTAGGTTTAAGTTTAGGTCTAGGAGCCTTTTTGGCCGGACTGATTATCTCTGAGTCCGAATATTCGCTCTCGGCCCTTTCCTCTATCATCCCCTTCCGCGACGTCTTTGCCAGCCTGTTTTTTATTTCAATTGGCATGTTGTTAGACCTTGGTTTTTTTGCCCAGAATTGGGGGAGCGTAGTGGCACTGGTGGTTTCGGTTTTGCTGATCAAAGGTTTGGTTTTGGGGATTGTTGGTTGGGTACTGAAGGCGAATCGGGCAACCCAGTGGATATTGGCGCTTTCCCTCTCCCAGATCGGTGAGTTTTCGTTTGTGCTGGCCAAGGGTGGGGTTTCGGTCAGTTTGATGGATGAGCCCAGTTATCAGCTTTTTTTGGCCGTTTCCGTGGTCACCATGGCTTTAGCTCCGGTTCTGATCCAAAACGCCCCCAAGTGGGGTGAAAAATGGTTCCCTGAACCGTCCCTAAAGGCCAAATTGACCGAGGTTGGGCTTATAGAGGATCACTTGATTTTGGTCGGTTACGGCGTGACAGGCCAAATGTTAGCCCGCGCAGCAGTGGCGGCGGGCACAGCTTATCAAATTATCGAACTCAATTCGGAGACCGTTCGCCAGCAGGCTAAGTTGGGCCAACCGATCCATTTTGGGGACTCGACCCACCCAGAGGTTTTGCTACATGTGGGAATCAAAAAGGCGCGGGTTTTAGTGATTGCTATACCCGATGCGATGGCCACCGAAGCCACCATCCGCTTGGCCAAAAACCTTGCCCCAGGGGTCAAGGTTATCGCTAGAGCCCGGCATTTGATGCAGCTAGACCACCTATACAAAGCCGGGGCGGACTTAGTGGTGCCCGCCGAATATGAGGCAAGCATTGAAATATTCGCTCAAGTGTTAGACCAATATTTAGTCCCTCACGTTGAGATAGAGCGGGCGGTTCGCGAGATTCGCGCCGAGGGATACCAGATGCTTCGGAGAGTGGCCTCCCCCCGTGCGCAAAGTTTCGATTTGCAGCGGCATTTGAGTGGTTTAGAGATTCGTTGGATCACGATTGGAGAGCGGTTGGCCAGTTGTCATCGTTTAATTGACCTGGACCTACGCGCCCGTTTTGGGGTAACTGTTTTGGCAATCAAAGAGGGAGCGGGCGTAGCCGCCAATCCCCAAGCGCAAGCCCATATTTGCCCTGGTAACGAGGTGTTACTTTTGGGCAAGCCCGAAGAAATTATCAAAACCGCCCACTTTTTAGAGGCAGGTGAACCGGAGCCGGACCCATGAAAATTGCCCTGATAATGGACCCGTTATCTAAGATTCACATCAACAAAGACACCAGCTTTGCGCTGGCATTAGAGGCCCAACACAGGGGGTTTCAAATCTATTATGTCCGCCCCGAATCGGTATCAGTCAAAGAGACCACCCCTCACGCCATTTGCCGCCCCGTCTTTTTTAAACGTGCTGACCCTTGTTTTGAGGTGTTGGGCGAGGAACAACGAGAATCTTTAGAGGATTTTGACTATATTTTAATCCGCCGCGATCCGCCTTTTGACGAGCAGTATTTTATGCTCACCCATTTTTTGTCGCTGCTTAAAAAAGCCAAGGTGCTCAACCGCCCGGCCAGCCTGCGCGAGGCCCCAGAAAAACTCTATAGTTTGCAGTTCCCAGGCATCTTTCCCCCTAGCCTGATCAGCATGGATCCCGATGAGATTCGGGAATTTATGGCGGTGCAGGGCGGCGAGATTATTATTAAGCCGCTGAATCGCTGTGGTGGTTCAGGAATTGTGTATTTACACCAAGATGACAAAAATTTCTGTTCATTGGTGGAGCTGCTAACCCAAGACGGCAAGGATTTTATCTTAGCCCAAAGGTATTTGCCCGAAGTGCGAGAGGGGGACAAACGAATTATTTTAATCGGAGGGGAGGCCAAAGGGGCGATCTGGAGAATTCCGGCAGAAAACGAACACCGAGGCAATATCCACGTCGGTGGCCAGGTCAAACTGGCTGAAATTAACCCTAGAGACCAATGGTTAGTGGACCAACTGACCCCTAGACTCATCAAAGATGGGCTCTATTTTGTCGGCCTAGACGTAATCGGTGACTGGGTGACCGAGATTAACGTCACCAGCCCTACCGGTATCCAGGAAATCCACCAGCAAGGCGGCCCTGATCTAGCCCAAACCTTTTGGGACCATTTGCCCCAATTTTTGGGCTAACTAAACTGCTTTGACCTCTGAGGCACAAGGCCCACGAGCGCCTTCGGTGATCTCGTATTCGACCAACATCGCCTCTTGAAGGCGGGTGCCCTTGCCGAGTCCCGATTTATGGACAAAAAGGTCCCGGCCATTCGGCTGGACAATAAACCCGTAACCCTTTTTGACGTTATACCACTTAACTTTACCCTGCTCCACTTGGCCTCCCTGTAAAAGGACTTACCAAGATGTTAAGGAATTTGCAGTCAGTTGCCAACATTTTTTTTATTACACAACCTTCTTTGACATCAATCAGGCTTTTTGGGAGACTTAGCCCAACCTGAATTTTGCCATGCCCATATATCGTTTACCGCCACAATTAGTCTTTCCAGACCCTAGCGAAGCCGAGCCCGAAGGAATTTTGGCAGTCGGCGGAGATTTGTCTGAAGAACGACTCTTGCTTGCCTACAGCCAGGGTATATTCCCTTGGTATAATGAAGACAGCCCGATCTGTTGGTGGTCCCCCGACCCAAGGTTGATTCTGACCCCAGCCGAGGTCTATGTATCCAAAAGTTTGGAGCGGAGGCTAAGGAGTGCAAGGTATCAAATCACGTTTGACCAAGCCTTTGGCCAAGTGATCACCCACTGCGCCCAAAAAAAACGCCCTGGCCAGAATGGGACTTGGATTTTAGACGAAATGTCTGAAGCATACCAAGGACTACATCAGGCCGGGTACGCCCATTCGGTAGAGGTTTGGGAGGCAGGAGAGTTGATCGGGGGACTCTATGGGGTTAGCCTGGGAAAGGCTTTTTTTGGAGAATCTATGTTTTCCTTAAAACCAGACAGTTCCAAAATGGCGCTAGTTACTCTAAGCCGGCACCTTCAAACTTGGGGCTACCAATTTATCGACTGCCAAGTCCCCACCCCTCATTTAATAAGTATGGGGGCTAAAGAGGTCGCTCGAGTTGAATTCTTAGCCCAATTAGAAGAAGCCCTAAAATTCCCTACCCAGCTAGGGTCATGGCAGTTTGACTTGAGCTAGACTCGATTCAGTCTGGGCCTCGCTGAAGCGGTAGAGATATTGAGGCGCTTTCGAAAAATAGGTAAAGTGAAAGGAAATTTTTTCAGCTGGCATCAAGGCGAGTAGCAGGGGATTGGTAGGTTTTACCAAAATCTCGATCAATTCAGCTTCCCCCAAAGGGGTTTGCTCTTTAAATTGTTTTTCTACCCGCGCCTCTACGGCCAACCGGGCCATGGATTGGGGTAGGTTATTTTTTTTCAAATCGAAGGCTAATTGGGGCAGGTATAGGGTAAATCTAAGCGGCTCTCGGGTAAGTTCGTTTAAATGTTTTTGTAGGTATAGAGTCAACTCTTCAAAGATTACCATTCCCACCTCTTGGGCCTGGATAAACTCCATTTTTTGGCCCCCTAGACTGATCTGACTCGATATCTTACCCCCGTTAAACCGGTCCAAAATATGCCAATCCCGCCGATAGTCGGTCTCGCGATATTCTAGCAGTTGCACCGCCCCTGCCGAAAAGAGACTTTCCTTTTCTTGAAACACCTCGCCATCAGGTTTGCGGTTTTTTAAGCGTTCAATTAACCGCCCCCGGTCGTCTTGGTGATAGGTTAGTTCTGAATAACCGGTGATCTGTTGACTTTGTCGGTTTCGGTGTTCATACCTAAGTTCTAGCCCCCCCCGAATCTGGCCCGGATAGCCTTCGGCAAGGCTGTTTGTGGTCCCTAAAAGGCAACAGACTAACCCTAAAAGTAGATTTTTTCTCATGAGCAGGCTTCGCTTTACCAAAATGCAAGGTGCAGGCAATGACTACATCTACGTTAACTTGAGCCAAGAGGAACTGTCAAAAAGCCCTGCCGAACTGGCCCAGATGCTTTGTGACCGACACTTCGGGATCGGGGGAGATGGATTGGTTTTAATTGATAAAGGTCAAGGGACCGATCTGACGATGCGAATGTTTAATGCCGATGGTTCCGAAGCGGAAATGTGTGGAAATGCCATTCGCTGTGTGGCTTTTTATGGCCTAATAAACGGTCTGACCGACAAAAAATCGGTAAGTGTCCATACCAAAGCCGGGGTCAAACAGATCGAGATCCTAGAGGTCAATCCCGCGAGAATCAGGGTCAACATGGGTGTCCCCGATCTCAGACCTGCATTTTTACCGGCCCGAGTCGAAGGAGAACGGGTGCTAGATCAAGAGTTTGATTTTGGCGGCACCAAAATAAGGGGTAGTCTTGTTTCTATGGGTAATCCCCACTTGGTGACCTTTGTGGATAACCTAGACACCCTGGACATCGAAACCTTAGGCCCGCTAATCGAACAAGATCCGAGATTCCCCAACCGGATTAACATTGAGTTCGTCCAGGTTTTCAGCCCAGAGCGGGCGAGGCAACGGACCTGGGAGCGAGGCAGTGGCGAGACACTCGCTTGTGGCACCGGCGCTTCGGCAGTGCTAGTGGCCGGGGCCTTAACCGGCAGGCTCGGACGCAAAGCCCATATAACACTTTTAGGGGGGGAATTAACCCTTGAATGGGAAGGCGAGGGAAAGCCCTTATTTATGACCGGTGGGGCGGTCAAGGTCTTTGACGGGGAGCTTGATTATTGATGGGCGCTTTTTACAAAAAAGGTCGTTTAGCCCGTCTAAAGTTCGTTAAAGCCTTAGCTGTCCGTTTGCGCCTTGGCGAAACCAATATCGAGCTGCTCCTAGCGGTGGTGGTTGGGATTGCTGCAGGTTTTGCCTCTGTTTTTTTCCGGTTGATGTTGCACTATATGCACCAGTTTTTTTTTGGAATGGTGTATCCCTGGCTTTCAGAATTATCTCCTTATTTGTTGCCCTTAATCCCGGTTACCGGTTCAATCCTTTTGATCCCCTTTATTCGCGGCACCTCTGGGCGGATTTCAGGGTATGGCATGCCCGCCTTCTTGATTGCCGTTCATTTGCGGGGTGGTTTGATCCGCACAAGGGATATTTTTATTAAAATGATCACCGCTGCCATCACCATCTCTACCGGCGGAGCAGCCGGGGTGGAGGGGCCCATCGCCATGATTGGCGGGGCAGTAGGTTCGGCAGTGGGGCGATTTTTTTCCATGGGAAGCCACCGCCTGAAGGTGTTGATTGCTTGTGGTTCGGCGGCAGGCATCGCCGCCCAGTTTAACGCCCCCCTAGCCGGAGTGCTTTTCGCCCAAGAAGTGATCATGATTGGCCAGTTCCAATTACAAACCTTTGGGGTAATTGTTATCAGTTCGGGCCTCGCCACCGCTATCAGCCGTGCTTATTATACGGACCAACCTCTCTTTGGAAAACTAACCTACGACCTACACGGCTTCTACGAATTCCCTTTGTACATTGTTTTGGGGCTTTTGATTGGGGTTTTAGGTTATCTGTTTTTAAAAATGTTCGAACAGGTCAGCGAACGCTTTGAAGACCTAAAACTAAACCGCTATGCCAAGCCTGTGTTGGGCTCTTTTATGGTGGGTTGTTTGGGTTTGATTAACTTTAACGTCTTGGGTGATGGTTATGAAACCATTATTGACGTGCTCCAAGACAAACCGGAACTATCGATTTTGGCCATCTTTGCCCTGATTTTTCTAAAGATGCTAGCCAGCTCCATCACTCTGGGTTCAGGCAACGTTGGGGGGTTGTTTGCCCCTAGTTTGTTTATTGGGGCCATGATCGGGGCGACCTACGGTTGGTTGATTAACATGGAACTGCCCGAAGGAATGCATGTACACCCCGGTAGTTACGCTCTAGTAGGCATGGGGGCTTTTTTGGCGGCAATAACCCACGCCCCGATGACCGCAATCTTTTTATTGTTTGAATTAACCAATAATTATCAGGTCATTATCCCCATTATGTTCGCCTCGGTAATTGGGGTTATGGTCTCAAGGGCACTTAATCCCGATTCCTTAGACGCAGCCGAACTCAACCGCCGGGGCATTGTGCTACATGCAGGGCGCGAGGAGTCTATTTTGTCGAAGGTGTTAATCGAAAAGGTAATGATTACTGACTTCGAAACCATCCCCGAAAACATGACCTTTGCCGAGTTTATGCAAATTTTTCCCAACTCAAAAAGCCAATATTATCCGGTCTTAGACCCGAGCGGGCATATGTATGGGGTGGTCAGTTTTCAGGACATTCGAGCGATTTTGTTAGAAGAGGGTTTAGAACATTTGGTGGTCATGAAAGAACTCGCCGAGACCAACATCATCAAGCTTTACCCCCACGACAGCCTGACCGAAGCGATCAAAAAATTCAGCATCAAAGACATCGAAGCCATTCCGGTAGTTAGTCCCGAAGATGACCGTTTGCTTTTAGGAATCCTCAAGCGTAAAGACGTAATTGACGAGTACAACCGAGCGATCTTGTTGCAAACGGTGGACACCAAAAAGGAATAAAATGAAAATTAGCATTGAATATTGCGGGGTTTGAAACTACGAACCTAAGGCCGTCGGTCTGGCGGCCAAAATTAAAGAAAGGTTTGGCCTAGAGGCGGGGCTGGTGCGCGGTTCAGGCGGAGTCTTTGAGGTTAGCATAGATGCAAAGTTAGTTTATTCCAAAAAACAAACCGGCCAATTCCCAGAAGACCGCGATATTTTTGAGGCGATCCAAAAGGCCAAGTAAAACAAGACTAACAGGGTTAGGCTAGGTGATTTCAACTCAACTGGACCAAAAAGAATTGGCCAGTTTCGCACCTGATTAGCCTATCTGGAGGCTAACCAGTATGGATTAACGGAGATTTAAAAGAGCCCCCTTTTGCAGGAACAGGGTGGTTTTTCAGCTACCCAGATAATCCTATAGACACCAGCCTACCGCAGTTAGGGCTACGCCAAATTTCGATTCGGCCTGTCTTTTAGCCAAAACTAGACGTTTTACCAGCTAGGGTGTTACCCTGAGACAAGATCTGTGCTGATTGATTTTTTGGGGTTACCTGGGAAAATGTTTTGTCTGGGCTGAGACCAGCCACAAAGCTGTTTAAAACAAGGCAACCCCTTTGAAAAACCAACCAAAACGGCTCAAACCGGTCAACCTAACCAAAGGCCGAATGAACATGAGCGCTTTAAGTTGAGACCCTTATGCGATTCACCGAATTTAGCGGCCCCTTAGGCGGGCTGCGAGTCATTGAACATCGAGGGAAATTGATCAACCTCGACCTCGCCCCCTACGGCCCTCCGCCACACCATAGCAAACTGGGTCAAACCTCACTGCTAAAGGAAGCCAGGCGGCAGCTAGAGGAATATTTTAACGGAGCCCGCCAAACCTTCGACCTGCCCCTAAACCCCCAAGGCACCGATTTTCAGCGCCGTACTTGGGAGGTTTTGCTCCAGATCCCCTTTGGCCAAACGCTCAGCTACCAAGAAGTGGCCCAGCGTTTGGGCCAGCCTTTGGCCTACCGCGCCGTGGGCGGGGCCAACGGCAAAAACCCCTTGGCCATTCTGATCCCCTGTCACCGCGTCATCAACGCCGAGGGCACCTTAGGCGGCTATTCGGCGGGCCTCCCCTGGAAAAAACACCTCCTCGACCTAGAAGGCCACCAACTCAGCCACCCTCAAAAAGAAACCACCGAATCCCCCTACCACTGGTACCTATAACCAACTGCTTTTACAGCTAGATATCAGTAATCATCCCCCATTAAACTTCAAGAGCCTAGTTTATTAGAATTGAGCTGTGAGGAGTTGGAGGATAAATCCTACTTTTTAGATGAAACGGTCCCACACGAGGATCTGGACAAGGCAGCGGATCATGAAGGACCTGATCTCCCACATCAAGGACATGAAGTTCTAAAGCCCCCCCTTACCGATCGTTGAGGCCTTTGCCGGCGAGGATTTGGGCGGTGGATTTTTCGATGCGGTTCAGGCGGGTTTGGGACTGTTTGGGGGCGGAAAAAAAGAGGTTGTAGGCGCGCTGACGGCCAGGGGTTAGGCTATGGAAGGCCGCCTTGAGGGCCGGGGATTTGTCTAGTTTTTGCGCCAGTTCCTCGACTAAAACCAAGGCACCCAATTTGGGCAGCTTTAACCCGGCCTTTTCTGCCTCAATCGATTCCCCGATATAGTCCCGAATCGTAGAACTTAATTTATTGATCTGACTGACTTCATTGAAGCACAATTGCCGCCCGGCTTGGGTGTTTTCGCCAGGGCGCACCAGCAGGCCCATAGGGTCCTTTAACAAGGCCCCGTTAAACAAAGCTAAAATACAATATTCTTTCGTCTCCGCCAGGATAAATAGGTTTGTATTGTTAAAAACATAACAAGGTTTGCCCCACTTGATTTCTTCGGTGAGCGGGAATTCGAGGAGGATTTGGCGCAGTGCCTCTAGTTCCCCCCTCCACCGTTTAGCTTGGGCCACAAAGGCATCTACCTTAGGATTCATAGGGTTACCTTCAATTTCAGGGGCCTCATCGGTGGGGTCTCGATTTTAAAAAAAACCTTCAGTCTGCATTTTACCCCAAACCCTACGAGTGGTCCATAGTCTAAACCCTCAATTTCGCATTTGGGACGGGGACCAACTAGGAATGGGGGACCACCCCCCGCACGGGGGGGGGGTGGGGTAAAATTACTCAAGCTTCGGGGATATCGAAAAATTCCAGGGCCGCTTGGGCGGCGGCTAGCTTGGCGATAGGGACGCGGAAGGGGGAGCAGGAGACGTAGTCCATACCCACTTTCGCGAAAAACTTGACCGAACGTGGGTCGCCGCCATGCTCCCCACAAACTCCCAGCTTAATGCCTGGACGAATCTTGCGGCCCCGCTCGACGGCGATGACCACCAACTCGCCTACCCCATCTTGGTCTAGGACCTGGAAGGGATCTACTGGCACTATTTTCCCACTGATGTAGTGGGGCAAAAACTTGCCCACGTCGTCGCGGCTGTAACCAAAGGTCATCTGGGTCAAATCGTTGGTACCAAAGGAAAAGTATTCGGCTTCTTTGGCGATTTCACCTGCCCTTAAAGCGGCCCTAGGGATTTCGATCATAGTGCCCACTTTGAATTCGACCGATTCATTGCGCTCGGCAAAAACCGCTTGCGCGGTTTCGCGGATTACCTTGGCCTGATGTTCCAATTCAGTGATCCCTCCGACCAGAGGTACCATCACTTCAGGGTGGATTGCTTTGCCCAAGGCTTTGATATCCAAGGCCGCTTCAAAGATAGCCCGGGTTTGCATGGCGGTGATTTCTGGGTACACAATCCCCAACCGGCAACCTCTAAACCCAAGCATCGGGTTGACCTCGCCCAACTCTTCAACCGCCTGGTGGACCGCTTCATAGGTCATCTTTAGTTGCTTGGCCAACTCCCGTTGGTCTGCCTCAAGTTTAGGTAAAAACTCATGCAGTGGCGGGTCTAACAAGCGGATGTTGACCGGGCGGCCATCCATGATCTTAAAGAGGTCGAAAAAGTCTTGCCGCTGATAAGGCAGGATCAAGGCCAGCGCGGCTTTGCGCTGTTCTTCAGATTCTGATAAAATCATCTCACGAAAATGCAGAATCCGGTCGGCCGCAAAAAACATATGCTCCGTCCGACAGAGTCCGATCCCTTCGGCCCCAAATTCCATCGACTTCTTGGCATCGGATGGGGTCTCGGCGTTGGTCCGCACCCCCATTTTGCGGAATTGGTCCACCCAGCCCATAAAGCGAGCGAAGGAGCCACTGATCTCGGGGGCTTTCAGCGAATGAGCCCCTTGGATCACCTCGCCAGTCGAACCATTTAAAGAAAGCCAATCCCCTTCTTTAAATTCCTTGTTGCCAATTCTAAAGGACCTTTTATGCTCGTCCACCTCCAAATCCCCGCAACCTGAAATACAACACTTGCCCCAACCGCGCGCCACCACCGCTGCGTGGCTGGTCATGCCGCCTCTAGTGGTCAAAATCCCTTGGGCCGCGTGCATCCCGCCCACATCGTCAGGGCTGGTTTCCACCCGCACCATGATCACCTTTTCGCCTCTCGCTTTCCAATTTTCGGCTTCTTCAGAGGTAAACACAATCCTGCCCACCGCCGCCCCAGGCGAGGCGGGCAAGCCTTTAGCGATAATGTCTGCCTGATAGGCGTCCTCGTCAGCAAAGTGGGGGTGGAGCAGTTGGTTTAGGTGGTCTGGCTCGACTAGGTAACGTACCGCGTCTTTAGGTTCGACCAACCCTTCGTCCACCATCTCGCAGGCCATACGCACCGCTGCCGCGCCGTTGCATTTGCCGGTGCGGGTTTGCAAAATAAAGAGTTCTTCGTCTTCAATCGTAAATTCAATATCCTGCATCGTTTTGTAATGGCGTTCCAACTTCTTGGTCACCTCTAAGATTTGCTGGTGACACTTGGGCATTTTGCCTTGCAATTCATCTATCGGGCTGGGCGTCCTGATCCCGGCGACCACGTCTTCCCCCTGAGCGTTGATCAAAAATTCGCCGTAGAGTTTGTTTTCTCCGGTTGAGGGGTTTCGAGTGAACAAAACTCCGGTGCCGCAGGTTTGGCCTTTGTTGCCGTAAACCATGGACTGGACGTTTACCGCCGTGCCCAAAAGGCCAAAGACGTGGTTGATCCGGCGGTATTTGACCGCCCGATCCGAATCCCAAGAACGGAAGACCGCCTCAATCGCGGCAATCAGTTGCTCCCAAGGGTCATGGGGGAAGGTTTTGGCGGTGTGTTGTTCGTAGATTTCTAGGTAGGTGCGGCAGAGTTGTTCTAGGTCTTGGGCGGTCAGGTCGGTGTCTTCGGTGATCCCCTTTTCCTGCTTTTTCAGATGAATCGCGTGTTCGAAGTGTTCGTGGCTCACACCCATAACCACATCGCCAAACATATCAATAAACCGGCGGTACAGGTCCCAGGCGAACCGAGGGTTTTTGGTCAACTTAGCCAAACCTTCAACCACCAAGGGATTAAGCCCCAAGTTAAGCACCGTGTCCATCATCCCTGGCATAGAAATAGCCGCACCAGAGCGCACCGAAACCAACAAGGGCCGCTCTGGATCGCCCAAGACCTGATTGCGCTCTTGTTCGATAAAACTTAAGGCGTTGCGGATTTCGGGTTCAATGTCGGCCAAACTAGCGTTGGCCGCCTCGTGATAGCGGGCACAAGCTTCGGTGGAGATGGTGAAACCAGGGGGCACTGGCAGGCCGATGCGGCTCATTTCGGCTAAGTTGGCCCCTTTGCCACCCAAAAGTTGCTTCATCTCCTTATTGCCTTCGGTGTGAGATTTACCAAACCGATAGACGAACTTCGAGCCCATGCTTGATCTCCAAATAGTGAAAATGGAACCGCGATAGAATGGGTTCAGAATATCACAAGCCGAAAGATAGGCAACTAAAATACCAACAGATTCCATAAATGCCTTTCTAGTTTGCTTCTACAGGCCAGACCCAGGTAAGAATGCAACCGGGGTCTAAAAAAAGCGGCACTGGCTAAATCACAAGGGCTCTGCTATTTTAAGCAGGACAACCCATTTCGGTGCCCAATATGAACCAAACCCTACCCCCTTCCCGCTTTGCAGAGCGCCTTAAAACCGAAGGCCTTGACCTCAACCGGGTCTCGCCAGATTGGTTGCAAATCAACTTAGGGCGGTTGTGTAATCAGGCTTGCCACCACTGCCATTTAGAGGCCGGTCCCAAGCGGACCGAGGTGATGCAACAGACCACCATGGTGCGGTTGTTAGAGGTGTTAGACCACAGTCCTTCGATAAAAAAGATCGACCTAACTGGCGGAGCGCCTGAGCTAAATCCTGATTTCCGTTTTTTGATCAAGTCGCTAAAAAGCCGAGGATTGCAGGTGATCAGTCGCTGTAACTTAACCATTCTTTTAGAACCTGGGCAGCAAGACACCGCCCAATTTTACGCAGACCAAGGGGTTGATTTGGTTTGCTCCCTCCCTTGTTATGGCTCCAAAAACGTGAATCATCAGCGAGGTTTAGGGGTATTTGAAAAAAGTATTGCCGCCCTTCGCCTACTCAACCAATTGGGTTACGGACAGGGCAAACTAAAACTCGATTTAGTTTACAACCCAGACGGCCCCTCGTTACCTCCAGACCAAAAAAAATTAGAGGAGGACTACAAAAACAGACTTATGGCCGATTTCGGGATTGTTTTTGATCAGCTTTTGACCATTACCAATATGCCCATCAAAAGGTTTTTAGACCAACTCGACAAAGCTGGAGCGGCGGCGCAGTACGTCGAACTATTAACCCAAAGTTTTAATCCCTTGGCTGCGGCGCAGGTGATGTGCCTAAAACTGATTTCAGTAGATTGGCAGGGTAGATTGTTTGACTGCGACTTTAACCAAGCCCTTGATCTACCCACTAAGGCTGGGGACCTGTGGCTGATTAACCATTTTGGCCAAACCGAAGGAAAAATTCGTTTTGGGGAACATTGTTATGGCTGTACTGCGGGTACCGGTAGTAGCTGCGGCGGGGCGCTGGGTTAAGCGGGGACGCTTGGGTGGCTGTTTCACCGGCTATGGGTATTTGATCAGACCCATAGCCAGATCGAGCGCCTCTTGTCGCAATCGGTCAAGGTCGAGGAGCCCCATGGATCGGTTGACTAATCCGCCTTGGTGAGCAGCCTGCCGAGTTATTAGAACGGGTGACTTCGGCCTACCCTAATTTGAACTCGGTCAAGGACTTGGGCCTTGGTACCGCCCGGTATGTTATCCCTTAATTACCTAATCCCCCCACAAGCTACAATATAAAGATTAGCGTCCAATTTTTCGATTACAATTGGACGCTCAATCAATTTAACTAAGCCTTTAGCTTAAGCTCTGCATTCGCATTGCCCAAAACCTTTAGCTAGCTATATAAGAAAGAGGCATTTTAGCACCAAAAGGGCAAATTGACACGGACCCTGTTTACGTTAGTACTATTTGGAACCTTTTTATGCCCTAGCCTTGCCCAGGCCCTGCCCGCAAAAGAAGCTTGGCTAGCTCCTCGCTTAGCGATTGATATCTTTTCCTTTGCGGGGGCGATTGGGCTTTTGCTTTGGGTCAGTCAAGCCGCTGCAAAACGTCGTTTTTACCAAGGAAGAGGTTGGCGCTTAATCAAGATTGGGCTTTTGTTAATATTAGTCTCCATCGCGCTGGATGCCTTGGGCGAGTTTGGCTTTTTTATTGAAGCAGCCGATGAACAGAGCCTGTTTTTAATTGAAGGTGCCGAGAAGATTGTAGGCAACCTTTTGGGTTTTGGTTTTGTAGTTTGGGGTTTGATTGAATGGGTGCCCACGGTCTCAAAGTTCGAAAAAAAAGGACAAGAAGCGCTAGAAAACCAAAAAGCCCTAGAAACCACTCAAACCTTATCAGAATTATTTTTTGAACAGGCTAACGAGGCTTTTATTGTTAGTGATTTAAAAAGCCTAAAACTGCTCAAGGTCAACCAACAAGCGGCCCAACGCTTAGGCTACTCTGTAGAAGAGTTACTCCAACACAAATCAACTGATTTTAGTGTTGAACTTTGCCCAGAGCTTCTAGCTTCGCGTATGCAGACCTTAAAAGAGCAAGGCTGGATTCGGTTTACAAGCACCCTTCGTCACCGAAACGGGCACCACATTCCAGTAGAGTTGACCAATAGTATCGTTCACTTTGGCGAAGATTTAGCTATTTTTTCGGTACTGCGCGATATTAGCGAGATCAAAGAGGCCGAGCGTACCCAAAAAGTAGAGGCCAGTCGGCTCGAAAACCGAGTGGCCCAGCGAACCGCCGAACTGGACCAGATAAACAAGCAATACGAAGAAGAAATTGCGAAATCCAAAATCCAGGCTCAAGAACTTTTTGCCCAAAGAAGGCATTTAAGCCAAATTTTGGACAGTCTGCCTTTAAGCGTATTTATTAAAGATGAAGAGGGCCGGTTTCGCTACGTTAACCGCCATTTTTGCACCCTTTATCGCAAAGACCCCTTGGCCGTTTTGGAGCGCAATACAATTGAACTTTTTGGGGAAGACATAGGTGGAAAATTAGCGGCGGCAGACCAAACGGTTTTTGAAACAGGCCAGCTTTTGCCTTTTGAGGTGATCTTCCCAGCGCCCAATGGTCAACAGATTGTGGTCCATGGGGAGAAAAAACTATTCGATCTGCCCACGGGCGAGCGGATGTTACTTGGCTATGGTTCGGATATTACCGCGCAAAAGCAGGCAGAATTTAACATCCGTAAAGAGCGCGACAAAGCCCAAACCTACCTAGACGTGGCTGGGGTTATTTTGGTGGTGATAGACAAAACTGGCCAGGTCGAATTGATCAATAAAAAGGGTTGCGAGCTTTTAGGTTATTCAGAACAAGAGATTGTGGGGCAAAACTGGTTTGAACGATTTGTTCCACCGCGATTAAGTCAGCAGATCTCCCAAATTTCTGCACGTATTGTTTCTGGTGATGAAAAGCCCGTAGAATATTTCGAAAATCCAGTGCTCACCAAGGCCGGTGAGGAACGGATAATTGCTTGGAACAATCGACTCATCTACGACCAAGCGGGGCAAATCGCAGGCCATTTAAGCTCCGGTGAAGACATTACCAAACTACGTCAGGATGAAGAGCAGCTACGCCAGACCAATCAATTTTTGAGTAATATCTTTAATAACACTCACTTGATGATTGCTTATCTGGATAAGGATTTTAAATTTCTCCGCGTCAATGATCGGTTTGCCAGGGCTGGTGGCCTAGAGACCGCCTTTTTTAAGGGGAAGAATTTCTTCCAGATGTTCCCTCACTCTAGCTATAAATCCATTTTCGAGCAGGTCCAGCGTGAAGGTGGCACCTATTCGCAATTTGCCAAGCCCTTTGATGCTTTTTCTATGGGCAGCGCAAAAACCAGATACTGGGATTGGAATCTAACCCCAATCAATGATCCACAAGGTCAAACTGAAGCCCTAGTGTTGATCTTAAGCGAGGTAACCGAACGCGAAAACACCCAAAAAGCCCTGGCTCAAACTGCGGAAAATCTAAAACGCGCCCAGCAGGTGGCCCGCATTGGTAGTTGGTACCATAACCTTAATAAAGACATACTCCTTTGGTCTGAAGAAACCTTCACTATCTTTGGCCTAGAACCCAGACAAAAGACCCCAGAATTCCAGGATTTTTTAGAACTGATTTACATTGAAGACCGCTATGGCTTTGAGCAAGCATACAACAAAGCTATGCCAGGCACTTCCATCGACATCGAATATCGCATTGGGATTAAAGGGCAAATTTATTGGATTCGCCAGATTGTCGAGGCCCTATTTGATGAATCTGGCGAGCTGGCCAGTCGGGTGGGAGTGGTTTATGACTTCACTGAAAAGAAACGAATCGAGGAGCAATTAATTCAGGCCAAAGAGGCCGCCGAATCCGCCAACCGGGCGAAGTCGGAATTTTTAGCCAATATGAGCCACGAAATCAGAACCCCAATGAACGCCATTATGGGGATGACCAACTTGGTTTTAGAAAGCGAGTTAGACCAAGAGCAGCGGGAATTTTTAAATATTGTAGATAACTCGGCTAATTCATTATTATCTTTAATCAATGACATCTTAGACCTTTCAAAAATTGAGTCTGGAAAACTAGAAATTGAGCGCCACCCCGTTAAATTGGCCACTTTATTTAAAGAGGTGATAGATACCCTTGAACACAGAGCCCGCCAGAAAAATCTAGCCTTAAACTGCCACCTAGACCCCCAACTTCCTCAATATATCGAAAGCGACGCGCTGCGGATTCGGCAGGTTTTAATTAACCTCATTGGCAACGCTATCAAGTTTTGCAAAGCGGGCCACGTGTCCATGAGTGTCGAGGAGTTAAGCCGACGCCGGGATATTATTATTTTACAATTTTGTGTGTCAGATACCGGGATTGGGATAGCAGAAAACAAGCTGGAGAAGATCTTCGAATCCTTCGGCCAAGCCCACACTTCAACCGCTCGCGAGTTTGGCGGTACTGGGTTAGGCTTAACCATCTCCAAACGACTAGTTAACCTGATGGGTGGTGAAATCTGGGTAACCAGCCGCTTAGGGGAAGGGTCTAACTTCTACTTTACCCTCCGAGCCCACCTCGCCGACGAATCCAGATTTTTAAACCAAGAAAATCCTCAAGACCCTCTGCCTGATATAAGGGGGCTAAATTTTTTGTTAGTTGAGGACAACTTAGTTAATCAAAAATTGGCCATTTTGATTTTAAAAAGTGGGGGAGGGCTGGTAGAGGTCGCAAACAATGGGCGCGAAGCCTTAATAAAGCTGGGGGAAAAGAAGTACGATCTAGTGTTAATGGATGTGCAGATGCCGGTAATGGATGGATTGGTATGTGCCAAAAAAATTCGAGAAGGGGCGGGTCACTGGGAGACAGGCATACCGATAATCGCCATGACCGCTAACGCCTTTGCTGAAGACCGTGCCGCTTGCTTGGCTGCGGGGATGAACGATTACATTGCCAAACCGATTAAAAAAACCATCCTCTTTAGAACTATCGCCAAATATCGACCCTAATTAAATCGGTTTTCAGCCAAATCCTACCGATTCGCAGCGAAATCCCTGGTAGTTTATAGGATTGATCCCACCCCAAAAAACAGCTCTTCGCAATTTTCCGATTCTTAAAAATCTGGGTCGAGTGTGGGAAATAGCAATTAGGTTTACCTGCCTGCTTGTATTTGATATTATGGTCCAGTTGGTACCGAGCAGAGGTTAAACCTACCGTTGAGCGCTGTTGATGGGAAATCAAATAGAAATGATTCCAGATTTGGAAGGGTTTATAGATACTTTTTTTGCAACTTCATCTGACGGGGTACTTTTAATTGATGCGGAAACCACCTTACCAGTCCGGTTTAACACCCAGGCACACAGGCAGCTAGGGTACGCTAAAGAAGAATTCTCAACGCTACCGATCTGGCACTACCAAGCACCTCAACAAGTCGAAATAACCAAGCTAGCCCTCCAACAGCTTTTTGCGCAAAAACACCACCAATTCAAGACCCAGCACCAAAGCAAAACCGGTGAAATTATTGAAGTATCGGTCCATGCCCAGTTGTTTCAAAAAATGGGCAAGAATTTTATTTTCGCAATTTATCACAACCATTCTGAACAAATTCTTTTAAATGAAAAGTACTTCAACACCTTTGAAAAGGCGAATATTGGCATAGCTCAAGTTTCTTTAAAAGGCGAGTTTCTCGAAGTAAATCAAAGGTGGTGCGATACCATCGGCTATAGTGCAGACGAGCTGAAGAAACTTCGTTTTCAAGAAATCACCTACCCTGACGATCTGGAGCGCGATGAAGGTTTTGTTCGGCAAATCTTACTAGGTGAAATTCAAAATTTTTCCATGGAAAAACGGTATTTTCACAAAAATGGGAATATTATATGGGCCAAATTAACGGTTTCTTTAAATAAAAACGCTGAAGGGGTCCCGGACTTCTTCATTGCTATTATTGATGATATTACTGAAAAAAAGGAGTATCAACTGCAATTAGCGTTTCAAGCTGCGCAATTAAAGGTGGAGAATGACAAAAGAAAAATTATTGAAGAGGAATTAAAAAAGGCGCAGACCCTCGCCCATCTAGGCAATTGGAGCTTAGATCTGGAGACAGGTAAGGTTTATTGGTCTGAAGAACTATATAAAATGTACGGATTTGATCCCGCCTTCCCGCCCCCTCTTTTAAATAATAGTAATACGCTATTTACCCCAAAAAGTTGGGATTTGTTGTCCTCTTCAATTGGCCATGCAATTGAAACGGGAGTTGGTTATGAGGTTGAATTGGAATTAGTCGCCAAGGATGGACAGTCTGGCTGGATGTGGGCACTGGGCGAGGCGGTACGAGACCTTAATGGGAAAATTGTAGGTCTTCGAGGAACTGCTCAGGATATCTCCGAACACAAAAAGGCGGAACTGGCCTTGTATAGGGCTAAGGAAGAAGCGGAAGCGGCAAATCGAGCCAAAAGTAATTTTTTAAGCATGATGAGTCATGAACTAAGAACCCCCATGAATGGGGTACTGGGCATGGCGCAATTATTGGAGGCTTCAGATATTACAGAGGAATACAAAGAATATGCGCGTATTATTATTTCATCCGGCGACTCGCTAATCAAAATTTTATCAGACATACTCGATCTATCCAAAATTGAGGCCGGAAATCAGGAGGTGATTTTAAAGCCCTTTAGTATTAGACAAGTGGTCGAATCGGTTCACCATCTCTTTTTAGGGAGCGCGGCTAACAAGGGCGTTGAACTTTGCTACCATTTCCAGCCTGAAATTGCGGATGTTTTTATCGGCGATAGCAATCTGCTAAAACGAATTTTAATCAATTTGTTTCACAATGGGATTAAGTTTACTCAAAAGGGTTCGGTCGCAATTGTGGTAAGCCCTAACAAGTCCGAGGGCGATTCCCAAATTTTACGATTTTCGATTACAGATACAGGGGTTGGAATACCTGCTGATAAAATCGACCAGATCTTTGATCCTTTTCAACAAGTGGATGAAACAATTACCAGAAAATTTGGGGGAACCGGGCTTGGGCTTACCATCGTTAAAGATTTAGTAGATTTGCTTAAAGGAACTATTTCCGTTCAAAGTACCTTGGGGCAAGGAAGCTGTTTTATGGTAGAAATCCCGTTTGCTAAAACAACCTCCTTGTTAGAAGAGCGACCCATGGAATGGGCAACAGACTATAGGATTGCAAAAACAGCTGAAAAATTAGCCCTGCTGGTAGAGGACGACCTTATCAACCAAAATGTTATAAAAAAAATGCTTAATCGACTTAACCTGACTTGTGACTTGGCCAAAGACGGTTTTGAAGCGATATCAATGGCGCATAAAACCAAATACAATCTGATTTTTATGGATATTATCATGCCAAACATAAATGGACTCGACGCTACCAAAGAGATTAGAAAAATGGGTGGTAAAAACCAAGAGACCCCGATTATTGCGTTAACCGCCTTAGCCAGTAACGCTGACCGGCAAAAATGTTTAGATGCGGGGATGAATGATTATCTTTCAAAACCAATCAATCTGGATTTATTTAAAAAAGTAGTACATAACAACTTAATGCGAGATTAAACACATTTTGATAGGGATAAGTAGTCATTGGGGATTCATCCCTATCTGCTCCGGCTTAGGGATCCAATTTTTTTAAAGCCACGTCGTCCCATATTTCCAATAGAAATCGTTTGTGTCGGCTTTTTTCACCTGAAACCAAGTGAATCCGGCTCTTTGGGCAGCCTAAGGCCTTGGCGATGTATTGCACCGCGCCCCGGTTGGCTTGACCCTCGACTGGGGGTTGGTTGATATAGAGGGTCCACTCCCCCTCGACCACTTCACCAAAGCCGGTTTTCGAACTTTTAGGGCTCAAACGGATTTTGAGCAGCAGCCCTGCCGCTGTTTCTTCAAAGGGTTTCTGCAACCTGCCTCATCAGTTGATCTAGCGTATCAATACCCACCATTTCTAAGCGGACTCCTTTTTTTTCCAGCCTTGCTAGGGCCCGTTGGGGTAGATAAAACTTAGTGAAGCCGCAACGCTCGGCCTCGGAAGCCCGCTCCTCAAGCCCTGGAACCACCCGAAACTCACCAGTCAGGGCCAGTTCGCCCGCGAAAACCGAGCGTTCTGGTAGTGGTTTGTTCAAGTGACTCGATAAAAGGGCGGCTACTACCGCCATGTCGATGGCGGTTTCTCCCACTCGAAAGCCTCCGGCTAGGTTTAAATAAACATCGTTGCCACTTAAGTCGAGGCCCAAGTGTTTTTCCATCACCGCCACCATCACTTGCAGGCGATTCCGCTCCAGGCCCACCGCCATGCGGGCTGGCTGGCGTTGTTCGGTGTCACCCACTAAAACCTGCACCTCCATAAACAGGGTGCGGCTACCCTCAAAATTGGCAAAAATCGCCATTCCCGGTTTGCCCCAATGGAACTGTTCGAGAAACAGTTGATTAGGGTTGGCCAGTTCGGCGAGGCCCTTGGGGGTCATTTTAAACAGACCAATCTCTGAAAGATTGCCAAAGCGATTTTTGACTGAACGCAAGAGTCGCCCTGGTTCGCCCACACCTTCTAAATATAAAACATAATCAACCATATGTTCCAGCGTCTTAGGCCCGGCGATCGTGCCGTCTTTGGTCACATGGCCAATCAGCATCACCGCCGCCCCCTTGGCCTTGGCAAACCGCATCAACAAAGCCGCTGACTCCCTCACTTGGGTCACTGAACCGGGGCTGGCCGGGAATTCGACCGAAAATAGAGTCTGGATCGAGTCAACCACAACAAATTGGGGCCGTTCGCGTTCTAAATGGCCTAATATTTCTTCGAGATTGGATTCGCAAAGCACCTGGATTTGGGATTGGTCCACCGCCAGCCGGTTGGCTCGCTCCTTGATCTGGCCTGCCGATTCCTCACCAGAAATATACAAGACCTCCTTACCCAGGCTGGCGATACGGGCCATTAATTGCAATATCAAAGTGGATTTGCCCACGCCTGGAGTCCCCCCCAAAAGGCCAAAACTGCCGGGCAAGACCCCGCCGCCAATCACTCGGTCAAATTCGGCCACCCCGGTCTGCCAACGCTCCCCCATGGAGGAGGAATCGATCTCGCCGAGTTTAGAGATTGGCGCTCGTTCGCCTAGCCAACTGGTTTGGCGGCCTTTGGGAGAGGCAACTTTCGATTCCTCTACAAGGCTGTTCCAGGTGCCACAAGCGGTGCAGCGCCCACTCCATTGGAGGTGTTCTTGCCCACATTTCTCGCAAACGAACTTTTTGACGGTCTTGGACAAGGTTAAACTCCCGGATTTTGGTTGCTTGAAGGGGGCTTAATCGGTAGACTCCCCTTTCGTTCGAATAGGCTAAAGGATAACTCTTTTGCTATTCCTTGCCCAGGCCCAAAGGCTTCTTCTCGCGTATGATCAATGGCTAAGAAAAAAAAGCAACCAAAACAGAATATTAAAAAACGCCAAACCCAAAAGGCGCAAAAGCGCAAACAGGTGAAGGCCAAGTTGGCCTCAAAGCAACCGGCGCAAAAAAAGATGTCTATGAGCAAGGTTAAGAAGAACCTAAAGCTCTTGCCTGCCCTGATTTTTGAGCCCGAATTGAGCGTCCTGGCGTTTAGCCCGGCCCAACTCAAAGCGGGTGAATCGGCTGGGGAGAAAACCCCTGACCGGATCGATCAAGTTGCAGACGCTGCCTTTTTAGAGGTCTTTGTGACCGCTTTAAAAGCGATGGACCACCGCTTCCATCTGGAGCGCGACGCCAACAAAAACATGATGACCCAGGCGATGTTGTATTTCATGGCCCAGGATAAAAGCCCGGCCTGCCTGAATCAATTGATTGTTTCGCTCTATTTTAACGGTCTGCACAAGGCGCAAACTGGGCAGGATTTAGAGTTTGCCGAGCTTAATCAGATTCTGAAAAATTACGACCAAGAGTACGAGTCTTATTTAGAAGAAAAGTCTAAAGACTTGAGCGTGTTGGGACAGGAAGCGGCTGATGAGGCGGGGGAAGAGGAAGACGATTCAAGCTTCACCCCTGAAGGTGCCTTTGGAGAATTGCTGGCTGACCTCGACGAGTGGGCCGCTGAATCAGAATTGAGTTCTGAACAACAAGAACAACTCCTGGTTGATTTAACGTTGCTGCTTGACGATTACGCTAGCGAAAAAGGTTGGAGCGAGCTTGCAGAGTTAACCCCGGCCCGAGTCAAAAACTTCCGCGACGGTTGGTTTGTTCGCCAGATGAGTCCCACGGACCAAGACAAAACCTTAATGGACCATAGCCTTAGTACCTTTTTTGGCAGTCCCTTGGCGATGGAACGGTTGGGCTCTAAAAACTGTGTCGATATATTAAGTCAACTAGGTTAGGGGTTTTATGTCCGCGCTCGAAGGCAAAACCGTACTGGTCGTTGAAGACAGCTTAACGCTGTTGAAGATGATGGCGTTACGGCTACGCAACTTTGGGGCGCGGACCTTCGAGGCGGCGGACGGCCAGCAGGCCTTGCAAATGGTTTTAGAAGAAGAGATTGACCTAGTGGTCTCTGACGTTGAGATGCCCGTTTTGGATGGATTAGAACTCTGCCGTCGCCTAAAAAACGAGCCCTCGACCCGCCAAATCCCCATCATTTTGCTATCCGCCTTAGACGCAGAAACCGATCTTGAACGAGGTTATCAAGCCGGGGCCTCTAGTTATATCTCCAAAAGATCCAACGATCACGAACTCGAAGACACCATCGAAAAGGTGATGGAACAGGCGGGCCGCCAGCGGCAGTCCTTGGTCTTGGTAGTGGATGATTCGGCAACCATCTTAAAGCTGGTCGAGACCGGACTTTCTAAGGCCGGGTTTAACGTAGTCACCGCCGAAAATGGGCGGGCAGCCATTAAAAAGCTGGAGAAATACAAACCAGCCATTATTGTTAGCGACCTCGACATGCCCGAAATGAACGGCATGCAGTTGCGCGACTGGTTGCGGACCTCTGAAGAATTTTGTGAGGTGCCTTTTTTGGTGATGAGTGCCAATTCGGAAAAGGCCACCATGAGCCAGATGGTGCAGAAGGGAGCAGCAGGATACTTAGTAAAACCCTTTAACATCGACCAGTTTGTTTTTACGGTTGAGCGGCTTTTATCCGACCAGTTCCAGTTATTACTAAAAGAGCGCGAGCGCCTAGAGGTCGAGCGAAACTCGATGTTGGCGACCATTACCGTACTCGCCCAAGCCCTTGAGGCCCGGGACCCCTACACGGCCGGACATTCTCGAAGGGTAGCGCAGTATTCCTTGTCGATCGCAAGGCAAATAGGGCTTGCAGAGGAAGAATTACACGCGCTTAAGGTGGGCGGAGAACTACACGACATTGGCAAGATCGGTATCTCAGATGCACTCCTACTCAAACCGGGCAAATTAACCGACGACGAGGTGTTTATGTTTAGGCACCATCCAGCGATTGGCGGAGAAATTTTAAGCCCGATCCCCAGTTTGGGTCATATGGTGGATATCGTTTTATTGCACCACGAACGACCAGACGGGTTAGGCTATCCTAAAAAACTCAAAGGGGACGCCATTCCTCTAGTGGCGCGGATCTGCGCTGTGGCCGATTGTTTTGACGCCTTAACCTCAGACCGTCCTTACCGCAAGGGATTTGATCAAGAAAAGGCCTTTTCTATCATTAGAGAAATCTCGGGCACTCAACTCTGCGCCACCTGTGTTGAAGCCTTCTTTGCAGCACACATTGAGGTAATAAAATGAAAAAAGCTTGGGCCCTATTGGGGTTGACTTGGTTGTTAGTGGGTCCCTTAATTGCGGACCCCTTGCTTGAGAAAAACGATCCTGTGATTGGCACCGTAAACGGCAATCAGGTCCGGCTTTCCCAGGTAGAAGATAAAGAGATTAATGATCTGCGGTTGCAGCTTTATCAGGCTTTAACCAGCAAACTCAAAGAGCGGACCTTAGCTGAACTCACGGCTAATAACCCCGCCTATCAAGGCCAACCTAGCTTGGATATTTCAGAGAAATTGGCCAAAGAGTTTTACGACAAACAGGGGCTAAAAGCCAGAGGCAGCTTTGAGCAACTTAAGCCGCAGATTATTCAATACTTGATGTCCCAAAAGATGCGCGACCACTTTGAAGAGCTTTATGCTCGGGCGCTCAAGGAGCGCAAGGCGCAAAACTACCTAAATGAGCCCGCCCCCTTTTTGGTCACCGCTGAAGTGGCCACTGCCTACCTTTGGGGAAACCCCAAGTCAGGGGTGATGTTACTCGAATTTTCAGACTACCAATGCCCTTTCTGTAGCCGGGTGCAACCGAGCCTAACCGAACTTCGGGGCGAATACAAAAAAAAGGTTTTATTTGGATATCGCCACTTTCCCTTAGAGTTCCATACCGAGGCGGATGAAGCGGCGATTGCGGTCGAGTGCGCGCGAGAACAAGGTAAGTTTGAGCCCTACCACCACCTGCTTTTTTCCAACCAAAAAGCCCTGCAAATCAAAGATCTCAAGGCCTACGCCAAACAGGCCGGGGTTTCTAATCAGAAGTCCTTTGATAGTTGCCTGGACCAGGAGAAATACCGAGGCCAAGTCAACCAAGATATGCGGGCAGCCGGGGCCATTGGTATCAGAGGCACCCCCAGTTTTGTGGTGGGCCGCTATGACACCAAGACGGGCAACGTCAAAGGGGAGATGTTTTCTGGCGCGTTACCCAAAGAGCAAATCGCTGCCCTTTTGGATAAGTATTTGGCCCAATGATTAAAGGGCTTGACCAAAGTTACCAGCTTTACACCCCAGCCAAGGTCAACTTACGGCTTTTTGTTAAGCGCAAAAGGCCGGACGGCTACCATGAGCTTGAGCTCGACCTTTGCCCCATCTCTTTATTCGACCAGTTAACCATAAATCCCAATCCAGCCGGTGGGTTTTTATTGGAGGCAGACCCTAGTTTAGGTCTGCCTGAAAACAACCTCATTAGCCGGGCGGTTCGGGCTTTAGAAAGGACCAGTGGGCACCAACTTGAGTTAAAGATTAGCCTAAGCAAACAGGTGCCCCACGGGGCTGGGCTGGGTGGGGGTAGCGCGAATGCGGCCGGGGTTTTGGTGTACTTAAATCAACTTTTTGGATTGGGCCTCTCCTTAGACCAGCTTCACCCTTTAGCCTTACGCTTAGGCACTGATGTCCCCTTCTTTTTAAACCCTCGCCCCATGATCGGCCGGGGCCTTGGGGACCAACTCACCCCTTTAATGGGCCTGCCCCCCTTATATTTGTTATTACTCAAACCCTCCCTTTTTATCTCCACCGCCGAGGCCTATGCGCAAGTCAAACCCTCTGGCCGGATTTTAACCACTGAATTGTATAATACCTCCCTGTTTCCCATTGATCCTGAAGAAAATGACTTCTTTGGTCCCTTGGCCGAACGTTTTCCAATTTTAGAAAAACTGGCAGCCCTGCTTAAAACCACTTCGCCTCAAGGGATACAACTCTCTGGCAGCGGGTCAACCATGTTTGGGATTTTTGCTTCCGCAGAGGCTCGTGATCGAGCGGCAGCTAGCCTAGAGGGCAACAAATTGGCAAATCTATTCCCCGCCCGGGTGCTCCAAGGCTTCGAGTACGGGCAAAGCCCGCCTGCTTAAAAGCCTAGCTCCTGACTGGCGGCCAGGGGCTAGCGAAACCGAGGAACTCCGGCTTGGGTTAATTGAGAAGTTGCAAGACTTGGTTAGGTAACTGATTTGCTTGAGCCAGCATGGCGGACGCTGACTCGGTCATAATCTGGTCCCTAGTAAACTTCGCTATTTCCGAAGCCATGTCGATGTCTCTGACGACCGACTCGGAACTAACTAAGTTCTCCGAAGCGACCCGAAGGTTATTCAGGTTGCTTTCCAGGGTGTTTTTTTGAAAAGCGCCTAGGTTGCCCCTTATGGAACTAACCTGGTTGATCGCTTTATCAATCAAACGAAGGGAGTCTTGCGCGCCCTGGAAACTGGTTAAATCGATCTCGCTTAAATCGCCAAAACCACTCTGGTTCTCCACCCCCGTCGATAAATGGCGGCTGTGGATATCCTCGACTTTCATCGAGACCGACTGATTTTGGTTCCCGCCTATTTGAAAGCGGAGCGCGTTTTGGGTTACATAAATCTGTCCAACCGAGACCCCTTCAATGGGCAATTCTTGGTCTTCTGGACCCACTTGACCCTTAATTTTAACAGTTAGTCCCTCCACCGATTGGGCTCCCGAAATCCCGGTTAAAAATTGCCCCCGACCTATGGCAGACTCACCGCCTAGCATTCCCTTTACGTCTTGGCCTGCACGTGCCGCCTCAATCTCTCCCGCAACCGCCGAAAGTACCCCGGCGCTCGAAGAAAGGACCTGAAAACCAGGAGCCGAGCCCCAGTCTTGATGCTGCACCCTAAGCCGACCAACCTCGTCCATCTCGATAGTGACCTTCAACCCGTTTTTTCGGACCTCTGAAGCCAATCTGGCGACCACCTGATCCTTGGATTCCCCACTTTGGGTCGTGATCTCAGCAGTCTTGCCATTTTGAATCACCATCAGGGTTTCTCCCTGATCGATTATCTCTTGGCTCAAAGCCTGACTGCCTTGGGCACTTGCCTTAGTGGCGTTTTGGGTGACTACCACTTCAAAACCAGACACCCTAGAGTCTTTGGTGTTAAGCCCAGCTTCGACGAACTCTATCAGTTCGCCTGTTACCGCGCCACCTGCTCCATGGGTGCCGTCTAACAGCTTTCGGTTTCCAAACTGCGCCTGTTCGGCGATGCGGTCGATTGTTTGTAAAGCGTTTCTGACCTCCCTTTGATCTGCTAGAAGCATTGGTTCATCATTAACCCCCTCGTTGGCCGCATGAATGGCCAACTGCCGCATGGATACCAAAAGCCGGTTTACTTCGCCTAAGTTGGCCTCGGTGGTTTGCACCATCGAAATAGCCGACTCAGAGTTATCTATCGCTTGGGTTAGCCCCGCGATCTGGGCCCTCATCTGCTCACTGATCACCAAAGAAGCCGGTCCATCGGCTCCGCGGTTGATCTTAAGCCCGCTGGAAAGCTTCTCCAGGGTATGGGTAAGACTGGATTCGTTGTTCAGCAGGCTTCGATGAGCATTAACGGAGGCCACGTTGTGGTTGATCCGTAGTGACATCTAAACCTCCTTGTATAGGTTGGACCTGGACCCCCGGTTTGGGCCGGGGGGCACTTCCATGGTCCTCTTAGGGTAGGGGGAAACAGCCCCTACTCTACCCCTAAAGGCCCGCCGAAGCGGGCCCTCAAGGTTAACTCAAGAGCCGTAAGACTTGGTTCGGGGTCTGGTTGGCTTGTGCCAACATCGCCGTTGCCGATTGAGTCATAATCTGGTTCTTGGTGAAGTTGGCCATTTCAGAGGCCATGTCCACATCCCGAATGACCGACTCAGAACTAATCAAGTTCTCGTTGGCTACCCGCAGGTTGTTCAGGTTCGACTCTAAGGTGTTCTTTTGGAACGCCCCAATGTCGCCTCTAATCCGCGCGATTTCGGTAATCGCCGAGTCAACCAACTTCAAGGTGTCTTGCGCCCCCTGGAAGCTCGTCACGTTTACATCGCCCAAGCTTTTAAACTTAGAATCGTTGTTAATGTTTTTAGCCAAGGTTTGCGCATGGGTCGAACCGATGGAAATACCAGCCGTTTGCCCATAGTTGCCACCCACTTGGAAATTCAGCGAGTTTTGCGCTACATAAGCGCGGCCTATCTCGACCGAGCCGTTTTCTGGGATGCCGTTTTCGCCACCTGCCTGACCGGTGTAACGAACCTTCAAGCCTTCAATCGTGGCGGCGCCAGTGATTCCGGTCAGTACTTGACCTTCCCCAATGGCCGATTCCCCGTTGATCGTACCCTTAATATCCTGACCCGATAGAGCCGCTTCGATTTCACCTGCACCTTGGGATAACACCCCGGCAGTGGTCGAAGACACTTGGAACCCAAAAGCCGAACCAAATTGGTTGTGGGTTACCGAAAGCTTACCCGCTTCGAGGCCTACGGTTACGTCCAGCCCGTTGCGGCTGATCTCGGAGGCCAAGTTTTTGATCGCAATATCAACGGTGTCGTCCGCCTTAGAGGTGTACATGGCGGTTTTGCCGTTTTCGATCACCATAAAGGTTTCCCCTGCTTTGACCAAGTCTTCCGTCAAGGCTACCGTACCGGCAGCCATGGCCTTGGACGCGTTTTGGGTAATAGCCACGGCTACCCCACCTTGAGAAGAATCTTTGGTTTTTAAGCTCGCGCCCAAAAATTCCAAGCCTTCGCCAGTGGTCGAGCCCAAAGCGCCGTTGGTACCGTCTAACAACTTGCGGCTACCAAACTGGGCTTGTTTGCTAATCCGGTTGATCGTCTCTAAAGAGTTATCGATCTCCCTTTGATCTGCTTCCAGCATTTGCTCGTTGTTGACCCCTTCGTTGGACGCATGGATAGCGAGCTGGCGAATTGAGGTCAAAAGACGACTGGTTTCTCCGAGGTTAGCTTCCGTGGTTTGCACCATTGAAATAGCCGTTTCAGAGTTGTCGATCGCTTGGGTCAAGCCCGCGATCTGGCCACGCATCTGTTCGGAAATCACTAGAGCAGCAGGGCTGTCAGCGGCACGGTTGATCTTTAAACCACTAGAAAGTTTTTCTAAGGTTTTGGACATGGCCGTATCATTGGCCTGCATGTTCCGGTGCGAATTAAGCGCAGCGATGTTATGATTGACTCGTAAAGACATGGTAACCTCCTTGTCATGGTTGGGTCCGCCCTTCCTTGGGTGGAAAGGGTTCCAAGTTATACGACATAGCGACCAAACGCGGGTTACCGCCCCTCTAGATTCCTAGAGCCCTCTCTTTAAGCGGTCTTCGGACAGGTGGGTTTAATCCCTCCTAGGGCCTAACTAAGGCCGTTCCGAACGGTCTATATCGTCCCGAGTTTCCTCGGTTTTACATGGAATCCAGGCACTTAACCTTTCGGGTTTCCCCGGTTGGAACTGTTGCCAAGACTCAAACCTCTAAGGTCTTATCCAAAACCTTATTGGCACCCGTCGCTTCCTGCTCCGGGGTCGAGCCGCTCAGCATCCATGCCAAGCCTTTGGGCGGTTTCCCGCCCTCCCTGGAAATCCAGGGGGCACTATAGGGGACTTCCAAGTCCCAAGCACTCCAGGTTACATTCTAAAGCGCCTCCAGGTAAACCTGGCAAGAACGGCCCAGCGTCCATGCCGGGCAATGTTCGTCTCCCCTTCCATGGGGAGCTTTGTATAGGCTCCCCTTCCATAGGGAGCTTTATACCTTGGTCCCACCTCCATGGCGAGGACCTTGGGTCCTTGGGCCCCTCCCTAGTTGGGGAGGAGCTTTGTTTAAGGCTCCCTACACTCAGGGAGCTTTATACCTTGGGCCGCCTCCATGGCGAGTCCCTTGGGTCCTTGGGCTTCTCCGAGGGGAGGAGCCTCTAAATTTGTCCGTGTCCCCCCTTTATTTGGGGGATACGGCAGCGATTTGGGCTCTCCTTACCCTGGGGCTTTTTAAGCCAGTCAAAAGAAGGCCGGTTGGTCTTCTGGCCGCCACCTAGGAACCCTCTTGTTTCAAGCTTCTCCACTGGGGGGCCGCTTTTTGATAATGGGTAACCCTCCAAAATTAGGTATTCTTATAGGGTCAGCCCTAAATAAGTGTCCCTTTAAAAACGGGTTATCCCCTTCATCCATCTAAGGATCTCCGGTATTTTTTTCTCACTAAATAACCTAACCAGCTAGTTTTAAGACGGACCACTCCACTAAGGGTGACCCACAATTTTTAGGTCTTCCTTTTGGGGAGAATCTGGGTTTTTGGGCCAAGAGCCTAGTATAGCGTTTAAATAGCCCTCTATCCCTGGCAAAACTCCTTTTTACGGGATTCTGCGCCTTAATAAACCTAGTTTTCCGTCCTCCCTCTTTCAGAAGAGCCGTCCAATTCAATAGTCTGCACAACAATGCCCTACCTTGATTTACGGCACTCGTCTCCACTAGGATCCTAGCCTGTTCTATCCCAGGTCAGGACCCCATATTTCCCCCATTTATCCCTTGTCACTATCCAAGCGGACTACTCCCCATCTCGCTTCCCTCTTCTGGGGGATTACCCCCTAAATCCTCACCCCGCCCAGGTCTAGGCGGACTACTCCCTATCTCGCGTCCCTCTGCTGGGGGATTACCCCCTAAATCCTCACCCCGCCCAAGTCTAGGCGGACTACTCCCTATCTCGCGTCCCTCTGCTGGGG